>NZ_JBFUHC010000020.1:0-368 GCF_056402615.1 Pedococcus sp. P3_C7 | reverse complement strand
GTGGCGGACACCACGGGGGTGGCGGCAACGACACCCCCGTCACCGGCGCTGCGTTGGCCAAGGTCACCGCCGCGGTCAGGGCCAAGGACTCCGCCGTGACCGTCACGTCCGCACGCACGGACCCCGACGGCTACTACGACGTCTTCGGCACCAAGGCCGGCGCCACCGTCCGGTTCGAGGTCAGCAAGGACCTCAAGACCATCACCGCCGGCGGCGGTGGTGGCGGACACCACGGGGGTGGCGGCAACGACACCCCCGTCACCGGCGCTGCGTTGGCCAAGGTCACCGCCGCGGTCAGGGCCAAGGACTCCGCCGTGACCGTCACGTCCGCACGCACGGACGACCCCGACGGCTACTACGACGTCTTC
>NZ_JBFUHC010000019.1:0-374 GCF_056402615.1 Pedococcus sp. P3_C7 | reverse complement strand
TACGTGCCGGTGCTGGTCGTGGTGGCGGTGGTGATGGTGGACCAGGTGGTGGAGGTTGAGGGGCGGCGTTGGATGCTGATCCGCCGGGTGGTGTACCCGGTCCCGGTCTTGACCCGTATCGGGGAGCTCAGGGTGTATCCGACGGCGCCCGTGGTGGAGGTGGTGGGCCACCCGGAGACGGTGGTCGCGAGCCCAGCGACGCCGGTGACCTTGCGTGGCGGCGTCGTGGCTGTCGCGGCGGTTGCGGTGGCCGGGACGGTGAGGCGGTAGTACCAGGTTCCGGTGGCGGGGATGGTGTAGGCGGCGGTGTACGTGCCGGTGCTGGTCGTGGTGGCGGTGGTGATGGTGGACCAGGTGGTGGAGGTTGAGGGGCG
>NZ_JBFUHC010000018.1:0-779 GCF_056402615.1 Pedococcus sp. P3_C7 | reverse complement strand
CCGGGGGCCGCGAGGGTGGCGCTGCCGTCGCTGTTGGTGTCGCCGCCTGCGGTGTCGTCCCGGAAGGAGGTGAACACCACCGGTGCGGCCGCGGTGCCCTGGGCGATCAGTGAGCCCTGCACGTACAGCTGGTCCTGGGGAGCGAACTTCACAGTCGTTCCAGGCTGGATATGGAGTTTCGCGCCGACATCTATCGTTACCGACCCATCGAGCACGTATGCCGTCACGCATTGTGGACTCCAAACCTCATCCGACGTGATTGCTCCAGTGACGTGCACGACCACCGGTGTACAAGCGTCGACTTGCGCCGTCACGGACACGCTCACCGCATAGTTRGGGATGGCGTCGTGGGCAAACAGGGCGTAGGCGTAGTGGGTGTCGGGGGTCAGGCTGGTGTCGGTGTAGCTGGTGGCGCTCGACGTGGTGTCGCCGACCAGGGTTCCGTCGGTGGGGGAGGCTGGTGGGGTGGTGCCGGTCGTGCGGCGGATCATCACCCCGGTGAAGTCGGTATCGGGGGGGTTGGTCCAGGACAGCGCGATGGTGGTCTGACCAGGTGTCGCCGTGACATCCGTGACCCTTCCTGGGGGCGCGCTGTCCGGCGAAGCCCCGATGACTTGACGTTGTGGGGTGGTGGCTGTCGCGGCGGTTGCGGTGGCCGGGACGGTGAGGCGGTAGTACCAGGTTCCGGTGGCGGGGATGGTGTAGGCGGCGGTGTACGTGCCGGTGCTGGTCGTGGTGGCGGTGGTGATGGTGGACCAGGTGGTGGAGGTTGAGGGGCG
>NZ_JBFUHC010000017.1:0-801 GCF_056402615.1 Pedococcus sp. P3_C7 | reverse complement strand
CCGGGGGCCGCGAGGGTGGCGCTGCCGTCGCTGTTGGTGTCGCCGCCTGCGGTGTCGTCCCGGAAGGAGGTGAACACCACCGGTGCGGCCGCGGTGCCCTGGGCGATCAGTGAGCCCTGCACGTACAGCTGGTCCTGGGGAGCGAACTTGGCCGCGGAGCCGGCGGGCATGGTCAGGGTCACCCCGGCGGGCACGGTCAGGTCTAGGCCGCCGCTGTAGGGCCGTCCTGGGTAGTAGTAGGGCTGGAAGCCGACGACGATTTGTAGTCCGCTGGTGGGCCAGGTGGCGTTCGTGGTGAGGGTGCCACTCAGGCCGAGCGCGTCGTAGCTGTTGCCGGTGCCGGTGTTGCCGGTGAGCTGGGCCAGGTCGAGGTTGGTCGAGCGGATGAACACGGGGAAGTAGTTGTGCTTGCACCAGGTGTCCCGGCAGGCGGGGGTGAAGTCGTCGTTCAGGGAGTTCCTGGTGAACGTGTTTCCCATGACCTTCGGGGTGGTGGTCAGGTCGGTCAGGCTGATCGCTGTGAGGGCGTTGCTGTCGAGCACGCTGTTGGTGATCGACGCGTCGGTCTGTCCCCCCGAGGACACCCCACTGGTRGAGAACGAGACCCGCACGTGGTCCAGCGCCAACAAGGAACCTGCGGAGTTGTCCGTGCTGATGCCGGTCCAGTCGCCGGGGGCCGCGAGGGTGGCGCTGCCGTCGCTGTTGGTGTCGCCGCCTGCGGTGTCGTCCCGGAAGGAGGTGAACACCACCGGTGCGGCCGCGGTGCCCTGGGCGATCAGTGAGCCCTGCACGTACAGCTGG
>NZ_JBFUHC010000016.1:0-1343 GCF_056402615.1 Pedococcus sp. P3_C7 | reverse complement strand
TGTACGACTTCGCCTGATGCTTGACGTTTGGGCTTCGGTTGATGCCTGACAGTGTTTCGGTTGATGGTTGACACCTACTTCGGCTGATCCTTGACACTCCCTTGATGAGGGAGATGAGCGTGGCTGAGCAGCGGTACAAGGCGGTTCTGGCGGTCATCAGTGACGGCCGCACGGTGAAGGAGGTCGCGGCCGCCTGGTCGGTCTCGCGGCAAACCCTGCACGAGTGGTTGGCCAGGTACGAGCTGGGCGGTTTGGAGGAGCTGGCCGACCGGTCCCATCGGCCCGGAAGCTGTCCGCATCAGATGGATCCCGGGGTGGAGGTCGCGGTGCTCGAGCTGCGCCGGCTGCACCCGGGCTGGGGTCCGCGCCGGATTGTGTTCGAACTGGCCAGGAAGAACACCAGCGTCTCCGAGTCCGGGGTGTACCGGGCGTTACGACGGGCGAACCTGATCGACTCCACGGCCCGGCGACGGCGCCGCGAGGAGTGGAAGCGCTGGGAGCGCGGCCAGCCGATGGAGCTGTGGCAAATGGACGTCGTGGGTGGCATCGGCCTGCGGGACGGGACCACGCTGAAGTGTCTGACCGGGGTCGACGACCACTCCCGGTTCTGCGTGTGCGCGGCCCTGATGGCCCGCGAACGCACCCAGCTGGTCTGTGACGCGTTTACCGCGGCGCTGGCCACCCACGGGGTGCCCGAACAGATCCTGACCGACAACGGCAAGGTCTTCACCGGCCGGTTCAACCACCCACCGACCGAGGTGCTGTTCGACCGGATCTGCCGCGAGAACGGGATCGAGCACCTGCTGACCAAGCCCCGCTCACCCACCACCACCGGCAAGATCGAACGCTTCCACCGGACCCTGCGCGCCGAACTGCTCACCGGGACCCTGTTCACCTCAAAGGCCACCGCCCAGCAAGCCATGGACGAATGGGTCGCCTCCTACAACCAGGACCGGCCCCACCAGTCCCTGGACATGGCCACCCCGGCGGAGAGGTTCACCGTCACCACCCGCAGGACGCTGCGCGACCAGCCCGACCGAGACGGCCCCGAATGGGTCGCCCGGAAGGTCTCCACCGTCGGCGTCGTGTGCGTCTCCTGGCAACAGGTCTCCGTCGGACGCCACCGGGCCGGTGAACGCTGCGACGTCCACGTCGGCCCCGACACCCTCCAGTTCTGGATCGGCAACGAGCTGCTGCGCACCGTGCGACGCGACAGCACCGGCCCCGTCCGCAACAAACGACCCTTGGGAGGTGCACTGACCAAGACCCGCAGGACAAACTGACGTAAGGAGTGTCAAGGATCAACCGACGTAAAACCGTCAACCATCAGCCGAATGCCTACA
>NZ_JBFUHC010000015.1:0-42238 GCF_056402615.1 Pedococcus sp. P3_C7 | reverse complement strand
CGAAGAAGGCCGCGCCCGCGAAGAAGGCCGCGCCCGCGAAGAAGGCCGCGCCCGCGAAGAAGGCCGCGCCCGCGAAGAAGGCCGCGCCCGCGAAGAAGGCCGCGCCCGCGAAGAAGGCCGCRCCCGCCAAGAAGGCCGCACCCGCCAAGAAGGCCGCACCCGCCAAGAAGGCCGCACCCGCCAAGAAGACGAGCGCGGCACCGGTCAAGAAGACCAGCGCCGCCACCAGGACCGCCCCCCGGTCCCTGCGGGTCCGTGACGACGAGTCTCCGTGGACGGCGAAGGAGCTGCGCGAGATCCGCACCGCGATCGAGGCCGACGTCGCGCACCTGCGCCAGGAGATCACCGTCGCCGAGGCCGATCTGGTCGGGCTGATGCGGGACGCCGGCGACGGCGCCGGGGACGACCAGGCGGATGCAGGAGCCAAGACGTTCGAGCGCGAGCAGGAGATCTCGCTGGCCAACAACGCCCGCGAGATGCTCGACCAGAACCTCCACGCCATCGAGCGGCTCGACAACGGCAGCTACGGAATCTGCGAGTCCTGCGGCAACCCGATCGGCAAACTTCGCCTTCAGGCCGCTCCTCGTGCGACCCTATGCGTGACATGCAAGACGAAGCAGGAGCGCCGCTGATCGCGGCCGACGAGTCCCCCACCACCACCAGACCCGCACCAGAGCGCCGACGCCTCTTCGGCCTGATGGCCGCAGCGGCCCTCACGGCCTACCTCGCCGACCAGGCGACGAAGGCCTGGGCCCTGGACCACCTCGACCCGGGCGCACCCGTCAACGTTGTCGGGGAGTTCATCCGGCTCAACCTGATCCGCAACGCCGGCGCCGCGTTCTCCATCGGGAACGGCGCCACCTGGGTGCTCACCCTGATCGCGTTCGCCGTGCTGGTCGTCATCATCCGCACGGCCCGCCGGATCGGGAGCCGCGGCTGGGCCTGGGCACTGGGGCTGCTGCTGGGCGGGTCCCTCGGCAACCTCACTGACCGGATGGTTCGCGAGCCCGGTCCCGGACGCGGACACGTCGTGGACTTCATCGACTACTTCGGCCTGTTCATCGGCAACATCGCCGACATCGCCATCGTCGGCGCCGCCGCAGCCATCGGGCTGCTGGCCCTGCGCGGTATCGGTGTCGACGGCAAACGCCCCCACCACGGACGACATGAGGCCGCAGATGACTGACGCCAGAACCCTTTTCGTCCCGGACGGGCTCGAGGGGGAGCGTGTCGACGCTGCCCTGGCCCGGCTGTTCGGGGTCTCGCGCACCAAGGCCGCCGACCTCGCCTCCGCGGGTGACGTCCAGGTCAACCACAAGCAGGCCGGGAAGTCCGACCGCGTCAGCGCGGGCGACCTGCTCGAGGTGACCCTGCCGGCCAGCGAGCAGAGCCCGACGCTCAAGGTGATCGCCGAGCCGGTACCCGGGATGAGCATCATCCACGACGACGACGACCTGGTCGTGGTCGACAAGCCCGTGGGGGTGGCGGCCCACCCGAGCGTGGGCTGGACCGGCCCGACGGTCGTCGGCGGCCTGGCGGCGGCCGGCTACCGGATCGCCACCAGCGGGGCGAGCGAGCGGCAGGGGATCGTCTCGCGCCTCGATGTCGGCACGAGCGGCCTGATGGTGGTGGCCAAGTCCGAGTACGCCTACAGTGTCCTCAAGCAGGCCTTCCGCAGCCGCAGCGTCGACAAGAAGTACCACGCCCTCGTCCAGGGCCTGCCCGACCCGGTCGTCGGCACGATCGACGCACCGATCGGCCGACACCCGAACCACGACTACAAGTTCGCGGTGATGGAGAAGGGCAAGCCCAGCGTCACCCACTACGAGGTGATCGAGGCATTCCGGGCCGCCTCGCTCCTCGACATCCACCTCGAGACCGGCCGCACCCACCAGATCAGGGTGCACTTCTCCGCGCTGCACCACCCCTGCGCGGGCGACCTCACCTACGGCGCCGATCCCACCCTGGCGTCCCGACTCGGTCTCGAGCGGCAGTGGCTGCACGCCGTGGGGCTCGGCTTCGACCACCCCGGAACCGGCAAGTACGTCACCTACGAGAGCCCCTACCCGCCTGACCTGGCCCAGGCGCTCGAGCGTCTCTGAGCCGTCCGGGCGGGCGCTGACGTATGCCGCGGGGCCGGCTCTGCGGCATACCTGAGCGTGGTGGGGGAGGCGTCGGGAACCCGCCGCGACACGGGGTCCCGACACGCCGAGGGGCAGTCGGTGGGGAGGCTTAGGATCGTCTCGATGTCCTCCCAGCCCGGCTCCCGCGCCTCTTCCACCACCTCGAGCGGCAACGACTCGTTCGTCCACCTCCACGTGCACACCGAGTACTCCATGCTCGATGGCGCGGCGCGGATCGGTGACCTGTTCACCAAGGCCGCGGAGATGGGGATGCCGGCCCTGGCCACGACCGACCACGGGTACGTCTTCGGGGCCTACGAGTTCTGGAAGAAGGCCCAGGGGACGGGCGTCAAGCCGATCATCGGGGTGGAGGCCTACGTCACGCCGGGCACCCACCGCACCGACAAGACGAGGGTCAAGTGGGGCGAGGACCACCAGGGCGGCGACGACGTCTCCGGGTCGGGTGCCTACACCCACATGACGCTGCTGGCCCGCAACAACAACGGCCTGCACAACCTCTTCCGGCTCGACTCCCAGGCCAGCCTCGACCAGGTCTACGCCAAGTGGCCGCGCATCGACCGCGAGCTGCTCGGCCAGTACGGCCAGGGGCTCATCGCGACGACCGGGTGTCCGTCGGGCGAGGTACAGACCCGCCTTCGCCTCGGCCAGTACCGCGAGGCGCTGCAGGCGGCGTCGGACTTCCGCGACATCTTCGGCAAGGACTACTACTTCGCCGAGCTGATGGACCACGGCCTCGACATCGAGCGGCGGGTGCAGAAGGACCTGTTGCGCCTGGCCCGCGAGCTCGGTCTGCCCCTGGTCGCGACCAACGACCTGCACTACACGACGCGCGAGGACGCCAAGGCGCACTCCGCCCTGCTCTGTGTCCAGTCCGGCTCGACCCTGATGGACCCCAACCGGTTCAAGTTCGACGCCGACGACTTCTACCTCAAGAGCCCGGCCGAGATGCGCCACACCTGGCGCGAGCTGCCCGAGGCGTGCGACAACACCCTGCTCATCGCAGAGATGTGCGACATCTCGTTCACCGAGGACGAGGGCCGCTACATGCCCCGTTTCCCTTGCCCCCCAGGGGAGAACGAGGAGTCGTGGTTCATCAAGGAGGTCCAGCGAGGGCTGGTCGAGCGGTTCCCGGGCGGGGTCCCCGACTACGCCACCAAGCAGGCCGCTTTCGAGACCGACGTCATCGTCTCCAAGGGCTATGCCGGCTACTTCCTCGTCGTCGCCGACTTCATCAACTGGGCCAAGGAGAACGGCATCCGGGTCGGTCCCGGTCGTGGCTCGGGTGCGGGGTCGATGTGCGCGTACGCCATGAAGATCACCGACCTCGACCCGATCCCGCACGGCCTGATCTTCGAGCGGTTCCTCAACCCCGAACGACCCTCGCTGCCTGACTTCGACGTCGACTTCGACGAGCGCCGACGCGGTGAGGTCATCAAGTACGTGACGGACAAGTACGGCGCCGACCGCGTCGCCCAGATCGTCACCTACGGCACCATCAAGGCCAAGCAGGCCGTCAAGGACGCCGCCCGGGTGATGGGCCACCCGTTCGTCGTGGGGGAGCAGCTCACCAAGGCGATGCCGCCCGACGTCATGGGCAAGGGCGTGCCACTCGCCGAGATCTACAACAAGGAGCACAAGCGCTACAACGAGGGCGGCGACTTCCGCACGCTCGTCGAGACCGAGCCGCACTTCAAGGAGATCGTCGACACCGCGCTCGGCCTCGAGGGGCTCAAGCGTCAGTGGGGGGTGCACGCCGCCGGCGTGATCATGTCGAGCGAGCCGCTCATCGACGTCATCCCGATCATGCGGCGGCTGCAGGACGGCCAGGTCATCACCCAGTTCGACTACCCGAGCTGTGAGGCGCTCGGGCTGGTCAAGATGGACTTCCTCGGCCTGCGCAACCTCACCATCCTCGACGACGCCATCGACAACGTGGTGGCCAACCGTGGCGAGGAGATCGACCTCGACGCGCTGTCCAAGGACATGACCGACAAGGCCACGTTCGACCTGCTGGCACGCGGCGACACCCTCGGGGTCTTCCAGCTCGACGGCGGCGGCATGCGCACGCTGCTCAAGCTGATGCAGCCCGACAACTTCGAGGACATCTCCGCGGCCCTCGCGCTCTACCGACCCGGCCCGATGGGGGTCAACGCCCACACCAACTTCGCCCTGCGCAAGAACGGCAAGCAGGAGCTCACGCCGCTCGACCCGCAGCTGGCGGGCAAGCTCCAGCAGGAGATGGTCGACGCCCTCCTGCCGATCCTCGGCACCACCTACGGCCTCGTGATCTACCAGGAGCAGGTCATGGAGATCGCCCAGAAGCTGGCCGGCTACACCCTCGGCAACGCCGACCTGCTGCGTCGCGCGATGGGCAAGAAGAAGAAGGAAGTCCTCGACGCGGAGTACGTCCCGTTCTCCCAGGGCATGAAGGCCAAGGGGTTCAACGAGGCCTCGATCGCGGCACTGTGGGGCGTCCTCGTGCCCTTCTCGGACTACGCGTTCAACAAGGCGCACACCGCCGCCTACGGGCTGGTGTCCTACTGGACCGGGTACCTCAAGGCCAACTACCCGGCTGAGTACATGGCAGCGCTGCTCACGAGTGTCGGCGACGACAAGGACAAGTCGGCGCTCTACCTGGGCGAGTGTCGGCGGATGGGCATCAAGGTGCTGCCCCCCGACGTCAACGACTCGGTGGCGCGGTTCGCCGCGGTGGGCACCGACATCCGCTTCGGCATGCAGGCGATCCGCAACGTCGGGCACAACGTCGTCGAGGCGATCGTGGCCGCGCGCGAGGAGAAGGGCGCCTTCACCTCGTTCAAGGACTTCCTGTCCAAGTGCCCAGCCGTGGTCTGCAACAAGCGCACCATCGAGTCGCTGATCAAGGCCGGCGCCTTCGACGGGCTGCAGGAGTCGCGACAAGGGCTCTACCGCGTGCACGAGGACTTCGTGGACAACTTCGTCGACATCAAGCGCCAGGAGGCGATCGGCCAGGACTCGCTGTTCGGGTCCTTCGGCGACGATGCGGCAGGGGAGTCCGTCGACTTCTCCGTGCTACCCACCATTCCCAGCGTCGAATGGGACAAGAAGACCCTCCTGCAGTTCGAGCGCGAGATGCTGGGGCTCTATGTGTCCGACCACCCGCTGTTCGGGATCGAGCACGTGCTCAGCTCACACGCCGACACCTCGATCGCGAGCCTGATGGGGGAGGACGGCAAGCCCGAGGGAGCCAACGTCACGATCGCCGGGCTGATCACCGGCCTGCAGGTCAAGCGCACCAAGAAGGGCGACCTCTGGGCGATCGTCACGGTGGAGGACCTCGAGGGCGCGATCGAGTGCCTCTTCTTCCCGAGCGCCTACCTCACGGTTCAGCATGCGCTCACCCACGACGCCGTCGTCGTCGTCAAGGGCCGGGTGAACCGGCGCGACGACACCCCGACCATCTTCGCCTCCGACCTGACGCTGCCCGACATCTCAGAGGGGCCGCGGGGCCCCGTCGTGGTCACCATCGACACCAACCGGGCAACCCAGACCAAGGTCGAGGAGCTGAAGTCGGTGCTGTCGTCGCACCCCGGCTCCACCGAGGTCCACGTCCGACTGAGCCAACCCGGTCGCTCGGTCCTGATGAAGCTCGAGGACTCCTACCGGGTCAACGCGACGGAAGCGCTCTTCGGCGACCTCAAGGTGATCCTCGGCCCGCGCTGCCTGGCCGGCTGAGGCCACCACGTAGGGTGCGAGCGTGACCACGCCTGAGGCAACCCCACCAACCACCGCGCCCATGGTGAGTGCGCCGCCTGTGCCGACGGGACCCGCCCCGGCCCCCCCTCGGGCGGAGCAGCGCGAGAGCACGCGGGAACACCACGGTGACGTCATCGTCGACCCCTACGAGTGGCTGCGTGACAAGGAGGACCCGGCGGTGCGCGCGCACCTCGAGGCGGAGAACGCCTACGCCGAGGCGGTGACCGCCGACCTGCAGCCACTGCGCGACGCGATCTTCGAGGAGATCCGCTCCCGCACCCAGGAGACCGACCTCTCGGTCCCGGTCGCGAGCGGCCCCTGGTGGTACTACTCCCGCAGCTTCGAGGGCTCGCAGTACACCGTCGAGTGCCGCGCCCCGCGGGTCGAGGGCGCGCCGCGACCGATGCCCGAGCCCGGCTCCGAGGTCGAGGGCGAACAGATCCTGCTCGACGCGAACGCCGAGGCGGCGGGGCACGACTTCTTCGCACTCGGGGCGCTCACGGTGAGCCCGGACCACCAGCGCCTCGCGTATGCCGTGGACACCGAGGGCGACGAGCGGTTCGCGTTGCGGGTCAAGGACCTTCGCACCGGCGACGTCATCGACACTGCGGTCGACGAGGTGGGTTACGGGTGCGTGTTCTCGCTCGACGGCCAGCACCTCTTCTACACGCGGGTCGACGAGACCTGGCGCCCCCACCAGGTCTGGCGACACGAGGTCGGTACTCCCACGGCCGCTGACGTCCTCGTCCACCATGAGGAGGACGAGCGCTTCTGGATGGGCGTCGGGTCCTCCCGGGACGACCGCTGGCTGATGATCGGCCTGGGTTCGAAGACGACGTCGGAGGTCCGGATCCTCGACGCAGCCGACCCGACGGGCGAGTTCCGCGTCGTCGCGCCCCGGCGCGAGGGTGTCGAGTACGACGTGGAGCCCGCAGGAGACCGCCTGCTGATCGTGCACAACGCGGACTCGATCGACTCCGACCTGGCCTGGGCCCCGCTCGATGCCACCTCGGCCGACCAGTGGCAGACCCTGATGCGGGCCGAGCGGGGGGAGCGGTTCCAGGGCATCGACGCCTTCGACGACGTCGCAGTGCTGTCGCTGCGCAGGGACGGGCTGACCGCCCTGCGGGTCCTCGACCGCGACCCGGCTCAGGCGTCGGGCTTCGCCGGCCACCACGACCTGCAGTTCGACGAGCCGGTCTACTCGGTCGGGCTCGGCGACAACCCCGAGAGCGCCTCGACGAGGCTGCAGGTCGTCTTCGAGTCGATGGTGACGCCCAAGACGGTCTACGACTACGACGTCGTCAGCCGAGAGTTCGAGCTGCTCAAGCGACAGCCAGTGCTCGGCGACTACGACCCGACGCAGTACGAGCAGCGGCGCGAGTGGGCGACCGCGGCGGACGGCACCAAGGTGCCGCTGTCGCTGGTCTACCCCGCCGGCACCCGACCCGACGGAGCCCACCCGGGGCTGCTCACGGCCTACGGCTCGTACGAGATCTCGTCCGACCCCTACTTCTCGGTGGCCCGGCTGTCGCTGCTCGAACGCGGCTTCGTCTATGCCATCGCGCACGTTCGCGGGGGTGGCGAGCTCGGACGGGCGTGGTACGACGAAGGAAAGCTCGCGACCAAGAAGAACACCTTCACCGACTTCGTCAGCTGTGCTGAGCACCTCGTCGAGAGCGGCTGGGTGGCACCGGATCGACTGGTGGCAGAAGGCGGTTCGGCTGGTGGCCTGCTCATCGGTGCAGCGGTGAACCTTGCGCCCGCTCGCTTCCGTGCCGTGCACGCCGCCGTCCCTTTCGTCGACGCCCTCACCACGATCCTCGACCCCTCGCTGCCGCTGACGGTGGTGGAGTGGGAGGAGTGGGGCAACCCGCTGGCCGACCCCGAGGTCTACGGCTACATGAAGTCCTACTCGCCGTACGAGAACGTGCAGCACGCGGCATACCCGGCGGTCCTCGCCACCACGTCGCTCAACGACACGCGGGTGTTCTTCACAGAACCGGCGAAGTGGGTTGCCCGCCTGAGGGAAGCCACGACGAGTGACCCAGCCCAGCGCCCCGTGCTGCTGCGCACCGAGATGGTCGCGGGCCACGGGGGCAAGAGTGGGCGCTATGACGCGTGGCGGCAGGTGGCCTGGGAGTGGGCTTTCCTCATCGACCAGGTGGACGCCGTGACGAGGAACTCCCGATTCAGTCTGAAATGACCGTGTCTCAGCACCGGTGGGGGCCCTACCCTTTCGGATAGAGCGATCCAGGTCGGACAGAGGCGGAATGCGTGGGTGAGGGCCGAACGCGGGAGGCGCGTCGTCTTGCTGCCCACAGCGACTGGGCCGCCACGCCTCTCGGGGCTCGGTCGCTGTGGCCACCACAGCTCGAGGCCGCCTGGGAGATCGCCCTGGAGTGTCCGCTGCCGGTGGCGCTGCTGTGTGGAGCCGACCTCACCATGCTCTACAACGACGCCTTCCGCGACCTCTTGGGCAGCAAGCACCCGTCGGCGTTCGGACAGTCTGCGCGCACGGTGGTCGCGGAGATCTGGGACGACCCCAGGGTGGGTCCGCTGCTAGAGCGCACCTTTGCCGAGGGCGAGTCGTTCCTCGACGAGGGCAGCGAGCTGCGGCTGGACCGCGGGCGAGGGTCGGTTGCCGGCCACGGCACCGGGTCCCAGGGTGGGTCCCGAGACGGGTCCCAGGAGGGGCCGGACGACGGGACCGACGTCGGCTACTTCCTGCGGAGCGGGTCGCCGGTCCTGGCCGAGGACGGGAGCGTGCTGGCGGTCCTGCACGTCATCGTCGAGACCACCAGTGCCATCGGGCGGGCGCGCGCCGTCGCGAAGCTCGCCGCCCAGCTCGCTGTCGCAGTCACCGTGGACGACGTGTGCAAGGTGGTCCTGCGCCAGGCGATGGTGGCCTTCGACGGGCTGTCCGTCTCGATCTGCCTGCCGTCGCCGGGGCCGGCCTCGTGGCGGATGGCGCGACGCCACCGGATCGAGCAGCTCTCGCCCGACGAGGAGCGCTTGCCGCTGATCTGGTCCGAGCTCGGGGAGGACATGTCGGCGACCATCGCCCAGGCGATCGCGCGCGGCGAGCCCTACCTGTCCGACAACGGCGAGATCGTGGCCGTGCCGACCAAGGCGGGCGGAAGGGACTCGGCGCTCGTCATCCAGCGCGAGGCCGCTCCCGTGCCGCACGACGTCATGGCGGTGCTCGCGCCTTTCCGTGAGCTCGTGGGGGATGCCCTGGGTCGGGCCGTCGTCTATGACGCCGAGCGCACCACGGCAGAGCTCCTCCAACGCACGCTGCTGCCCCCCAACCTGCCGCAGTCCGACGCGATCAGCATCGCCGCTCGCTACGAGCCGGTGTCGGAGGGGACGGTGGCCGGCGGAGACTTCTACGACTCGTTCTTCCTCCCGGATGGCCGGCTGGCCGTGGTCATCGGAGACGTCGTCGGGCGGGGCGTCATGGCAGCCACGGTCATGGGCCAGGTGCGCGCCGCCGTGCGGGGCGCGGCCCTGACCAACAGCGAGCCGGCCTCGGTCATGAACGCCCTCGACCGTGTCGTCTGGGACCTGGACGCCCTGTGGCCGGCGTCGATGCCGCTCGGCTCGCCCCGGGCCAGACCGGGGATGGCCTTCGGTGGCGAGCTGTTCGTGACGATGCTCTACGGCACGGTCGACCCCGAGACGGGCGACGTCGTGCTGGCCAGCGCGGGCCACCCGCTCCCGGCACTGCTCTTCGGCCATGCCTCCCGCGAGGAGGGTCAGTCGCGGGCGATGCTGTTGACGGTGCCCGTCGGTCCGCCGCTGGGGATTGAAGGGGTCCGGCCGGCACACCACCTCACCCTCGGGGTCGGCGACATGCTGGTCTGCTTCACGGACGGCCTTCTCGAGCGGCGCGGTGAGGCCTTCGACGAGGGCGAGGCCCGGCTGCTGGAGGTGTTGTCCGACATGCCGCCCGGCAGCCCGCGCAGCGTGGCGCAGCACGTCATGGACTCGATGCTGCAGACCTCCGGCCAGGAGGATGACTGCGCAGTGCTTGCCGTCGGGCGCTCACCGGCGGGGCACCGGCGGGCCGCGATCGTCGTCCCACCCATGCCGGAGTCCGTGCGTGCCGCTCGGGACTGGGCGCGCGAGCAGCTGACCGACTGGAACGTCGGCGACGGGGACCAGCACACCGTCGTCACCGGGATCTCCGAGCTCATCACCAACGCCGTCCTGCATGCCGGGACCGAGTCACACCTCACCATGGACCTCGACACCGGGATCCTGGCCGTGACCGTCGCCGACAGTGGCAACAGGGGCGAGCCACTGTTGACCGGCGCGGAACCCATGGCAGTCCGCGGCCGGGGCCTGTCGCTCGTGCGCGCCATCGCCGACGCCTTCGGAGCCCACCGGACCTCGGCCGGATCTACCGTCTGGTTCGAGGTGGCCGTCGAGCTGGTGGGGGCGCAGTCCACCGCCCAGGGTTGGGCCGGCTGATCCGCCCACGCGCGGGCCGGCTCCGGGCCGCGGGTGAGGTTCGTACGACTCCGTGGCCCGGACCAGCCGGACTCGTCCCGATTTGGTCGGGAGTGGCCGATCGTCCGTTCGGACATCGCTCGGTGACCAACGAACGAGACCGCCCGCACCGGCGCGCCGCCAACGCCTTGTCTGCGGCATCGTTCATGCTGCGCGTCAGAAGGATCGCCCGGACGAGTGCTCGTCCTGAACGGTGAAGGGTCGATGGATATGTGGCAACGGCTGCTCGAACGGTTCGTCCCCCTCATGGACGAGGACGTCTCGTCGCTGGACCGACGTGACGGTGTGGGCACCTCGAACGACTCGGCTCCTGCGCTGCCCCGTCGCGTCGGTGCTGCCGCGGCGCCCGTCAGCCACATCCGCACGGCGTACGAGGGACGGATCAGCCCCCTGACCTCCTGAGGCCCCGGTCAGTGCACCGTGGCCGGCGGCTCGCCGAACCGGTTGGTGCCGGGACTCTGACCCTCTCGTTGCTGGGCCCGTCGATGTTCTCACGCCCCGAGCAGCGCGGCGCGGTCCCTCGGGAGTTTGAGAGCATGGGCACCGTGCCCGAGTCGGTGTCGTTCTCCAGTACCAGCGGACCGCGCCTTGCCGGCGTCATCGACCAGCCCGATGGGCCGGTCCGGGGTTGGGGCGTCTTTTCCCACGGCTTCACCTTGGGCAAGAACAGCCCCGCGGCCAGCCGGATCTGCAAGCAGCTGGCCCTCGAGGGCATCGGGATGCTGCGGTTCGACAACCTCGGGCTCGGTGACTCCGAGGGTGACTGGGGGGACGGGTCGTTCTCGCACAAGGTCGCGGACACCGCCCAGGCGGTGCGGTTCATGAACGAGTCCGGTCGCCAGGTGCGGCTCCTGGTGGGGCACTCCTTCGGGGGCGCGGCGGTGATCGCGGCGGCCCACCACCTCGAGTCCGTGCGGGCGGTGGCGAGCATCGGAGCGCCGTACGAACCAGGGCACGTGGAGCACAACTACGACGCCCTCGTGGAGCGGATCCTGGCCGACGGGGAGGCTCCTTTCCTTATCGGTGGCAAGGCGCTCGTCCTGCGCCGGCACTTCATCGAGGACGTCCGGGCGGTGGACCTGCGCGAGCAGATCAGGACCCTGCGCCGGGCACTCCTGGTGATGCACTCCCCGACCGACAACACCGTGGGCATCGCGAACGCGAGCGAGATCTTCCGGGCCGCTCGGCACCCACGCAGCTTCGTGTCACTCGAAGGCGCCGACCACCTGCTCACCGGCAGGAACCAGGCCAAGCGGGCGGCCCGGATCATCAGCGCGTGGGCCGACCCCTACCTGGTCGAGCGGTGACGACGACGCACCGTGACCTCGGCACCCTCGTCCTCGTTGTTCCTGTCACCGAGCCAGCTCGGCCATCGACGAAAGGGCGGACCGGACATGTGGCAGCGACTGATCGAGCGGTTTGTGCCCCTCCGGGAGGACGAGCCCTCGGGCCTCGACCGACTTGACGGCGTGGGCCGCGTCAGGTGCCGAGCGCTTCCGCTCGAACCCCACGCGCTGCTCGAGGCGCAGGAAATCTCGGGCCACACGACCCTGAGGCGCGATCCCGAGACGTGGTGAGAGGTGCCTACGCCCCCTGGCCCCCTGTTGCGTAGGCACCTCTCTTCCCCGCACCAAGATTCCTCGCGGTGAGCCCTCCAGACCATAGTCAGTTTGAGCCATTTGCCCACCCATCGGGAGGAGGCATCATGGTTGATTCGGCCCTTTCGGCGATGGTCCCCACCCTGAGGGTCACCGGCGTGTGAGCCCCCCGGTGTAGGCCCGGTGTGGGCCCGGTGGCGGGATCAGCCGGCCAGGACGACGACCAGGGTGCGCGGCCCGTGGACACCTTCGACGCGGTCCAGCTCGATGTCGCTCGTCGCCGAGGGTCCACTGATGAAGGTGAGTGGGGCCCTCGGGTCCACCCGGCCCAGTCCCTCGGGAACCGTCTGCACGATGTCGGCCGTCCGGACGACGCAGACGTGGGTATCGGGGACCAGGGTGATGGCGCGGCGCCCGCAGAGGAGCCCGGCGTCGAGGACGATGGTGCCGGTCTCGGAGATCGCGACCACGGACCCGGTGACGACCGCGGGGATGCGGTCGAGCGCTCTGGCGTCCAGTGAGTCGTCGTCCACGACGACGTCGGCCAGCCACGAGGTCCACTCGCGCGGTGTGCCGGCAGGAGTGACGGCCTGTCCGATCTCGAGGGAGGCCAACGCGTTCGCAACCGCCTGTCCGATGGAGTCGTGGGGGGGTCCGCGCCGACGCGGACGACGGTGGCCTTGTAGTCCTCGAGCCGGTCGACGAGCTGGAGGACGAGCTCAGGTGCGCCCGCGGCATACGCGCCCTGCGTGCGGTAGGTGCGAGTCACCGGCGGCGCTGACGGGTCCTCGCCGAGGGCGCCGCGGATGCGGGCCAGCACCTCCTCGCGGGCGGTCACGACGAGCTCCCACGGGTGCGGGTCCACCAGTCGCGGAAGGACTCGGCCTGCGGGCTGGGGGCGTCGCGCGAGGCGGTCCACCCGCTCAGCGGCGGAGGGAGGGGGATGAGGGTCTTTCCTTTTCGTATGCCGTGTCGTGCCAGCGCCGCGGCGCGTCCCGCCTTCGCGAAACGCCGTTCGTCGGCCATCGCCCAGGCGGCGGCCTTCATGACGGCGGCCTCAGGGCTGGGGAGTCGGTGGTTGTCGGCATGGGCCTCGGTGTGCTCGGCGCGCAGCTGGACGAGCATGTCGGGGATGTTGATCTTCACCGGGCACACGTCGTAGCACGCCCCACAGAGCGAGGAGGCGTACGGCAGCGAGTCGTTGGGGTCGTCTCCGCCGGTCAGGCCGGTCAGCAGCGGCGTCAGGATGGCGCCGATCGGGCCGGGGTAGACCGAGCCGTAGGCGTGGCCGCCGGTGCGTTCGTAGACCGGGCACACGTTGAGGCAGGCCGAGCAACGGATGCAGTGCAGGGCGGTGCGGCCGAGCTCGTCGGCGAGCGCGCGGGTGCGGCCGTTGTCGAGCAGGACCAGGTGGAACTCCTGGGGTCCGTCGCCGGGGGTGACCCCGGTCCAGGTCGACGTGTAGGGGTTCATCCGCTCGCCCGTGGAGGAGCGGGGCAGGAGCTGGAGGAAGACCTCGAGGTCGCGCCACGTCGGGACGACCTTCTCGATGCCCATCACGCTGATCAGGGTTTCGGGCAGCGTCAGGCACATTCGTCCGTTGCCCTCGGACTCGACCACAGTGAGCGTGCCCGTCTCGGCGACCCCGAAGTTCGCACCGGAGACCGCGACCCTGGCTCGCAGGAACACCTCACGCAGGTGGGTCCGGGCCGCGGCCGCGAGCACCGCCGGCTCGTCGGTCAGGCCCGGGTCCACGCCGGGCATCTCGCGGGCGAAGATCTCGCGGATCTCGGCCCGCCCGCGGTGGATCGCCGGGACGAGGATGTGCGACGGCTTGTCGTGGCCGAGCTGGACGATCAGCTCGGCCAGGTCGGTCTCGTGGGCGGTGATGCCTGCGGCCTCGAGGGCCTCGTTGAGCCCGATCTCCTGGGTGGCCATCGACTTGACCTTGACGACCTCGTGGGCTCCCGTGGCACGGACGAGGTCGGTCACGATGCGGTTGGCCTCGGCGGCGTCGCGCGCCCAGTGGACGGTGCCGCCCCTTGCGATGACGTTGGCCTCGAGCTGTTCGAGCAGCTCGGGCAACCGGGCCATCGTGTCGGCCTTGATCGCGGAGCCGGCGTCGCGCAGGGCCTCCCAGTCCGGCACCTCGGCCACCACGCTGGCCCGCTTGGCCCGGATGGTGGAGGTGGCGTGGGCGAGGTTGCGCCTCAGCTGAGTGTTGGCCAGCGCGTCTCGGGCCTCGGCGGGAAACGACCGGTCGCCGGTCAGGTGGCCCACGGCGGTGTCGGCGGCGGGGCCGCGCACCCGGCCACCCGGCATGCCGAGGAAGGTGCTCATGCGGTGCTCGCCAGGATCTCGGCGAGGTGCACGGGTCGCACCCCTGTCTTCAGGCGGGAGAGGCCGCCACCGATGTGCATGAGGCAGGAGGAGTCACCGGCGGTGACGACCTCGGCCTTGGTCGTGAGGACGGAGGACATCTTGTCGGCGAGCATGGCGGTGGAGGTCTCGGCGTTCTTGACCGAGAAGGTGCCCCCGAAGCCACAGCACACGTCGGCTGCGGGCAGCTCGACCAGGTCGATGCCGCGCACCGCGCGCAGCAGGTGCAACGGGGCTTCGCCGACTCCCAGCAGGCGCAGGGAGTGGCAGGTGGGGTGGTAGGTCACGCGGTGCGGGTAGGAGGCCCCCACATCGGTCACGCCGAGCACGTCGACGAGCAGCTGGGACAGCTCGAAGGTCTTCGCCGCGACCGCCTCCGCTCGCACGGCCAACGGCTCGTCACCGGCGCGGCGCGCGATCGCGGCGTGCTGGTGGCGCACCGAGCCGGCGCACGACCCGGAAGGCGCCACGACAGCTTCGCAGCCGTCCGCGACGGCCTGCTCGAAGACATCGACGTGGTGGCGGACCAGCCCCACCGCGTCACGCTGGTAGCCGGTGTTGGTGTGCATCTGGCCGCAGCAGGTCTGGGCCTGGGGGAAGACGACCTCGTGACCGAGCCTCTCGAGCACCGTGACCGTGGCGCGACCCACGTCCGGGAAGAGAACGTCTCCGAGGCACGTGACGAACAGCGCGATCTTCATCAGGCGCTCCTGCGGGCGGCAGCAGTGGAGGCGCGGGCCACGAGCTCGGGCTGGAAGACCACGTGCTGGTGCTCGTGCTCGTCGCCCTGCTCGGCCTCGTCCACGAGCAGCCGGGCGGCCGTGCGACCGAGGAGCTGTCGCGGTTGGGCCACGGTGGTGAGCGGCACGGCGGCCGCAGCCGCGTACTCGATGTCGTCGTACCCCACGATGGCCACGTCGTCGGGCACCCGCACACCGAGCTGCACCAGGTGCTGCAGGAGGCCCAGGGCAAGCAGGTCGTTGGCGCAGAACACCCCCGTCGGGCGACTGCGCCGCGGCAGGCCGAGCAGCCGCTCTCCGGCCCGCCGGCCCTCGGCGATCGTGAGCGCGTCGGTCTGGATCCAGACGAGGTCGTCGGGGCGCAGGCCGGCGGTCTCCATGGCCCTGCGGGCCCCGATCTGACGGTCCTTGACCTGGGGGATCTCGAGGGGCCCCCCGATGAAGGCGAAGCTGTGGTGCCCCGCCTCGATGAGGTGGTTGAGGGCGAGCTCGCCACCGCTCACGTCGTCGACCCCCACCGTGCACCAGTCGTGGGGGCCCTGCGGCGCCCGGTCGACCAGGACGACCGGGACCCCCTGCTCCCGCAGCCGGGCCAACCGAGGGTTGGCGTAGTCGATCGCCGTGATCAGCACGCCGCGCACCCGCAGCTCGGTGAGCTGCTCGAGGTACTGGTCCTCGCGGTCCGCGTCGAGGTCGCTGTTGCACATGAACAGCGACAGGTGCTCCGTCTTCGCGACCTCCTCGATTCCCCGGGTGACGTCGGTGAAGAACGGGTTGGACGCGTCGAGGACGAGGTAGGCGAGCGTGCGACTTCGCCCCGCGGCGAGCTGTCGAGCCGAGGCATTGGGCACGAAGCCGAGCTGGGCGATCGCTGCTTCGACCTTGGCCCGCGTGGTCGGACGGACGGCGTCGGGACGGTTGAGCACGTTGGACACGGTGCCGACCGAGACCCCCGCCACGGCGGCGACGTCCTTGATGCTCACCGAAGCCATGTGCCTGGTCCTATCCATTGGTGCCGACGACGGGATGACTGCTCATTGTTGCGGTTGGGCTCGCGCGACGGGTCAGGAGGGCACGAAGTCGCGAACCTCCTGGGTCGCGTGCAGGTTCGCCCTGATCTCCTCGAGGCTGGCCGGCGCGGCACCGTGGGCTCTGGCCTGGACCAGTATGTTGCCCAAGCCCGTGGCCTCGACTGGTCCGCTCGTGACAGGCTTGCCGGACAGATCGGCGGTGAGCTGGCACAGGAGCGCGTTCTGGGAACCACCGCCGACGATGTGGATTACGTCGATGTCGTGGGCCAGCTCGGTGGCCTGGCCGAGAGTGCGGGCGTATGCCGTGGCGAGCGAGTCGAGGATGCACCGCACCGTGGCAGCCGGCCCGGCAGGGAGCGTGCGGCCCTCGCGGGACACGGCGGCAGCGATCCGCTGCGGCATGCGCCCCGGGGGGATGAACTCGGGGTCGTCGACGTCGATGGTCGGGCCACCGCCGGGCAACGTCTCTGCTTCGGTGAGGAGCGAGTCGAGGGCGTGGGTGGTGCCCTCGTCGGCCCAGGTCCGCAGGGACTCCTGGAGAAGCCACAGTCCGCCGACGTTGCGCAGGTACCTCACTCGCCCGTCGACCCCACCCTCGTTCGTGAAGTTCGCCTGCTGGCTCTCCCGGGTGAGGACCGGCTTGTCGAGCTCGAGTCCGGCGAGGGACCAGGTGCCGCTGGAGACGTAACCGAACCGACGGTCGGTGGCTGGCACCGCGACGACGGCCGAGGCTGTGTCGTGCGACCCGACAGTGGTGACCACGACACCCGGGCCCAGACCGGTCGCCCGGGTCACCGTCGGGAGCAGTCGACCGCGGATGTCGCCCGGCTGGTCGAGGTCGGGAAGGAGGTGTTCGGGGAGGTCCAGCAGGCTCAGCACTTCGGTCGACCAATCCCCGGTGGAGACGTCGAGCAGCCCGGTGGTGGAGGCGTTGGTGGCTTCGGTGCGGAGCTGTCCGGTGAGCCAGTGGGCCAGCAGGTCCGGCAGGAGGACCACGTGGGCGGCCCTGTCCCACAACGGGGATTGCCTCTCCGCCTCCAGCTGGTAGACAGTGTTGAACGGGAGGAACTGGAGCCCGTTCACGGCATACAGGTGGTCCTGGCTGATCCGGTCGTGGACGCGCGCGATCACGGCATCGGTCCGGCCGTCGCGGTAGGAGATCGGCTCGGCGAGCAGCCGACCGTCGGAGTCGAGCAGTCCGTAGTCGACGGCCCACGTGTCGATGCCGATGGACTCGACGTCGGGGAACTGGGCAGCCAGCTCGGTCAGCCCGGTGAGGACCTCGTCGAAGAGCCCGGTGAGGTTCCACCGCAGGTGACCACCCTGCATCGCCGCTCCGTTGGCAAAGCGATGCAGGGTGTGCAGTTGGGTCCGGCCGCTGGCCGGGTCGACGACGCCGGCCATGACCCGGCCGCCGGAGGCTCCGATGTCGACGGCGCCGAACACCCTGCCTGCCATGGTCTAGCGCAGGAAGGCGTTGGCGACGCCGGAGTCGACGGGGATGTGCAGGCCGGTGGTGTGGCTGAGCTCGTCGGAAGTCAGCACGGCGGCGGCATTGGCGACGTGCTCCGGAAGGACCTCGCGGCCGAGCAGGGTGCGCTTGGCGTAGTAGGCGCCGAGCTCCTCCTCCGGGACCCCGTAGACCTCGGCGCGCTTGGCGCCCCAGCCACCGGCGAAGATGCCGCTGCCGCGGACCACCCCGTCGGGGTTGATGCCGTTGACCTTGATGCCGTGCTCGCCGAGCTCTGCGGCGAGCAGCCGGACCTGGTGGGCCTGGTCGGCCTTGACCGCGGAGTAGGCGATGTTGTTGGGGCCTGCGAAGACCGAGTTCTTGGAGGAGATGTAGAGGATGTCGCCGCCGAGCTTCTGGGCGATCATCGCGGCGGCGGCGGACTTGGAGGCCAGGAAGCTGCCCTTGGCCATGACGTCGTGCTGCAGGTCCCAGTCGGCCTCGGTGGTCTCCAGCAAGGGCTTGGAGATCGACAGGCCGGCGTTGTTGACCAGCAGGTCGATCCCGCCGAAGGCGAGCAGCGTGGCGTCGACGGCGGCTTGGACGGCGGCGGCCTCGGTGACGTTCGCCTGGACGCCCACTGCGACATCGGTGCCGCCGAGCTCGGCGGCGGCGGCCTGCGCCTTGGCCAGGTCGAGGTCCGCGATCACGACGCACGCGCCCTCGGCCGCAAGGCGTGTGGCGATGGCCTTGCCGATGCCCGAGGCGGCGCCAGTGACGAGGGCGATGCGGCCGGCGTGCGAGCGGGGCTCGGGCATTCGAGCGAGCTTGGCCTCCTCGAGGGCCCAGTACTCGATGCGGAACTTCTCGGACTCGTCGATGGGGGAGTAGGTCGAGACCGACTCGGCTCCGCGCATCACGTTGATGGCGTTGGTGTAGAACTCGCCGGCGACGCGGGCGGTCTGCTTGTCCTTGCCGTAGGAGAACATCCCCACCCCGGGCACGAGGACGATCGCTGGGTCGGCGCCGCGGATCGCGGGGGAGTCGGGGGTGGCGTTGCGGTCGTAGTAGGCCTGGTAGTCCTCGCGGTATGCCGTGTGCAGCTCGCCGAGGCGTGCCACCGTCTCCTCGACGGTGGCGTCGGCGGGGAGGTCGACGACGAGCGGCTTGACCTTGGTGCGCAGGAAGTGGTCGGGGCAGGAGGTGCCCAGCTCGGCCAGGGGAGCGAGCTTCTCGCTGGCCAGGAACTCGAGGACGACGTCGGTGTCGCTGAAGTGGCCGACCATCGCCTTGTCCTGCGAGGCGACCGCGCGCAGGTGCGGGGCGAGTGCAGCGGCCTTGGCGCGTCGCTCGGACTCCGGGAGGGCGGCATACCCGGGCACCTGGGGGCCGAAGGGCTCGGCCTTGCCGTGCTCGTCGAGGTAGGCCTGCGCGGTCTGGATGATCCACAGCGAGTTGGCTTCGGCCTCCTCGCTCGTGTCGCCCCATGCGGTCACGCCGTGGCCACCGAGGATCGTGCCGACCGCCTGAGGGTTCGCCTTCTTGATGGCGGCGATGTCGAGGCCGAGCTGGAAGCCGGGACGGCGCCAGGGCACCCACACCACCTTGTCGCCGAAGATCTCCTTGGTGAGCTGCTCCCCGTCCTTGGCCGTCGCGATGGCGATGCCACTGTCGGGGTGGAGGTGGTCCACGTGAGCCGCATCGACCAGACCGTGCATCGCCGTGTCGATAGACGGCGCCGCGCCGCCCTTGCCGTGCAGGCAGTAGTCGAAGGCGGCGACCATCTCGTCCTCGCGGTCGACACCGGGGTAGACGTCGGCGAGGGAGCGCATGCGGTCGAGCCGCAGCACGGCCAGGCCGGACTCCTTGAGCGTGCCGAGGTCGCCACCGGAGCCTTTGACCCAGAGCAGCTCGACCTGCTCGCCGGTCACCGGGTCGGTCTCGGCGCCCTTGGCGGAGGTGTTGCCACCCGCGTAGTTGGTGTTCCTCGGGTCGGCGCCCAGGCGGTTGGAGCGGGCGATCAGGTCGGAGACGGCGGGGTTGGTCATCGGGGAGTTCTTTCTCGTTCGGGGGTATGACGGTGCAGGGGTTCGCGAGATGGGGGACTCGGGGTGGGGGCTGGGGCGCGGTGCGGTGGGCTGCTCAGGCGCCCCAACCGGCCTGGGTGCCGCCGACTCGGTCAGAGGCGATGCGGGCCTGGTAGCCGCTGGCGGCGTACGCCTTCAGGGGGTCGGCGGGCAGCCCGCGGCCGGCGCGCCAGTCCGCGAGGTCGGCGCGCACGTCGGTGTAGAAGGCGTCCATGAGGACGCCGTTGGCGCCCAGCACGTCACCCGCGCGCTCGGCTTCGCGCAGCGCCTCACGGTCGACGAGCAGGGCCCGGGCCGTCATCTCCTGGACGTTGAGCACCGACCGGATCTGGCCGGGGATCTTGTCCTCGACGTTGTGGCACTGGTCGAGCATGAAGGCCACGTCGCTGTCCTCGCCGTAGCCGCCGCCGCGGATCACCTCGTAGAGGATGCGGAACAGCTGGAACGGGTCGGCCGCCCCGACGATGAGGTCGTCGTCGGCGTAGAAGCGCGAGTTGAAGTCGAAGGAGCCCAGCCGACCCAGCCGCAGCAGCTGGGCGACGATGAACTCGATGTTGGTGCCGGGGGCGTGGTGGCCGGTGTCGAGGCACACGCTCGCCTTGTCGCCCAGGGCCAGGCAGTGGACCAGCGAGGTGCCCCAGTCGGGGACGTCGGTGGCGTAGAAGGCGGGCTCGAAGAACTTGTACTCGAGGACCAGCCGCTGGTGCTCGCCGAGGCGGGCGTAGACCTGCTGGAGGCTGTCGGCCAGGCGGTCCTGACGGTCGCGCAGGTCGCCCTGACCGGGGTAGTTGGTGCCGTCGGCGAGCCAGATCTTCAGGTCCCGGCTCCCGGTGACGTCCATGATGTCGATGCACTCGACGTGGTGGGCGATGGCCTTGGCGCGGATGCGCTCGTCCACGTTGGTGAGGCTGCCGAACTTGTAGTCGTCGTCCTGGAACGAGTTGGAGTTGATCGTGCCCAGGCGCAAACCCAGGTCCTCGGCGAAGCGGCCGAGCTTGTCGTAGTCGTCCACCTTGTCCCACGGGATGTGGAGGGCCACCGACGGCGCGAGCCCCGTCAGCCGGTGCACCTGGGCCGCGTCCGCGAGCTTCTCCTCGACCGTGCGCGGCGTGCCCGGGGTGGTGAAGACCTTGAAGCGCGTGCCCGAGTTGCCGAACGCCCAGGAGGGCAGCTCGATCGCCTGCTCGGCGAGCCGGTCTGCGATGTCGGCGAAGGTGTTCATCCGTGACCGTCCGTTCATGAGTGTAAATGAAGCGCTTCAGTTGAGTGGAGTAAACAGCATGGACCGGCGCACGTCAACGCCGAACTGTGGACTGCTCGCAGGAGAGGGCGCCTAGGGCCGCATGGCTTGATGTCAAGGGCCTGTGAGGCCGGAATAAATCGCGAATGAATGGTTGACAGGTTCAAGTGGCACCCTTACCTTGGAGCCACGTCAGGAAATGAAGCGATTCAAAACAGGACGTGAGACCAACGCGGATACGCGCCCCAATGCTGTGGAGGTACCCATGAAGATTTCCCGTTCAAAGTTCGCGGCAACCGTCGTTGCTGCAACTGCCGTCGTGTCGCTTGCTGCCTGTGGTGGTGGTGATGCCAGCTCGTCCGGCAAGACGACGATCACGCTGCTGACCGACAACGCCGAGACGACGGTGAAGCCTGCGAAGGCGCTCGCGGCGGCTTTCGAGAAGGCGAACCCGACCATCACCGTCAAGCTGGAGTCCCGGCCGGGTGGCGCCGACGGCGACAACCTGGTCAAGACGAAGCTGTCGACCGGCGACATGGCAGACGTGTTCTGGTACAACTCCGGGTCGCTCCTGCAGGCGCTGAGCCCGGAGAAGAACCTGGTCGACCTGACCGGCGACGCGGCGCTCAAGGACACCGACCCCGCGTTCCTGCCCACGGTCACGCAGAACGGCAAGGTCTACGGCGCTCCCGTGGGCACCGTGATGGGCGGCGGCATCCTCTACAACAAGGACGTCTACTCCAAGCTCGGGCTGTCGGTCCCCAAGACGTGGTCGGAGTTCGAGTCGAACAGCGACAAGATCAAGGCAGCGGGGATCACCGCGGTGGTGGGCAGCTTCAAGGACACCTGGACGTCCCAGCTGTTCGTTCTCGGCGACTTCCACAACGTCGCTTCGGCCAACCCCAGCTTCGCTGCCGACTACACCGCGAACAAGGTCAAGTACGCGACGGATCCGACGGCGGTGAAGGGCTTCGAGAAGACCGCAGAGGCGAAGGCCAGGGGCTGGCTCAACAAGAGTGCCGGCTCCACCACCTTCGACCAGGGCATGAAGCTGCTGGCCAGTGGCAAGGCCGGCCAGTACCCGCTGCTCACGTTCCCAGTCGGCACGCTGTCGAAGGAGGACGCCGCCAAGATCGGCTTCTTCGGGATCCCGGGTGACGACGCCAGCAAGAACGGCGCCACCATCTGGCCCGGTAACGGTCAGTACATCCCCAAGAACAGCAAGAACATCGACGCGGCCAAGAAGTTCATCGCCTTCGTGGCCTCGCCCGCCGGCTCCGAGGTGTACTCCTCCGCGGCCCCGCCGACTGGCCCCTACATGGTGACCGGTTCGAAGGTGCCCGCCGATGCCCCGCCGGTCGCCCAGGACCTCCAGGCCTACATCGACGCCAAGGCGACGACCCCGGCCCTCGAGTTCCTGTCGCCGGTCAAGGGCCCGTCGCTCGAGCAGATCACCGTCGCCGTGGAGACTGGTCAGACCTCGGGCAAGGACGGTGCCGCGCAGTACGACGCCGACGTGACCAAGCAGGCGAAGCAGCTGGGACTGCCGGGATGGTAACCAGCGCCACCCCGAGCCAGACTCGGACGACCGGTCCCCGCGGTGACGCGGGGGCCGGTCGGCCCACCCGGAAGCAGGCCCGGTCCGGTGGCGCCCGCAACCTCCGCGCTCGGACCTACTCGTACTGGTTCTACGCGCCCGCAGCGGTCATCTACGGCCTGATCTTCCTGGTGCCGACCGTGATCGCCTTCTACTACTCCCTCACTCGCTGGACCCTGTTCGACTCAGAGTTCATCGGTCTCGACAACTTCAAGCAGTTCTTCTCAGAGCAGTCGCTGGTCAGCGGCATGAAGAACACGCTGATCTATGCGGTCCTCACCAGTGGCCTCAAGGTGGTGCTCGGGATGCTCTTCGCAGTCCTGCTGACCGGGCCGATCCGCTCTCGTGGCCTCCTTCGGTCGGTGGTGTTCTTCCCCGTCCTCGTGAGCACGGTGGCCGTCGGCATCACCTTCAGCGTGCTGCTGCAGCCGGACTTCGGCCTCGTTGCCACCGTCCTGAGCAAGGTCGGCATCACCTCTCCCGACTGGCTCGGTGACCCCAGCCTCGCCCTGATCTCGGTGGCTCTCGTCGACGTGTGGAAGGGCGTCGGACTCGCGACGCTGATCTACATCGCGGGCATCCTCGCCATTCCCAAGGACTACTACGAGGCCGTCGACGTCGACGGCGGCAGTGCCTGGACCAAGTTCAGGAACATCACCCTCCCGCTCGCCCGCCCGGCCACGTTCACCGTGATCCTGCTCTCCCTCATCGGGGGTCTCAGGTCGTTCGACCTCATCTGGACGATGACCGGGGGCGGGCCCGGGTTCAGCAGTGACGTGATCGCCTCGGTGATCTACAAGCAGTACCAGGCCGGCTTCTACGGCCTGGCGACGGCGGGCAACGTCGTCCTGTTCGTCCTGGTGTCCCTGATCATCTTTCCGCTGTTCCGGTACTTCAACTCGAAGGAGGTGGAGTCATGAGGACACGAGCCCTGAGGCGTGTCTCACTCGAGGTACTGGCCGTGGTGGTCGCCCTGGTCGTCTTCGTCGTCCCGTTCGTCTTCATGTTCCTCACCGCGTCCAAGGACGAGTTCGAGTCCGCCGACCTGAAGTTCTCGCTGCCCACCGACTGGGCTGTCGTCGACAACATCAAGGAGGCATTCGCCGCCAGGGACGGGATGCTGCTCACGGCCTTCAAGAACAGCACCATCCTCACCGTCGTCCCGGTGGCCATCCTGGTGGTGCTCTGCTCGATGGTCGGCTATGTCATCCAGCGCCGGCCCGGGCGGGTGGCAAACCTCGCCAACGTGCTGGTGATCTCCGGGCTGATCATCCCCCCGGCCGTCGTGCCGACGATCTGGGTGCTCCAGCAGCTGCACCTCTTCAAGACTCTGCCCGGACTGATCCTCGTCGAGGTCGCCTTCCAGATGGCGTTCTGCGTCCTGCTCTTCCGCGCGTTCGTCGCCGCCATCCCGCGAGAGCTGGACGAGGCGGCCATGATCGACGGGTGCACCGGGCTGTCCCTCTTCTTCCGGGTGATCTTCCCGCTCCTGCGGCCAGTCACGATCACGGTGATCCTCACGAGCTCGGTCTTCATCTACAGCGACTTCGTCAACCCGCTGTACTTCCTGCCTGGTGACGAGAACGCCACGGTGCAGCTCACGCTGTACAACTTCCTCAGCCAGTTCAGCACGCAGTACAACCTGCTCTTCATGGACATCGTGCTCGTGACGCTGCCGCCGCTGGTCCTCTTCATCTTCTTCAACCGCAAGATCGTCGCCGGCATGACGTCCGGCGCCGTCAAGGGCTGACGCCCTTCGCCAGGTGGGCGCAGGGCCCGCCAACCCGACCCTTCCTTCCCCGATCCCGTGACGCTCTCACCGTTCTCCTGAAAGGCAGACATGACCCACGACTGGTCCGCAGCCCTGATCGCCCCCGACGAGGACTTCGCCGGCGCCCCCGTGCTGCGCAAGGAGTTTGCGCTCGACCAGGGCCATGGCGCCGTGGTCCGCGCGACACTCTTCGTCACGGCGCACGGGATCGTTGAACCGACCCTCAACGGCGCGCCAGTGTCCGACGAGGTGCTCACGCCGGGATGGACCAGCTACGAGTGGCGGCTGCGCTACCGCAGCTACGAGGTCACGTCGCTGGTCTCGGACACCTCGGTGTTGGGGCTCGCGCTCGGCAACGGCTGGTTCCGCGGCCGTCTCGGGTGGGACGGTCGCCGGGCGTTGTACGGCTCGGAGCTGGCGGCCCTGGCGGAGCTGCACCTCGACTTCGAGGACGGACACCACCAGGTCGTGGGCACGGACGCCACCTGGCAGGCAGGTCCCTCCGCCACGCTCGCCAACGACCTCTACGACGGCCAGACCATCGACGCCCGGCTGGAGTCGTCCGACTGGACGCTGCCCGAGGCGGCCCTCGACGGTTGGTCCGGAGTGCACGCGGTCAGCCATGACACCGCGCGACTCGAGCCCTACCTCGGGCCTCCCGTCCGTCGTCAGGAAGTCGTGGCACCGGTGAAGGTGTGGACCTCACCGGCGGGCGCGACGTTGGTCGACTTCGGGCAGAACCTGGTCGGCTGGCTCCGCTTCTCCATGCAGGGCGAGGCCGGCACCGAGGTCACCATCCGTCATGCCGAGGTCCTCGAGCACGACGAGCTGGGCACCCGGCCGCTGCGCAGCGCGTTGGCCACGGACCGGTTCGTCCTCAGCGGGGGAGTGGACACCTTCGAGCCCACCAAGACCTTCCACGGCTTCCGGTATGCCGAGGTGACCGGTTGGCCGGGTGAGCTCACTGAGGGCTCGCTCGAGGCCGTCGTGGTCCACTCCGACCTCGCGCGAACGGGGACGTTCGAGAGCTCCGACGAGATGCTCAACCAGCTGCACCGCAACGTGGTCTGGGGCCTGAAGGGCAACTTCCTCGACGTCCCCACCGACTGCCCGCAACGCGACGAGCGCCTGGGCTGGACCGGTGACATCGCCGCCTTCGCCCCCACGGCGGCATACCTCTATGACGTGTCTGGTTTCCTCTCCAGCTGGCTGGTCGACGTCGACCTCGAGCAGAGCCACGCCGATGGCATGGTGCCGTTCGTGGTGCCAGATGTCCTGAAGTACATGGAGATCCCGGCCGAGTTCCCCACTCCGAACAGCACCGCTGTCTGGAGCGACGCGGCCGTCTGGGTGCCTTGGGCGCTCTACCAGGCGTACGGAGACCGGGAGGCGCTCGGCCGCCAGTACCCGGCCATGACGGCGCACGCCCGCCGGGTGGAGGGCATGCTGTCTGACACCGGCCTGTGGGACACCGGGTTCCAGTTCGGCGACTGGCTGGACCCGCAGGCACCCCCGGACGAGCCGTTCAAGGCCAAGGCCGACAACGGCGTCGTCGCGACCGCTTGCTACTACCGCACCCTGCGCCAGGTGTCCGCGACAGCCGAGCTCGTGGGTGAGAGCGACGACGCCGGATACTTCTCGGACCTTGCGGACCGAGTGCGCAGCGCCTTCCTGAAGCACTACGTCACCGAGGGCGGCCGCATCGTGAGCGACTGTGCCACGGTCTATGCCCTGGCCATCGAGTTCGGTCTGCTCGACGGGGCCGACCGCCAGGGTGCGGGCGACAGACTCGCAGAACTGGTGCGGCAGAATGGTTTCCGCATCTCGACCGGGTTTGCCGGGACGCCCTTCGTAACGGACGCACTGACCAACACGGGGCACCTCGACGACGCCTACAACCTGCTCCTCGAGCGAGAGTGCCCGTCCTGGCTGTACCCGGTCACCATGGGTGCCACGACGGTCTGGGAACGGTGGGACTCCATGCTCCCGGACGGCACCATCAACCCCGGCGAGATGACGAGCTTCAACCACTACGCCCTGGGTGCCGTGGCCGACTGGATGCACCGGACCATCGCCGGCATCGCGCCCCTCTCGCCCGGGTACGACCGCGTCCTCATCGCCCCACAGCCAGGCGGAGGGCTGACCTGGGCCAGGGGTGCTCTCGACACGAGGCACGGCACCATCGCCACTGACTGGGCCTTGGATGACGACCGACGGCTGTCCGTCCGGGTGACGGTCCCCGAGGGCGTCGAGGCGACGGTGCGCCTGCCCGACGGCACGGAGCAGACCGTGAGTGCTGGGGACCACGAGTTCACCGGCTAGAGCCGGCCCCTGCACCGAGCCCACCGATCCCGGGACTTCCACCGCGAGCAAAGGACTGCAGCATGACCCTGGACGACCTCAGCCGGCTCATCAAGGACCCTGCGATCGAGTACCGGCCCGAGCTGCGCTGGTGGCTCGCCGAGGGACTGCACACCGACGAGACCCTGCGACACGAGATCGACACCGCCCATCGACTGGGTTTCGGCGGGATGGAGTTCCTCGCCATGGACGAGGGCGACATCGACCACACCCGCTACGGGTGGGGGGCCGAGGAGTGGGTGCACGACTCGCAGATCGTCGTCGAGGAGACCACCAAGCGGGGTATGTCGGTCAGCTTCACGTCGGGGACGAACTGGTCGAACGCGAACCTCCCGACCATCGACGCCGACCACCCCGCAGCGGCCAAGGAGCTGGACGTCGTCATCGAGGAGCTCCAGGGCGGGGCTTCGCGACGGGGCGCCCTGCCCCGCATCGACCTCGATGCTGAAGTGGTACAGCAGGTGCTCCCCGGGCACCGCGGTGAGATCCGCAAGCAGCATTTCGTCTCGGTCCTGGCCGCCCGCGTGGTGGAGGAGACGGAGATTGGCGCTGTCCTGGACGTCGACTCCGTGGTGGACCTGACGGGTCTCGTCCAGGACGAGGCGCTGGCGTGGACTGCCCCGGACCTCGGCTCCTGGCGGATCTTCACCTACTGGACGCACGGGACCGGGCAGACAGCGTCTCCTGCGGCCTTGGTCAACTACACCGTCAACTACCTCGACCCTGATGGCGCGCAGGAGGTGATCCGCTACTGGGACGCCGTGGTGCTCACTCCCGAGCTCCGAGAGCAGATCGCCCGCAACCCGCGCGCCCAGATGTACATGGACTCCCTCGAGCTGTTCACGACCGGAGCCGGTGGCGTGTTCTGGGGCCGCACGGTGGCCGACGAGTTTCGGACACGCCGCGGCTACGACATCCAGCCCTGGCTGCCTTTCCTCACCCGGACGGTGTTCATGATGGCGGCGGCGACGACCTACCACAACGAGGCCACCGAGGAGCACCAAGTCACGGTCGAGAAGGTCCGCTTCGACTACGTCCGCACCCTCACCGACCTCTACATCGAGAACATGCTCCGCCCGTTCGCGGCGTTCCTCCACGACAACGGCATGACGCTCCGCGCGGAGATCAGCTATGGCCTGCCGTTCGAGCTCACCCGACCGGGCCCGGAGGTCGACGGCATCGAGACGGAGTCACTGGAGTTCGCTTCCCAGATCGATGCCTACCGGCTGATGGCCGGTCCGGCTCACCTGTTCGGCAAGCAGTACTCGTCGGAGACCGGCGCCACCACCCGCAACCACATCCTCGACCACCGGTTCTACGACCAGATCATCGCCACCCAGCTGGCCGCCGGCATCACCAAGACCGTCCTGCACGGCTGGGCCAGCACCGCCGGCGCCGAAGGTGTGACCGAGTGGCCCGGACACGAGGGCATGTGGTCCATGTTCTCCGAGCGGTTCGACACCAGGCAGCCGGGGTCGGAGTTCTACCCGCTGTGGAATGACGCGCTGGGCCGCTACCAGTGCGTCCTGCGGCAGGGAAACCCCCGCGTCGATGTCGGCATCCTGCGCACCGACCACTTCACCGACAACATGTCCGGCATCGGGTTCCTCGGCGCGGACGGCACCCGCACCCACGACGAGGAGGCCTATGGCCGCCTCTGGATGCGCAACCGACAGAACCACTGGTGGCAGGACCTCGGCATGCAGGACGCCGGCTGGACCTACGAGTTCTTCGACGGCTCCCTCCTGCTGCGCGATGACGTCACCCTTGCCGACGGGCTCGTCCAGCCGAATGGTCCCGGCTACCAAGCGCTGATCGTGTACCAGAGCGAGTTCGACCCGGACGTCGCCGCCAAGCTCCTCGAGTGGGCTCGCCAGGGGCTGAAGGTGCTCGTCGTGAACGGCGCGCGCGAGCTGAAGCTGCTCATCAAGGACCTTCACAGGACCCATGAGCGTGCCGCCGCACAGACACCCGGACTCGACGGACGCGACGATGAGCTGGCCCGCACCATGGCCGAGCTCCTCGCCCAACCCACCGTCGTGGCGATCGACGATCCCGCAGAGACCGTCGAGGCACTGCGAGACCTTGGCGTCGCGGGACGCGCCGAGTTCACCAACGAGAACCGCAGCGTGCTGTCCCACCTGCGCGAGGACGGTGAGCTGCTGCACTTGTACCTGTACCACTTCCTCTACGAGACGGGAGCGCCCGTCGAGGTCGAGGTAGCACTTCCGGGTCAGGGACGTGCGCACCGGATCGACGGGTGGACGGGGGCGATCCGGCCGTACCCGAGCGTGGGGGAGGGCGATCGAACCATCCTGCGGGTGGCGCTCGCACCGGGTGAGACCGTGCTGCTCACTCTGGACCGCGGGGACACCACCGCCCCTGACACCACCGCCCCCGACACCACCGACGTCGACGTCGATGCGACCTCGTTCGAGACGGTTGTCGAGCCGGCCGAGTGGACGATCGCTGTCGAGAGCTGGGACGCGGGGGAGCTCAAGGTCATCACCGAGGACCGCGGGCTCGGCTACCAGACCCGCGAGGTCCGGCCTCTGACGGCAGTCTCGCGCCTCGAAGCCGGGACAGGAGCACTGCGGCCCTGGAAGGACCTGCCCGAGGTCGGACCCGAGGTGTCCGGCGTGGGTGAGTACACCACCACGCTGCAGCTCGACCATGAGCCGCTGGAGGGGCGCCGCCACCTCCTCCACCTCGGCTCCACCGCCGGCGCCCTCGGCTCCGTGCGGATCAACGATGCCGAGGCAAAAGGCTTCGACACGTCCTGTCCCGTCGTCGACGTCACCGACGACCTGCGCGCGGGTGCCAACACGCTGACCGTCCGGGTGTCGAGTTCACTGAACAACCGGCTGCTCGCCCGGGGTTACTACGAGAAGGTGCCCGACATCATCTGGCAGATCTCAGGTGGGGAACCACAGATGCAGACAACCGACGTGCACGATCACGGCCTCCTCGGTCCCGTCCGTCTCATCCGGGAGGCGACGGGGCAGTGACCCCGACCCGATATGGCGCGCGAGGCACCAACGAGGCGCCCCTGAACCTCAGAGCTTGAGCTGGGCCGCATGCCCCATGACCACGACGGGATGTGACTCGGGAGCGAGGTGCAGCAGGAGGTAGCGCACACCCTCAGCGGGGAGGGAGACGCAACCGTGCGTGGGACCGTCGTGGTCCACATGTAGCCAGATGCCACCGCCGCGTCGGTCGCCAAGAGGTCGTGACTGGTCGAGGGGCGACCGGCCGGGAACGCGGTTGTAGTCGACGGCGATGACGTAGTCGAACGCGTCCGCCGTCGAGTCCCCGAAGCCCGGCTGCTTGGGAGGAGGCTCGAACGCTGCCGACCGGTGGTAGGGCAGCTGGGATCCGGGATTGGCCTTGCGCCCGCCTGCCGCGCTGAGGGTGAAGGTGCCGACCGGAGTCTTGAGGTCGCCTTCGACGTGGCTGGTGGCCCAGCCCCGTTTGCCGACGTGTCCCCGCCAAGCGGCCACGAGCATCCAGTCCGCTGCCGTGCGCTCGTAGAACTCGACAGTGGCCGCACTCGACGTCGCGGTCGCTCCACGAACCACCACCACCTGTCTGGTGTGTCCTGCAATGGTGCTGCGCGTCCGTGCGCCGACAGGGAGGGTCCGCGGGGCGGCTGTGGTGGTGGAGGGGGTGGGGGAGGCGGCCGGGTCAGGGACCGCGGAGCCTGCTCCACTCGCCGACGTTCCGGGCGAGGGGGTGTCCTGGGGCCCGTTGGCGGCTGCCGGTTGCTCATGCTGGCCTGCCGGCCCGCTGAACGGGCCGATCCCCATGGTCGCGAGGCCAGCAAGGCCGAGAGCCGTCCCCAGCGCCAGCATCGTCACGGTCGCGGCCAACCGCTCGATACGGGGTGGGTACCTGCGTGGTGTGCGGTGTGAGCCGGCATGGCTGGCAGCGCGGGCCTGTCGGCCTGCGCTGGAGCGGCTGCCACCCGACATGCCGCGAGTCTACGGCCGCCTCCTCGTGAACTTCGTCAGCCTGCGGATCGCCCCGGAACCACGTCCGCGTGCGGGGTGGTGGCCGCAGTCGCGCCGGCTTGGAGGGAGCGCACGACGAGGGTGGCGAGTGCGGTGGTGACCGGGACAGCAAGGACCAGGCCGATGCCGCCGGCCATCGTGCGCACGATCTCCTCGCTGATGTCGGAGCTGGTCAGGATCCGCGCGACGGGCTGGTTGACCAGGCTGATGAGCAGCAGGACCGGCAGAGCGGCGCCGGCGTAGGCGAACACGACCGTGTACACGGTGGAGGCGATGTGGTCGCGCCCGATGCGCATGGCCTGTTGGTACAGCCGCAGCGGCGGCATGGTCGGGGCAGCGTCGTACAGCTCCCAGACGGCGGAGCTCTGCGTGATCGTCACGTCGTTGAGGATGCCCAGACCGGCGAGGATGATGCCGCAGGTCAGCAGGTTGCGCAGGTCGATCTGCTGGGCCACCTGTTGCAGGGCGGCGTTGTCCTCACTGCTCACGCCGTTCAGGTGCGCCTGCGCCACTGCCAGCGTGCCGACGCCAGCGGTGATCCCCAGGCCGGCGAAGGTCCCCAGGAGTGCGGTCGTCGTGCGGGCCGAGACGCCGTGAGCCAGGTACAGCACCACGATCATGATCGCTGCGGAGGAGAAGAGGCCGACCGCCACAGGGCTGCGCCCATCGAGCAGCGCAGGCATGAGGTACTTGACGACCACCGCGCCGGCGACGGCGAGGCCGACCAACGACCGCAGGCCGCGCCACCGGGCGACGGCGATGACGGTGAGGCCGAAAGCGACCGCCAGCCACGTCAGGGGAGCGCCGCGCTCGATGTCATAGAAGGTGTAGGGAGACCCCTCTCCTTCGCCGGGGACCTTGAGCACCACGAGGCCGATGCCAGTCCCCGCACGTCTCGCATCGGGGGGCAGGTCGACGGTGACCTCGGATCCCTTCTCCGGGCCGGTGCGGATCTCGACCTTGGCCCGTCCACACTTCGCGGTCGCTGGATCCTTGGTGATCGCGGTGTCGGGTGCCCCGAACTGGTCACAGTCCAGGGGGGCGATCGAGGTGACGGTGCCGTGGAGGTACTCGACGCCGGCGACGGCGCTGTCGCGCAAGGCCGGACGGCCCTCGCCAGTGGGACGCAGGACCCACATGCCGGCTGCCGTCACGACGGCGATGACCAGGACGGCGGCGCCCAGCGCGACCCGCATCCACACCGGTGTCGGCGGGTGAGCGCTCGTGTTGGTATGCCGGTGGGAGCCTGCCATGGGTACCTCTCTCGTGGATCGCACTGCGCACCTTATGCGCTGAGGCTGGCCCTCGCCGCACGCCCTCCCTGAGGGCACTGGGGCTGGGCCAAGAGGCCGTCAAGATTGCGGTCGCGCGCGCTAAGGATGCGTCAAGAGCCGGGGCCGCGCGGTCGCACCGGTGTTTCAGTCGGGTCGTGACCGAACTGCTGCGCATGCCCAAGCGCCTCCTGGTGGGCCGACCACTGCTGAGCTCCCAGATGGGGGAGACCCTGCTGCCGAAGAAGCTGGCTCTGCCCGTGTTCTGCAGCGACCCGCTGTCGTCCAACGCGTACGCCACCGAGGAGATCCTCCTGGTTCTGAGCATGGGTGGGCTGACCCTGCTGCACCTCACCCCGCTCGTGGCCGCCGGAGTCGTGCTGCTGCTCGTCGTGGTCGTCCTGTCCTACCGGCAGACGTGTCACGCCTATCCCAACGGCGGCGGAGCGTATGCCGTCAGCCGGGCCAACCTGGGGCGAGGCGCGGCCCTCGTGGCGGCCAGCGCCCTGCTCGTCGACTACGTGCTCACCGTCGCGGTGTCGGTGGCGGCAGGAGTGGCCAACATCGTCTCCGCGATCCCGGCCCTCGCGCCCCACGCCCTCACACTGTCGGTCGTGCTGGTGGCCCTGCTGGCACTGGTCAACCTGCGCGGGATCAAGGAGTCCGGAGCCGCGTTCGCCGTCCCCACCTATGGGTTTGTCGCCTGCGTCCTCGTCATGCTCGCCCTCGGGATGTACCGGACCGCGAGCGGAGCGCCACCGGTCGCTGAGTCCGCACCACTCGGCATACACGCCGAAGGCCACGTCTCAGGGTTGCTCGTGCTTGCCCTCGCGCTCCGAGCCTTTGCCTCGGGCTGTACCGCGTTGACCGGCGTCGAGGCCGTGAGCAACGGGGTGCCCAACTTCAAACGACCCAAGAGCCGCAACGCCGCCGACACCCTGGCGATCATGGGGGTCCTGACCATCGTGATGTTCGTCGGCCTGACCGCGATGGCCCTGATCGCGAAGGTCCACGTCGCTCATGACCCCAGCATGCTCACCGGTGCTCCTGATGGGTACATCCAGAAAACAGTGATCGCCCAGATCGCTGGTGCCGTCTTCGGTGGGGGCAGCATCGGCTTCTACGCGGTCCAGGCCTTCACGGCTGCCATCCTCGTCCTGGCTGCGAATACCGCGTTCAACGGTTTCCCGATCCTCGCCTCGCTGTTGGGGGAGGACGGCTACCTGCCGCGACAGTTCGCTCGTCGCGGGGACCGGCTCGTGTTCTCCAACGGAATCGTCATCCTGGCGCTTTTGGCGGTCGGTCTGTTGTGGGCCTTCGACGCGAACACCACTCGCCTGATCCAGCTCTACATCATCGGGGTGTTCGTCTCCTTCACCCTCAGCCAGGCCGGGATGGTTCGGCACTGGCAGCAGCTGTTGGTCGGACCAGCAGCGCCACGGGACCGGGCACGTACCAGGCGCAAGCTGGCGATCAATGCTGTGGGCGCTGCGGTGACCGGGTTGGTGCTGGTCATCGTCCTGGTCACCAAGTTCACCCACGGTGCCTGGCTGGTCGTGGTCGCCATGCCCTTGCTCATCGCGCTCATGACGCTCATCCGCAGGCACTACCGGACGGTGGCCCGAGCGCTTCGCCCGGCCGCTGGCGGGGTGGTCCTCCCCGCCCACATCCACACCCTGGTGCTCGTGTCGAGGCTGCACGCACCCACGCTGCGCGCGCTGGCGTTCGCCCGCGCGACCAGGCCGGCGAGCCTCCGGGCCGTCACGGTGCGCACCAGCGCTGCCGACACAGAACGACTGACTGCGCAGTGGATCGAGCGCGACATCCCGGTCGAGCTGACCGTCCTGGACTCACCGTTCCGCGACATGACCCGCCCCGTGGTCGAGCACGTCCGCGAGCTCCTGCGCGACCATCCCCGCGACGTCGTGTCGGTGTTCATCCCGGAGTACGTGGTTGGTCGGTGGTGGGAACAGCTGCTGCACAACCAGAGTGCACTGCGGTTGAAGGCTCGCCTCCTGTTCGAGCCCGGGGTCATGGTCACGTCAGTGCCCTGGCAGCTCTCCGCCGACCCCCCGGTCGAAGGGGAGGACCTGTCCCTATCCCGCGACGCACGTGTGTCACGCTGAGGACATGCAGCGGGCCGCGCGGGACGTAGAGCTCATCGTCCCCCTCCTTCCTGCAACCGTGCCACCGTCGAGGGTCATCGGCCTGCCACGACGGCGGCTGCTCATCGGCCTCGGCCTGTGCCTCGTCGGGCTGCCACTGCTCACATGGGTCATGGTGGGGCTGCGCGGCTCCGGGACCGGTGAGAGCGTGCTGCTGATCTACCTGTTGGCGGTCGTGGTGATCGCCGTCGTCGGCGGGATGCTGCCGGGTCTGCTCGCGGCGGTCGGCGGCTTCCTGCTCGCGAACTGGTTCCTGACCCCGCCGTTCCACACGTTCACGGTCGGCGAACCCGCAGCCCTGGCCGACCTCGTGGTGTTCGTCCTGGCCGCCGCGATCGTCAGCGTCACCGTCGAGGTCGGTGCACGGAACCGCGCGAAGGCGGAGCGAAACCGGCTCCAGACCCACATGGTCGCGAACCTGAGCTCCGCCGAGATGCAGGGCGTCAGCGTGGAGCGGGTGCTCGACCAGGTGCGCCAGCTGTACAGCATGAGCACCGTGGTCCTCGCCCCGCACACCGACGTCCGGCGGCCGGTGGCATCGGTTGGTCCCACCCCCCACGGGTGGCCGGTGCTGTCGATCCCGGCGTCCGACTCGTTGAGCCTGCTCGGGTACGGCCGCCCCGTGTTCGCCGAGGACCGTGTCCTGCTGCAGGCCCTGGCCGGGACTGCCGGCCGCGCGTGGGAGACCGCGCGCCTGGCCGAGGAGGCCAGCCGAGCCGAACAGCTCGCGCAGACCGACCGGGTCCGGTCCGCGCTGCTGACAGCCGTGGGGCATGACCTGCGCACGCCGCTGGCGGGCATCAAGACCGCTGCGTCGGGGCTGCGGCAGCCCGACGTGGCCTGGGAGCCGGGCGAGCAGGACGAGCTGCTGGCCACCATCGAGGACGGCGCAGACAGGCTCGCCGCCCTCGTGGACAACCTGCTGGCGATGAGCCGCCTCCAGGCTGGCGCGTTGTCCGTGCACGCTCATCCCGTGGACGTCGAGGAGGTTGCCTCCCGAGCACTGATCGGCCACGACACCCACTGCGTCGTCCTCGACATCGCGAAGGGACTGCCACCCGTCATGGCCGACGGTGGCCTGCTCGAGCGCGTCCTGGCGAACCTTGTCGACAACGCCCTCCGGTACACCCCCGAAGGGGGCCAGGTGACCGTCGCCGCCCTGCTGGCCCCCGACCCCGCAGTCGTCGAGATCCGCGTGAGCGACCAGGGACCCGGCGCCGACCCAACGAGCTGGGACGAGATGTTCGTTCCCTTCCAGCGCCTCGGTGACAACACTCCTGGCGGGGTCGGGCTCGGTCTGGCGATTGTCCGCGGCTTCACCGAGGCGATGAGCGGAACCGTCAGGCCATCTGCGACTCCCGGCGGCGGCCTGACCATGACCCTCCTGCTGCCGGCGTCGGCCACGCCGTGACCACCGTGCTCATCGTCGAGGACGACCCCCAGCTTCGCCGGGCGTTGGCGATCAACCTGCGCGCCCGCCACTACGACGTGCGCGCCGTGGCCGACGGAACCTCGGCCCTGAACGCCGCCGCAGCCGAGGTGCCCGACATCGTCATCCTCGATCTCGGGCTGCCTGACATCGACGGGGTCGACGTGGTCAGCGGCCTGCGTGGCTGGACCGACGTGCCGATCATCGTGCTCTCCGCGCGGGACGGCCAAGGGGACAAGGTCGACGCACTGGACGCGGGCGCGGACGACTACGTCACCAAGCCGTTCGGCATGGACGAGCTCCTGGCCCGGTTGCGCGCGAGTCTGCGACGAGCGGCTCCGGCCGAGGACGCGCCCACCCTTCTGGCTGGCGCCCTGGTCATCGACCGACGGGCCAAACGCGTGACGCGATCAGGACAGGATGTGCGCCTCACGCCGACCGAGTGGCACCTGCTCGAAGCCCTGGTGCGCGACCCGGGCAAGCTCATCCCCGGCCGTCAGCTGTTGCAGGAGGTGTGGGGGCCCTCCTACGGCGACGAGACCAACTACCTGCGCGTCTACATGGCGACGCTGCGGCGCAAGCTCGAGGAGAACCCTTCCGCGCCGCGCCACCTGATCACCGAACCCGGACTGGGCTACCGCTTCGAGCCGTAACTGGTCCCTGCGCCAGTGAGACGACTGGCTCAACGATCTCCTGCTGGTGCAGATCAGCCGCCGTTTCCCGCTCGCTCAGATATCGAAGTACATCTCGAACTCGTGCGGGTGCGGGCGGAAGCGGATCGGGTCGACCTCGTTCTTGCGCTTCCACTCGATCCAGGTCTCGATGAGGTCCTTGGTGAAGACGTCACCCTCGAGCAGGAACTCGTGGTCGGCCTCGAGGGCTGCGAGCACCTCGGGGAGCGAACCGGGCACCTGCGCGATGGCGTCGTGCTCCTCGGGCGGCAGCTCATAGAGGTCCTTGTCCACCGGCTCCGGGGGCTCGATGCGGTTCTTGATGCCGTCCAGGCCGGCCATCAACATCGCGGAGAACGCGAGGTAGGGGTTGGCCGACGGGTCCGGCACGCGGAACTCGACGCGCTTGGCCTTCGGGTTGTCGCCGGTGATCGGGATGCGGATGCACGCCGAGCGGTTACGGGCCGAGTAGACCAGGTTCACGGGCGCCTCGTAGCCGGGCACCAGGCGGTGGTAGGAGTTCACCGTCGGGTTGGTGAACGCCAGCAGCGCCGGAGCGTGCTTGAGCAGTCCGCCGATGTACCAGCGGGCCAGGTCGGACAGGCCGCCGTAGCCGCGCTCGTCGTAGAAGAGCGGCTCGCCGTCCTTCCAGAGCGACTGGTGCGAGTGCATGCCCGAGCCGTTGTCGCCGAAGATCGGCTTCGGCATGAAGGTGACCGTCTTGCCGCCGTCCCACGCGACGTTCTTGACGATGTACTTGAACTTCAGCACGTCGTCCGCGGCCTGCTTCAGCGTGTTGAAGCGGTAGTTGATCTCCTGCTGACCGGCGGTGCCGACCTCGTGGTGGGCGCGCTCGACCGACAGGCCGGCGGCTTCGAGGGCCAGGGTCATCTCGTCGCGCATGTCGGCGAAGTGGTCGGTCGGCGGGACGGGGAAGTAGCCACCCTTGTAGCGGGTCTTGTAGCCCTTGTTGCCGCCCTCCTCCTCGCGCCCGGTGTTCCAGGCGGCCTCGACGGAGTTGATGTAGTAGTAGCTGGCGTTCTGCTTGGTCTCGAAGCGCACGTCGTCGAAGACGTAGAACTCGGCCTCGGCGCCGAAGTACGCGGTGTCGGCGATCCCCGTCGACTTGAGGTAGGCCTCGGCCTTGGCCGCGATGTTGCGCGGGTCGCGGGAGTACTCCTCGCCGGTGAACGGGTCGACGATGGAGAAGTTGAGGATGAGCGTCTTTTCCTTGCGGAACGGGTCGAGGTACGCGCTCGTGGGGTCCGGGATGAGCTTCATGTCGGACTCGTGGATGGCCTGGAAGCCGCGGATCGAGGATCCGTCGAACATCTGCCCTTCCTTGAAGAACTCCGCGTCGAGGCTCTTGGCGGGCACGTTGAAGTGCTGCATCACGCCGGGCAGGTCACAGAACCGCACGTCGACGAAAATGACGTCCTCGTCCTTGATGAACTTCAGGACCTCGTCAGCATTGCTGAACAAACCAACCTCCTGTGGTGGGGCGGGCGAATCCGCCCATGGCTCAACTGGTGTCGGCGTCGACCCTAACGGGTGGGGATTTCTCGCCCATGACCCGAATGTTTCGCCGGTGTTACGCGGACATAGGCTTTCCGCGTGGTCGACCGCAAGGACATCGGTTCGTGGCTCCAGGGGCCGGGTTCGCTCTCAGGCGCGCCCGCGGCATACCCCGGTGAGCGTCTGGGTATGCCGCGCGAAGGCGCCGGTTCGATGGGCCGGTTCGGGCGCCGCCTGGTGGGCGTCGTCATCGACTGGACCGCCTGCCAGCTGATCGCGGCGGCGCTGTTCCACGTGCCGCTGCCGTTCAGGGGAGTGGCCTCGGGGACCGACACCCTCATCCTGCTGGCGATCTTCGCCCTGGAGAACCTCCTCCTGCTCAGCACGACCGGCTACACCCTCGGCCACCGCATCGTCGGCCTGCGCGTGATGTCCCTCGACGGTCGCACGCCCAGGCCCACCCAGGTGCTGGTGCGCACTGTGCTGCTGTGCATGTTCCTGCCCGCGATGTTCTGGGACAAGGACGGTCGCGGCCTGCACGACAAGGCGGCTGGCACCCTCCTCGTGCGCAGCTGACCGACCGGCAGGCTCAGCCGGCCGGTCGGTCAGCGCCGGGTGATGACGTCGCGGATCCGCCCCGTCGCCTCGGCGAGGATGTCGATGATCTCGCGGCTCTGGTCGCTCGTGAGCCCGTGCCGCTTCCACGCGCCTCGCGCCTCGGACCGCAGCTCGGCAACGGCCTCCTCGAGATCGCGGATCGCCTTGGGGTCGCTGCCCTTCCAGCCTTGCCACGGCTCCGGGCCACCGACCGGTGTCGCCGTGCGGCGGGCCTCCTGGGCCGCGGCCCTGAGCTCGGCGCGCAGGTCCTTGGTCTGGCCACGGACGCGCGAGCGCACCTGTTCGGCGAGCTCGCGCACCGACAGGTCGAGATCGGACTCGAGGCTGGACAGGTCGTCCCGGCGTGCCCGGACCTCCTCACGGCCGGCCTCGGTGATCCGGTAGATCGCCTTGCGCCCCTCGTCGGACCGCTGCACAAGGCCCTCCTCCTCGAGCTTGGCCAGCCGCGGGTAGACGGTGCCGGCACTGGGGGAGTACAGCCCGTTGAAACGGTGCTCGAGGTCCTGGATCACCTCGTACCCGTGCCGGGGACCCTCGTTGAGCAGGGCCAGCAGGTAGAGGCGGAGCTGGCCGTGCGCGAAGACGGGGCTCATGCGGACGCCTCGTCCGAGGGCGCCGCCGGGCTCGCCTTGAGGACCACGACATTGCCGGAGACGGCGTTGGCCTTGAGGCGCAGGCTGCCATCGCCGTCGGTGAGCCGGTTGCCGGGTTGGCGTGAGTGCTTGTGGATGGTGTGGCCGTCGATGACGACCTGGCCTGATGCGGTGTTGGCCGTGACGTCGTAGCCACCGTGCGGCGCACGGACGGTCACGTCCCCGGAGACCGAGTTGGACTTGATCGTGGCAGCGCCGTTGACCAGGTCGAGGGCCACGTCGCCGCTGACCGTGCTGATGCTGACCTCGGGCACGTCGCTGTGCTGGGCGGTCACTGCACCGGACACGGAGTGCACCTTGAGCGGGCCGCGCACGTTGCCGCACTCGACCTCGCCACTCACGGTGTTGACGTCGACGGGGCCGACGATGTCGTCGATCGTGATCGAGCCGGAGACGGTGTTGGCCCTGACGCCCGCCCGCATGCCGGCGAGCAGCCCGCTGGCGCTGACCGTGCTCACGGAGGTCTCGGCGTCCTCGGGGATCGAGATGCTGATCGCGACCCGGTTGCGCTCGAGGCCGTCGAAGGCCTGACGCACCCGCTCCAGGATCCGGGTGGAGTCCACGCCGTGGGTGATCTTGAGCTTCGTGCCGTCCCAGGTGACCTTCACCGGCATGCCCTCGACCTTGGCGATCTCGACCCGCGCCGTGGGGGAGTCGGCGTGGGTCACGACGTCGACCCTGCCGCCGACGATCGCGACGCTGAGCCGGCGGACCCGCTCGCCGTCGCCACCGATGTCGAGCACCCTGGCGGTGTCGATCGACCATTCCTCGCTCATGGGATGTCCTTTCGTTGAGGGGTCATCTCGCGCTATATCGCGTTGTCGAGACTCACGTTATATCGCGTATGCCGCGAGGGCAAGTCCCAGCGCAGGGTGATCCTTCGGGCCCTCATCACGCCTGAGACAATCCCTTCCGTGACGAGCCACCGCATCGCCCTGTGCACCTGGTCCGACCCGTCCTACGTCGACCCGGAGCCACCGCAGATCGCTGAGGCGTTGCACGCCCTGGGTGTTGCCGCCGAGGTGGTCGTGTGGCACGACGAGGCTGACTGGGCGTCCTTCGACCTCGTGGTGATCCGTTCGACGTGGGACTACTTCGACCGCCTCGACGAGTTCCTCGAGTGGGCCGACCGGGTTGACTCGGTCTCGCGAATCATCAACAGCCCCAACATCATTCGCTGGAACTCGCACAAGGGCTACCTCGCGGAGCTGGGCGAGGCCGGCATACCCGTGCTGCCCAGCCTCGCCCTCGCGAAGGGGGCCGCCCACCCGGTCGACCGGATGCTCGCCACCGGCTGGGCCGACGTCGTGATCAAGCCGGCCGTCGACGGCGGCGCAAGGGGCGCCCTCAAGGCGCCGGCCGGCTCGGCCGAGGCGGGCGCACACCTGGGGGCGCTGGTCGCCGCCGGCGACACGATCGTCCAGCCGTTCGCCCCGAGCGTCGAGCTGGGGGAGACGTCGCTGTTCTTCTTCGGCGGCGAGTTCTCCCATGCCGTGCGCAAGGTGCCCAAGGCGGGCGACTACCGCGTGCAGGCGCTGCACGGTGGCTCCGAGGAGGTGCACGAGCCGACCCCGGCGGAGCTCGAGGTCGCGGCCCGGGCGATGGCCCTGGCGCCGGTCGAGCTGGTCTACGCGCGCGTCGACCTCATCGACGTGGACGGTCGGCCGACGCTGATGGAGCTCGAGCTGATCGAACCCGACCTGTTCCTGCGCCTCGCGCCCGGCTCCGTGACGCGCTTCGCGGCGGCCGTTGCGGCAGCGGCGGCGTCGGCTGGTGCTCTAAGGTCACGGAATGATTACGAAATGAGAACGCTCCCACGCAGGTCTTGACCGGGCGGCGCCTGCGGTCCCACGCTGGCCGGGAGCGCTCCCATAAGGGGGCCCGACGAAAGGTGCAACGGTGCACTCACGCTCTCGCTGGCTGGTTACCGCAGCCGCAATGATCGCTACGGCCGCCCTCACCGCCGCCTGCGGTGGCGACGACGGCGGCTCTTCCTCATCCAGCGGCGAGAAGATCACGCTGCGGGTGAGCACGTTCGGCAAGTTCGGCTACACGGACCTCTACAAGCAGTACATGAAGGACCACGCGAACATCACGGTCGTCGAGACCGCCGAGGGCGACCTCGGCAAGTACAACACCCAGCTCATCCAGCGCATCGCGGCCGGCTCGGGTGCCGGGGACGTCGTGGCGATCGAGGAGGGCCAGGTCGTCAACTTCCTCCAGAGCGCCGACAAGTTCGTGAACCTGCAGAAGTACGGCAGCAACGAGCTGAAGGACAACTGGTTGCCGTGGAAGTACTCGAACGCCACGACCGCGGACGGTGCGACGACCATCGGCCTTGGCACCGACGTCGGTGGTCTGGCCATGTGCTACCGCAAGGACCTGTTCGAGAAGGCCGGGCTGCCCACCGACCGCGTCGAGGTCGGCAAGCTCTGGCCCACCTGGGACGAGTACATCGCCACCGGCCAGAAGTACCAGGCCGGGATCAAGGACCCGAAGTCCCACTTCGTCGACAGCGCGACCAACACCTACAACTCGATCCTCATGCAGTCGGGTGACCACACCTACTTCGACCGCAGCGACAAGCTCGTCGTCGACAGCAACCCGGCCGTGAAGTCGGCCTGGGACGAGTCCCTCAAGATGGTCGACACTGGCCTGTCGGCCAAGCTCAAGGCGTTCTCGCCGGAGTGGAACGCCGGGTTCAAGAACGGTTCGTTCGCGACCCTCGCCTGCCCCGCGTGGATGACCGGCTACATCAAGGACCAAGCGGGCGCCGAGAACACCGGGAAATGGGACATCACCACGATCCCCGGCGGTGGCGGCAACTGGGGTGGTTCCTGGCTCGGCGTCCCGACGCAGAGCAAGCACCAGAAGGAGGCAGTCGAGCTTGCCAAGTTCCTCACGACCGGCGAGAGCCAGCTGGCGGCGTTCAAGGCGGCCGGAAACCTGCCCTCCAATCCCAAGCTCTACACCGAGGCAGCCCTCAAGGACGCCAAGAACGACTACTTCAACAACGCGCCAGTGGGAGAGCTGTTCGTGGCCGGCGCCGCCAACCTGAAGCCGGTCTACCTCGGCGCCAAGAACCAGCCTGTCCGTGACGCCGTGGAGAACACCCTGCGCGCCGTCGAGGGCGGTCAGCGCACCGCGGCAGCCGGCTGGACGGAGGCCGTCGCGGCCGCGCAGAAGGCAGCCAAGTAGCCGCGACCCTGCGGCACACCCAGCTGCGGTCGGGTGTCGGCGCTCTCGCGAGCCGGCACC
>NZ_JBFUHC010000014.1:0-60022 GCF_056402615.1 Pedococcus sp. P3_C7 | reverse complement strand
GAACCGCCTTGTACCGCTGCTCAGCCACGCTCATCTCCCTCATCAAGGGAGTGTCAAGGATCAGCCGAAGTAGGTGTCAACCATCAACCGAAACACTGTCAGGCATCAACCGAAGCCCAAACGTCAAGCATCAGGCGAAGTCGTACAGGTCAGGGAGCCGACGGGGGGACTCGAACCCCCAACCCCTTGTTTACAAGACAAGTGCGCTGCCAATTGCGCCACGCCGGCCGGCCTGCCGCAGCAGACGGCGACGATGGTACCGGCGCGGGCGCCCTCGTCGAGAATTCCTGACCACCACGTGGCAACCAGTGCCAGCGGGACAGCACCTGGTGCCACGTGGACGTCACGAATCGCCGCTCAGGCTGGTCGGTGACCATCCCGGAGCAACACGTCGCACCGGCTCACCGGAGCGGTGGGTCAGCGGCGCGGTGGGTCAGCGGGCGTTGAGGTAGCTCTGCAGCGTCCGCACGGTGGCGCGGTCGAGCGAGTGCGAGCCATTCTTCCGGGCGCCGATCTTCGCCTGCAGGGCGGCGACCGTCTTCGGGCCGATCACGCCGTCGGGCGCCGAGCCGACCTTGCGCTGCAACGCCTTGACGTCGGCGCGCGACAAGGTGCCGTTGACCGAACCCCCGATCCAGCGCTCGATGGCGGCGTTCGTCTTCGGTCCGCGGATGCCGTCGACCACCAGCCTGCCCGCGGACGACCGTGCAGAGGAGGTCGCGGGGGCCTTGCGCACCACCGACCGCGACGCGGCTGTCTGCGTCGTGGTCGACCCGGCGTTGACCGCCCCGCCGTTGGCGCGGGTCAGTCCGGCCCGGGCCCCACAGGTCGGCCAGGCACCGGGCCCCTGGGAGGAGAGGACCTTCTGGGCGACCGAGATCTGCTGGGCCTTGGAGGCGCGGTTCGCGGTCGCGGCATAGCGCTCACCGCCGAAGGCATCCCAGGTGCGGTCGGAGAACTGCAGTCCGCCGTAGTAGCCGTTGCCCGTGTTGATGGCCCAGTTCCCACCGCTCTCACAGGCGGCAACCCGGTCCCAGACGGTCGAGGCCGACGCGGAGGTCGCGGTCGCCATGCCTCCCGCGACGGTGGCGACACCGGCGACGGCGACACCGGTCACTCGACGGCGGACGGGGTTGACCTTCCGAGCAGAGTGCTTCGGGGCATAGAACATGGCGGGGGGGTTCCTCTCCTGACCGGCGCCTGCGGGGTGAGCTGTCGGGTTCGGGCTGTCAGGTGCCCGGTCGGCCGGAGCCGACTTCACCCCAAGGCCACCGTGGTGGCCGAATTGGGTCCCCCGTCCTCGTCTGCCCGGAGATCTTCCGGCAAGACATCCACCTGACGAGGCTCGGCGCGGTGGATGTGCATGGCTGATTGGGTATGCCGTGTGCAGTTGTGTGAGCGCATTTGCGCAGGTTGTCCACCGTAGAGGGCCCTGACCGCCGCGACAAGCGACTCGGCGATATTGACGGAAGGCCGCCGCCGCAAGACTTGCGGTCAACAGCGCCCGACTGTCAACAGCGCTCGGCTGTCAGCGACGGCGGGCCCGCCGCTTCTGCACCATGCGGTGGTCGAACGGCGCGGCCATGAACTCCCCCAGCACGCTGCCGGCCGCGATCGCGAGCAGCACCGCCATCGCCCCGAGCAGGGTGGTCAGCCCGCCCTGGAGGGACAGGCTCCCGGAGTTGGCCGACGAGCCGTTCACCATCTCGTAGAGCCCTCGGAAGATGGCCAGACCCGGCAACAGCCCGTAGGACGCGGGCACGACGAGCACCATGGCCGGGGCACCCATGCGCAGGGCGAGCAGTCGGCCGGCACATCCCAGCACGATGGCCGCGCTGCCGGCCGCCGCGAGCTGGCCGAGCCCGTCGACCCGGGACACCGCGAGTGACACGGCGACCCCGACGGCGCAGAGCAGCCCACACGGGATGACCAGCAGCCGCCGGCTCCGCAGCGACACCGCGCCCGCCACGCCCACGACGAACGCTCCCACCACGGCCAGCACCACAGGGGCGTCGAGTGCCCGCGTCGCCATGATCGAGGGAGAGGCGAGCTCGAGGTCGAAAGCACTCGTCAGCGCGAACGTCAGGGACAGGCCCGTGGCCACCCCCAGGATGATCCCCGCCGTGGTCAGGAGGACAGCGAACATCCGGCCCGCACCCGTGACCGAGTAGCCCGAGATCGCATCCTCGAACGCGGAGGCGACGGTTCGACCCGGGAGCAGCACCGTGATGCCACCGGCCACGATGAAGGCGAAGTCGGATGACGACACGGGCAGCCAGCCGGCAGCACCCAGGCTGAAGGCGCCCCACGCGATCGTCGTCGCCAGGAAGCCGCCGATGGCGCACTGGTAGAAGTCCGGGAGGCCTCCGCGGCCGAGGACGCGGGCGGCATACCCCACCAGGAGGGCCGAGATCCCCGCAACCAGGGCGGCGACCACACCGGCGCCGAGCATGACGGCGATGGCCGCGGCGAGCAGCCCGAGGGAGCCACGAACCGTCCACTTGGGCCAGAACCGAGGCGCGCGCCGGATCTCGCGCAGCTGCTCGGCCGCCGCCTCCCGGTCGTACGAGCCGGCGACGAGGTTCTCCACGAACTCGTGCACGGCCGTCAGCCGGGCGAAGTCGCGGGTCGACGAGCGCACGACCCGGAGCATGGTGATCGGAACCCCCGAACCGGTCGAGCACTGGATCAGCAGCGACTGGAGCGTGATGTCGACCTCGAGGTTGTCCAACCCGGCCGCGGCGGCCACCGCCACCACGGACGACTCGACCTGCGGTGCGCCCGCGCCACAACGCAGCATCAGCTCGCCGACCCGCAGCGCCAGGTCCAGGGACGCCCTGGCCTCACGCTCCTCGGCGGCCGCCTGGAGCACACGCGGGTTGCGGTAGGGGGTGTGTCGCAGGCTCTCGATCATCGGAAGCGTCTCGGTGAGCTCCTCCCCCCGCCAGATCCGGCTCTGGCGCAGCACCGGACGACGCTTGACCGGTCGTGGCCTGGGCGGCCTGCCCTCGGTGCCGTCCGTCATGCGGTGAGGCCGACGCCGGACAGCAGCCCCGACGGCGCCTCGGTCGGCCACCACTGCGGCACACCGGAGTTCTGCAGGCTCCACACGGCGAGCGCGCCAGCCGCAAGCAGCAGCAGGACCACCATTACCTGGGTCGCCAGCGGGCTGGGGCTGACTCCGCGGATGATGCTTCGGGTGCCGCGGCGCAGGCCCGACCCACCCGGGCCCCACCACGCCATCAACGCGGCGACCAGGGCGCCCACGGCCAGCGGGGCCGAGGAGTTCGGGTGCGGCGAGCCGCTGTTGACCGCCACTGTGGCCAGGGCTGCGCTGAACACCGCACAGATCCCGACGAGCAGGGGCAGGATCGCGCTGACGACGGTCGCGAGCGCCCCCACGACGAGGTGCCAGGGGCTCGCGACGACGGCCAGCGGCATGTCGGACCGGCGGCGGCCGCGGTGGTGGCGACGCAGCACGAGCGAGGTCACCGAGCGGTCCGCGGTGCGGGCCGCCCACGACCAGAGCACTGCGACCGCGACAGCCACCACGGGGAAGCCCGCCGCCGCGGCGACCACGACGGTGAGCAGGGCCAGCAGGGTGCCGGTGCGCGCCGGGCGGCCGATGCGCGGGTCCGGCTCGCCGACCTCCCCCTCCCAGGCGGCCTGCCACTCGGACGGCTCGCCCTCGGGCTCGTCCCAGGGCACGAGGTCCTGCTCGGGTTCCGGCGCCCACTGCCCGTCGGACACCCACTGCGGCTCTTGGGCCCATTCCGGTTCGACAGGCAGGGCGACGGGCCCGGCGGCGACCGCAGGGCGTTCCCAGCGTGCGGTGGGACGGTTCTCCAACACCTGGGTATGCCGCGGGGGCGTCGCGAGCGCCTCGGTCACCGGTTGCCCGGTGGCGTAGCGCTCCAGCGCGTCGACGACCTCGTCGGAGTCGGGGCGCTGGCGCGGCTGGGGCGACAGCGCGGCATACAGGAGTGGGGCGAGGCGCGGGTCGACCCCGGTGAGGTCGGCCTCGCCCCGGCTGACCCGGGTCAGGACCACGTCCATCGGTCCGCGGCCGAAGGGCGGGGCGCCGCTGGCGGCGTAGGCCAGGGTGGCGGCCCATCCCCACCAGTCGGTCGCCTCGGTGACCGGCGCGCCCTCGACGACCTCGGGGGACAGGTAGCCGGGCGTCCCCATGACCAGCCCGGTCATGGTGATCCGGATGTCGTCGGCGACGTGGGCGATGCCGAAGTCGATCAGCACCGGGTCACCGTCGAGGAGCAGCACGTTGCCGGGCTTGAGGTCGCGGTGGATGACGTCGGCGGCGTGGATGGCGTGGAGGGCGTCCGCGAGGCCACGGCCCAGGCGGAGCAGCTCGCCGCCACGCATCGGGCCGGACTCCTTCACCACGTCGTCCAGCGCCGGACCGGGGACGTAGCGGGTCACGAGGTAGGGCCGCTCGCCGTCGAGGTCGGCGTCGATCACGGCCGCGACACGGTGGTCGTCGATGCGACGCAGGACCTGCACCTCGCGCGCCAGGCGGGTGCGGGCGTCCCGGTCGTGCGCCACGTGCGGGCGCAACAGCTTGAGCGCCACGGCCCTGCCACTGGGGTCCAGCGCCAGGTGGACCACTCCCATGCCGCCCTCGCCGAGCTGCTGGATGAGGCGGTACGGGCCGATCCGGAGCCCGTCGGGCGCGACGGACCGGCCGCTGCCCTCCATCGCCTCGGTCGTCATCCCCCTGCGTCCTGCGCCGTCATCCCCCTACGGTACGTGAGGGACCCCTGGGAAACGGGTGAGGTTACTGCTGGATGTACCCAACAAGTTGGTCACGCTCCGACTGGAGCTCGTCGATCCGGTGCTTGACGATGTCGCCGATGCTGACGATCGCGTGCAGCTTGCCATCGACCACGACGGGTACGTGGCGGATGCGCAGGTCGGTCATCGTGCGGGCCAGCTCGTCGATCTGGACATCGGGCCCGCACGTCTGGACGTCGGCCGTCATGATCGAGCCCACTGGCGCCAGGAGCACGGCTGCGCCGTCGCTGTGCAGGTGGCGCACGACGTCACGCTCGCTGACGATGCCGGTCACGCTTTCACCGTCGTCGCTCACGACGAGCGCACCGATGCGGTGCTCGGCGAGCAGGTCGAGCAGCCGTTCCACGGTCTCCTCGGAGCGGATGGTGACCACTTGGCCACCCTTGCGACGCACGACATCCGAGATCCTCATGCTCAGACGGTAGACCGCCGGGAGTGCCACCGCTAGGGGGAGCCCACGCACGCGGCATACCCGCCGGAGAGCTCCCACGGCCGAGGCGCCGTGTGCCGTCAGGTCGGCTCGCGACATAGGGTTGCCACTGCAACTACACCGTGGAGTTGATTTCCTGTGCCTCGCAGCCAGCAGCAGTTCGACCTGGTCATCGCCGCCAACCGATTGCCCGTGGACCGGGTCGTGGACGCCGACGGGCAGGAGTCCTGGCGGACCAGCCCGGGCGGTCTGGTCACCGCCATGGAGTCGGTCATGCGCGGCCGCGAGGGTGCCTGGGTCGGGTGGCACGGAGAGGCGGGCGAGTCCCCCGAGCCGTTCGTCGAGGACGACATGTACTTGCGCCCCGTGCCCCTGTCCGAGGACGAGGTCGCCCACTACTACGAGGGCTTCAGCAACGACACGCTCTGGCCGATCTACCACGACGTCATCGTCCCGGCGTCGTTCCACCGGTACTGGTTCACCGCCTACGAGACGGTCAACCGTCGGTTCGCGGAGGCGGTCTGCGAGGTCGCCGCGAAGGGCGCGACGGTGTGGGTGCACGACTACCAGCTGCAGCTGGTGCCCGCGATGGTTCGCGAGCTGCGTCCGGACGTGCGGATCGGCTGGTTCGACCACATCCCCTTCCCGCCGGTCGAGCTGTTCGCCCAGCTGCCCTGGCGCCGGGCCGTGCTCGAGGGGTTGCTCGGAGCGGACTACCTCGGGTTCCAGCGGGTCGCGGACGCGCAGAACTTCGTCCGTGCCTGCCGGCAGCTGCTGGGACTGCCCACCAAGGGGGACACGGTCTCGGTCTCGCGCGCCGACGACAGCCGGCGGGTGCGGGCCAGCGCCGTCCCGATCTCCATCGACTACGTCGGGCTCGAGGCGGTCGCCAAACAGCCCGAGACCCAGCAGCGCGCCAAGGAGATCCGCGAGTCGCTCGGCAACCCCCGCACGCTGCTCCTCGGCGTGGACCGACTCGACTACACCAAGGGCATCGGGCACCGGATCAAGGCCTACGGGGAGCTCCTCGAGGAGGGCCAGGTCTCGCCGCCCAACGAGGTCTTTGTGCAAGTGGCCACGCCGAGCCGCGAGCGGGTGGCTGCGTACCGCGAGCTGCGGCACGAGATCGAGGGCGAGGTCGGACGCCTCAACGGAGAGCACAGTCGCATCGGTTCGCCTGCGGTCCAGTACCTCCACCACTCCTACCCGCGGCAGGAGATGGCAGCGCTGTACCTCGCCGCCGACGTCGTCCTCGTGACGCCGCTGCGCGACGGCATGAACCTCGTCGCCAAGGAGTACGTCACCTGCCGCCACGACGAGGGCGGTGCGCTGGTGCTCTCGGAGTTCACGGGGGCCTTCCACGAGCTGCACCAGGCGTTCGTCTGCAACCCACACGACATCGAGGGACTGAAGCAGACGATCATGCGGGCGATCGAGACGCCCGAGAAGGAGAAGCGGCGCCTGATGCGGTCGATGCGTCGCCGCGTCGCCGACCACGACGTGCAGCGGTGGGCTTCCCGGTTCCTCGAAGCCCTCGCCGTCGCCCCGGATCGACCGCAGCGCACCACGAAGGAGCAGAAGGCCGACGACGAGCACGCCACGGCCGACCGCAAGGCGCGCGACCTGCGCAATGCCGAAGAATCCATCCCGTGAGCCTGCCCCCGGAACTGACGGAGGCAATCGACGAGTTCGCTTCTGCGACAACAGTGCTCGTCGCGTCTGACTTCGACGGCGTGCTCGCGCCCCTCGTCCACGACCCGATGGCCTCGCGCGCCCTACCGGGCACGATCGAGAGCCTCGAGGGCCTGGCGGCCCTTCCCTCCACGTATGCCGCGGTGGTGTCCGGGCGCGACCTCTCGACCCTGACTCAGCTCACCGGCCTGGCCGACAGCGCCGTGGTGCGGATCGGCAGCCACGGGGCGGAGACCAGCTCCGAGGTCGGTCGCGGCCTGAGCGACGACGAAGCACAGGCGCTCCACCGGGTCACCGACGACCTCAAGGACCTGTGCGTCGGACTGCCCCCCGGTGTCTCGCTCGAGTTCAAGCCGACCGCCGTGGTCCTCCACACCCGCCGGATGGCCGACGAGTCCGCCGCGCGCGATGCCGAGGCGGCGGCGCTCGAGGTCACCACCCGGCATACCGGACTGCACGTGCTGCACGGCAAGCACGTGGTGGAGGTGAGTGTGGTGCGAGCGGACAAGGGCACCGCGCTGGTGGCGCTGCGCGACGAGGTGGGAGCGGACGTCGTCACCTACGTCGGCGACGACGTGACCGACGAGGACGCGTTCCGGGCGCTCGGGCCGGACGACCTCACCGTCAAGGTCGGTCCCGGCGAGACCGCTGCGCGGTTCCGCGTCGACTCCCCCGAGGACGCCGCCGAGGTCCTGCGGCTGGTGTTCGACCGACGCTCCGCGCGGTAGGGCGGTCTCGGCGGGTGTCCGCGCTGTGGATGGCGCTGGGCCAGTTGTCATCTGTTTGCGTAGAGTCGCGTGCGATCGGGTAGCGGGGGCTACTGAGGGGGATCAACCGTGGGTTCTGTGCGTGCGTATGCCACGTCCGGCCTTGGCGTGGCGCTGGCCTTGGTGGGGTGTTCGTCTGGGGGCGACGACCCGCCGGTTGGAGGTTCGACGACGTCGACGAGTGCGACGAGCTCACCGCCGAGCAGGTCGGCGACGATGAGCTCGCCTCCCACGACTGCTGCCGTGGACATCCCGGCGGCGGCAAGGGCGCACACCCCGGAAGGCGCCGAGACTTTCGTGCGCTTCTTCCTCGAGCAGGCTGCCCTTGCCTGGACCAAGCCCGATGCCAGCCTGATCCCGCCGCTCAGCGACCCGGGTTGCCTGTCCTGCAAGGACCTTCAGAAGACGGCCACCGAACTGGTGGCGAAGAGACAGCGGTACCGGTCGAGTCCCATCAGCATCCAGTCCGTCGTTTCAGTCGGCGGGTTCAAGGACCAGACCCACATCCATGTGCAGATGACCCAAAAGAAGGTCGACGTCATCGATGCCCAGGGCGCTGTCGTCCTGACGGATCCATACCAAAAGCTCACGCGAACTGTCGCCCTCACCTGGAAGGGGGATCAGTGGATTCTTTACGACGTCGCGTAAGCCGAGCTGGCCTCTTGTCTCTGTTCCTCATCCTCCTTGGTGCGCTGCCCGCCTCTGCCGCCTTTGGAGGCGGGACAATCCAGGGCGGAGCGCGAGTGAACGCCTACGATCGAGCAGAGCTGCGGCGGATCAAGGCGGATGCAGCTGCGGCGAAGGCTGCCAAGGCTCCGACCCTCTACGAATACGGCTCCGTCGCGAACTGTGGGACCAACAGTCCGGACTCCGCGAACCCCGACGACCTGTGCACGGCCGCAGCCCAGTACTGCGCCGGAAACACCGATCAGCAGGGGCTCGGGCCGAGTGTGCGGTTGTTCCGTCGCACCGTTGACGCTGCGGGGAGTGCGACTGGGCCGTGGGTGCAGTACGGGATCACGTGCTTCCCCGAGGACGCGCCGGGCGCGCGGCCGGTGGTGACGATGGCGATGGTCCTCGCGGCGTTCCACGACACCGCGTTCGCGAGGCCGACGTTGGAGGTCCAGCCCAAGGGCAACGTGACCCTGGTGACCCTGCCGACGTACTTCGAGACCCGGTGGCCGGACGCCGGCTACGAACCGGGCGAGATCGACCACGCGGACCGGGCGCGGATGGCGGGCTTCCGGGTGGAGATCCGGCCGCGCGCCAAGAGCATCACCTACGTCTACGGTGATGGCACGACGAGCGGACCAACCACCTCTCTGGGAGGTCCCTATCCGGAGGGCGACATCACCAAGTCGTACGCGAAGTCCGGCGACTTCACGGTCCGGGCCGATGCCACGTACACGGGCGAGTTCCGCGTCAACGGTGGCGAGTGGATCGATATCCCTGGCGACGTGACGATCCAGGGCACCCCCGAGACCCTTCACGTGAAGACAGCCAAGGCGAGGCTCTACACCCGCTGACCGGCGCCCAGTGCCTACGTGTTGCCGGCAGATCGTCACCGACCCCCGATCCCAGGCCTCCCGTGACCACCAGGACGCAACAAGTCCAACCCACMCCGACGTGTTGCCGGCAGATCGTCACCGACCCCCGATCCCAGGCCTCCCGTGACCACCAGGACGCAACAAGTCGCAGCAGCGGTCAGCGGGTTGGCGCGGCGCCGGTGGAGGCGCGCACCACGAGCTCGGGCCGGAACACGTACTCGGCTCGCGGAGAGGGCTCCCCGGCGATCTCGTCGAGCAGGGCTCCGACGGCGGCCTCGGCCATCGCCTGGACGCTCTGGCGCACGGTCGTCAGCGGCGGGTCGGTGAACGCGATGAGGGGCGAGTCGTCGTACCCCACCACCGAGAAGTCCGCCGGCACCTGCTTGCCAGCCCGCCGTGCCGCCCGGATCGCGCCCAGGGCCATCAGGTCCGAGCCGCAGACGACGGCCGTGCAGCCCTTCTCGATCAGCCGCGCCCCGGCGGTGTCGCCACCTTCGACGGAGAACATGGTCCGCTCGATGAGCTCGTCGACGTCGTCGCGACCGAGCAGGTTCCTCATCGACGCGCGGAACCCGTCGATCTTGCGGATGACCGGGACGAAGCGCTCCGGCCCGACGGCCAGCCCGATCTGGGTGTGGCCGAGCTGGACGAGGTGGGTCAGCGCGAGCTCCATCGAGGCGACGTCGTCGTTGGAGATGAAGGGCGCGTCGATGCCCTCGCAGTAGCCGTTGACCAGCACGATCGGCAGCTCGCGCTCGCGCAGGGTGATGTACCGCTCGGGATCGGTCGTGACGTCGGCGTGCTGGCCCGAGACGTAGATGATCCCGGCGACGCCACGGTCCAGCAGCATCTGCACGTACTCGTCCTCGTGCACCCCGCCCGGGGTCTGCGTGCACAGCACCGGCGTGAACTGGTGCCGGGCGAGCGCCGTCTCGATGATCTGCGCGAACGCCGGGAAGATCGGGTTGGTCAGCTCCGGGACGATCAGCCCGACGAGGTCGGCGGTCTTGCGCCGCAGCCGCGACGGGCGGTCGTAACCCAGGATGTCCAGCGAGGTGAGCACGGCCTCGCGGGTGGACTCGGCCACCCCGGGCTTGCCGTTGAGCACCCTGCTGACGGTCGCCTCGCTGACGTCGGCATGCGCCGCGATGTCAGCCAGTCTCGCCTTCATGGCCGCGACGGTAGCAAGAACTTGCAGGCTTGACCGCCGACACCCTGCAAGAACTTTCAGGTATGCCGCGTGCGCGCTGCGGCTCCGTGGCATACCTGTCGCCTGCGCAAACGTTTTCATCCACCCGCCCGCCGGCCGGACCAGCACTGGCGCAACGCCCCCTGCTGGGCCAGACTGAGGCCACCGCGGACACCGACGTCAGCGGCGGCAGCACCCTTTACAACGGATCGTCCGGCACGTTCCTGCCGGTGAAGGAAAGGCAACGAAGCCATGGCAACAGTCAAGTTCGACGAGGCAACCCGGCTCTACCCGGGCAACGACAAGCCCTCGGTTGACAAGCTCAACATCGACATCGAGGACGGCGAGTTCCTCGTCCTGGTCGGTCCCTCCGGATGTGGCAAGTCCACCTCCCTGCGCATGCTCGCGGGCCTCGAAGAGGTCAACGCCGGCAAGATCTGGATCGGTGACCGTGACGTCACCAACCTGTCCCCCAAGGACCGCGACGTCGCGATGGTGTTCCAGAACTACGCGCTCTACCCCCACATGACGGTGGCCGACAACATGGGCTTCGCGCTCAAGATCGCCGGCGTCGACAAGGGTCAGATCCGCAAGCGCGTCGAAGAGGCCGCCAAGATCCTCGACCTCGAGCAGTACCTCGAGCGCAAGCCGAAGGCCCTCTCCGGTGGCCAGCGCCAGCGCGTCGCGATGGGTCGCGCGATCGTGCGCTCCCCCCAGGTGTTCCTCATGGACGAGCCGCTGTCGAACCTCGACGCCAAGCTCCGCGTCCAGACGCGCACCCAGATCGCCTCGCTGCAGCGCCGACTCGGTGTCACCACCGTCTACGTCACCCACGACCAGGTCGAGGCCATGACGATGGGTGACCGCGTCGCGGTCCTCAAGGACGGCCTCCTCATGCAGTGCGACACCCCGCGCCGCATGTACGACCACCCGAACAACGTCTTCGTCGCCGGCTTCATCGGCTCGCCGGCCATGAACCTGCTCGACGTCGATGTCGCTGACGGCGGCGTCAAGGTCAGTGGCAGCGTGATGCCGGTCGACCGCGAGGTCCTGGCGAAGGCGCACGGCAAGTCGATCACGATGGGCGTGCGACCCGAGGACCTCGAGCTGACCACCGAGTCCGGCGGCGGCATTCCCGTCACCGTCGACGTGGTCGAGGAGCTCGGCGCGGACGCCTACATCTACGGGTCCGCCAAGGTGCACCAGCACATCGAGGCCGACGAGGACAGCGACGCACCGGAGAAGCCGTTCATCGCCCGTGTCGACGGCCGCAAGCCCCCCAAGAAGGGGGGGCGGGCCCCGGGGGGGGGGGGCGGCCCACCTCGGTTTCTGGCCCGACGATTCATGGCCCGACGATTCATGGCCACAGGCGTGGATCTCACCTGTGTGGAACGATGTTGACGCTGCCCACGACACCAGAGCGAGGCTGAGGACGTGGCACTACAGATCACCGCGGCACGACCTGACCCGGCCCTGCTGGACCTCCCCTGGGAGCTCCCCCTCGAGACCTGGCCGGAGGAGCACCTCGCTGCCCTTCCCCGCGGCATCTCGCGGCACGTGGTGCGGTTCGTCAAGCTCTCGGGACGGGTCCTGGCCGTCAAGGAGATCAAGGCCGACATCGCGGCGCGCGAGTACCAGATGCTGCGGATGCTGGGGAAGCTCGACCTGCCGTGTGTCGTGCCGTTCGGCGTCGTCAGCGGACGGGAGGACACCGACGGCGAACCCCTCGACGCCTGCCTCATCACCCGGCACCTCCAGTTCTCGCTGCCCTACCGCGCCCTGTTCAGCCAGTCGCTGCGCCCTGATACCTCGACCCGACTGATCGACGCGTTGGCCGTGCTGCTGGTCCGGCTGCACCTCGTCGGCTTCTGGTGGGGCGACGTGTCGTTGTCCAACACGCTGTTCCGCCGCGATGCCGGCGCGTTCGCGGCATACCTCGTCGACGCGGAGACCGGTGAGCTGCACCAGACGCTGACCTCAGGGCAGCGCGAGCACGACCTCGACATCGCTCGCGTCAACATCGCCGGCGAGCTGATGGACCTCGAGGCCGGCGGCTTCCTCGAGGCCGGCGTCGACCCGGTCGACACGTCCAACCGCATCGTCACCCGCTATGGCGACCTGTGGGCCGAGCTCACGGGCCTCGAGCGGTTCGAGAGTGGGGACCGGTGGCGCGTCGACGAGAGGATCCGCCGCCTCAACGAGCTCGGCTTCGACGTCGACGAGCTCTCGATCTCGACCGACATCGGGGGGACGACGATCCAGATCCAGCCCAAGGTCGTCGACGCCGGCCACCACTCGCGGCGCCTGCTGCGGCTCACCGGCCTCGACGTCGAGGAGAACCAGGCTCGTCGGCTGCTCAACGACCTCGACTCCTACCGCGCGGACACCGACCGCCAGAACGACGACGAGGAGATCGTCGCGCACGACTGGCTGGCCAAGATCTATGAACCCATCACCCGCACCGTCCCCCGCGACCTGGCCGGCAAGCTCGAACCCGCTGAGCTGTTCCACGAGGTCCTTGAGCACCGCTGGTACCTCTCCGAGCGGGCCGGGCGCGACATGCCGATCGAGGACGCGATCCGCGACTACGTGTCGACGGTGCTTCCGAGCAAGCCCGACGAGGCGACCGTGGTGGGCGTCGACACCGTCGAGATGCCGGTGGTGGCGATGTTCGACGACACCGTCGACGACGACCCGCGCCCTTCGCCTCGGCACCAGGCCTAGCACCGCTAGGGTGACGGCGCCCGCACGACCAACGACGTGCGCCGACCGCAGGGGGAACAGTGCCCGACCAGCCCGACCAGCCAACCGCACCGCTCCCGCCCCAGCCGGCGCAGCCATGGACTCAGGCGCCCGCCTACGGCGCACCCCACGGGTATGCCGGCCAGACGGCATACGGGGTCGGCTCGCCCTGGGGGCCGCTCGCCGGCTGGGGCACCCGGGTGGCGGCCATGCTCCTTGACAGCCTGCTCCAGCTGCTCGGCCTGGTGCCCTACGTCGTGGGGCTCATCCTGTTCGTCGTCGGCGCGCCGGACTCAGGCGGGTCCGACAGCAGGCACTCGGACTACGCGCCGACCACGGAGGGCAACCCGGGCCTGATGGTCGGCGGAGGCCTGCTCGTGCTCGCGGGCCTGCTCCTGATGCTCGGCATCCAGATCTGGAACCGCGCCTTCAAGCAGGGCCGCACGGGACAGAGCGTGGGCAAGAAGGTGATGGGCATCAGGCTGGTCGACGAGGGCACGGGACAGCCGATCGGCGCCGGGATGGCGTTCGTGCGGGACCTGGCGCACACGCTGGACGGGTTCGCCTACGTCGGCTACCTCTGGCCGCTCTGGGACGACAAGCGACAGACGTTCGCGGACAAGATCCTCAGCACCGTCGTGGTCGAGACGCCCAAGGGCTGACTGACCAGGTCCACCGGCACCTATGACCAGGTGGCTCCTGGCTGAGAGTCAGGAACCGTTGCTCATGGCGGCGACCACGACCACGAAGAAGAGCCACACCAGGGCGCCCGCCACGCCAGCGATCGCCGACCACATCGCGAACTTCCTGGCCTTTTCCGAGGCGTCGGCTGCGCCGGCGACATCGCCCGCCTGCCACTTGCTGTTGACCTGGGCCGCGTAGACGATGGACGCGACCCCGAGCGGCAGGCAGCACAGGATGGTCGACAGGATCGCCCAGACCAGGTAGTTCGGCGGCGGGGCGCCAGCCACTCCAGCGGGGTTGTAGCCGGTCGCGGCCGGCGGAGGCGGCGGGTTGCCGTAGTCAGACATTGCGATTGCGTCCCTTCGGGGTGTGCGGGCGCCGCTCCCCCCAATGGGCGCGACAGGGCGAAACGCTAGCGGACGCAACCCGACTCGCGCCGGGAGTCAGCTAGGGAAGGGCCAAACGGACGGATCGGCGGGCCCGCTCAGACGGGCGACAGCCAGGTCCAGCCGGGCACGTTGCGCAGCACCCAGAACGCCAGCACCAGCGTCAGCAACGCGTACAGGAGCCGGGGAGGCGCCACCCAGGTCCGCGGCAGTCCGCGCCACAGCCGCCGCGCCCAGAGGACGAAGGCCACGAGGAGGCCGCCCGCGGCGAGCACCATCAGGGGGTTGCGGGCCAAGGCGCCCGCAACGTCACCGTGGGCGAGGTCGTGCAGGGCGCGCAGCGAGCCGCACCCCGGGCAGTAGTAGCCGGTCACCGCCAGGAAGGGGCACGTCGGGTAGTGACCCGGCTGGTTGGGGTCGACCACCGCAACGAGGGTGGTCACGGCCGCGGCCGCGGCCAGGGCCAGGCCGGGCACACGCAGCGCCCCGAGCCCCCGTGCGGCGACGGGTGGTGCGGGGCGCTGCGGTACCACGGCGGTCATGGCTGCCTCGGAGACCGAGACCTACTTGTTCAGGTTCGGCAGGACGAAGGCGAAGTAGAGGCCGTTGACGACGATGCCGACGACAGCCGCGATCATGGCGAAACGCTTCGCCTTCTCGGACGAGGCGCGGGCGCCGGCGGCATCGCCCGCCTGCCACTTGCCGTTGACCTGGGCCGCGAAGACGATCGAGGCGATGCCCAGCGGGAGGCAACAGAAGATGGTGGACAGGATCGCCCACACGAGGTAGTTCGGCGGCGGCGTGCCCCCGGCGGTCGCCTGGCTGAAGCCGGGCGCGGGCGGAGGAGGCGGCGGGGTGCCGTAGTCAGACATGCGGTTGGTCCCTTCGAGTGTTCGAGCGCCGCTCCCCCATGGGCGCGACAGGGCGAAACGCTAGCGGATTCGTCCCGTTTCGTGTGGTCAGATCGCCCGACGTCGTGCGACTTCGTACAGCGCGACTCCCGTGGCGATGCCTGCGTTGAGGGACTCGACGGCCGAGGACATGGGGATGGACACGATCTGGTCGCAGTTCTCCCTGACCAGGCGGGACAGCCCCTTGCCCTCCGACCCGGTCACGATGACGATCGGCTCGGTCGCGAGCTCGAGGTCGGGCAGCTGGACGTCGCCCTCCATGTCGAGCCCGAGGATGAAGAAGCCCGCCTTGCGGTACTCCTCCAGCGCGCGCGTCAGGTTGGCGGCCAGCGCCACGGGGACTCGGGCTGCGGCACCCGCCGACGTCTTCCAGGCGCTGGCGGTCATGCCGACCGAGCGACGCTCGGGCACGACCACGCCGTGGCCGCCGAACGCCGCCACCGAGCGGATGATCGCGCCGAGGTTGCGGGGGTCGGTGATGCCGTCGAGGGCAACCACGAGGGGTATGCCGGGTGCTTCCGGGTCGATGAAGTCGTGGGGGTGCGCGTACTCGTACGGCGGGACCTGCAGGGCCAGGCCCTGATGGACCGCACCGTCGGTGAGCCGGTCCAGCTCGCCGCGCGGGGTCTCCAGGATCGCGATGCCCCTGGCGGTGGCGATCTTGAGGGCTTCCCGGACCCGGTCGTCGGAGTCGATCCGGCCGGCGACGTACATCGTGGTCACGGGCACCTCGGCACGCAACGCCTCGACGACCGAGTTGCGCCCGGCGACGATCTCGCTCGAGACCTTGCCCCGGCGGGATCCACCGCGGCTGGCGCTGGGTCGAGCGCCCGGCTTGGGCCCGCCCGACCTGGATCCGCCCGCTCGCTTCTCGGCGGCGGTGGCCATCCGGTTGGCCTTGTGCTTGGGACGCTCCTCGGCCTTGGGCGTCGGGCCCCTGCCCTCGAGGCCGCGACGACGTTGACCGCCGGAACCGACCTGGGGCCCCTTCTTCGACGCGCCCTTGCGAACGGCGCCACGTCGCTGGGAGTTGCCAGCCATGGGTGTTCCTCTCAGCTCTCGCGGCGGGCGAGCGACCAGTTCGCTCCCGACGCCGTGTCTTCGATGACGATGCCGGCCGCGCCCAGCTGGTCGCGGATCGCGTCCGCCGTGGCGAAGTCGCGCGCCGCCCGGGCCGCCGCGCGGGCGTCCAGCTGCACGCGGACCAGTGCGTCGAGCGCATGGTGGGCGTCTCCGGCACCGGCATCGCTGCCGCCGCCCCAGTGCGGGTCGAGCGGGTTGATGCCGAGCAGGTCGGTCATGGCCACGACGGCGCCGAACGCGGTCGCCAACGCCTCGTCGTCACCGTCGTCGATGGCGGTGTTGCCCGCCCGGACGGTGTCGTGGACCACGGCGAGCGCGCCCGAGACGTTCAGGTCGTCGTCCATCGCCGCGGCATACGCCTCAGGCACGGTGGTGTGGTCCGGCGCGGTGGACGTTCCCTCGGGGAGGGCGCGCAAGGCGCGGGCGAGGAAGCCCTCGATGCGCTCGACGGCCGCCTCGGCCTCGCGCAGCGAGCCCTCGTGGTACTCGATCGTGGACCGGTAGTGGGCCGCCGTGAGGTAGTAACGCAGCGCCAGCGGGCGGGCGACCTTGGTGACCTCGGAGACGATCAGGCTGTTGCCGAGCGACTTGCTCATCTTTTCGCCACCCACGGTGACCCAGGCGTTGTGCAGCCAGTAGGTCGCGAACCCGAGGCCGGCGGCGTGCGACTGGGCCTGCTCGTTCTCGTGGTGCGGGAAGCGGAGGTCGACGCCACCACCGTGGATGTCGAAGGAGTCGCCGAGGTACTTCCGTGCCATGGCCGAGCACTCGAGGTGCCAGCCCGGGCGACCGGTGCCGAACGGAGTGGCCCAGGACGCGGTGACCGGCTCGGACTCCTTGCGTCCCTTCCAGAGGGCGAAGTCACGGGGGTCACGCTTGCCCCGGGGGTCGGCGTCCTCCGCGGCCTCCATGTCGTCGATCTTCTGGTGCGTCAGGGAGCCGTACTCGGGGAAGCTCTTGACGTCGAAGTAGACGTCGCCGCTGTCGTCCGTCGCGGCGTAGGCGTGGCCCTTGTCCACGAGGGTCTCCATCAGGGCGACCATCTCGGGAATGTGGCCGGTGGCGCGCGGCTCGTAGGTCGGGGCCAGCACCCCGAGCGAGTCGAGCGCAGCGGCCGTCGCCACCTCGTTGCGGTAGGACAGCGCGAACCACTGCTCCCCCGCGTCGGCGGACTTGGCGAGGATCTTGTCGTCGATGTCCGTGACGTTGCGGACGAGCGTCACGTCGTAGCCGTGGCGACCCTCGAGCCACCGGCGCAGCACGTCGAACGCCACGGCGAACCGCACGTGACCGATGTGGGGTGCGCCCTGGGTCGTGAGCCCGCAGATGTAGATGCCCACCCGCCCGGGAACCAGGGGGGTGAAGTCGCGCAGCTCGCGCGCGGCGGTGTCGTACAGGCGAAGACTCACGCGCGCAAGGCTACCTGCGCGGGCACCACCCACCGAAACGCTAGGTTGAGCCCCCACATCGAGCACCAGGGGGTTTGGTCGTGCTGTTGGGACTGTTCGGCATCGAGGGGGTGAGTGTCCTGACGGAGCTCACCATCGTCGGCCTGCTCGGCGCGGCCTACGTCGTGCGCAAGCGCGGGGGCGGCGAGCGCTGGGCCCGGTGGGGCGGGCGCGGCTTCGGGCTCCTCGCCATCGAGAGGGTCTGCTCGATCGTCACCACGCAGTGGCTGCTACACAGCTCCCTCCCGATGTACTACCGAGTTCGACGGATGGAGATCTTCACCCTCGCGGAGTGGCTCATCTCGGTGGCCGGCCTGGCACTGCTCGTGGCCGCCGTCCTGGTCGGGCGAGGGGCACCCGGGCTGGCACCCGTCGTCAGTGACCGCGGTCGAGCCACTCCTGCAGGTGCGGAGCCTCCGCCCCGATGACGGTCGAGTCGCCGTGTCCGGTCAGCACCACCGTCTCGTCAGGCAGCGTGAGCAGCCGGTCGCGGATCGACTCGATGATGGTCGGGAAGTCGCTGTAGGACCGCCCTGTCGCGCCGGGTCCACCATTGAAGAGGGTGTCGCCGGTGAAGACCACGTCGAGCGCCGGCGCGTAGAGCGAGCACGACCCCGGAGTGTGGCCCGGCGTGTGGATCACGTGCAGGTCGACGTCGCCGACCGTGATCACCTGGCCGTCAGCCAGCTCGCGGTCGGGGGTGACGGGATAGACCTGGTCCCAGAGCATCCGGTCCGCAGGATGCAGGTATGCCGGGGCGCGTGTGCCGTCGCACACCTCGGCGACGGCGTTGATGTGGTCGTTGTGGGCGTGGGTGGAGATGACGGCGGTGACCCTGCGCTGGAGGTCGATCGACTTCACGATCTTCCTGCCGTCGTGGGCCGCGTCGATGATGACGCACTCCTTGTCGTCACCGACCACCCAGACGTTGTTGTCCACCTCCCAGCTGCCTCCGTCCAGCTCGAACGTCCCGGAGGTGACGATCCGATCGACGCGGACGCCACCCGCGGAGGGCGAGATGACCGGCATACCCGGGTCCTGGTCGTCAGCCGCGGCCATCAGAGGACCACCACCGAGCGGAGGACCTCGCCGCGTTCCATCTTGTCGAAGGCACCCTCTACGTCGCCGAGGGCGATGCGCTCCGACACGAACGCGTCGAGGTCGAACCGGCCCTGCCGGTAGAGGTCCACCAGCATCGGGAAGTCACGGCTGGGCAGGCAGTCGCCGTACCAGCTGGACTTGAGCGCACCACCGCGGCCGAAGATCTCGATCATGGGCAGGGTGACCTGCTTGTCGGGGGTGGGGACGCCGACGAGCACCACCGTGCCGGCCAGGTCGCGGGCATAGAAGGCCTGCTCGTAGGTCTCCGGGCGGCCGACCGCCTCGACGACCACGTCCGCGCCGAACCCGCCCGTCAGCTCACGGATCCGCTCGACGACGTCCTCGTCCCTGCCGTTGACGGTGTGGGTGGCGCCGAAGGTCCTGGCAGTCTCGAGCTTTCGGTCGTCGACGTCCACGGCGATGATCGTCGTCGCACCGACCACGGAGGCCCCGGCGATGGCGGCGTTGCCGACGCCACCGCACCCGATGACGGCGATCGAGTCGCCGCGACCCACGCCACCGGTGTTGACGGCGGCACCGAATCCGGCCATCACCCCGCACCCGAGCAGGCCCACGGCCGCCGCGTCGGCCTCGGCGTCGACCTTGGTGCACTGCCCGGCGGCGACCAGGGTCTTCTCGATGAAGGCGCCGATGCCTAGCGCAGGGCTGAGCGCGGTGCCGTCCTCGAGAGTCATCTTCTGCGTGGCGTTGTGGGTGTTGAAGCAGTACCAGGGCTTGCCCTTGGCGCAGGCCCGGCACTGCCCACACACCGCGCGCCAGTTGAGGATCACGAAGTCACCCGGCGCGACCTCGGTGACGCCCTCGCCGACGGACTCCACGACGCCCGCCGCCTCGTGCCCGAGCAGGAACGGGAACTCGTCGTTGATGCCGCCCTCGCGGTAGTGCAGGTCGGTGTGGCAGACCCCGCAGGAGTGGACCTGGACCACGGCCTCGCCGGGTCCGGGGTCGGGGACGACGATGTCGACGAGCTCGACGTCGGCGCCCTTGCTGCGGGCGATGACGCCCTTGACGGTCTGCGGCATGCGGGGCTCCTCAGTTGGTGGGGCGGACGAGGGCAGTCGCGATCGCGGCGATTCCCTCGTCGCGACCGGTGAGCCCCAGGCCATCGGTGGTCGTCCCGCTCAGCGACACCGGTGCCAGTGCGCACCCTGTCATGGCTTCCTGCGCCTCCGCACGGCGCGTCCCGATCTTCGGACGGTTGCCGATCACCTGGACGGCGACGTTGCCGATCTCGAAACCCGCCTCGCGCACGAGCCGGGCCGCCTCGCCCAACAGGGTCAACCCCGAAGCCCCCGCGAGCTCAGGGCGGTCGGTGCCGAAGTGCACCCCGAGGTCACCGAGGCCGGCGGCCGAGAACAGCGCGTCGCACGCCGCGTGACAGGCGACGTCCGCGTCGGAGTGCCCCTCGAGCCCGGTGACGCCCGGCCACAGCAGGCCGCCCAGCCACAGCTCGCGACCCGAGCCCTCGGGCGCGAAGGCGTGCACGTCCACGCCCACGCCCGTGCGCGGCATACCGGTGGTCCCCATGGCGTCCATCCAACCACCCGGGACTCCCGGGATCCGGATAACGAGGTGAGCCGGGCACGCCCGAGCCGTTAGCGTTGCCGCGCATGAGCACCCCGACGCAGGCGCTGGCCGTCCCCGTCCTCGCCGGCGACCTGGTGACCCTTCGGCCGCACTCGTCGGACGACCTCGACGCGATCTACGAACGGTGCGTCGACCCGCTGACCAAGCGCTTCACGACGATCCCGCTGGAGTACACCCGCGAGATGGCGCTGGACTACCTCTCGGGCCTGCTCGAACCCTCACCCGTCCTCATCTCGTGGGGCATCGAGGTCGAGGGCCGCTATGCCGGGACGATCGACCTCCGGGTGCTGCCCGTGGACGACGGTGCAGGCGATCTCGGCTACGTCACCCACCCGGCGTTCCGGGGGCGGGGCGTGATGTCCGAGGCGGTCCGGCTCGTGGTCGTCCACGCCTTCGACACCCTCGGCTGGCAGACCGTCCGCTGGGAGGCGCACGCCGGCAACTGGGGCAGCGCCAAGGCGGTCTGGCGCGCGGGGTTCCCGGTGCCGGCCTTCGTGCCCGATCTGTTGATCGAGCGCGGCCGGCTCGTCGACGGCTGGATCAGCACGCTCCACGCGCCTGCCCTTGCTGGGCCGATGACCCCGTGGGACGAGTTCGTGGCTGCCCTGACGCCCTAGTCCGCGACGTGGCGTTCTGCCAGGGCCAAGTCGTCCGGCGTCGTGATCTTGAAGGCGAGCCGGTCTCCGTCGACCACGCGCACGTGGCCGCCCATCCGCTCGACCAGGGCTGCGTCGTCGGTCGCCTGCCCACCTGAGGAGTGGGCGTGCACCAGCACCTCACGCAGGAACGCCTGGGGTGTCTGGATCGCCCGCAGCTGGGTGCGGTCAGGCGTTGCGGTGACGCGACCAGCCGCGTCGACCACTTTGACGGTGTCCGTGACGGGTATGCCGGGGACGACGGCCGGGTGCCCCGACCGCACCTCGTGCACCAGGCGGGAGAACAAGCTGGCCGGCGCGAGGGCGCGGGCCGCGTCGTGGACCAGCACGATGCCGTCGTCGGGGCGCAGCGCCGCGAGACCTGCTGCCACGGAGTCCGTCCGCTCGGCGCCACCGGCGACCACGTCCACGTCGTCGGGCCGGCTGCTCCGGGACGCGATCGCGCCCGCCTCCCTCAGGTGGGAAGCGGGCGCGACCACGACTACGTGTGAAACCTCAGGCGCCGTCAGGGCGCGCTGGACGGCGTGCTCGAGCAACGGCATACCCGCCACGACCACGAAGGCCTTGGGCTGGGTGGCGCCGAGCCGGGTGCCTTGCCCTCCAGCGACGAGGACGACGGCAACGCTCAGGAGGCGAGCACCTCGTCGAGGATTGCCTCGGCCTTGTCCTCGTTGGTCTTCTCGGCGAGCGCGAGCTCGGAGACGAGGATCTGACGAGCCTTGGCGAGCATGCGCTTCTCGCCGGCCGACAGGCCACGGTCCTTGTCACGACGCCACAGGTCGCGAACGACCTCGGCCACCTTGATGACATCGCCGGAGGCGAGCTTCTCGAGGTTGGCCTTGTAGCGGCGCGACCAGTTGGTCGGCTCTTCGGTGTGGGGAGCGCGGAGGACTGCGAAGACCTTGTCGAGCCCTTCCTGTCCGACGACGTCCCGGACGCCGATGTCCTCGCAGTTGTCTGCGGGAACCTCGATCGTCAGGTCGCCCTGGGCCACCTTGAGCTTGAGGTAGATCTTCTCCTCGCCCTTGATCGTGCGGGTATTGATTTCTTCGATGAGTGCAGCCCCGTGGTGGGGGTACACGACCGTCTCGCCGACCTTGAAAACCATGTGCTGTTTTCCCCTTTCGCGACTCTCAGAATATCACGCCACGCCGACGTCGGGAAAGCCAGCCAGAATGCGTTTGCGCAGGTCAGGGGCGCGCAAAGGCCTTGCGGGGCAACGAATTCGGTCTTGACAGAATGGTCACTTCCGTGCAACGCGCACGGGTGCGCACTCGGGTGCAGAGGGTCGGCGCGCGGCCGGCACCCGGCCGGTAGGCTGTCTCCCGTGACCCGCCGAACCCCGCTGGCCCGCCGTTCCGGAGGCCGTTCCACCAGTCCGCGCCCTTTGCTGCGACGCCTGCTCCCGGTCGCGGTGGCCGGTGCCGCCCTCGCGCTCTCGGCCTGCCAGACGCAGTCGCCGATGCAGACCGACGTCCCCTACGTCGCGGCCGACGGTGTCCCCGTTGACCTCGGCGCCGTGCAGCTGCGCGACCTCGTCGTCGTCAGCGGCGGCAAGGACAAGGCCGGCGTGCTGTCGGCGTCGGTCAGCAACAACAGCAGCGAGGCGCAGCGCATCGCGTTCGCCCTGCCGCAGGGCCAGCCCGTGTATGCCGAGGCGCCGGCCCACTCCGAACGTCGCCTCTCCGACGCGACCCAGGTGCAGCTGCCGGGCGTGCCGGTCAGCCCCGGCGACGTCGTCACGCTCAGCGTGCAGTCGCCGAGCGCACCCGCCGTCGTCGTGGTGGTGCCGGTGCTGTCGGCCAGCGGGTACTACGCCTCGCTCGCCCCGACCAACCCACCCGTCGCGGCCACCCCCACGGCGACGGCGACTCCCTGACTCAGGCGGACTCGAACTTGTAGCCCAGTCCGCGCACCGTCACGATGTGCCGGGGGTCGGCCGGGTCGGGTTCGATCTTGGCGCGCAAGCGCTTCACGTGGACGTCGAGCGTCTTGGTGTCGCCGACGTAGTCACTGCCCCAGACGCGGTCGATGAGCTGCATGCGCGTGAGCACGCGGCCGGTGTTGCGCAGCAGCATCTCGAGCAGCTCGAACTCCTTCAGCGGGAGCTGGGTCGGCTCCCCCGAGACGGTGACGATGTGCCGCTCGACGTCCATGCGCACCGGACCGGCCTCGATCGTGGCGGGCAGCAGGTCCTCGGGCTCGGACAGCCTGCGCAGCACTGCCTTGATCCGGGCCAGCAGCTCGCGGGACGAGTAGGGCTTGGTCACGTAGTCGTCCGCACCGATCTCGAGACCCACGACCTTGTCGATCTCACTGTCCTTGGCGGTGAGCATGATGACGGGGACGTTCGAGCGCGACCGGATCGCGCGGCATACCTCGGTGCCGGACAGGCCCGGGAGCATCAGGTCCAGGAGCACGAGGTCGGCACCGGCCCGGTCGAAGTCGGCGAGCGCCTCGGGTCCGGTCTCGGCGACGGCGACCTCGTAGCCCTCCTTGCGGAGCAGGTAGGACAGGGGGTCCGAGAACGAGATCTCGTCCTCGACGACCAGGATGCGCGTCATGCCGGGGTGTCTCCTCGGGTCGGGTGCGGCTGCTCTGCTGAAGGGCTGGGCGATGGGCGCGAGGACCCGGTCCGGTCGACCGCGGCGGGTAGGCGGATGGTGAAGGTCGACCCGCGCCCTTCCTCGCTCCACACGTCGACGTCGCCGCCGTGGTTGGCGCAGATGTGCTTGACGATGGCCAGGCCGAGACCCGTCCCGCCGGTGGCGCGGGAGCGCGCGTCGTCGACGCGGTAGAAGCGCTCGAAGATGCGCGTCTGCTCGCTCGCCGGAATGCCCTGCCCCTGGTCGGTGACGGTGATCTCGACCATCTCGCCCGCGAGGCGACCGGCGACGGCGACCCGGGTTCCGGGCTCGGAGTAGGCGACGGCGTTGCCGATGAGGTTGCGGACAGCGGTGACGAGCAGGGCCTCGTCGCCGAAGACCTTGAGGTCGGCAGCGCAGGCCTCCGCGATGTCGATCTGCTTGGCGTCGGCGCCGACGCGCGAGTAGTCGATCGCCTCGTGCACGGCTGCCGTCACGTCGACGAGCCGGGGTTCGTGGAGGGTGTCGGCCACCTGCAGGCGCGACAGGTCGACGATCTCCTTGACGAGCTGGGCCAGCCGATGGCTCTCGACCTGCATCCGCGAGGCAAACCGCTCGACCGCCTCGGGGTCGTCCTTGGCGTCCTGGATCGCCTCGGCCAGCAGGCCCAGCCCGCCCACCGGGGTCTTGAGCTCGTGGCTCACGTTGGCCACGAAGTCGCGCCTGACCTCCTCGACGCGCTGGGCCTGGGTGTGGTCCTCGACCAGCAGCAGCACGTGGCTGCTGCCCAGCGGGGCCACCCGGGCGTGCATGATCGAGCGGGCCTGGCCGAGCGGGCCGCGGGCCAGCTCGAGCTGGGACTCACGGATGACGCCGTCGCGGCGGACCTGCCTGGCCAGGTGGCGCAGCTCGCGGTGGACCAGCTCCTTGCCCTTGACCAGGCCGTAGGCCGCGGCGGACGGTGAGTTGTTGATGACCTCGTCGGCCGAGTCGACGACGATGGCGCTGGAGCGCAGCACCGCGAGGACGTCGGCCACCCCCGACGGCAACGGCGTGACCGGAACCGTCGGCGGCACACTGGTCTGCTGTCGCTCGGAGTAGCGCACGGCGATGACGGCAAGGGCGCCGGTCAGCAGCCCGGCGAACCCGGCCAAGACGGCAGCGCTGGTCGCATCCACCCCATCAATGTACGGTGCGGAACATCCCCTTCCGAGCACGAAACGACACCCCAACGCACGGCCGTACCCAGATGTTCACCTGAGGTCACCCGATCGTTCACTGCCCCGTGGGAGCCTCGGCTCGCACACCTCACCACGCCCACCCGTGCCCAACACCCCTAGGGAAGCAATGCGCAACGCCTTTCACGAGGACCTGGACACCATCTCCGACCAGCTGGTCGAGATGACGCGTCTGGCCGGGTCCGCCATGGCCCGGGCCACGACGGCCCTGCTCGACGCCGACATCCAGCTGGCCGAATCGGTCATCAAGGCCGACAAGGAGCTGGATCGCATGCGCGAGGACCTCGACGCGCTCTCGATCGACCTCCTGGCCCGACAGCAGCCGGTCGCCACAGACCTGCGCATGGTCGTCACCAGCATGCGGATGAGCGCCGACCTCGAGCGAATGGGAGACCTCGCCCGGCACGTGGCCAAGGTCGCGCGGCTGCGCTACCCCGACTCCGCCGTGCCGGCCGACATCCGAGCGACGATCCTGCAGATGGGCCAGGTGGCCGAGCGCATCGTCGCCAAGTGCGGGCAGGTCATCGCTGCCAAGGACGTCGAGGACGCCAAGACGCTCGAGCGCGACGACGACGCGATGGACGAGCTGCACCGCACGCTGTTCAGCCACCTCATCGACGGGACGTGGAAGCACGGCACCGAGGCGGCCGTCGACATGACCCTCGTGGGTCGCTACTACGAGCGCTTCGCCGACCACGCCGTGTCGGTCGCCCACCGCGTCGTCTACCTCGTCACCGGTGAGTGGGACGTCGCCGAGGACCACGAGGAGCAGGAAGACCGCGCGACCGGTCCGCAGTAACCACCTGGCGCGGCACTCACCTCGCGCGCCACTCACCTCGCGCGGCAAAACGGCCGCGCGCTAGCGGCCCTGGTTGGCGACGGCTGCGGCGGCCTCGGCGGCGGCCTCGGGGTCGAGGTACTCCCCCGGCTTGGTCGGCATGAAGTCCTCACCCAGGGTGTAGACGAGCGGCTGGCCGGTCGGGATGTTCAGGGCGGCGATGTCCTCGTCGCTGATGCCGTCGAGGTGCTTGACCAGTCCGCGCAGGCTGTTGCCGTGGGCCGTGACCAGCACCGTCTCACCGGCCCGCAGGTCGTCCTGGATCGGCCCCTCCCAGTAGGGCATGAACCGCTCGATGACGTCCTTGAGGCACTCGGTCCGCGGCACGTCGATGCCGGCGTAGCGCGGGTCGCCGCTCTGGTCGAACTCGGACCCGGCCTCGATCGGCGGCGGCGGCGTGTCGAACGACCGCCGCCACAGCATGAACTGCTCGTCGCCGTACTTGTCGCGCGTGGCCGCCTTGTCGAGCCCCTGGAGCGCGCCGTAGTGGCGCTCGTTGAGCCGCCAGTCGCGCCGGACCGGGATCCAGTGCCGGTCCGCTGCGTCGAGTGCGAGGTTGGCCGTGTTGATGGCGCGCCGAAGCACCGACGTGTGCACGACGGTGGGCAGAACTCCCTTGTCCTTCAACAGGTTTCCACCGTTGACGGCCTCCTCGCGACCCTGGTCGTTCAGGTCGACGTCGACCCAGCCGGTGAAGAGGTTCTTGGCGTTCCAGTCGGAGTGCCCGTGGCGCAGCAGGATGAGGGTGTATGCCATGCGGGCCAGCCTAGCGAGGCAACGCGCCACCGCTCAGTCGTGCTCCAGCAGGTGGCGGAACGCCTCGAGGTTGCGCAGGGACTCCCCCCGCGACACCCGCCAGTCCCACTCCTTCTGCATGCTCGTGAGGAAGCCGATCGCGAGCAGCTCGTTGAAGTGCGCGTCCGCGGCTTCCAGCACGACTCCCAGGACCTGGTCGAGGTATGCCGCGTCGACCCCGCCCGCGGGGACGCGTCCGGTCACGTAGACGTCGCCGGACTTGTCGACCGAGTAGGCGAGCCCCGGAAGGCGCAGGTTCTTGCGCAACAGGTAGCGGTAGAAGGTCTCGTGGTTCTCGTCCGGGTTGCGAATGACGAAGGCCGACACCGAGAGGGCGTCAGCCCCCGCCACCAGTGAGACGACGGTCTTGAGCTTCTGCTCGCCCGGCAGCGTGAGGACGAACTCACCCTCGCGGGCACCCTGCTCCCACTCGATCTCGGCCCCAGCGAGGTATCCCTCGATCGCGGACACCAGCTGGCTCACGGGACCACCGCCGCAGGCACCCCGGCCAGTGAGCCGTTGGGCGAGGGAGTGTCGTTGGAGTAGCTCTTGGCCCGACACGCTTCGACGTAGACCTCGTAGAGCCGCTCGGTCGTGCGGTCCCAGCCGAACAGCGCCGCGTGCTGCACCGCCTTGCGGCTCAGGTCTTCTCTTCGCTGCGGGTCCAGCAGCAGGGACTCGAGGGCCAGGGACCACGTGTGGGGGTCGTGGCCGCCGACCAGGATCCCGGCATCCCCGACCGCAGTGGGCAGACCGCCGACATCGGCAGCGACGACCGGGGTCCCGCACGCCTCCGCCTCGACGGCGACCAGCCCGAAGGACTCCGAGTGCGACGGCACCGCCACGAGGTCCGCGGCGCGGTACCAGTCAGCCAGGTCGGTCCTGGGCACCGGCGGCACGAACCGCACCTGCGCGCTGATGCCGAGTCCCTCGGCCAGCTCCTGCAGCCCTCGCGGGTGCGCCAGGCCGGAACCGGACGGACCGCCGAGCACGGCGACGACCAGCTCGCCGGACCAGTGCGGGTGCCGCGCCAGGAGCTCGGCCGCCGCCTTGATGAGCACCTCGGGCGCCTTGAGGGGCTGGATCCGTCCGACGAAGAGCAGCACCTTGGCGTCCTGCGGCAGGCCCACGGCGGCACGCGCCGCGCGAGGGTCACCCGGCGAGAACAGCGACAGGTCCACGCCCGGAGGCACCACGACCACCTTGTCGGGCTCCGCGGCATACAGGTCGATCAGCTCGTGGCGCTCGCCCAGGGTGTTGGCGATGAGGCGGTCCGCCGCCTCCACGACCTGGACCTCACCGATCTCGCGACCAGGGGGCTCGGGGGTGTCACCGTCGGCGAGGTGGAGGTTCTTGACCCGCGCCATGGTGTGCATGGTGTGGACGAGCGGCACCTGCCAGCGGTCGGCGGCCAGCCACCCCACCTGGCCGGACAGCCAGTAGTGCGAGTGGACCAGGCTGTAGTGACCCTCGGCCTCGTGGGCTCCGGTGCGCATCACGCCGGCGGCGAAGGCACACAGCTGCCCGGGGAGGTCGTCCTTGCCGAGCCCTTCGTAGGGACCCGCGGTGACGTGACGGACGGTGACGCCCGGCTCCATCTCGACCGTGGGGGGCAGGTCAGCCGTCGTGGTCCTGGTGAAGATCTCGACCTCGACGCCGCGCCTGGCCAGCTGGTGCGCCACCTCGACGACGTAGACGTTCATCCCGCCCGCGTCACCGGTGCCCGGTTGCTCCAGCGGGGAGGTGTGGACGCTCAGCATCGCGACGCGGTCGATGCGTTCGCAGCAGCCCATGTTGCGAGTCTGCCACGCAGCCGCTGGGGCCCACGACGCCGGTGGTCAGCCCGGCGCCGTGCTCAGCCGCGCGATCGAGACGGCTGCGGCGCCGGACGGGCCTGGGACGACACCGACAACGAGCACGAGTCGGACCAGACATGGATGTCGGTGCGCCCGGCCGCGCGGATGTCGACGCCTCGAGCCACCCGCTGCGGGCCGACCCCGATGTCGGTCCGCAGCAGGGTCGTGAAGACCGCCCGCCCCTCGACCGCTCCCGGGTCGATCCAGGCCGCCGAGTCGCGAAGGTTCACGGCGGGGAGGCCGGGACGGATGCCGACCGTCAGGGGTTCGCGGTCGAGGTGCCAGACGACTCCGTCGGCACCGTTGACCGAGGCGCCGACCCTGATCAGCCCGCCGGCCGACTCGATCCGCAGCGTCACGGGCAGGGAGCGCGACCCGTCGCTGAGCCTGCCGAAGTACGTCGCCCGGCCCGGCAGGAAGACCAGCTCGGTGATGGTCAGGTTGTCGTAGCTGCGGGTGACCCGCTCCTTCGTCCCGGCTGCGTCGGTCGTGGCACTCCCCTCGACGGCCGACAGCATCGCCCCCCCGATCACGGTCTGGAGCAGCAGGTCGTTCTCGCGGTTGATCCGCAGTCCGTCGGAGTAGAGCGACACGGTCACGCCGCCACCCAGGGTCGCCACCCCCTTGGCCTCGGCGTCGACCGTCAGCAGGCCCGGCGCGACGTCGACGAAGCCTTCGCCGTGGCCCAGCCAGCCGGGCACGTTGGTGACGAGGCCGAGCAGCGCGAGGGCGGCGAGCGAAGCCACCAGCGCGACCATGCTGCGGCTGATGTCACGCTCCCGGCCTCGCACCTGCCCAGCCTAGGGTGCGTCGCCGCGTAGGCTGCGCGCGTGGCTGTGCAGCGACCGGTGGGCACCATCACCCGCGGCACCACCAACCCCAACCGGTTGCGTCGGGTCGACCGCTGGTTGGCCGGCCCCCAGGCCTGGCGCCTGCGGCGGGCCGTCGGTATGCCGGTCGTGGTGGACCTCGGGTACGGCGCCTCCCCGGTGACGGCTGTCGAGCTGCACGACCGCCTCCAGCGGGTGCGTCCTGATGTCCAGGTCGTGGGGATCGAGATCGAGCCTGAGCGGGTGGCGCTGGGCCGGCCCCTCGAGCGTGAGGGGCTCTCGTTCCGACACGGTGGTTTCGAGGTACCGATCGACGGGCGTCAGGCGACCATCGTCCGCGCGTTCAACGTGCTGCGGCAGTACGACGAGACAGAGGTGGCCGAGGCGTGGGCGACCGTCCAGCAACGGCTCTCCCCCGACGGCCTGCTCGTCGACGGCACGTGTGACGAGCTCGGTCGACGCAGTGCGTGGATCGCCGTCGATCGGACCGGCCCAGTGTCGTTGAGCCTGTCGTGGCGACTGCGGGGGCTCGACCGCCCCTCCGACATCGCCGAGCGGCTGCCCAAGTCGCTCATCCACCGCAACGTCGAAGGGGAGCCGGTCCACGGGTGGCTCCAGGCGCTGGACAGGGCGTGGAGCCACGCGGCCCACCACGCGAGCTTCGGCGTTCGGCAACGCTTCCTGGCGACGGTGGACGCCGTGAGCGAGGACGGCTGGCCGGTCCAGGACGGGCCGGCGAGGTGGCGCCTCGGCGAGGTCACCGTCGACTGGTCGGCCGTCGCCCCCGCGGGTCAGGCGTCGCGGGCGTAGTCGTCCTCGAGGCGGATGATGTCGGCCTCGTCGAAGTCACCGAAGGCGATCTCGAGCAGACGGCCCGGCTGGTCGCCCTTGTTGGCCATCCGGTGCACCGCGTTGCACGGCACCCAGACCGGCTCGCCGGGCGCGGCAGTCCACGTGCGGTCCCCGACGGTGACCTCGATCGGGACGTCCAGGACCTGCCAGAACTCCCCCCGGTGGTCGTGGGTCTGCAGCGACAGCCGGTGGCCCGGGTCGACCGTGATGATCTTGACGGTGACGGGCTCGTTGGCGACGAACTGCTGGAAGTTCCCCCATGGCCGCTCCACCGTGAAGATGCCGTCGCGCGGGTCGGGCAGGGCCGACATGTCTCGGGTCACCACGGTCCGTACGGCCCCATGTGCTGCCCTCCGCGGCCGCTGCCGCTGACCTGCTGCAGCGCTGGACGCACGTCGGCGAGGTAGATGCCCGCCCCGACGATGGCGATGAGCCCGACCGAGAACAGGGTGATCGAGTTCGCCACCGAGATGAACCCGAGCAGGACCGCGACACCCGTGACGATGGTCCAGAACTTCTTGGTGCGCTTGCCTGCCGCGATGAACGCGTCCGGGCGGTGGCGCAGGGCGTCGACCAACGCGAAGACTTCGGCCGCGAAGGCCGCGAGACTGAGCAGCAGGATCACGATGCCCTGTGCGGAACCGAGCGCGGAGAACATGTGCACAGCCTAAGGGTCAGACGTCCACGACCAGGGTGACTGGACCGTCATTGACGAGGGTGACCTCCATCATGGCCCCAAACCGGCCGGTGGCAACCTCCACCCCTCGAGCACGGAGGGCCGCGACGACAGCGTCCACGAGCGGCTCCGCGACCGGGCCCGGCGCCGCGTTGTTCCACGACGGCCGCCGCCCCTTTCGCATGTCGGCGTACAGCGTGAACTGGCTGACGACCAGCACCGGCGCTCCCTCGTCGAGCACCGAACGCTCGTCGCGCAGGATCCGCAGCTCGCTGATCTTGCGGGCCAGCGCCTCGACCTGGTCGGGCCCGTCGTCGTGGGTCACACCGACCAGCGCCACCAGCCCCGGCCGGTCGACTGCTCCCACGACCTCGCCCTCGACCGAGACGGAGGCGCTCGTCACCCGCTGCAGGACGGCGCGCACGTCGCCTCAGATGTTGACGGCGACGATGCCGCCGACGACCTCGCCGTGCCCGAGCACGGGAGAGTTCTCGAGCTGGGCCAGGGCGAGCGACTCGACGCCGAGCCGCCGCAGCGCGGCGGCCAGGATGACCGGCTTCGCCCGGGGGTAGCCGTCGGCGACCTTGACGGCCACGCCGCGCCCGTCAGCCAGCCCCACGGCATACACGGACTCGGCACCGTCCTTGGCGATCAGGCCGGGGGTGGCCTCGATGAGGGCGGTCACGTCACGGTCACTGCCCCCGAGGTATGCCGGGTTGGCGCGGATGGCGTCGGCGACCTCGCCCTCGTGCGTCGCCGGGTCGGCAGCGGCCATCCGGCCGAAGGCCCGGGCGAGCCCCGCAAGCGTCACGGCCATCACCGGCGCGCCACAGCCGTCGACGGCCACTGCCGTGATCTCGTCACCCGTCAGCTCGGCGAGTGTCCGCGAAATCGCTTGCTGCAGTGGGTGATTCGGGTCGCGGTATGTCTTGGTGTCCCAGCCGTTGACGACACACGTGGCCAGCATCGCCGCATGCTTGCCCGAGCAGTTCTGCATGATGGGCGTCTTGGCCCCGCCTGAACGGATCACCGCCTCGCGCGCCGCCTCGTTGACCGGGTAGTCCGGCGTGTTCTGGAGGGCGGCCTCGGTCAGTCCCGCAGCGGCGAGCATCTCGCGCACGGCCTCCACGTGGAACTCCTCGCCGGAGTGGCTGGCGGACGCGAGGGCGAGGTGCTCGGGCGGCACACGCAGACCTGCACGCACCATGGCCAGGGTCTGGATCGGCTTGTTCGACGACCTCGGGAAGATCGGGTCGTCGACTGCACCGAGTGCCAGCAGGTGGCTGCCGTCCGGGGCGGTGGCGACCACGGAGGCGCGGTGCGCGGACTCGACGAAACCTCCGCGCACGTAGTGGGCAAGGACCGGCGCGTCGTCGAGGGCGGGTGGGGTGGCTGTCTGCGGCGTGCTCACCCGGCGAGCCTAGCCACCGCCCACCCCACCTCCCCCGCCCCACCTTTATCGGGTCAAGGGACAAGGGCGTGCTTCACCCCGGAACGGTTCCGGGGTGAAGGTCACCGTTCCGGGGTGGAGCGCCTCAGCCGGGACAGGCAAACGGCCCCCTCCCGGATCACGGGAGAGGGCCGATTGGCTGGGGGGTTGGTCAGTCGCCGACCTTCGTGGCGGCCGTGGTGGCAGCCTTCTTGGTGGCGGTGGCCGTCTTCTTCGCGCTGGTGGTCGCGCCCTTGGTGGCGGACGTGCTCTTGGCGGCGGCCTTCTTCGTGGTGGTCGCGGTGCGCTTGGCGGCGGTACGCGTGCGGGTGGCGGACTGCTTCACCGCGGTGCCGGCCTCCGTGGCCTCGACGACGATGGAGTCGGCGATGGCGTCGGCGGCGACAGCGGCCTCCTTGCGACCGGTGGTCAGCGTGGCCTTGGCCGAGCGCTGGATGTCCGTGGCGGACTTGCGCACGGTCGTGACGGCACCCTTGCCCAGGGCGAAGGTTGCCTCGGCCTGCGCGAGCAGGTCCTTGGTCGACTTCTGGGTGCGGACGCGCTTGACGAGCTTCTCGCCACGGGCAGCGACGGTCTCGTAGGTCTCCTGCGCCTTGCCGGCCAGCTCGAGGCTGCGGTTGAGGGCCAGGGCCGGGAGCTCCTGGGCCTGCTCGGCAACCTCGGTCACGCGGACCTGGGCCTTGGTCTGCAGAGCGGCGGGGTCGAGGTCGACACGGACGCCGGTGGCCTTGACGGTGGCCTTGACGCGGGCGTCGCGCACCTTCTCGACGGCGAGGTCGGCCAGGCCGACCGCGGCGAAGACGGGAGTGGTGTCGGTGACGGTCTTGCGGATGTCGGCAACGAATGCCATGTCATGCTCCTTTGTTACGAGGGGTCTTGGTACGGGTGGTGCCGGGCTTGCTGCCGACGCCCACGAACGAGTCGTAGATGTCGAGCAGCGCGGCCTTCTGACGGTCGGTGAGCTGCGGGTCGGCGCCGATGACGGCCCTGGTGTCGAACTCGGCGCCGGGCGTCGCATGGGCGTCGCCGTGGCGCTCGTCGAGGATCCCGGCCCGGACGTAGAGCGACTCCGCCGACACCTCGAGGCCCTTGGCGAGCTGCTGGAGGATCTCGGCGCTGGGCTTCTTCAGGCCCCGCTCGATCTGCGAGAGGTAGGGGTTGGACACACCGGCGAGCTCGGAGAGCTGGCGCAGCGAGAGCCGGGCGGACTGACGCTGCTCGCGCAGGTAGTCACCCAGGTTGTTGCCGGGGAGCGGCAACGGGATTCGGCTCATGCCCCCAGTGTGCTTGCTCCAGTTAGCAGAATGCAAACTGGAGGCAGCGTGTTCCCCATCACAGGGTGACTTCCTGCGCGGAGATCGTCACCAACCAGTGCCTGCGGCGGCTCCGTGACGACCGGCTGGCAACAAGTCGGGGACTCGGGTGCCGGTCTCAGCGGCGGTCCTTCACGCCCAGCATGAGGCGCGCGTCCTCGGTCGACAGCGCGGGGCGCTGCATCACCTCTGCGAGGTGCGCGGCCCGCTCCACGAGCTGGGAGTTGTGCTCGACGGGTATGCCGCGGGCGAAGACCACGTTGTCCTCCATCCCCACCCGCAGGTGGCCGCCGGCCGCGAGGGCCGCTGCCGCGACGGGCAGGTGGCTGCGACCGATCCCCGTCGCGGACCAGGAGGTGACCTCGGGCGGGAGCATCGCCACGCCGGCCAACAGCGCAGCAGGTGTACCCGGCATACCTCCGGGCACACCGGTCACGAAGTCCACGTGCACCTTGCCGCCGAACGGGAGGCCGTGGGTGTCGATGAGGCGGGCCAGCGACGCGACGTGGCCCAGGTCGAACAGCTCGAACTCCGGGACCACCTCGCGCTCCTGGGCCTGCACGTAGAGGTCGGACATGAAGCCGTAGGGGTTGAGGAAGACGTCGTCGCCGAAGTTCGTGGTGCCGCAGGTGAGCGAGCAGGAGTCGGGCTCTGCGTCCAGGACCGTGAGCCGCTGGTCGAGCGGGTCGTGCACGCTGCCCCCGGTCGACAGCTGGATGACCAGCGAGGTCCGCTCCCGGAGTGCCTCCACGGCGGCCTTCAGGTGACCTGGGTCCAGCGTCGGTCGGTGCTCGCCGTCACGGATGTGCAGGTGGATCATCGAGGCACCCGCCCGCTCACACGCCACGGCCGTCTCGACGAGCTCGTCGAGCGTCGTGGGCAGCTGTGGGAAGTCGGCCTTGGCGAGTTCCGCACCGGTGGGCGCGACGGTGATCAGGGTGCCGGTCGTGGGAGCCATGGGCGCCATCATGGCAGCCACGCCCAGCGCCATCACCACGGCCGCTCCAGCAGCGGAAACCCGGCTCCTCAGGCGTTGTGTGGGAGACTGTCGGCGCTCACAGCCGAAACCAACCGGGGCCCATCGACCGCGCCCCGACAGTGAAAGCAGGACCGTGGACCTTCACGACTACTACCGGGTCGTGCGCAAGCGCTGGCGTGCCATCGCTGCCGTGACTCTCCTGATGGTGGGCCTGGCTGCGTTGCTCACCCTGTGGAGCCCCAAGACGTACCAGGCGCGCACCCAGCTGTTCGTGTCCACCTCGGGCGGTCAGGACTCCACCCAGCTGCTGCAGGGCAACACGTTCACCCAGCAGCGCGTCAAGTCCTACTCAGACCTGATCACGACGCCGACCGTGCTCGATCCGGTCATCAAGAGCCTCGGACTTTCCGGCACTGCCGACCAGCTCGGCTCCCGCATCACGGCCAGCGTCCCCCTCGACACCGTCCTGATCGACGTGCTCGTGTCGGACGGCAACCCCGAGCAGGCCGCGCGAATCGCCAGCGCCGTGGGGAAGCAGTTCTCGACCAGCATCCTTGAGCTCGAGCGCGTCAACGACGACTCCGTGAGCCCGGTCAAGGTGTCGGTCGTCCGGCCGCCGTCGGTGCCCGTGAGCCCGATCAGCCCGAACCCGGTGCGCAACATCGGCCTCGGCGTGGTCCTGGGTCTGCTCGTCGGACTCGGCGTCGCCCTGCTCCGCGACACCTTCGACACCTCCATCAAGAGCGAACGCGACGTGACTGACGCGGTCGACGAGACGATCATCGGCGGGATCACCTACGATCCGGAGGGCCCCAAGAACCCGCTCATCGTGCAGTCCGACCCGCACGGACCCCGCGCCGAGGCCTTCCGGGCCCTGCGCACGAACCTGCAGTTCGTCGACGCCGCCAACCACCCTCGCTCGATCGTGTTCACCTCCTCGCTCCCCGCCGAGGGCAAGACGACGACGACGGCCAACCTCGCCATCAGCATGGCTGCCGCAGGCGCCCGGGTCTGCATCATCGAGGCGGACCTGCGTCGACCGCGGCTGCTGAACTACATGGGTTTGGAGGGTTCCGTCGGCCTGACCAACGTCCTCATCGGCCAGGCCGACCTGGTGGACGTGCTCCAGCCGTTCGGCGACACGGGTGTCCAGGTCCTCGGCGCCGGTCAGATCCCGCCCAACCCCAGTGAGCTGCTCGGGTCGGAGACGATGTCGCGCACCATCAGCCGGCTCGAGGAGATGTTCGACTACGTCATCATCGACGCCCCGCCGGTCCTGCCCGTCACTGACGCCACCGTGCTGAGCACCCTCACCGGGGGGGTCGTGCTCGTGGTCGGCTGCGGAGTCGTCAACAGTGAGCAGCTGACCCGGGCCCTGATGTCCGTCCACGCGGTCAACGGCAACGTCCTGGGCCTCGTGGTCAACAGGATCCCGACCCGTGGCGCGAACGCCGAGAGCTACTACTACGGCGAGGGCTACGCACCACTCACCCAGGCGCGCAGTCGCAAGGAACGCACCCGCGACCGCCACGCCCACGCCGTCAAGGTCTGATCCTTCACCGTCGCCTGCTCGGGCGCCTACCGCACGACCAGCGCGCGGCCAAGCGACTAGGGCGCGACGACCACGACCTGGCTGGCGCTGACGCCGTCGATGTCGAGGACGTCGTCCACCGGGGTGTTCCGCTTCACCAGCGCCAGTCCGACCGGGCCGTCCTCGAAGTGCCTGGCCACCGAGGTCAGCTGACCCACCTGACGGTCACCGGCCATCACCGCTGCGCCGCGATCGGGCAGCGTGTGCCCCGACCCGTCGAGGTGCAGGAAGACCAGTCGCCGCGGTGGGCGACCGAGGTTGTGCACGCGAGCCACCGTCTCCTGGCCTCGGTAGCAGCCCTTGTGCAGGTGCACCGCCGTGCGGAGCCAGTCCACCTCGTGGGCGATGGTGCGGTGGTCGGTCTCGAAGCCCAGGCGCGGACGCCAGGCCGCGACGCGCAGCGCCTCGCATGCCCACGTGCCGGCGAGGTCGCGGTCGGCGACCGCCTCTGCCAGTCCCGGCCGCTCGACCAGGACCTCACGCCAGGTGCGCCCGAGTGCCGGGTGCCCCTCGACCGGTCCGTATGCCGCGGTGTCACCCACGAGGTCGGGCCAGGGGTCTCGCCAGGCCAGGCGCTCCCCGGGCTGGGACTCCAGCCCTGACGGCTCGCCGAGGACGGCCCACTCGGACGTCACGTCGGCCACCTCGACCCTGAGCATGAAGCGCATCGAGTCCAGCCAGCCGACCAGGGCCGCCGACCGACCGGGCTCGGTGGTGATCCACGTCGTCTCACCGTCGTCGACGAGGTGGAGGTTGTGCTCTACGTGGCCCTTGGGTGTCAGCACCAGCGCCTCGCGTGACTGCCGCGGCCCCAGGCCCGTCAGCTGCTGGCTGGTGATCGAGTGGAGCCAGGACAACCGGTCGGGTCCGGTCACGGTGACGACCCCCCTGTGGGACAGGTCGACGACGGCCAGCCCCTCGGACAGGAGGCGCTGCTCTCGGAGGGGATCGCCGTAGTGGGCGGCGACCCCTGCATCGGGACCGTCACCCTCCACGGCACCGCCGTGGCCGAGCAGCACGGAGGGCGTCACCGCCGGCATACCGGGCTCGGTGGTCGTCCCTAGCGCGTCGCGCATGTGCCGCACTCTCCGTGGATCGCCATGTGTGTCACGTCAGCAACAAAGCCGGAACCGGCCAGAACATTCCCCGCGAAGCCCTCGGCGTACTCCTTGGGGCACTCCTGCACGCGGCCGCAGGTGCGGCAGACGAGGTGGATGTGGTCGGCGTGGTCTGCGAGGTGGTAGCTCGGCGCCCGGTGGTCGAGGTGGGTGTGTCCCACGACCCGCAGCGACTCGAGGGCGTCCAGGGCGCGGTAGACGGTCGACGGCGCCAGGGCCGGACCCCCGTCGCGGGCCACCTGGGCGACGACGTCCTCGGGCGTGGCGTGCCCCAGCTGGGCGACGGCGTCGAGCACCCGCTGCCGCTGCGGCGTCATCCGCCGCCCCTGGGCCCGCAACCGCTCGCCGACGTCCTGCACCATCCCACTCTACGGTTCTGTGACGGGCCCCTCGGGCGAGTTCTGTCACGAGTGCGCTCGGGCGCTACCTACACTGTGCGGGTGCTCGACCAATTCGAAGAGACCCAGTCCACGCCCCCGAAGGCGCCCCAGAAGCGATCGCGCCTTCGGCGGACCCTGGCCGTCATCCTGGCGCTCGTGGTCCTGATCGTGGTCGGGGGCATCGCGGCGTACCTGCTCTTCCTCAACCACACGGTGACCGCAAACGTCCAGCACGAGTCCCTGCTCCCGACACCGGGAGTCAGCGGTGCCGCGCCCGCCCCGACGAAGAAGCCCGCGGCGAAGCAGGCGCAGAACATCCTGTTCATCGGGTCCGACGCCCGCGCAGGGCTGGCCGGCGCCCGTTCCGACGTCATCGTGCTCATGCACGTCGCGAGTGACCGCAAGACCGTCACGCTGGTGCACTTCCCGCGCGACCTCTACGTCAGCGTCCCCGGCCACGGCAAGGACAAGATCAACGCGGCCTTCGCCTACGGGGGTGCGCCGCTGCTGGTCCAGACGCTCCAGGGCCTCGTCGGGGTGCCGATCGACCACGTCACCCTGGTGGGCTTCGAGGGCTTCAAGAACATGACCGATGCCGTGGGCGGCGTCAACGTGTACGTCGAGGAGTCGAGCAGCTCGGACGGCTACACGTTCACCAAGGGCTACCAGCAGATGACTGGTGCGGAGGCGCTCGCCTTCGTCCGCGAGCGCAAGGATCTCAGCGAGGGCGACATCTCGCGCGGCCGACGCCAGCAGGCCTTCATCAAGGCCCTGATGCTCAAGTCCCTGAGCAAGAGCGTCCTGACCAACCCGGTCAGGTTGGCGCAGTTCGTGGAAGCGGGCACGGCGAACCTCACGGTCGACGACGCCTTCACGGTGAGCAAGATGCGCAGCGAGGCCTTGTCCCTGCGCAACCTGCGTGGTTCGGACATCGCGTTCGTGACGGCGCCGTTCACCGGTTTCGGCACCTCACCCGCCGGTGCGTCCATCGACATCGTCGACGAGCCGGGGATGCAGGCCCTCGGCGAGGCGCTGCAGAACGACGCGATGGGCACCTACCAGGACGTCACCCACACGCCGTAGCGGCGTCAGCGGTCGTCAGCTCTTCTTCCAGGTCGCGAGGTCGCCGCCGGCGAGGTAGACGGCGTCTCCCACGAGGAGCCAGCCGGAGCCGGACGTCACCGACAGCGCGACGGTTCCCGGCTCGACCTTGGTGAGGTCTGCCTCAGCACAGCCCAGGGCCGAGGTGGGCTTGGCGGCGTCGACGACCGCGACGCCGCTGCACGAGTCCGCACCGGGGAGCGCGACGAACGCGCGGCCCTTGGCGTTGAGCGCCAGGGCGAGCGCACCGGCAACGGTGGCCGACGTGTCCCAGCGCCCGCCGGAGGTGCTCACCCTCACCCGTCCGTCCGGGCACAGGGCTGCGGCGCCGCTGTCCACCACCGCAAGGTCGATCACGGGGCCGGAGCCACACGGTTTGCCCGTGCCGCCCGTGGGCAGACCGATCGAGGCGACCGCCCTGGGGTCTCGGAACCACGCATCCTTCACGACCACCGAGTCCCCGAAGTCCGCGTCGAGGGCACCTGCGTGGCGAATGGCCGGGGTGCAGTCGGTGGCGGAGTCGGCGCCGACGACGAAGGCCGAACCGTCGGGTCGCACGCGGACGCGGACGATGGCGTCATAGGGGACCGACCGGGGGCCCCAGGTCGCTCCGGCGTTGCGGGTCAGCTCGAGCTTGGAGCCGCCCGACTTGCAGGTGCCCGTCGTGAAGCGGAAGGCGCTGTTCTTGTCGAACGCCACGACCCCCTGCGTCAACGGGGCGACCTCGACGCTGGGCGTGCTCGGGTCCGACGTGGTCGTGCCGCCCGTGGACGTACTCGTCTTGGAGGATGACGCCGAGCCGACCACGCCGGCGTTGATGGTGGAGCCACCCTGGTCGACCGGCTGACGCGTGCTGTTGATCGCGAAGGCCACCAGCAGCACGTCCACGACCAGGAAGGCGCCCAACCCGACGATGCCGGCTCGTTCACCCAGGCGGGGCATCACGGCCTCCCGAGGGCTCGGGCCACCGCGGGCAGCGAGCCCATGATCTGGCCGGTCATGTCCTCGAAGACCTGCGGGGGGCGGCGGTACGGGTCGACGATGTCGGCCTCGGCGTCACGCAGCGGCGCCCGCATCCCCCGCTGGCCTGCTGCCAGGGCGACGACACGGACGATGTGCTCCCTGGCCGAGTCGGACGGGATCTGCACGACCGAGTCCTCCAGCCCCGAGACCAGGTCGGCGAACTCACGGAAGGCGAAGACGTAGCGCAGCGCCTTGGGGTGCAGCATGGCCACCTTGCCCCGGTGAGCGCGGGTGGCGGTGAGCACGATGTCGGCCTCCGCGACCATCGACTGCGTGAGGTCGCGAGCGAGGAAACCGTTCGCGGCATACCCCTGGCTCTCCAGGTGCGCCCGCGCCTGGTCCTCCATCGCGTGGCCGGGCAGCGCGCCGGTGCCACCGCTGGACACCTCGACGGCGCCGGGGCCCCACGATCGGTCCAGCTCCGCCTGCAGCGCGCGTTCGAGGAACGGTGACCGGCAGATGTTGCCGGTGCAGACCGTGAGGATCCGCGCTGGTGTCGACGACATCGGTGGGCCCTAGCCGACGCGCTTGAGCTCGGCGGACAGGTGGCTCTGGAGCGGCTGACCGACGGCGGCCATGTCCATCGCCCACATGAGGTTGGAGTTGACGAGGCCGTACAGCCGGGTGGCGGCGTTGTACTCCTTGGCCTGGGGGCTGCGCAGCACTCCATCGGTGCGCAGCTCGATCTTGGCCGGCTCGGCCTTGCCGTAGTAGAGCTCGACGATGCCCGTCGGGTGGGTCAGGAGGAACTCGACCTCGCCGTCGGGGAAGGGCCGCCAGAAGCCGAGCTCGGTCGCCAGCGGTCGCACCTTGTCGCCCGCCTCGTTGAGCAGCCAGGTGCGGCTGTGCCACTCCAGGAACGGGCGGCCGTCGTGCTTCACCTCGATCTCCTGCCCGAAGTTGGCCGACTCGATCGTGGGGTAGCCGACGACGCCGGCGCCCTCCCAGCGGCCGATCAGCCAGGCCAGGGGCGCGAGCTCGCGCGGGAGGTCGGGGTCGAGGGTGAACTGCATCAGCGCGGCGTCTTGACCAGGCGGTAGACGACGAATCCCGCAAACCAGGTGATCACCACGGCCGTGAGGGCGAGCAGGGAGATGTAGAACGTGTGCACGCGCCAGATCGTAGCCTGTGGACCATGACAGACCCGCGCACGCTCGTCATCAAGGTCACCTGTGGCACCGAGTCGCTCGAACGCCTCAACCAGGCATTCACCGTCGCCGCCACCGCCGTGGCCAGCGGGGTGGACGTCAGTCTGTGGCTCACGGGGGACGCGTCGTGGATGGGCGTGCCCGGTCGGGCGGAGGCGGTCGAGCTGGCCCACGCCGCCCCTCTGGCGGACCTCCGCGACGCCGTGGTGGCAGCCGGGACGGTCACCGTGTGCGGCCAGTGCGCGGCGCGGCGCGACCTCAGCGACGCCGACCTCGTGCCCGGCGTGCTCATCCGTGGGGCGGCGGCGTTCGTCGAGGAGGTCACCGCGCCCGGGGCCCAGGCCCTCGTCTACTGACCGCAGCGAGCGCCCGACGCCAGACCCACGGCCTGGGTATGCCGCGTGCCCACCTCCCAGCGCGGGAAGGGTCGCCACGCCCTGCGACTTGTTGCTCCCCGGCGGTCACCAGACCCCCGATCCGGGCCCTGGGTGACCACCAGGCGGCAACAAGTCGCGGCGCCCGCGCCCGCCGTGGGGCACCCTCGCCGGAAGTGCGGTGCTCAGGCGACGAAGTAGCGGACCACGAGGTAGGCGACCACGCCGACGAGCAGGGATGACGCGGCAGCCACGGCGAGCTGGGCCCGTGGCATGGCCGTCGCCGGCAGTGGAGCCAGCACCCGCCGCGCCGCGTGAGAGATGGCGGCCGCGAGCAGGCCGAGCAGTGCTGCCGGCCCCGGCATCGGGTCACCCGCCACGAGGGAGACGACGACCGCTGCGCCACCCCCGAGCAGCATCGCGATGAAGAGCGCCCACTGCCGCAGTCGGGCGATAGAGACGCAGGGATCGGCGAGGGCACCGACTCCCAGTCCGGCCATCGCCGCCGCGAGGGCCGGCTCTCCCGCCAGGACGTGCGGAATGGGGGCGAGCGTGGTGCCCGCCGAGATGATCGCCAGTCCCGAGATCGTGGCGGCCACCGACTCGGTCAGGCGCGGGCGGCCGTCACGGCGCATCAGCTGGTGCAGGAAGGCGACGATGACCGCGACAGCGAGCGCGGCCGGCATCCACTCGAGGTACGGGTCGTGGCGCGTCAGCAGGGCGGTCCCCGTCATGAGCAGCGTGCCGATGGCCAGGACGGCGCTGGTGCCGCGGGGACTCGGCAGGCTGAGCAGCAGCGGCCATCCCCAGGCGAGCACCAACCCGGCCAACGCCACGGCGAGCGCCACGAACTGGGGGCTCGCATAGCCGGTGAGGGCCACCAGGGCCGCAAAGGCCACCGTCGCCGCGATCGACAGCGGTCGCGGGAGCAGGGCTTGTCGCGGCAGCGCAGGCGGGGCGGTCTGGGCATGCGCTCGACGCTCGCGCCGGGTCAGCGGGACGGCAGGGTTGTTGGGCGCCTGCTCGGGGACGTCGGACACAAGGGGCATCTTCGCATCACCCCCCGGCGAAGGGAGGCAGTACCTCCAGCACCGAACCGTCCGGGAGGGGGTCGTCGCGGTGCGCCGCCCGGCCGTCGAGGAGCAGCGTGCTGACTGCCGTCACCGGCGCCAGCCCGGGGTGGAGCGCGTCGACCGCCGCCACGGCCTCGGCGATCGTTGCGCAGTCACGCACGAGGTCGGTCTCCACGCCGGCCGCAGCCCGGGCACCGGCCCAGTAGCGGACCGTGGCACTGCCGACCGTGGCACTGCGGACCGTGGCACTGCCAACCTCGGTCGAGCCGACGGTGACCGTCGGCGCATCGTCGTCACGCGGCATACCCACGCTCCTCTCAGGCGACTCCGTCGAGCTCTTCTCGTGAGCTCTTTCCGTGAGACAAGGGTCTCACCATGTGTGCACAGGCCCGCCGGGGGGCCCTCGCCCGTATCCTTTCAAGGCATGGCCCGTCTGTTGCTGCTGACGAACGCCTTGGCGCCCAGCGCCGAGGTGCTTCCGGCACTGGGTCTGCTCACCCACCACGTGCGCATCATCCCGGCCGAGCCGACCGCGCTGGTCGACGCCCCACCCTGCGATGCCGTCCTGCTGGACGCCCGCCGCGACCTGGCGGTGGCCCGCTCCCTGTGCCGCGTCCTCCGTGCCACGGGGATGTCCGTGCCCCTCATCGCCATCCTCACCGAGGGCGGCCTGGCGGGCATCACGGCCGAGTGGGGGGTCGACGAGGTCCTGCTCGAGTCCGCCGGCCCCGCCGAGGTCGAGGCGCGGCTTCGGCTGGCGGCAGGCCGACTCGTGGACACCCAGGAGCCCGAGGACGTCCAGATCACCTCGGGCGACGTCACGATCGACGAGGCGACCTACTCCGCCCGTGTCCGTGGACGGCTGCTCGACCTGACCTACAAGGAGTTCGAGCTCCTCAAGTACCTCGCCCAGCACCCGGGTCGCGTGTTCAGCCGGGCCCAGCTGCTCCAGGAGGTCTGGGGCTACGACTACTACGGGGGCACCCGCACCGTCGACGTCCACATCCGCCGGCTGCGGGCCCCCCCCCGTTCCCGGGTGGGGCGCCTTCGTCGTTGCCGTATGCCGCGTTGCCGCGTCAGTGCGTATGCCGCGTTGCCGCGTCAGTACGTCGTGCTCAGTTCTTCGTGATCCGGGCGTCCGCGACCGGGCTGTACGGCGAGTGCGCCTGCAGGTAGTTCGCGAAGGCGTCGATGTCGAGGCCGCCGAAGAACCTGCCGGTGCCGACCCGGAAGCCGGGAAGGCCGTCTCCACCGTCCGCGACGAAGTTGTTCGTCACGACGCGGTAGCTGGCCGTGTCACTGATCTCGGCACCACCCAGGGTCACCGGCCCGAGAACTCGGCCCGTGGGGGTGTCGCTGTAGCTGTAGGCGAAGCCCGCCGACACCTGCAGGATGACCGGCCTGGCAACGGTGTTGGGCGAGGTCGTCGCACCACCACCCCACTGCTCGCGCAGGATCTCCTTGATCTGTGCGCCCGTGAGCGACACCGAGACGAGGTAGTTGTTGAACGGCTGCACCTGGAAGGCCTCGTCGTAGGTCACCTCACCGGGGGCCTCGTTCCACGACTTGTTCGCGTAGGTGAGGTTGGTGCGGATGCCACCCGGGTTCATGAAGGCGATCACCGGGGTCTGGCCACCGGTGATGGTCGACGGGTCGGCCAGCTGGGCGTCGGCGATGAGGTCCCCGAGCTTGGACTCGCCCGCGGAGCTCGCCGACGTCGTGATGTCCGTGCTGATCGAACCGAGAACCTTGCTCGCGATGGGGGCGATGAGGGTCTTGTAGTCGGCGATGATCTTGGTCTCCGCCGCGTCCTTGAGGGCCGGATCGCGGGTGACGATGACGTTGCTGCCGGCCACCGAGCTGCGCACGATGTCCTGGGTGCGACGGTCGAAGGTCAGCGTCGTCTCGGTCACGAGACGGCCGAACGAGGACGCCGACGTCACCAGGCGCGGCTGCCCTGCCGGGTCGGGGATGCTGCAGACGTACGGCGTGTGGGTGTGGCCGCTGACGATCATGTCGATCTGCGGGGACAGCGCCCTCGCGATCGGGATGATCGGGCTCGCGCTGGTGTTGGGGTTCAGGCCCGTGCTGGTGCCCGTGGGGCAGGCCGAGTCGAACCGGTTCTCCAGACCGCTGGCCGGGTTGGTGTGGGGCCCACCGGGATAGGTCGCGGTCCGCAGGGGGACGCCACCCTGGTGGATGAGGACGACGATCGCCTTGACGCCCTGCGCCTCGAGCTGGGGGACCAACGCGTTAGCGGTGTCCACCTCGTCGGTGAACTCCAGTCCCTCGATGCCCGACGCGGTCACGATGTTCGGCGTGTCCTTGAGGGTCATGCCGATGAAGCCGATCTTGGCTCCCTTGAAGTTCTTGACCCACGTGGCCGGCAGGATCGTCTGGCCGGTCGCCTTGTAGCGGACGTTGGCCGCGAGGATCGGGAAGGACGCACCCGCGAAGCTCTTGCCACCGGGGCAGGAGTCCTGGTTGGCCGCGCCGGCGCCGTCGTCGAGGCAGCCACCGTTGGCCAGTCGCTGCAGCTCCTTGTACCCCTCGTCGAACTCGTGGTTGCCCACGGCGGTGACGTCGAGGCCCAGGCTGTTCATTGCCTCGATGCTCGGCTCGTCGTGGAACGCGGCCGACAGGAGCGGCGAGGCTCCGACGATGTCGCCCGCTGCGACGGTCGCGGTGTACGGGTGTCCCTGACGCATGGCCTTGAGGTGTCCCGCGAGGTACTCGACTCCACCGGCGTTCACCGTCGTGGGGGTCACCGCGTAGGTGGTCACGCCGGTGTTCGGGTTGGTGCTCGACGTCTCGGTGTAGGTGTCCGAGGTGATGGTCCGGCCGCCGGAGCCCGACGGGGGCTCGAGGTTCCCGTGGAAGTCGTTGAACGACAGCAGCTGGATGTCGATGGTCGGCCCGTTGGGGGCAGCGGACGTGCTGCCTCCCGTGAAGGCCGCACCGGTGGCCGCGAGGGCGGCCACGGCCACGACGCTGGATAGGCGTCGGGTGCGGGATGAGGTCATGTGTGCGTCCTTGTGCGGGAGGAAAACCGGCGGTAGCCGGACCTGTGCACGCTAACCGCGGATCTTTGGCGAGGGAAGATGCATGGTGCAATGTTTTACGTGCCCTTGACTCCCGTCCGCCTCGCCGACACCTTGACCCCCAGCCAAGTCGCCCAGGTTCATGACCTGCAGCGACGTGCCGCCGCTCTTGACGGCGTCGCTCCCCTGTCGGAGCAGTCGCTCCTGTCCCTCGCCACACCGAGTGGCCGGGTCCGCCACCTGCTCGGGGATGCCGGTCGGCAGCTTGCGGGGTACGCCCAGCTCGACTCCGCCGCCGGGGACGACGGCTCGGGTGAGCTCGTCGTCGACCCCGACTTCCGGCGTCAGGGCATCGGTCGCGCCCTCGTGGACGCGGTCCTCGAGACTGCACCCGGGGCCCGGCTGTGGGCCCACGGCCAGCTGCCGGCCGCTCGGGCCCTTGCTGCCAGCGCGCAGCTCACGGCGGTCCGTGAGCTGCACAAGATGGCCCGACCGCTCACGGAGGCAGACCTCGAGCCCGCGGCGAGCGCGCTGCCGCCCGGTTTCACGGCACGGTCCTTCGAGGCCGGCCGCGACGAGGAGGACTGGCTGGCGACCAACGCCGCGGCCTTCGCGCACCACCCCGAGCAGGGGCGCCTGACGCTGGCCGACCTCCGGGAACGGATGGCGCTCCCGTGGTTCGACGCGGCCGGGTTCATCCTCATCGAGGCCGACGCCGCCACCAGGGATCCGTCCGCAGGGGCGGTCGCAGCCTTCCACTGGACCAAGGTCGACCCGGACGAGCGCTCGTCCGTCGACCCGGCCCGACCGGCAGGTGAGGTGTACGTGGTCGGCGTGCACCCGGCATACCAGGGACGAGGTCTCGGGCGGCCGGTGACGGCGCTGGGGCTGGCCCACCTCGCGGGGCTGGGACTTCCCGAGGTGGTCCTCTACGTCGACGGTGACAACCAGGCCGCGATACGCACCTACACGGGGCTCGGTTTTCGCAGCATCATGGTCGACGTGATGTATTCGCGCGCTGTTCAGCCGGCGCGTTCACCCGGCACTGTCAGGATGACGCCATGAGTGTGACGACCCGCCCCGCGGACGAGCCCGAGATCTTCGACGGCGATGAGTCCGGCCACGAGGTGTCGATCGCCAGCGCGCAGCCGCGGGCGTCCAACGGGCGCTTCATGCGGGTCGTCCACGCCGCGGGGGGCCAGGACGACAGCGGCCTGCCTGCCGACCGGTTCCTCGACCGCGAGATCTCGTGGCTTCAGTTCAACGAACGCGTCCTCCAGCTGGCCGCCGACGAGTCGGTGCCGCTGCTCGAGCGCGCGCGGTTCCTGGCGATCTTCACGTCGAACCTCGACGAGTTCTTCATGGTCCGGGTGGCCGGGCTCAAGCGTCGCATCGCCACCGGCCTGGCCGTGCGCTCAGCCTCAGGTCTCGAGCCCCGTGAGGTCCTCGAGCAGATCTCGCTCGTCGCGCACGAGCTGCAGGCTATGCAGACCCTCGTCTACAAGGAAAAGGTGCAACCCGCCCTCGAGGAGGAGGGCATCTCGATCGTCCGGTGGGACGAGCTGAGCGAGACCGAGCAGACACTCCACTCGGGCCTGTTCACGGACCGCGTCTTCCCGGTCCTCACCCCCTTGGCGGTCGACCCGGCCCACCCGTTCCCCTACATCTCGGGGCTGTCGCTCAACCTCGCGGTGGTGCTGATCAACCCCAAGACGGGCAAGGAGCACTTCGCCCGCGTGAAGGTCCCACCCCTGCTGCCCCGGCTGCTGCACATCGAGCCCGAGGCCGGCGAACCGTCGACGTCGGACCTGTTCAGCACTCGGTTCGTGCCGCTCGAGGACGTCATCGCCTCCCACCTCGACATGCTCTTCCCCGGCATGGAGGTGCGGGAGCACTTCACCTTCCGGGTGACCCGCAACGAGGACCTCGAGGTCGAGGAGGACGACGCCGAGAACCTCCTCACCGCCCTGGAGAAGGAGCTCACCCGTCGCCGGTTCGGGCCACCGGTCCGTCTGGAGGTGGACGAGACCATCGACGACCACGTGCTCGACATGCTGGTCCGTGAGCTCGGTGTCACGGACAGCGAGGTCTACCGGCTCCCGGCTCCCCTCGACCTGCGCGGGCTCAACCTCGTCGCGGACCTCGAGCGCTCGGACCTGCGCTACCCGCCGTTCCGTGGGCAGATGCACCCCGACCTCGCGCCCGCCGAGAGCTCCAAGCCGTCGGAGATCCTGCCGATCGTCCGCGACAAGGACGTGCTGCTTCAACACCCCTATGACTCCTTCTCGACCTCGGTCCAGGCCTTCATCGAGCAGGCGGCGAACGACCCCAACGTGCTCGCCATCAAGCAGACCCTCTATCGCACGAGCGGCGACTCCCCCATCATCGACGCCCTCATCGACGCCGCCGAGTCCGGCAAGCAGGTGCTGGCCATCGTCGAGATCAAGGCGCGCTTCGACGAGAAGAACAACATCTCCTGGGCCCGCAAGCTCGAGCACGCGGGCGTCCACGTCGTCTACGGCATGGTCGGGCTCAAGACCCACGCCAAGCTCTGCATGGTGGTGCGCCAGGAGCAGGACGGCAGCCTGCGCCGCTACTGCCACATCGGCACCGGCAACTACAACGGCAAGACCGCCCGCCTCTACGAGGACTTCGGCCTGCTGACCTCCGACCCGCAGGTGGGCGACGACCTGGCGCGCCTGTTCAACCAGCTGTCCGGCTTCGCCCCCCGCAGCAAGTTCAAGCGGCTGCTGGTGGCACCGAGGTCCGTCCGGTCCGGGCTGCTCGAACGCATCGACGCCGAGATCGACCACGTGGAGGCAGGGCGCGGGGGCCTGGTCCAGCTGAAGCTCAACTCGATCGTCGACGAGCAGCTCATCGACGCGCTCTACCGCGCCTCGCAGGCCGGGGTGGTCGTCGACATCTGGGTGCGCGGCATCTGCTCGCTGCGCCCGGGCGTGCCGGGGCTCTCCGAGACCATCAGGGTGCACTCCGTCCTCGGGCGCTTCCTCGAGCACTCACGGGTGTTCCTGTTCGGCGGTGGTGGGGAACCCGAGGTCTACATCGGCAGCGCCGACATGATGCACCGCAACCTCGACCGCAGGGTCGAGGCGCTGGTGCGCCTCGCGGACCCCCAGCACATCGCCGACCTGCAGTCGCTGATGGCCCGCGGCATGAGCGACACCTACGCACACTGGCGGCTGACCGGCGACGGCCGGTGGACGCGGGTGAACTTCGACGAGGACGGCGAGCCACTCGCCGACCTGCAGAGCGCCATGATCGAGATGCACGCCAAGCGTCGCCGCAAGGCCCGCCGGCGTTGACCGCCCCGATCCCTGCCGCGGGCACCGTCCCGTGGCGCCGCCGACGCGGTCAGCTCGAGGTCGCGCTGGTGCACCGACCGAAGTACGACGACTGGTCGTGGGCCAAGGGCAAGCTCGACCCGGGCGAGGAGTGGCCGGTCGCCGCCGTGCGAGAGACCCTCGAGGAGACGTCGCTGGCCGTCGGGCTGGGTCGGCCGCTGCCCGGCGCGGAGTACACCGTGCTCGACGCGACCGGCCAGCCGGCGACCAAGGAGGTCCGCTACTGGGCAGCCGAGGCCACCAGCCCCGCCGGGCCGTTGGTGAACGAGATCGACGAGGTGCGCTGGCTGGACGTGGTCGCCGCGTCTGACCGCCTCGACTACGCCCGCGACCGTGACCAGCTGCGCGCGGTGGTGCGGGCCGACAACGTCGGGACCCTGACCACCTGGCCGTTGGCCCTCGTGCGTCACGCCCATGCGGTGGGACGCGGCTCGTGGGCGCAGGACGACCAGCTGCGTCCCCTCGACGCCACCGGGCAGGAACGCGCGGCGGGCATCGCACCGCTGCTCGCGGCATACGGCGTCAAGCGGTTGGTCAGCTCGCCCTCGGTGCGCTGCGCCGACACCCTGCGCCCCTTCGCGGCGCGGCTCGGGGCGCCGATGCGCACCAAGGACGGCCTCAGCGAGGAGGGGTATGCCGCGGAGCCGGCTCGCGCCCTCCGGCACCTCGAGCGGCTGGTCGAGCGGGGTGCCCCCGCAGCGCTGTGCAGCCACGGACCGGTGCTCCCGGCGCTGCTCGGTCTGCTGCTCGCCCAGGTTGCTCCCGACGAGCCGGAGGCCGACCTGGTCCGGGCAGCGCTGAGGGCTGCGGCCCGCGACAAGATGGCCAAGGGGGAGGTCCTCGTCGCCCACCTCGTGGGTACCGGAGCGGCCGCGCGCGTGGTGGCCGTCGAGCGCCACCTTCCGCCGCACCACGCCCGCGGCTGAGCCCGTGCTGACGCACTCCTGACCTCTCGTTCACCCACTGCATCCCGGGGGGTCGGTGGGGCGACCTCGAATGTCTGACTGGTGTTCACCGTCCGTTCACCCTCCACGGGCCGCTGCGTCACTCGCCCTGCCTACCTTCGGGGCGTCGGGTACGAATGCCCGCCCCTGATTTTCCCCTGTGGAAAGGTTTGAACACCGTGAAGATTCAGCGTCTTGGCCTGGTGGCCAGCGTCGCCTTGGTCAGCTCGATCGCGCTGACCGCGTGCGGCTCCGACAACAACGCCGGCAGCTCCGGCGGTTCGTCGGACTCGAGCTCCACCACCACGTCGGCCTGCCCCAAGAGCGGCACCCTGAACGGCGAGGGCTCCTCGGCTCAGAAGAACGCCATCGAAGAGGCCATCGCGTCGTTCCAGGACGAGTGCGCCGGCACCACCGTCAACTACAACCCGACCGGTTCCGGCGCGGGCATCAAGCAGTTCATCGCGGGCCAGGTCGACTTCGCCGGCTCCGACTCCGCGCTCAAGACCGTTGAGAAGGACGGGGTCATCGAGGCCGACGCCGCGGCGAAGTTCTGCGGCTCCCCCGCCTGGAACCTGCCGATGGTCACCGGCCCCATCGCGGTCTCCTACAACGTCAAGGGCGTCGACAAGCTCGTCCTGACCCCCGAGGTCGCCGCCAACATCTTCAGCGGCAAGGTCACGACGTGGAACGACGCGTCGATCGCCAAGCTCAACGCGGGCGTGACCCTGCCGAGCGAGCCGATCAAGGTGTTCTTCCGCTCTGACGAGTCGGGCACGACCGAGAACTTCACCAAGTACCTCAAGGCCGCAGCCCCGGCTGCCTGGACCTCCGAGCCCGGCAAGAAGTGGCTGGGCAAGGGTGAGGGCAAGGAGAAGTCCGCCGGTGTCGCCGGTGCCGTCAAGGCCACCGAGGGTGGCATCACCTACGCCGAGTGGTCCTACGCCAAGGACAACAAGCTGGGCATCGCCCAGATCGACAACGGCGCCGGCCCGGTCGAGCTCAGCGGTGCCTCCGTGGGCAAGGCCGTGTCCGCCGCGAAGGCCGACGGCGAAGGCAACGACCTGCGCCTCAAGCTGGACTACGCCACCAAGGAGGCCGGGGCCTACCCGATCCTGCTGGTGACCTACGAGATCGTCTGCTCCAAGGGCAAGGACGCCGCCAAGACGGCCCTCACCAAGGCCTTCCTGACGCACTTCGCCTCCGCCGACACGCAGAAGTCCCTCGAGGAGATCGGCTACGCGCCGCTCCCCGACGAGGTCCGCACCAAGGTCGACACCGCGATCGCAGCGCTGTCCTGACCCACACCGGGTATGCCGGGGGGCTGGCTGGTTGCCAGCTCCCCGGCATACCCGTTCTGATGGATGGACGAACGTCTGGTGGACTGTGCGAAGGCACGCACCACCACGACCGCACGCACCACGACCACGACCACACGCACCGAGAGGCGCAACGTGAGCTCCGTAACCGGCGTTTCGATCGCTGACGAGCTGCCCGGACCCGACGGCCGACCCACCCTGAGCGGCGATGGCGCCGGCACCGGACGGCTCGGCGACCGTCTCTTCGGGGGTGCGGCCAAGGGCGCCGGGATCCTCGTCATCGGCCTGGTGTCGCTGGTCGGGGTGTTCCTGCTCTGGCAGGCCATCCCGGCGATCGCCGACGACAAGGTCAACTTCCTCACCTCGAGCGAGTGGTCGGTCGACAACGCGTCGAACCTGAAGTTCGGGATCGTCGAGCTGCTGTGGACCACCATTGCCGTCTCGACCATCGGCATGCTCATCGCGGTGCCGGTCGGGGTGGCGGTGGCGCTGTTCATCACGCAGTACGCGCCGAGGTGGCTCTCGCGGCCGGCGGCGAACCTCGTGGACCTGCTCGCCGCGGTGCCCTCGATCGTCTACGGCATCTGGGGCCTGAAGACCTTCGGCCCGGTGTTCGAGCCGGTCCAGAACTTCCTCAAGGACACGCTGGGCTGGTTCCCTCTCTTCTCCGACGCGGGCATCAGCGGCGGGAGCACGATCCTGTTCGTCGGCATCGTCCTGGCGATCATGGTGCTCCCGATCGTCACGGCGCTGTCGCGCGAGGTGTTCGCCCAGACGCCCGTGACCCACACGGAAGGCGCGCTGGCCCTCGGCGCGACCAAGTGGGAGATGATCCGCGTCGCGGTGCTGCCGTTCGGCAAGGCCGGCGTCATCTCGGCCGCCATGCTGGCCCTCGGCCGCGCCCTCGGCGAGACCATCGCCGTCACGATCATCCTCTCGACCCTGGCCGCCGGAACTGGCTGGACCTGGTCGCTGTTCAACGGCGGCGAGACGTTCGCGTCGCGCATCGCCAACAACGCCGGGGAGTTCGACTCCCCCGCGAAGACCGGCGCGTTCATCGCGGCCGGGCTGGTGCTGTTCGTGCTGACCTTCATCGTCAACGCGATCGCCCGCATCGTGATCGAGCGCAGGAAGGCGTTCATCGAATGAGCACCGTCGACACCGTGCGGCCCGACCAGGCGTCCAACGGCTCCACGATCCCGGCCCTCGGCCACCCGGCCCGCGGGCGCGAGATCCGGGACCAGCTGGCGCGGGTGGTGATGTGGGGCGCGTTCCTGCTCGCCCTCGTGCCGCTGCTGTGGATCCTGTGGACCGTCGTCAGCAAGGGCGCCCACCTGCTCCTGGACGCCCAGTGGTGGACGAACTCCCAGAAGGGCATCACGGCCCGCCGCGAAGGTGGCGGCGCCATCCACGCCATCCAGGGCACCCTGATCCAGGGCCTCACGACCGCGGCCATCTCCGTGCCGATCGGCGTGATGACCGCGATCTACCTCGTCGAGTACGGCCGAGGCCGACTGGCGAAGGCCGTGTCCTTCATGGTCGACATCCTGACCGGTGTGCCCTCGATCGTCGCCGGCCTGTTCGTCTATGCGCTCTGGGTGACGACGTTCGGATTCCAGCGGGTCGGCTTCGCGGTCTGCCTGGCTCTCGTGCTGCTGATGGTGCCGGTCGTGGTGCGCTCCACCGAGGAGATGCTCAAGCTCGTGCCGAACGAGCTGCGTGAGGCGGCGTACGCCCTGGGAGTGCCCAAGTGGAAGACGATCGTGCGGGTCGTCCTGCCCACCGCCTTCTCGGGCATCATCACCGGCGTGCTGCTGGGACTGGCCCGGGTCATGGGTGAGACCGCACCGCTGCTGATCCTCGGGCCCTACTCCAAGTCCATCGCCACGGACCTGTTCAGCGGCCTCATGCCGACGCTCCCCACGATGATCAACCAGGACCGCACCGAGAGCCTGCAGCCCGCGGTCGACCGCGTCTGGGCTGCCGCGCTCACCCTGATCCTGCTGATCCTGATCCTCAACCTGGCCGGCCGTGTCATCGCCCGGCTCGGCTCCGTCAAGAAGTAAGCCACCCGCGAAACCCCGCTCCGCGACCGTGCCGGCCACCCGGCATACTCGATCCGAAGGACGAAAGAACAGACCATGGCCAAGCGAATCGACGTCAGTGACCTGAACGTCTACTACGGCGCGTTCAAGGCCGTCGAGGGCGTCACGATGACCGTGGAGCCACGCTCGGTGACCGCGTTCATCGGGCCGTCGGGCTGCGGGAAGTCCACGTTCCTGCGCACCCTCAACCGGATGCACGAGGTGATCCCCGGCGGTCGCGTCGAGGGCAAGGTCATGCTCGACGACCAGGACCTGTACGCATCGGGCGTCGACCCCGTGGCGGTGCGCCGGACGGTCGGGATGGTGTTCCAGCGACCCAACCCGTTCCCCACGATGTCGATCTACGACAACGTCGCGGCCGGGCTCCGGCTGAACGGCGTCCGCGGGAAGGCCAAGCTCGACGAGGTCGTGGAGAAGTCGCTCAACGGGGCCAACCTGTGGAACGAGGTCAAGGACCGGCTGGCCAAGCCCGGCGCCGGACTGTCCGGTGGCCAGCAGCAGCGGCTGTGCATCGCCCGGGCCATCGCGGTCGAGCCGCAGGTGCTGCTGATGGACGAGCCCTGCTCGGCGCTCGATCCGATCTCGACCCTGGCCATCGAGGACCTGATCTCGGAGCTGAAGAGCCAGTACACGATCGTGATCGTCACCCACAACATGCAGCAGGCAGCACGGGTCTCCGACCAGACCGCCTTCTTCAACCTCGCGGCCACTGGCAAGCCCGGCAAGCTGGTCGAGGTCGCCGACACCCAGAAGATCTTCAACAACCCCGGGGTGAAGGCCACGGAGGACTACATCAGCGGTCGCTTCGGCTGAACCCTGCGCCTGCCGCGCTGCGACCTGTTGCGCGCTAATCGTCACCAACGCCGCAATCGGCCCCCTCGTGACCACCGGTCGGCAACAAGTCCCCCGGCGCTGCGACTTGTTGCGCGCAGATCGTCACCAGCCCCGCAATCGGCCCCCTCGTGACCACCGGCGCGCAACAAGTCCCCCGGCGCTGCGACTTGTTGCGCGCAGATCGTCACCATCGCTGCAAACGGCCCACTCGTGACCACCTGCCGGCAACAACTCCCCTAGCGCTGCGACCTGTTGCGCGCTAATCGTCACCAACGCCGCAATCGGCCCCCTCGTGACCACCGGCGCGCAACAAGTCGCCCGGAGTTAGGCGGCGTAGGGGCCGTCATCTCCGCCCATCCGCATGGTCTCCGCACTCCAGAGACGCAGGTCGTCCTCAGGGTCCTGCCTCCAAAGACAGCGGATCCGGCTCGGATCTGCCCGACGACGAGCGGATCGCAAGACCTGAGCCAAGCCAGAACCGCCACCCAGGACGTCGCTTGTGTCCCACCTCGCCACCGCGAAACCCACTGACTCGAGCTCGCGTTCGCGTTCCCGCTCGGCGAGCATGTGGGTCGCGGCTTCGTCGGCGTCCCAGGTGTCCGAGCCGTAGGCACCCAGGTACTTGCCGCGGCCGTCCGCCTCGCCGATCACGCCAGCCAGTGCCCACAGGAAGTCGACCCTGCCTATGAGTCGTCCATCCAGGTGGTGGATCCATACCTGGCTCATCGGCACCGAGAAGCCCAACTGGTGCGCTGTGGCGACGGAGGCTGACTCGAGCCAGCTCTCGCGACGCGCATCCGCCATGGCAATCCCGGCGTCGGCCTTCGTGACGCCCGGCCACCTCGTCTGGAAGGCCCGCATCGCCCGCAGTGCGTCAGGACTGGTCGTCCCGTTGCGCAGCGCTCCATCGGCGATCGCCAAGGCGTCGCGGAGCCGCAGCTGGCGAAGGCAGTCGATGACAGTGCGGTCGACCGTCGTCACGGGAAGGCCCGAAACCTCGGTGACGTGATCGGAAGGGAGGTCGCCATCCAGCAGGCGCCTCCAGTCATCTCGGGCGGCAGTGCGCTCGGACTCGGGCACTGTCAGGCTCACGGCACCAAGTGGGCCCAAGGGCTGTGGGAGCCCGTGCACAAGGGCAGCGCTCTGGTGGCTCAGCACCCCACCCTTGACGGACGCGCTCGCGGCACGGGACATGGCCCGATGAAGCTCTTGGGGGTCGAGTTCGAGCCAGGGCTCGCGGACGGCGTACAGGCTGGGCGCGACAGGAATGATCTGACGCCGTCTGACTGCCCCGGCGATGCTGGTGCTGCTCAGGCCGGCGGCTAACGCCTCCCTGGCCAGGAAGGGTTGGGGCAGGGACTGCCACGCTGCTTCAGGGGTTGTCCTCATCCTTCGATCGTGGGTGGCGAGGCTGTCGCGGACCATGCCTGACCTTGGGCCTGTGGAAACAGCCCGCGTCGACCCTGACCCTGTGGACCAGCACGACCGATGCGGGCGCGGCGTCGCGGCCACGGTGGTCGGGCGCCGGCCGAACTCGCCCCGCGCTGCCCGCCGTGGCCTCGCGCTGCCCCCGACTTGTTGCCGTCCGATGGTCACGGCACCCCCCAAACCGGACCGGGGTGACCACCAGATCGCAACAAGTGCGAGCAGACCAGGGCCGAGCAGGGCCGAGCAGCGCCGAGCAGCGCCGAGTAGCGCCGAACCCGTCCTACCCCCAGCACCCGTGGCCAGGAGCGGGGGCGGTCAGACGAAGAGGTTGATCAGGAGGCAGCTGGCGGCGGCGACCAGGCCGGCGCCGGGGAAGGTCAGGATCCAGGCGCCGACGATGTTGCCGGCCACGCCCCACCGCACAGCCGACAGCCGCTTGGTCGCGCCGACGCCCATGATCGCCGAGGTGATGGTGTGGGTGGTCGAGATCGGGGCGCCGAACGCCATGCCCGCAACGTAGAGGATCGAGGCCGCCGTCGTCTCCGCTGCGAAACCCTGCGGCGGGTCGAGGTGGATGATCCGGCGGCCGAGGGTACGCATGATCCGCCACCCACCGGCATACGTGCCCAGGGAGATCACGATGGCGCTCATGAGCAGCACCCACAGCGGGATGCCCTTGCCGTTGTAGTGGCCACCAACGGTCAGCGCGAGGACGACAACACCGGCGGTCTTGGACGCGTCCTGGAGGCCGTGGCCGAAGGCCATGGCCGCCGCGGACGCAGTCTGCGCATACCTGAAGCCACGCGAGACGCGACCCGGGTGGGCTCGGCGGAACAGCCACATGATCGTGGCCATGACGATGTAGCCGAGCATGATCCCGACGAGGGGCGAGGCGATCATCGGGATGATGACCTTGTGGAAGATGCCGGTCCACTTGACGTCAGCACCCGCAGCCAGGGCGGCACCACCCAGGCCGCCGATCAGGGCGTGGGACGAGGACGACGGCAGGCCGTACCACCAGGTCAGCAGGTTCCACCCGATGGCGCCGATCAGGGCGGCCGCGCAGATCACCAGACCGGGGTTGCCCGAGGGCGCCTCGATGATGCCCTTGCCGACGGTGTCCGCGATCTTCTTGCCGAAGAACGCACCGAAGAGGTTGGCCACTGCGGCCATGAGCAGCGCGACCCGCGGCGTCAGGGCGCGGGTCGAGACCGAGGTCGCGATCGCATTGGCCGCGTCGTGAAAACCGTTGGTGTAGTTGAAGCCCATCGCCAAGGCGATGACGATTCCGATCGGAAGCCAGTCCATGGGGAGGCTCAGGACTCCTTGACCGCGATGCTCTCGACCTTGTGAGCCACCTTCTCGAACGCGTCAGCGGCGGCCTCGAGCTCCTCGACGACCTCCTTGAGCTTCATGATCGTGAGGGTGTCGCCACCGAAGTCACCGTTGAACAGTCCGGCGAGCAGCCGGCGGTAGATCTGGTCGGCCTGGTTCTCGAGGCGGTTGATCTCGATCCAGTAGCCGGAAAGGTCCTTCATCGAGCGCAACCGAGGCATGGCGTCAGCCGTGAGCTCCGACATCCGCGAGAGGACCTCGACCTGGTCGGACACGCCGGCCGGGAGGTCACCGATGCGGTAGAGCACGATCAGGTCGACCGCGGCGTCCATCATGTCCATGCAGTCGTCCAGCGTCGACGCGAGGCCGTGGATGTCCTCACGGTCGAACGGCGTGATGAACGAGCTGTTCACCTTGCGGATGATCTCGTGGGTCGCCTCGTCGGCGGCGTGCTCGATCTCCCGCATCTTCGTCGCGACGGCTTCGCGCTCGGCGTGTGGAACGCCCAACAGCGTCGTCAGCTCACGCGAGCCGAGGACGAGGTAGGAAGCGGACTTGGCGAACAGATCGTAAAAACTGTTCTCCTGGGGGGTGAGGCGAAAGCCCACGGTTCTCTCCGGTCACGCAAGGGGGGATGGCCGTGGACGATGCTACGGGCAAGGACGCGAGAAAGCGCAACTGGGCGCTGATCGTCGCCGGTCGGTACCGCGCAGACGATCAGGCGTTCTGACGCTTCCAGACCCGGTGCGGGGAGCTCGGTGCGTCGTCGGACGACGTCGGGTGCCCGCGCTCGATGCCGAGGGCCCGGTCGATCTCGTCCTCGGTGAGCGGCTCGTCACTGGCAGTTGCGGCGACGACCAGGTCGCCCACCAGCTCGATCTCGTCCTGAAGCGCGTCGTCGGTCAGGTCAGCACCGGCCCGCGGTTCCTTGGTCATGGATGAAACGCTAACCGAGGCAACGCCGAACAGCGCATCTAGTTTGCTATCTCTTGACCCGCGATGCCCCGGAACCACCCAGATGGGCCATACCGGACACCATCACGACTAGTCCCATCCGGCTATGCCTGATGATGGTGGCCATGACCCCCGATCTCGGCGGTGCCCCCCCGGTCGAACCTCGCGATGTCGAGGACCGGGGTTCGTTCAGTCATGCCGTATGCCGCGTGTGCGGCTGGAGCGGTCCGGGTCGCCGTTCGCGACGGGTCTCGAGAGAGGACGCACAGGCTCACCAGGGGGTCTGCCCGGGTGGTCGACCGCCGGCCCAGGACAGCTGAGCGAGGGGGCGCGCACGCGGCATACCAAGGCTTGTGGATCAGTGGCCAGACATGGCCGGGAGATGAACATTTGTGCGTCGGGCCGGGAGCGCCTCACGGCGCGCGGCCGCTCGTAGCGGCTTCAGTTGGGACCCGGGGCTACCGCGGCCCGACGCACGTCCGACTGTAACCCCGGAGGCTCTGGAGTTGTTCCATCTGCGGCGTGTTTACCGCGACACAAGGGGCCGTTCAGATGAGTTCGCCGGCCCGCCACAGGCGGGCTCCGGCCTCGAGATCCTCGGCGGTCGAGAGCATCGACGCGGCCCGGCGGGTCTGCTGGGCGGCGGCCTCGCGGTCCTGGGCGTCGGTCGTGTCCGCACGGTCGGCGCGGCCCGCGGCCACGACGCGACAGAACGCCGCCGCCCGTTGCAGCGCAACGGCGAAGTCGCCCGCGAAGACTCCTCGCAGGATCGCGTCGCTGAGCTCGCGGAGCTCGGCGGGTCCGGGCGGCTCGGCGACGCCCGCCACCGCGTGGTTGACGTCGGTGAAGCGGATCCCTGCTGCGTAGTCGGCGCTGGCCTCACCCGGGCTGCGCTGCACCCACTCTCGCAAGGCGTAGAGCCGCCAGAGGGCACCGGGCAGGCTCCGCGCGGGACGGTCGGCCCAGAGCTCTGCGACGGTGACCAACCCCAGCTCGTCGACGAGGGCTACGAGCCGCGCGGTCAGAGCGGGGTCGTCGTTGGCGCGGCCGGTGCCCACCAGGACCGCGGCCGTCTCGTGGGCGATCTCGGTGACCTGCGCGGGGTCGGGGACCGTGCCGCCCTGCGCCCCCATCGCCATGGGGCTGAAGAAGGCTGGGCGGCGCGGACCGGGTCGGCCACTGGGCTCGTTTTTCATCGCGCCCATTGTCTCAGGTGATGCTCGCTGGGCGGCCTCGCTCAGTCGAAGAGCTCGCTGAGGAACGACTTCTTGCGCCGCTGGCCGTAGCCGCCGGGTCCGCCGTACGGCGCCTTGGACATCGAGCGGTAGGGCGCCTGGTAGCTCTGAGCCGGCTGCTGTTGCCACGCCCCCTGCTGCTGTGGGGGCTGTGGCACCGGCGGCTGCTGCGGGGTCGGCGCTGCCGCCGCGGGAGGTGCTTGCGGAGGGGATTGGTGCCACGCGTTCTCCGCGGCGACCAGGGCCTCGAGCTCCCCACGGTCGAGGAACAGGCCGCCACATCCCGTGCACTGGTCGACGTGGACCCGGTTGCGCTCGTAGCTGCGCATGTCGGAACCACACTTGGGACAGGTAAGGGTGTTCATGTCGGGCCAACGGCTCGGGGTGGGACGGGGTTCCGGGCGCCCGGGCCTGACTGGGGTTGGTTCCTTGCCGGGTCCCACGATGCAACGGCTGGTTGCGACACAGTGGGAACGTGCCCCCCAAGTCCCCGAGTCCGCGGCCGGCTCGTGTGGTCCGCACCGTCGTGTCGGTACTCGTGATCGCCGCAGGGGTGGCCGGTTTCGCGTTCTTCGGGTTGATGGCCTGGCTCGGGATGTGCGGGATCTCCGGGTGCTCGGGCGGCGGCTTCGGGCGGTCTACGGACCCGGCGGGCACCCGCCAGCTGCTGCTGCTGGCCGCAGCCTGCCTGCTCGCCGCCCTGCTCGTCCGCTCCGCGCTCCTGCGCAGCCTGCGCACCGCCGGGTATGCCGTCGTGATCAGCCTCGTGGCGGTGCTGGCACTCGCGGGGGTGATCGGGTCGGACTGGCGCGGCTGTCCGAGGTCCATCTCCTACGAGACCTGTCTCGCCGAGAGCCGTTGAACGCCTGATCCGTTGATCCTTGACCGACAGAGCCCGTTGAACGGAGTGGGAACTCCTGCGCCTCGTTGGCTACGCTGACCTGCGGTCGCCAACCGGCAGCCAGGGCCTCTAGCTCAATGGTTAGAGCTGCGGACTTTTAATCCGTAGGTTGTGGGTTCGAGTCCCACGGGGCCCACCGGTGCCTGTACGACTTCGCCTGATGCTTGACGTTTGGGCTTCGGTTGATGCCTGACAGTGTTTCGGTTGATGGTTGACACCTACTTCGGCTGATCCTTGACACTCCCTTGATGAGGGAGATGAGCGTGGCTGAGCAGCGGTACAAGGCGGTTC
>NZ_JBFUHC010000013.1:0-200728 GCF_056402615.1 Pedococcus sp. P3_C7 | reverse complement strand
GCCCACCGCGATGCGGTGGGCGCTCTCGTCGTGCACTGCTGCCTGTAGCCGGAGGTGGGCCTCCTACCGGTTGTCGGAGCCGTCCTCGTCCTGCGTCTGGCCCTCGTCGTCGCCGGCCTCGGCAGGCTCCACACCGATCTGCTCGAGGTCGGCGAGCTGCTCCTCGATGTAGTGCTTGAGCCGTGCGCGGTAGTCGCGCTCGAAGGTCCGCAGCTCGTCGATCTTCTTCTCGAGCATGCTGCGCTCGCGATTGAGCTCCTCGAGGATCTGCGCCTTCTTCTGCTGCGCCTCGTGGACCATGCCGGTCGAGCGCTCACGGGCCTCCGTGATCATCTGCTCGTGCTTGGTCGTCGCCTCGCCGACGAGCTCGTCGTGCCGGGACTGCGCCGTGGCCAGGAGCTCGTCGTGGCGGGACTGACCCACGGACAGCAGCTCGTCGTGCTTGTTCTGGCCGACCGTGATCAGCTCGTCGTGCTTGCTCTGGCCGTCGCCCACGAGCTCGTCGTGCCGTGCCTGTGCCTCCGAGATCAAGCGGTCCCTGGTGGACTCGCCCTGGCCGACGTGCTCGTCGTGCAGTCGCTGAGCCATCTCGAGCAGGGCGGCAGCGCTGGCGCCACCACCGACCCCGGCACCCACGGCCGCGGCGTGGCCCTGTTCCGCAGCAACGATGGGCGCCGCCTGGGCTGCCTGCGTCGCCTGCGCAGCCTCGACCCGGGCGGCCTCGAGGGCCTTGGTCTGCTCGTCGTTGGCGCGCTGGAGCTCCTCGGCCTGGCGCTGGGCCTCCTCGGCCTGGCGCTGGGCCTCCTCGACCTGCTGCTGGGCCTCGGCAGCCCGCTGCTCAGCCTCGGCGGCCCGCTGCTCCGCTTCCTTGGCGCGGGCCTCGACGGCCTGCGCGCGCTCCTGGGCACCCTTCTCGGTGTCCGAGATGCGACCCTGGGCGGCCTGCTCGGCCTCCTCTGCGCGGGCCTGCGCCGTCTTCTCGGCCTCCTCGGCGCGGGCCATGGCTGCAGCCACCCGCTCCTGGGCTGCCTTCTCTGCCTCGTCGGCCTTGGCCGTGATGGCCGCCAGGCGCTCCTCGGCCTCGCGGGTGGCCTTCGCCTCCGCCTCCTGGGCGGCCTTGGCGTCCGCTGCCTTGGCAGCGGCGGCGTTGGGGTCGGCCTTGGCGACGACCGGCATACCCTTGGTCTGCCGGCACTCGTTCAGCTGGTCACGGAGGTCATCCCCCTCCTTGACGATGCGACGCATCTCGGCGACCACCTCGTCGAGGAAGTCGTCCACCTCGCGTTCGTCGTAGCCACGCCGAAACTGCGTCGGCGTGAAGTTCTTGTTGAGGACGTCCTCAGGCGTGAGCGTCATGTAGTCACCTCGGTTGGCTGGCATGAGCAGTGCAGGTAAAGCATCCCAGAGAATGGGTCACGCGCCAGCCTAGAGGATGCGGCGCGGACCAGGATGTGGCTCGTCGGAAAGTGGGCGACTACAACAGGCTCAACGCCAGGCTGGTCAGCAGCATCAGGACCAGGAACGCCAGGTCGAGGCGCAGGGTGCCCAGCGTCAGCGGGGGGATGATCTTGCGCAGCGCCTTCAGGGGCGGGTCGGTGATCGTGTACACGAGCTCCGCCACGACGAGGATCGCGCCGCGGGGACGCCAGTCGCGTGCGAAGGCCTGCACCCAGTCCAGGACCAGCCGTCCCAGCAGGATGATGAAGAAGAGGAAGACGACGAAGCGAAGGGTGCTCGCGACGATGTTCTGACCCAGCAGCATGGGCTCACCCTGCCATGGGAGGTTTGGTGTTGGCTGTGTGGGTCAGCTCTGGTTGAACAGGCCGCGGGCCGCCGTGGGGGCCGCGGGGCCCTCCTCCGCCGAGACCTCGACGTGTGACGGCGACAGCAGGAACACCTTGGAGGTGACCCGCTCGATCTGCCCGTGGAGTCCGAAGACCAGTCCGGCCGCGAAGTCGACCAGGCGCTTGGCGTCGGAGTCGTCCATGTCGGACAGGTTCATGATGACCGGCGTGCCGTCGCGGAAGCTCTCGCCGATGTTCTTGGCCTCGTTGTAGGTGCGCGGGTGGATCGTGGTGATGCGGTTCAGCGCACCCACCTCGACGTCGCGGACGACCCGGGCGACGGGGGTGCGCTGCGGCAGCGGGGTGACGGCGGCCGAACGCTCCGCTGGGGCCTCCTGGTGGCCGGGCTCGTCGTAGTCGTACTCGTCGTAACCGTCGTAGCGCTCGTCATCCTCGGCGAGCCCGAGGTACACCATCGTCTTGCGCAGTGCCCCAGCCATGTGCGAGCTCCCTTTGGGTTCAGTGCCTACTGTCCGTTCACGACCACGCCTTGCCCGCGAGATCGCCGTCTTCGCAACAGAAGTTACCGGTGTGACTGCCGAGAACCGAGGATTGCGCTCCCGACACGCAGGTGTGTCGCTCCGTGCGCCACCGCAGCCTCGAGGTCTCCACTCATCCCAGCGGAGATCCAGGTCGCCCGCGGATGCCCCTGTTGTATGCCGTGTGCCACCGCGCGCAGGCGGGCGAACGCGTGCGCGGGGTCGGCCCCGAGCGGCGCGACCGCCATCACGCCACGCAGGTCGAGGTGGTCGCAGCCGGCCACCTCGTCGGCCAGCGCCTCGGCAGCCTGCGGCTCGACCCCTCCCCTGTCGGGTGGGTCGTCGAGGGAGACCTGGACCAGGACGGCGGGACGGACACCACGGGCGGCTGCCGCGCGATCGAGGGCGGCGACGAGCTTGGGGCGGTCGACCGACTGCACCACGTCGGCATAGGACACGACCGACCCTGCCTTGTTGGTCTGCAGCTGACCGATGAAGTGGACCTCCACGTCGTGCCGCCGGGCCAGCTGGGACACCTTGGCCGAGGCCTCCTGGTCGCGGTTCTCCCCGATCGCCGTGACGCCCAGCTCCACCAGGAGCTCGATGTCGCTGGCGGGGAAGAACTTGGTCACGGCGACCAGCGCGACGTCCGACGGGTCCCGTCCGGTCCGGGCGCAGGCCGCATCGATGCGCTCGCGTACCCGGGCGAGGTTGTCGGCGAGCTCGGCGCGACGCGCCTCGCCGGTGCTCACGCCACCCCGGCCACGACGACCCCCGCGAAGCGACCGGTGCGCCCGTCGCGGCGGTAGGAGAACAGCCGTGCGTCCTCACGGGCACACCCCGGGACCCACTGCACCCCGACGTCATTGGCCACCAGCTGGGCGACCACCCCTGCGGCGACATCGATGGCGGGGGTGCCTGACCACGACCGTGCGGACGACTCGGGTGCGACCTCCGCGGCCGCGGCGCGCATCCCCGCGGGGACCTCGTAACACCGGCCGCAGACCGACGGCCCGACCACGGCGCTGATGTCACGGGCACCGAGGTCGCGCATCTGCAGCACCGCGGACTCGACGATGCGGGACATCATCCCCGGCCGACCGGCATGCACGGCGCCCACGACGCCGGCGACCGGGTCGGCCAGCAGCACCGGGATGCAGTCGGCCACGAGCACCGCGATGGCCAACCCCGGGGTGGCGGTGACGACGCCGTCCGCCGGAGGCGGTCCCTCCGAGCCCCACTCCCGGTCGACGACGATGACGTCGTTCCCGTGGCACTGTTGCATGAACAACAGACGATCACGTTGCACCCCAACGGATTTCGCGACCCGAGCACGGTTCTCCTCGACAGCACCGACCTCGTCCCCCACGTGCCCGCCCAGATTGAGCGATTCGAAGTCGCCGCCGCTGACGCCACCCTCGCGGTCGGTGAAGGCCCATTGCACGGGACCGGAGTGCGCGCGCCAGTAGAACACCGCCCCAACCTACGACAGAGGCGCCGGAGTCGTCCGGCGCCCCTGTCGGCGTGGTCTCAGCGTGTCGTCACTTCAGGAAGTCGGGCACGTCCAGGTCGTCGCCCTCGTCGAAGGTGACGGTCCGCGGCGGGCGGCCAGCGGGCTCGCGCTGCGCCGCGGGCTCGACCGGCGTTGCCTGCGACGTCTGCACGGGGGCGTCGCGCGACACGGGGGCTGCGACGGGCTCGAACCTGGGCGTCTCGGCGACCGGGGCAGCGGCCTGCGGGACGGGCGCAGGGGTCGCCGGCTGCTGGGCCGGGCGCGACGAACCCTGGATCTGTCCGATCGCGCGGTCGTTCTCGCGCTTGAGGGGGGCGCCGCCGTCAAAGCCTGCGGCGATCACGGTGACCCGCACCTCGTCGCCGAGGGCGTCGTCGATGACCGCGCCGAAGATGATGTTGGCCTCGGGGTGGGCCGCTTCCTGCACCAGTCGCGCCGCCTCGTTGATCTCGAAGAGACCGAGGTCGCTGCCACCCTGGATGGACAGGAGCACACCGTGGGCGCCGTCGATGCTGGCCTCGAGCAGCGGGCTGGAGATGGCGAGCTCAGCGGCCTGGACGGCCCGGTCGTCGCCGCGCGAGGAGCCGATGCCCATGAGGGCCGAACCGGCACCCTGCATGACGGACTTGACGTCGGCGAAGTCGAGGTTGATCAGTCCGGGTGTCGTGATGAGGTCGGTGATGCCCTGGACGCCGGACAGCAGGACCTGGTCGGCCGAGCGGAACGCGTCGAGCATGCTGACCGTGCGGTCACTGATCGACAGCAGCCGGTCGTTGGGGATGACGATGAGGGTGTCGACCTCTTCGCGCAGGTTGGCGATGCCGGTCTCCGCCTGGTTGGCGCGACGACGTCCCTCGAACGTGAACGGACGCGTCACCACACCGATGGTCAGGGCTCCGAGCCCCCTGGCGATCTTGGCGACCACCGGTGCACCACCGGTGCCGGTGCCACCACCCTCACCTGCGGTGACGAAGACCATGTCGGCGCCCTTGAGCACCTCCTCGATCTCCTCCGCGTGGTCCTCGGCGGCCTTCTTGCCGACCTCGGGGTCGGCGCCGGCACCGAGGCCCCGGGTGAGCTCACGGCCGATGTCGAGCTTGACGTCCGCGTCGCTCATCAGCAGCGCCTGCGCATCAGTGTTGACGGCAATGAATTCGACGCCCTTGAGGCCGACCTCGATCATGCGGTTGATGGCGTTGACGCCACCTCCGCCGATGCCGACGACCTTGATGACGGCCAGGTAGTTCTGTGGTGCTGCCACGGCGGTGGGCCTTCCTGAATGCGGTGCTTGGTGATGGTCGTCGCTGGGTGCTGACGAGTCCGTGGTGGTGCCCGTCGACCGATCGCCTGTCCCTCGACGTCAAGTTGAGGGTTACCCTCATCCGCGTCCAGATGCCTACGTTTCGGTGTCGCCGACGCTATGCGTCACATGGGTCGCAGGCAACCTGATCGACCGCGTGTCGCAGCACAGATTCACCCGATTCAGCAGTTTTCCGCGGGGTCGTCGGACGGTCTGTCACACCCGTCACTTCAGCCCCACAGGCCACAGTCTGTCACGAGCTGCGGGTGTCGCCCTCAGCGGGTGACAGGCGTGCTGGGAGCGCTGACATCGATCAGGGCCGGCCGTGACCTGAGCAGAGCGGTCATGATCGCCACCTTGCGCTCCGGCTCGTCGACTCCGCCCCAGACCACGGAGGTCCGGCCGATCATCAGCGTGACGAGGTTCGCGCTGCTGACGGTGATGTTGGTGACCCGCTTCTGCGTCGCCGCGGGGAGCGCCTTCAGGACGCTGACCGCAGCGGCGAGGGCATCCCGGGACAGGGCGGCTGTCGTCGCGGCGTTGACGGTCGGGACGCCCCGCGGAGGGGTGCTGACCTGGGCATAAGCCATCCCTGTCTCATCTACAACCTGTAGTTGACCTTGAGGGTTTTTGACCACGAGGAACGGTTGCCGGGGGCTCGCGTGGATGACCAGCGTGCTGGGCCAGGACCGCTCGATCGAGACGTCCGCCACGGTGGCCCGCTCGGCCACCCGGGCGGCCACGGCGGCACTGTCGACCCGCGCCAAGGGCTCCCCCAGCGGCACCCTGGCCATGGCCCTGATGGCTGCGACCTCCGCGTCGGGGACCCCGACCACCTCGACGGTGCGGACGGCGAGGACCGGGCTGAACCCGACCACCCACCCGAGGAGCACCACGACCGCGAGGCCGGCGGCGGCATACCCGAGCAGCCGGAGGGGGCGCTGGCGCACCTCGTGGGCCCGGCGCTGGAACCGCGCACGTGACGACGCGAGGCCCGTGCGACCCACGCGACCGCTGGACCCGGGATGGCGGCTCATGCCTGGCCGAGGGCGCGCAGGATCTCGGGCCCGATCATCGTCACGTCCCCGGCACCCACCGTGATGACGAGGTCCCCCTCGCGGGCCAGACCGGCCACGTGCTCGGCCACGGCCGACCAGGACGGGATGACGATGACGTCCGCGTCCGGACGCAGCTCACGCAACGCGTCGGCGACGAGCTGGGACGAGACGCCCGGCATGGGGTCCTCCCGCGCGGCATAGATCTCCATGAGGACGACCACGTCAGCGGGCAGCAGCGCCGCCGCGAACTCGCGGGCGAAGTCACGCGTACGCGAGTAGAGGTGGGGCTGGAAGACGACGACGAGCCGCCCCTCGCCGGCCAGGTCCGCGCCCGTCCCCACGACGGCCGCGACCTTGCCGGGGTTGTGGGCGTAGTCGTCCACCACCGAGACACCGGCCGCCGACCCCTTGGGCTCGAACCGGCGCCGGGTGCCGGTGAAGCCGAACAGCCCGTCCAGCACGCGGGTGGGGTCCTGGCCGAGGCCGTCGACGGCCACGGTGTAGGCGGCAGCGGCGTTGAGCAGGTTGTGGCGACCGGGGATGTTGATCCGCAGGTTCCGCGCGACGCCGTCGGGTCCGGTGACGGTGACCCGACCCATCAGCCCCCGGAACACCTCGTCGCGCAGGACGACGTCGGCCTCGCTCGACCATCCGTAGGTGAGCACCCGCCTGCCTGCCGCTCGCGCTGCCAGCGCCAGCTCGCGGGACCCCTGGTCGTCCTGGCAGGCGACGAGCAGTCCACCCTCGAGGATCGACGCCGCGAACGCGGTGTAGGCCTCCTGCACGCGCTCGAAGGTTCCGTAGAAGTCGAGGTGGTCCGGCTGCACGTTGGTGACGACCGCCACCTCGGGTCGATAGACGAGGAACGAACCGTCGCTCTCGTCGGCCTCCGCGACGAACACCTCGCCGGTGCCCCAGTGCGCGTTGGTGCCGTGCTTGGCGAGCTCACCGCCGGCCGCGAAGGACGGGTCGACGCCACAGTGCTGGAGCGCGACCGTCAGCATCGAGGTCGTCGTGGTCTTGCCGTTGGCCCCCGCGACGGCCACGCGCCGCGAGTCGGCCATGGTGCTCGCCAGGGCCTGTGAGCGGTGCAGCACGCGCAGGCCCGCCGCGCGGGCGGCCGCCAGCTCGATGTTGGACTCGCGGATCGCCGAGGAGATGACCACGGTGTCCTTGCCCTCGACGTATGCCGCGTCGTGGCCGACGTGCACCTCGGCGCCTTCCGCGGCGAGGGCGGCGAGCACCGGGGACTGCTTGGCGTCGGAGCCGCTGACCGCGCACCCCCGGGCCAGCATCACGCGTGCCACGCCGGACATGCCGGCGCCACCGATGGCGATGAAGTGGATCGAGCCGAGGTCCCCCAGAGGAGGCACGGGCTCAGTGAAGTCGAAGCGTTCGTTGGAGCCGTTCATCGTTGCCGCGCAAGGGAATCCGTGAAGGCAGCCACCACCAGGTCAGCCAGGAGCTCGTCGGCGCCGCGCTCCCCCGTTGCTGCCGAGGCGGCAGCCATGGCGTCGATCCGGTCGCGGTCCGACACCAGGGGCACCAGGGTGCCGTCGACCCAGGCGGGTGTGAAGGCAGCGTCCTCGACCAGTAGGCCACCACCGGCGGCGACCACGTCGGCGGCGTTGAACCGCTGTTCGCCGTTGCCGATGGGCAGCGGGACGTAGACGGCCGGCAGCCCCACGGCGGTCAGCTCACAGACGGTGTTGGCGCCCGCGCGGGCGACCACCAGGTCGGCCGCTGCATAGGCGAGGTCCATCCGGTCGGCATAGGGGGCGACGACGTAGGGCGCGCCCGTTCCGCTGTTGTCGGCGACGAACTCCTTGCCGGCACCGGTGAGGTGCAGCACCTGCACGCCCGCCGCGCGCAGGGTCGCCGACCGCGCCTCGAACGTCGTGTTCAGCCGCTGCGCCCCGAGCGAGCCACCGGTGACGAGCACCGTCGGCCAGTGTGGTTCCAACCCGAAGTGGGCCAGAGCCTCCGGGCGCACCGCGGCGCGATCGAGCTGGGCGATCTCGCGACGCAGGGGCATGCCGATCGCGGTCGCGTGGGCGAGCTTCGTGCTCGCGAAGGTCGTGGCCACGAAAGGGGTCATCCGGGCGCCGACGCGGTTGGCCAGACCGGCTCGGGCGTTCTGCTCGTGCACGACGATCGGGACGTGTCGGCGACGGGCTGCGAGGTAGGCAGGGGTCGAGACGTAGCCACCGAAGCCGACGACCACCTGGGCACCGGACTGCTCGATGGCCCGTTCGGCGGCCGCGACCGCCGCACGCAGGTTGCCCGGGAGGCGGAGCAGGTCAGCGGACGGCCTGCGAGGAAGCGGCACCTTGGGGACGGTCATCAACGGGTACCCGCGGTCGGGTACCAGCCGCGCCTCGAGGCCCGTCTCCGTGCCCAGAGCGGTGATGACGACCTCGGGGTCACGACGGCGCAGGCAGTCGGCGAGGGCCAGGAGGGGCGAGACGTGACCAGCCGTCCCGCCACCGGCCAGCAGGACCGACCTGGGGGTGGACTCAGGGGACATCAGCGCCGACCCCGACGCCCGGGCAGGACCGCGAGCGAGCGGCGGACCACGGACGGTTTGGCCGACAGTGCCTCGGAACAGCCCGGTTCCTTGCGGGCAAAGGACAGCAGCATCCCGAGGGCGAACATGGTGGTCATCAGTGACGACCCGCCGTAGGAGACGAGCGGCAGCGGCACCCCGATCACGGGGAGCAGCCCGATCACTGCACCGATGTTGATGATGGCCTGGACCACGATCCATGCCATCACGCCGGCGGTCGCGACGCGCACGAAGGTGTCGTCGGTGCGCAGGACGATCCGGTAGCAGACCAGGGCCAGCGCGCAGAACAGCCCGAGCAGCACCAGGGTGCCCGGCAGCCCGAGCTCCTCACCGAGGATGGCGAAGATGAAGTCGTTGTGGGCCTCGGGCAGCCACTGCCACTTCTCGCGACTGGCGCCGAGGCCGACCCCCCACCAGCCACCGTCGGCGAGGGCGTAGCGGCCGTGCAGTGGCTGGCGGTACGCACCGTACTCGTTGGTGTCCTTGCCGAGCCAGACGTCGAACCGGGCCAACCGGTTCGGGCTTGTGACGACCATCGTCACGGCGAGGGCCGCGAAGAGGGAGCAGCCGTAGACGAACATCCGGCGCGGCACCCCCGCGGCGAACAACAGTCCCGCGACGATGCCGCCCATCACCATGACCGTACCGAGGTCGTGACCGAGCAGGACCAGGCCGATCGTCCCCGCCGCGACCGGGACGAGGAACGGGATGAGGACGTGCCGCATCTGGCCGAGCAGCCTGCGCTTGGCGGTGAGGACGGTGGCCCCCACGAGGATCAGCCCGATCTTGGCGAACTCCGACGGCTGCAGGGTGACCGGACCCAGGGCCAGCCAGTTGCGGTTGCCGTTGACGGAAACCCCCAGCGGCGTGAAGACGAGGAGCTGGAGCAGCAGCGAGCCGACCAGGATCGGCACCGCCAACGCCTTCCACGCCCGTGGTGGGATCCGCACGGCGACGATCATGGCGATCGCACCCATGGCCGCGAACTGCAGCTGTTTGCGGAAGAAGACGTAGGGGGTGGCGTTGTCGGTCTGGACCAGCGACTTCACCGAGGAGGCGGACAGGACCATGATGAGGCCGATGACCACCAGCACCACGGTCACGCTGAGCAGGACGTAGTAGCTCGTGACCGGCGAGTCGAGTCGCTGCAGCCAGCCTCCGACCCGGCCCGGCTCCCCCTGGGTCGAGGACGCGCGGTTCGAGGAGGCGTGCGACGCGGTCCGCGCCCCGGGGGGCGAGGTCGTGGCACTGCTCACGACTAGTCTCCTGCGGACCCGGCGTGGCGTGCGACCGCCGCAGCGAAGGCATCGCCTCGGGCACCGTAGTTGGGGAACATGTCCATCGAGGCCGCTGCCGGGGCGAGCAGCACGACGTCGCCGGGCTGGGCGAGCTCGGCCGCGCGCGCGACGACGGTCTCCATGACTCCAGTGTCCGTGCTCGACACCTCGACGACGGGGACATCCGGCGCGTGTCGGGCCAACGCCTCGGCCAGCCGGGCGCGGTCCGCGCCGATGAGGACGACGCCGCGCAGCCGCTCGGCCGCCTCGCGGACGAGGTCGTCGACGTCGGCGCCCTTGAGCAGGCCGCCGGCGATCCAGACGACGTGCTCGAAGGCGTGCAACGACGCAGACGCCGCGTGGGGGTTCGTCGCCTTGGAGTCGTCGACGTAACGGACCCCGTCGACCTCGCCGCAGTCGGCGATGCGGTGCGGGTCGGGGGTGAAGGCCCTCAACCCGTCGCGGACGGCCAGCGGGGCCACGCCATAGGCCCGGGCCAGGGCCGCCGCCGCCAGGGCGTTGGCCAGGTTGTGCGGGGCCAGGGTCGCCGCGCTGCCGCGGACGTCATCGAGGGTGGCCAGCTCTGCGGCCGAGGTCTTGCGCTGCTCGACGAAGGCCCGGTCGGCGAGGATGTCGTCGACGACGCCGACCATCGACAGCCCCGGCGTGCCGAGGGTGAAGCCGATCGCGCGACAGCCCTCCTGCACCTCGGCGTCCTCGACGAGCCGCTCGGTGACGGGGTCCTGCACGTTGTAGACGCAGGCGACCTTGGTCCGCGCGTAGACCTTGCCCTTGGCGCGCTGGTACTCCTCCATCGATCCGTGCCAGTCGACGTGGTCCGGGGCGACGTTGAGGCACACCGAGGCGTAGGGGGCGATCGAGTCCGACCAGTGCAGCTGGAAGCTGGACAGCTCCACCGCGATCACGTCGTAGGGCTCGGGGTGCAGCACCGCCTCGAGGATCGGCGTGCCGACGTTGCCGGCAGCCGTGGCGCGGAGCCCGGCCGCCCTGAGCATCGACGCGAGCATGGTGACCGTGGTCGTCTTGCCGTTGGTGCCGGTGATGGTCAGCCAGGGTGCCGGGCCGACCTCCGCACGCATCCGCCAGGCGAGCTCCACCTCGCCCCAGACAGGTATGCCGGCCTGCGCAGCTGCCAGGAGCAGCGGCTGGTCCGGGCGCCACCCTGGTGAGGTGACGACGAGGTCGGGAAGCGGGCCGTCCGGCAGGTCCGCGACGTGGTCCGGACCGAGGCGCACGTCCACCCCGAGGATGTCGAGGATGCGCGCGCGCTCCCCCAACGCCGTGGTGGCGGCGGGGTCGCCACCGTCCACGGCCACCACCCGCGCGCCGCGCTCGTGCAACGCGTCGGCAGCGGCGAAGCCGCTGACACCGAGACCGGCGACGAGCACGGACAACCCGCCCCAGTCGGCCGAGGCACTCGTCAGGCCGTCGAGCCGGCCGCCGACGGCGCCGTTGCTGCCACTGCCGGGACCCGAGATCGGTCCAGTGCTCACGCCGCGCCCACGACCCACTCTGCGTAGAACAGTCCGAGGCCGAGAGCGACGAACAGCCCGGCGATGATCCAGAACCTGATGACGATGGTGACCTCGTTCCACCCGAGCAGCTCGAAGTGGTGCTGCAGAGGCGCCATGCGGAAGACGCGTTTGCCGGTCAGCTTGAACGAGCCGACCTGGATGATGACCGAGAGCGTGATCGCGACGAACAGGCCGCCGAGGATGACGACGAGCAACTCGGTGCGGGTCGTGATCGCCAGTCCGGCGAGCAGTCCGCCGAGCGCGAGGGATCCGGTGTCGCCCATGAAGATCTTGGCCGGCGACGCGTTCCACCACAGGAACCCGAAACACGCCCCCATGGCCGCGGCGGCCACGACCGCAAGGTCTCGTGAGTCGCGCACCTCGTAGCACTTGAGGCCGGGGGTGTTCTGGCAGTTCTGGTTGCCCTGCCAGATGCCGATGAGCACGTAGGCCGCGAACACCATCACCGAGGCTCCGGTCGCGAGGCCGTCGAGCCCGTCGGTGAGGTTCACGCCGTTGGACGTGCCCGCGATCATGATGTTGGCCCAGATGATGAACAGGATCAGCCCGAGCAGCGTGCCGGCGAACGCGAGGTCGAACCCGGTGTCACGCACGAACGAGATGTGCGTCGAGCCCGGAGTGCGGTTCTTGCTGTTGGGAAACTGAAGCACCAGCACGGCGAACACGACGGCTACCAGGGTCTGGCCGATGAGCTTCTCGCGCGACCGCAGCCCGAGGCTGCGCTGTTTGGAGATCTTGATGTAGTCGTCGAGGAACCCGACGAGCCCCAGTCCTGCCATGAGGAACAGGACGAGCACTCCGCTCCAGGTCAGCGGGGTGCCGGTGAGCAGGTGCGCGAGGCCGTATGCCGCGAGGCTGGACCCGATGATGACCGCGCCACCCATGGTGGGCGTCCCGCGCTTGGTGTGGTGCGAGGTCGGGCCGTCGTCGCGGATGAACTGGCCGTAGCCGCGGCGGACGAGGAACTTGATGAACATCGGGGTGCCGAAGAGCGCGCCCACGAGGGAGATGACGGCCGCGAGCAGCACCGCCTTCACGTCGTGCCCTCCTCGCTGTTGGCTGCGCCGCTGCCGGCCAGTCTGTCTCCGAGCCACCGTAGTCCGGCATCACGGCTGGACTTGAACAACACGACGTCACCGGGCCGAAGTTCTTCGGCCAGCAGATCGTAGGCGGCGTCGGCATCCGGCACCCACACGGCCTCGTCGCCCCAGGACCCCTCGTGCTGCGCCCCGGTCGCCATCGGGCGGGCGGTGTCACCCACCACGACGAGCCGGGAGATGTTGAGCCGCACCGCGAGTCGCCCGATGGCGTCGTGCTCCGTGGTCGAGTCCTCGCCGAGCTCGAGCATCGACCCGAGAACCGCCCACGTGCGGCGTGCCGGCGTGGTGTCCTCGTGGCCGCGGCCGCCACCCATCGCCACCAGTGCCTTGAGGGCCGCTCGCATCGAGTCGGGGTTGGCGTTGTAGGCGTCGTTGACGACGGTCACGCCGTCGGGACGCTCGGTGACCTCCATCCGCCAGCGTGACGCCGGCACCGCTGTGGCCAGGGCGGCCACGATGTCGGCAAGGGCCATGCCGCACTCGAGCGCTGTCGCGACAACGGCCAGGGCGTTGCCGACGTGGTGCTCGCCGTGCAGCGGGAGGGTGACCCGGGCGCTGCCCTCCGGCGCGGCCACGGCGAAGGACGGTCGACCCCGCTCGTCGAGGGTGATCTCGGTCGCGCGGACGTCGGCCTCGGGTCCCGTGCCGACGAGCTGCACGCGGGCGGTGGTCTTCGATGCCATGGCGCGGACGACCGGGTCGTCCGCGTTCAGCACGGCGAGCCCACCGGGGGGCAGGGCCTGGACGAGCTCGGCCTTGGCGACGGCGATCGCCTCGCGAGAGCCGAACTCCCCCATGTGGGCGGTGCCTACGTTGAGCTCGATCCCGATGCTGGGCGGGGCGATTCGCGTGAGGTAGTCGATGTGACCAACCCCGCGGGCACCCATCTCGACGACGAGGAACCGGGTCTGCGGCGTCACCCGGAAGACCGTCAGTGGGACGCCGACCTCGGAGTTCAGGGAACCCACGGGCGCCACGGTCGGCGCCACGCCCGACAGGACGCTGGCGAGCAGGTCCTTGGTCGAGGTCTTGCCGGAGGAGCCCGTGATGCCGATGACCGTCAGGTCGGGATGCCTGTCGACGACCGCACGGGCCAGCGAGGCCAAGCCGGCCTGGATGTCCTCGACGACGACGCACGGGAGGTCGTCGACCGGCCTGGTCGTCATCGCCGCGACGGCCCCGAGTCCCGCGGCCGAGGAGACGAACTGGTGGCCGTCCATCTGCTCACCGATGCGGGCGACGTAGAGGCCGCCCGCTCCGGCCTCGCGAGAGTCGGTGACGACCGGTCCGTCGATGACCAGCGCGGCTGCCGCGGTGTCGTCCAGACCCTCAAGCCGGCCGCCCGTGATCTCGGCAATCTCCTTGAGCGACAACGGGATCATCGGCTGCCACCACCCTGTGTCCGACGGGCCGCGGTCAGCGCATCCAGGGCCTGACGTGCCTCGTCGCGGTCGTCGAACGGGTACACGGTGCCGGCGATCTCCTGTCCCGTCTCGTGACCCTTGCCGACGACGGCGACCACACTCCCCGGTCCGGCGTCGTGGGCAGCACGGACGGCCTCGGCGATGGCCGCCGCCCGCCCGTCGACGTCGAGGAGCCGGGCGTTCGTCCCCGCCTCTCGCGCGCCTTCGAGCACGGCGGCGCGGATGGCCTCGGGAGGTTCGGACCGGGGGTTGTCGTCGGTGACGACGACGACGTCGGCTCCCAGCGCTGCCGCGCGTCCCATGGCGGCGCGCTTGCCCCGGTCTCGGTCCCCACCGGCGCCCAGCACGACCACGAGGGCACCGGTCGTCGCGCAGCGCCTTGAGCGCTGCGGCGACCGCGTCGGGGGTGTGTGCGTAGTCGACCACCACGAGCGGCAGGCCGAGGTCGGCGGGGGTGGCGAGGTCGACGTCCACCCGCTCCATCCGGCCGGGGACGTGCGGGTCGACCAGGAGCGCCCGCTCGGCCTCCTGCGGCTCGATCCCCCCAGCCACCAGGGCGAGTGCCGCCATCGCCGTGTTGACGCGGTTGAAGTCGCCGGGCAGGGCAGATCGCAGGTGAAGGGTCGTCACCCCATCGGACAGCGTGAACGAGGAGGGGTCTTGCTCGTCCGACACGACCCGCCAATCAGCGTCGACCTCGGCCAGAGAGGTCAGCGTCGTCACAGGCACCGTGGCCAGGGTGCTCAGCTCGCGACCCCACTCGTCGTCGACGCACACGATCCCGCGCCGTGAGCGTTGCGGGGTGAAGAGCCCTGCCTTGGCCAGGAAGTAGTCACGCATCGTGGCGTGGAAGTCGAGGTGGTCCTGCGAGAGGTTGGTGAACAGCGCGACGTCGTAGACCACCCCGTCCACCCGGTGCTGGCTCAGGGCGTGGCTCGACACCTCCATCACGCAGGAGTCGATGGCCCGCTCGGACATCACCGCCAGCAGTGCGTGCAGCACGGTGGCCTCCGGCGTCGTGCGGACGCTCTTGACCCGCTCGTCGCCGATGCGCGTCTCGACGGTGCCGATCAGGCCGGTGGTGTGGCCGAGCGCCGTGAGGGCCGAGTTGACGAGGTAGGCCGTGGTGGTCTTGCCGTTGGTCCCCGTCACGCCGTACATCTGCAGCGGGAGGTTGCCGGTGGCGTAGACGAGGGAGGCCGCGAGTCCGACGATGCTGCGTGGCTGCTCGACGACGACGCGGGGCAGGTCCGCCACGCCCTCGGCGTCGAGGACGTCGAGCCCTGCCTCGTCCGTGAGGACGGCGACCGCACCCGCCTCCCGCGCCCCCGCGGCATACCTCGCACCGTGGGCGTTGGCACCGGGAAGGGCGGCGTAGAGGTCTCCGGGCACGACGTCCTGGGAGGACAGGCTCACCCCTGTGACCTCGCGGTCCTCACCGACCAGCGTGCCCCCGACGAGGGAGGCCACGGCGGAGAGCGGGGTCGCGTGCGGGGACGACGGACGGGGGGATGGCACGGACAGCGAGCCTACCCTCAGCGGGAGGAGCTGGATGCGCCCGACCTGCGGTCGCGGATGACGCTCAGGTCGCTGGCGGCCGGGACCTTGCTGGGGCGGATCTTGGCCACCGGCGACGACGTCCCCGTGGGCGGGATCTGCAGCTCCTGCAGCGCATAGGTCATGACGTCGTGGAACACCGGGCCGGCGACCACACCACCGAAGTAGCCCTTGATCGGCCGTTGCAGGGTCACCGCGACGACGATCTCCGGGTCGTCTGCCGGTGCGAAGCCGATGAAGCTCGCCGTCTTGCCCGAGTAGTGGCCGACGCGGGCGTCGTACCGGTCGGCGGTGCCGGTCTTGCCGGCCACCCGGTAGCCGGCGATCTTGGCCTCCGGCGCCGTGCCCTCCTTGGTGACGACGCCTTCGAGCATGTCGCGCACCTGCTTGGCAGTCCCGGGTGAGACGACCTTGACCGGTGCCGACTTGGCGGCCGGGGTGAACCCGCCCTTGCCGTCGCCGGTGGCGGCCACGATCCGCGGCGGGATGCGCACGCCGTCGTTGGCGATGGTCTGGAAGACGCCGGCGGCCTGGAGCGCGTTCACCGACAGGCCCTGGCCGAACAGCACGGTGTAGCGCTGCGACCCGCTCCAGTCCTTGACGTTGGTCAGCAGGCCGGGACCCTCACCCGGGAAGCCCATCCCCGATGTCTGGCCGAGGCCGAACTTCCTGAAGTAGTCGTACATCGTCGGCGCCTTGACCTTCTCGCCGGCCAGGATGGTGCCGATGTTGCTGGACTGCGCGAGCACCCCGGCGAAGGTGAGGTACTCGGTCGGGTGGTCGTGGCTGTCCTTGAACTCCGTGCCCGCGCGGTGGATCCGGTTGGGGACCTCGACCACGTCCGACGGGGTCACGACACTCTCCTCGAGAGCGGCTGCAGCGGTGATCACCTTGCCGGTGGACCCGGGCTCGTAGACGTCGTTGAACGCCTTGTTGGTCCAGTTCTCGCTCGACTGGCCGGGCTGGTTGGGGTCGAAGGTGGGATAGGACGCGACGGCCAGCAGCTCCCCCGTCTTGACGTTCTCCACGACGACCGTGCCCGACAGCGCCTGGGTCTCGATGACCTTCTGGGCGACGGCGTTCTGGGCGAACCACTGCAGGTCGGAGTCGATGGTGAGCTGGACCCCTCGGCCCGGCACGGGGTTGATCGTCTCCTGCCGCGCGTTGGGGATCGGCCGACCGTCCTGGGACTGCTCGAAGATGGTCTTGCCCGACTTGCCCCTGAGGGTCTTGTCCATGAGGACCTCGAGGCCGGCACCGGCCGTGCCGTCGGACTGGACGAAGCCGACCAGGGCCGAGGCGGCCGTGGCGGTGGGATAGACACGGTCGGAGGTGGCCTCGGAGTAGATGCCGTTGATCCCCAGCTCGGAGATCTTGCGCCAGTTGAGCGGGGTGACGTTCTTCTGCAGCACCCGGTACTTGGCGTTGCCCGTGAGCTCTCCCGTCAGGGTCTCGACGGAGATGCCCAGCAGCGGCGAGAGGTCCTGAGCGGCACCGGCCACGCCCACCTTGGTGCGCACGCCGTCCACCGTCTTGACGTACTGCGGCACCGCGGTCTGGTCGACGGTCACCGTGCGGCGCTCGATGCTCGAGGCGAGGATCGTGCCGTTGCGGTCGGTGATCGAGCCGCGCATGGCCGGCAGCGCAATGGTCGCCGTGCGCGAGGACTGCGCGTTCTTGGACACCGCCGAGGCGTCAAAGCCCTGCAACCGCAACAGCTGCGCGCCGAAGATGCTGAAGATGAAGAGCACCGCGATCGTCATGGTCCGCATCCGCCGGCGCGGGCTGGAGGCGCCCAGGCTGACCCGGCGACGGGCTGGCGGGCGCGGCGGTGCCGGAGGGCGCTGCGCCGGGCGAGAGCTCGGCTTCGCCGCCCTGGCGGGGCGCGCGGGCGCTGCCGGCTTGGCGGCCTTGCGAGGTCCTGGCTGGCTTCGCGCGGTCTCTGTGCGCGGCTGACCTGCCTTGGGGTTCGGCGCGCCGGTGCGGGGGCCGCGAGGACGCGAGGGCGCAGTAGGGCGCGGGGCTCCGGGGCGGCTGCCTCGGGTCTGCGTCACTGGGTACCTCTCGTCCTGTCCTGGGGTCGTCTGGTGGTGCTGGTTGAGTCGTGGTGCTGGTCGAGTCGTGGTGTCAGCGGCCGGGGGTGGGCGTGGTGGCCGGCTTCTTCGCCGGGGCCTTGGTCTTCGTCGTGCTCGTCGTGGTGGTGGTCCTGGCGTTGACGCTGGTCACCGTGGTCACGACCGAGCCGTCGGGCTTGGTGACCACCACGGTCGTCGTCGTCACATCCCCCTTCTTCGTGACGGTCGTCGCCGGACTGCTGCTCCTGGCCGGACCGGACTTCGCCGACGGCGCCTGTGGAGCTGTCACCACGGTAAAGCCGCCGTCCTTAGCCGCCGGCTTCGCCACGCCGAGGACCTTGCCGTCCGAGAGGCGGAGGAACGCGGCGGAGTCGGCCGGGACCATGCCGAGCCGGGTGGCCCGGGCTGCGAGGTTGGCCGGGCTGCGCTGGGCGTCGATGGCCTGCGTCAGGGCGTCCTGGGTGTCGGCGAGCTCACCGGAGGTCGACTGGAGGTTGTGTAGGGTGAACGACCCCTCGGCCATGGCGGTGTTGAGCATGAGCAGGCCGAACAGCCCCGCGCAGAGCAGGGTCATGCACAGCGCGGCAAAGAAGCCGTTGCCCGGGTGCCCGACGGCCGCGGGAACCACCCTCAGGGGCTGCGGGGGCGCGACCCTCCTGGCGGGTGCCCGAGATGCGACCCTCGCGGTCGCAGTCTGCTGGCTCATCGGTTGTTTCCCTTCGTGGTGGCGACAGTGGGTCGGGTGCGCTCGGCGGCGCGCAGGCGCACCGAGGCGGATCGGGGGTTGGCGGCCTGCTCAGCGGGGCTGGCCTCCTCGGCGCCGCGGGTGAGCAGGCGCAGGTATGCCGCGTGCTCGGGCAGCTCGACCGGCAGGCCCTGGGGGCTGCTCCCCTTGGCACCGGCCGAGAGCTCGCGCTTGGTGATGCGGTCCTCGAGCGAGTGGTAGGACAGGACTGCGATGCGGCCACCGACGGCCAGGGCGTCGATCGCCCGCGGGAGGGCGTCGGCCCACACCGAGAGCTCGGCGTTGACCTCGATGCGCAGGGCCTGGAAGGTGCGCTTGCCCGGGTGGCCGCCGCTCTTCTGGGAGGCCGCCGGGACGACCTTCTTGAGCAGCTCGACAAGACGACCCGATGTGGTGAACGGCGCCTGCTCACGTTCGCGGACGATGGCGCCGACGATCTTGCGGGCGAACCGCTCCTCACCGAACTCGCGCAGCACCGTCTCGAGCGCCGCCGGGTCGTAGGTGTTGAGCACCTCGGCGGCGGTCAGGCCTGCGGACTGGTCCATGCGCATGTCCAGCGGGGCGTCCTGGCTGTAGGAGAAGCCGCGGTCGGTCTCGTCGAGCTGGAGCGAGGAGACGCCCAGGTCGTAGAGGGAGGCGTCCACGTGGTCGACCCCGGCCTCGGCGAGGGCCCGCGGCACCTCGTCGTAGACGGCGTGGACGAGGGTGACCTGCGCGGCATACGGAGCAAGGCGTTCGGCGGCCAGCGCGAGCGCCTCCTGGTCGCGGTCGATGCCCACGACGTGCGCGTTCGGACAGCGCTCGAGGATCGCCTGTGCGTGCCCGCCCATCCCGAGGGTGCCGTCGAGGTACACCGCTCCGGGCTCCGTGAGGGCCGGGGCGAGCAGTTCGACGATGCGGTCGCGGAGCACAGGAATGTGCCGGTCTGCGGCCATTCCTCGTGCGTTCATCGACATCTCCTGCGGGACGGTGCTGGTGGTGCGGTGGGATCGTGCTGGGTGCTGCCGTGCTGGGTGCTGCCGTGCTGGTGCTGGTGCTGGTGCTGGTGCTGGTGGTGGTTGCCGTGGTGGTGCGGGGGCCCTGCGGTCAGGTCCCCATCCGCTTCAAGGGATGCGGCCCGGGGCGGGGGAAGTCGTCCCGGGATGCGAAGCGGCTGGAGACCTGGCTGCAGGGGCCGACGGTCAGCGAGCTCGGGGATCAGAGGAGTCCGGGGATGACCTCCTCGGACTGGTCGGAGAAGCCCTGTTCGGTGCTCTCGAGGTAGGTGTTCCAGCTGTCGGTGTCCCAGACCTCGACCCGGGAACCCGCACCGATGACGGTGCACTCGCGGGTCAGGCCGGCGTAGGCCCGCAGGTTGGCGGGGATCGTGACGCGACCCTGCTTGTCGGGCACCTCGTCCGAGGCGCCGGACAGGAAGACGCGGGTGAAGTCACGAACGGCCTTGCTCGTCGTCGGCGCGGCCTGCATCTGCTGGGTGACCTTGAGGAACTCGTCCATCGGGAAGACGTAGAGGCACCGCTCCTGGCCCCGGGTCACCACCAGGCCGTCGGACATCCGCTCGCGGAACTTCGCGGGGAGGAAGAGGCGGCCCTTGTCGTCGAGTCGGGGGCTGTGCGTACCGAGAAACATCGCGCCCACCTCCCCTGCCGACCCGTCCGAGGACCCCACGGCCCTCTGGTTTCCCCCACTTTACTCCACGATTGGCCACCACTACCTCACTTTCCCCACAATTTGCGAGGCAATCACGATATTTCTGCAGGTCAGGTCGGTGGTGGAAAGTGGTGCGGATCTGACAGCACTTCGGCGAATTGGCCCTCCCGGGCACCCCCGTGCACCCCCCGACCACCCGGACCACGGGGCAGCGTGAGCTCGGGGACACCGATCCGGCGGCTGCGCGGCGCCGAACGACCCCCTGCAGCCGCCACGAGAGGTCACGAGACGGCATACCCCCTTCTTTGGTGGTGCGATGTGGGGGAAGATCGATCGACCACCCGGAGGGGCGCAACGTGGCGGCCATGGGGACGACGGAAGGACAGCCGGTGCAAGGCAGGCACGAGGACCAGGCAAGGCCAACACCCGTGGGCACGACCAAGCCCGACACGTTGCTCTCGCTCCCCGCGGGGTCCCCCGCGTCACTGGGGCAGGTCACCGAGGTCGCCGGACGACTCGCCCGCGCCATCAACACGGTGATCGAGGGCAAGCCGGACGTCGTGCACACCGCCATCACCGTCCTGCTCGCCGAGGGACACCTGCTCCTCGAGGACGTCCCGGGCGTCGGCAAGACGATGCTCGCCAAGACGCTCGCGCGGTCGATCGACTGCTCGGTCCGACGGGTGCAGTTCACCCCCGACCTGCTGCCGAGCGACATCACCGGCGTGAGTGTGTTCAACCAGGACGTGCGCGACTTCGAGTTCCGTCCGGGCGCGATCTTCGCGAACGTCGTCGTGGGCGACGAGATCAACCGCGCCTCGCCCAAGACGCAGTCGGCCCTGCTGGAGTCGATGGAAGAGGGACAGGTCACGGTCGACGGCCAGACCTACGACCTCCCCAAGCCGTTCATCGTGATGGCCACCCAGAACCCCATCGAGATGGAGGGGACCTATCCGCTGCCCGAGGCCCAGCGCGACCGCTTCATGGCGCGCATCTCCCTCGGCTACCCCTCGGCGCGCGCCGAGGTGGCGATGCTCGACAGCCACGGACAGGTGTCTCCGCTGGAGACGCTCAGCCCGGTCACCGACGCCGCCACCGTCTCGGCCATGGTCCGGGCGGTCCGCTCGGTCTTCACCAGCGACGCCATCAAGCAGTACGTCGTCGACCTGTCAGCGGCCACCCGGTCCAGCTCGGCGCTGCGGCTGGGCGCCTCCCCGCGGGCCAGCCTGCACATGCTGCGTGCCGCCCGCGCCCACGCGGCACTGGAGGGCCGCGACCACGTGCTGCCCGACGACGTGCAGGCCATCGTGCTCCCGGTCCTCGCCCACCGCATCATCCCCACCGGCGAGACGCAGCTGGCCCGGCGCAGCACCGGTGAGGTGTTGCAGGACCTCATGCGCCGAGTGCCCGTCCCCGCTGCCGGTCGCTGAGGCGCGCCGTGCGTCGGGTTCGCGACCTGCTCACCACCCGAGGGCGAGCGTTCGTCGCCGCGGGAGTCACGTTGGTGCTGTGCGGAACTGGGCTCGGTTTCACCGACCTCACCCGCATCGGCGTGCTGCTCGTGGCGTTGCCCCTCCTGAGTGGGCTGCTCATGCGTCGCCACGACCTGCGGTTCGCCCTGGAGCGCACCGCCGTGCCGGGTCGGATCCAGGTCGACGAGCAGTCCCTGGTCACGCTCGGCATCGAGAACGCCGGGGGCGCCGCCAGTCCCCTGCTGATGGCCGAGGAGCAGCTGGACTACGCCCTCGGTGACCGGCCGCGGTTCGTCGTGCCGAGGCTGCGCCGTGGCGACCGCCAGGAGGTGCACTACTCGGTGCGATCGCACGTCCGGGGCCGCCACCGCCTCGGACCCCTCGGCGTCCGCCTGCGCGATCCCTTCGGCCTGAGCACCCGGGTTGCCGCGATCTCCGGATCCAGCGACATCCTCGTCCTGCCCAAGATCGTCCCGCTCGGAGGCGGCCAGCCCCCGGGCAGCGGAGTGGGCGCCGAGGGCGCGATCCCGCACATGGTCGCCCTCCACGGCGAGGACGACGTCTCCATCCGTTCCTACCGAGATGGCGACGACCTGCGCCGCATCCACTGGCCGGCGACGGCCAAGACGGGCGAGCTGATGGTCCGTCAGGAGGACCGCCCCGCGCGCCGGCGTGCAGCGATCGTGCTCGACTCCCGCGCCCGTGGCCACCACGGCTCGGGCACCTCGGGCTCGTTCGAGTGGGCCGTGACCGCGTGCGCCTCCGTGGCCGCCCACCTCCTCGACCAGGGGTATGCCGTGCACCTCATCAGCGACGAGACCGCCGAGGACAGCCGAGCGGCCACCGCGATGGAGGTCGACCCGCTCCTGGACGTGCTGGCCATGGCCGAGACCGGGTCGGACGACCAGTTCGCCGACGTGTTGCAGGCCGCCCACCCGGTGACGGCGCCCGGCGGACTCATCCTGGCGGTGGTGACCGACCTCGACGAGGAGCTGGCCCGCCGTGTTGCCTCACTGCGCCAGCCCGGCGGTACGGCCCTGGCCATCGTGCTGGACCCGGACGGGTTCACCACGACGCGGCGCAGCCGGGCAGGGACCGCCGACGAGCTCACCTGTGTACCAGTGCTGCGCGGCGCGGGGTGGGCCGTGGCTGTCGTGGGCGCCGGCGACGACCTCCCCTCCGTGTGGGGCGTCCTGTCCGGCACGACGAGCCGGGTGGGTGTGGCATGAGCCGCGGTCGCATTGCGGACTCCGTGATCGCCGGAGCCGCCTCCGCCGTGGTCGCCTGGCCGCTCACCACCTTGTTCACGCCCAACACGTGGATCCGCCCGATGCTGGCCATGGTCTTCGCGGTGGTCGTCATCGGGATCGTCTTCCGGATGGTCACCAGCTCCTGGGTCGCCATCGCCGCCGCCCAGCTCGCCGGGGTCGTCCTCGCCGCGGCCTGGGTCTTCGGCCGCGGCCACCTCTGGCACGGGCTGCCCACCCCTGACATGGTGCTGGCCTTCAACAACCTCCTCGTCGATGCTCGCGAGACGATCCAGAACTATGCCGCACCCGCCCCGACCAACCGCGGAATCACCTTGGCCATCGGCCTCGCGATCGGCGTCGTGGCCATGGTCGTCGACCACCTGGCCGTGATGCGTCGCTCCCCCGCGCTGGCCGGTCTTCCGCTGCTCACCGCCTACCTGATCTCCGCGTCCAACTCCGGCGACTCCCTGCACCCGATGTTCTTCGTCGCGGCGGGTGCCCTGTGGCTGCTCATGCTCGGACGCCAGGGCATCGCCTCGCTGCGACGGTGGAGCACCACCGTGCCGATGAGCACCACTGGCACGCGCAACTCCGACGACCGCGACGGCGCCTACGGGTATGCCGCGGTGGGCCGGACCCTGGCCGTCGCGGGCCTGGCGGCAGCCATCGTCGTCCCCGTGGTCATCCCCCACTTCCCGACGCGTTACCTCATCGACGGCCTGGGCCGGTCCAGCGGGGCAACCGGTTTCAGCGACGGTCAGATCGGCCTCAAGTCGACCCTCGACCTCACCAAGAGCCTCAGCAGCCCGTCCAAGGCACCGGTCCTGAGCTACACCACCAACGCCGCGATCCTGACGCCGCTGCGCGTCGGGGTGCTCGACACCTACATCGCCGACAACTGGCGACCTGACCCCGACGACATCGACTACGGCCGTCGCACCACCCTCGATCCGCCACCCGACCTGGCCCCCGAGGTCCCGCGGGAGACCTACCGCGTGTCCGTCGAGGACTCCCGGATCGAGGCGCCCCAGATCGCCGCGCCGACGCCGCTGGTGTCCGCCGACCTCGGCCGCGCGACCTGGGGCCTGGACCGCAACACCTCGGTCGCCACGGTCACCCGGGCCGTGCGGTCCTACAGCTTCTCCTACCTCGCACTGAACCCGACGCAGGAGTCGCTGGCCCAGAGCCGGCAAGGGGCCAGCGGCAGCTTCCTGCGGGACGACCTGCAGGTCGACCCGGCCTCGCAGGAGATCGTCAGCCAGCTCGTCAGCGACATCGTCCCGCAGAACGCCTCACGCATCGAGGCCGCGCGCGCGATCCAGAAGTACCTCCGAGCTGACGGGGGCTTCAGCTACTCCCTCAAGCTGCCGACCACGGTCAAGGACGCGTCCGGCCAGGAGGTGCGGCCCGATGCCATCACCCTCTTCCTGCGGTCGAAGGTCGGCTACTGCGTGCAGTTCGCCACGGCCATGGTCATGATGGCCCGCGAAGCCGGGATCCCGGCCCGCATGGCGATCGGGTTCCTGCCGGGCACCGCCGACCGCGGCACCTACACGGTGCGCTCGTCCGACGCGCACGCCTGGCCCGAGCTCTTCTTCGACCGTATCGGCTGGCTGCGGTTCGAACCGACCCCCTCGGGGACGCAGAACACCGTCGCCCCGTCCTACTCGCTCGCCCCCACGACCCCCGGCAGCGGCAACCCCGCCACCAACACCGCCACGGGTGGTGCCACCGGGAGCCCCACCCGCCCCGGCGACCGCAACGACCCGGGTGCCACGGACCCGGCCAACACCAACGGCAGCGGCTCCGACTTCGGCGGCTGGTTCGGATCGCGCACCCGGACCACCGCGCTGTGGATCGTGCTCGGACTGCTCGGCGGGGTCCTCGGGTCGCTCGCCGTGCCACTCGCCGCCCGTGGTCGGCTGCGCCGCCGGCTGCGGCACGCGCCCGACGAGTCGACGCGCGTCGAGATCGAGTGGCAGGCCATGATCGAACGGATCGGTGACCTCGGCGTGATCCCTCCACGGGGCAGCACCCCGCGTCAGGCCGGCCGCTTCTACCAGCGCGAGGCCTACCTCGAGGGGGAGCAGACGGAGGCACTCAACCGGGTGGTCACCGGCGTGGAACGCTCGCGCTACGCCCCTCCCGGGGCGACCATCTCCGACATCCGTGCCGACACCCACACCGTGGTCAAGGCAGTCTCCGGTGTGCGCAGACGCAAGGACCGGCTCCGCGCTGCCTGGTGGCCCACCGACGGCCTGATCGAGTGGCGCGAGCGCCGTGCCGCCGTAGGACGCCTCCTACGCCGACCCGTGGATCGCATCCAGGACTGGCGCGCCGAACGTCGGGGCTAGGCGAACGTCCGGGCTGGGCGAACGTCCCGGCCAGGGCGAACGAGAGGACTGACGACGTCAGGACTCACCCGGCGATCTTGCGGCGGTAGGTGAGCATGGCGAACGTGTAGGCGACCACGAGGATGGCGACGCACCAGGCGAGGGCGACCCACAGGTCGGTGCCCACCTGCTGCTGGGCGAACAGGTCCCGGATGGCGTTGACGATGGAGGTCACCGGCTGGTGCTCGGCGAAGGCGCGCACCGGGCCGGGCATGGTGTCGGTGGGCACGAACGCCGAGCTGATGAACGGCAGGAAGATGAGCGGGTAGGAGAACGCACTCGCCCCGTCCGCGGAGGTCGCGGAGAGGCCGGGGATGACGGCGATCCAGGTCAGCGCCAGGGTGAAGAGCACCAGGATCCCGGCGACCCCGAGCCACGCCAGCACGCTCGCCCCCGAGCGGAAGCCCATCAGGAGCGCGACGAGCACGACCACCACCACCGAGACCAGGTTGGCGACCAGCGAGGTCAGCACGTGCGCCCACAGCACGGACGACCGCGCGATCGGCATGGACTGGAACCGTTCGAAGATGCCGCCGGACATGTCGAGGAAGAGCCGGAACGCGGTGTAGGCGATCCCCGAGGCGATGGTGATGAGCAGGATGCCAGGCAGCAGGTAGTTCACGTAGGAGTCAGACCCTGACGCGATCGCGCCACCGAACACGTAGACGAACAGCAGCATGAAGGCGATCGGCATGACCGTGGTGGTGATGATGGTGTCCAGGCTGCGCGTGATGTGGCGCAGGGACCGGCCCAGCAGGACGGTCGTGTCGCCGAAGAAGTGCGTGGTCATCGGTGCTCCTCAGGAGTTCGTGCCGACGAGGGCGAAGAAGACGTCCTCGAGGGTGGGTTGCTTCTCGACGTACTCGACCGTGGCCGGCGGCAGCAGCTGCTTGAGCTCGGCGAGGGTGCCGTTCACGATGATCCGGCCCTCGTGGAGGATCGCGATCCGGTCGGCGAGCTGTTCGGCCTCGTCGAGGTACTGCGTCGTGAGCAGCACCGTCGTGCCGTGCGCGGCGAGCTCCTTGACGGCCTGCCAGACCTCGATGCGCGCCTGGGGGTCGAGCCCGGTCGTCGGCTCGTCCAGGAAGACGACCGGCGGACTCCCGATGAGGCTCATGGCGAGGTCGAGGCGGCGGCGCATGCCGCCCGAGTACGTCGACACCCTCCGACTCGCCGCGTCGGTCAGTGCGAACCGTTCGAGCAGCCTGGCTGCGACCACGCCGGGGTCCTCGAGGTGCCGCAGCCGTGCTACGAGGACGAGGTTCTCCCGTCCGGTGAGGATCTCGTCGACGGCGGCGAACTGTCCGGTCAGGCTGATGGACTCACGCACCCGGGCCGGGTGGGTGCCCACGTCTTGGCCGTCGATGACAGCCGTCCCCGCGTCGGCCTTGAGCAGCGTGGCGAGGATGCGCACGACCGTGGTCTTGCCCGCCCCGTTCGCCCCGAGCAGGGCGAAGATGGTTCCCGCCTCCACCTCGAAGTCGACACCTCGGAGCACCTCCAGGTCCTGGTACGACTTCTCGAGGCCCCGCACCTGGATGGCAGCATCGGTCGTCATCGGTCCTCACCTTCCTGGGCGTCGCTTTCCTGGGCGTCGTCGATCGCCTTGGTGAGGCGGGCGCGCTCCTTGTCGATCCACCGGGTGCCGGTGTAGGCCTGCGCGAACGCCTCGGCGAAGTCGACGGGGTCCTCGCCCACGATGGCCCGCACAGGGGTTCCGTCGGCAGCCGCCCGGTCCCAGAGGTCCGCGAGGTCTCCCAGCATCGTGACGGCGATGGTGCCGTCCGTGATGCCCCCGTAGTACATGAGGTACCGCTGCACGGCCTTTGCTGCAGCGCCGTACGGTTCCGGCAACGCGTCGATGCGGGCCTTGTACGCCCGGTACTGCTTCTTCTGCTCCCACGAGCCGGTGACGGTCTCGATCCACTTGGCGGCCATGCCTACTTATCTCCTTCGTCCGGGCTCTGGGCGTTCTCACTGCGGAGCTGGTTGAGACGTTCGGTGAGGAAGCTCCAGGTCCTCCAGAACTCTTCGAGGTGCTCGCGCCCCTGCGCGTTGAGCGAGTACACCTTGCGCGGCGGGCCCTTCTCGGATGGGACCTTCTCCACGTCGACCAGGCCGCGCTGCTCGATCCTGACCAGCAGCGCGTAGACGGTGCCCTCGGCGATGTCGGAGAAGCCCTGGTCGCGCAGCCAGGCGGTGATCTCGTAGCCGTACGCCCGCCGAGCGAGCAGGATGGCCAGGACGATCCCCTCCAGCGTCCCCTTGAGCATCTCGGTCTCCTGCTTGCCCATGGAACCTCCCGTCGCTACTCAGTGTTAATGACTACCGGTAGATAGTAACACTGAGTAGCGGGGCCAGCGCAAGCCCCGACGACAGGCGGGAACGACGAACGCCCCCCGAGTCTCGGGGGGCGTTCGTGTGGAGAGGTATGCCGGTCAGTCCAGGTAGTCGCGCAGCACCTGGGACCGGCTCGGGTGGCGCAGCTTGCTCATCGTCTTGGACTCGATCTGACGGATCCGCTCACGGGTCACGCCGTAGACCTTGCCGATCTCGTCGAGCGTCTTCGGCTGGCCGTCGGTGAGCCCGAAGCGCATCGAGACCACACCGGCCTCCCGCTCGGACAGGGTGTCGAGCACCGAGTGGAGCTGCTCCTGCAGCAGCGTGAAGCTGACCGCGTCGGCCGGGACGACGGCCTCGGAGTCCTCGATGAGGTCACCGAACTCGCTGTCACCGTCCTCACCGAGAGGGGTGTGCAGGGAGATGGGCTCGCGACCGTACTTCTGGACCTCGACGACCTTCTCCGGGGTCATGTCGAGCTCCTTGGCGAGCTCCTCCGGGGTGGGCTCGCGCCCGAGGTCCTGGAGCATCTGGCGCTGCACGCGGGCCAGCTTGTTGATGACCTCGACCATGTGGACCGGGATGCGGATGGTGCGGGCCTGGTCAGCCATGGCGCGGGTGATCGCCTGGCGGATCCACCACGTCGCGTAGGTCGAGAACTTGTAGCCCTTGGTGTAGTCGAACTTCTCCACCGCACGGATCAGGCCGAGGTTGCCTTCCTGGATCAGGTCCAGGAAGAGCATGCCGCGACCGGTGTAGCGCTTGGCGAGCGACACCACGAGGCGCAGGTTGGCCTCGAGCAGGTGGTTCTTGGCCTTCTTGCCGTCCTGGGCGATCCACCACAGCTCACGCTTGAGCTTCATCTCGATCTTGTCGCCCGAGTTGAGCCGCTCCTCGGCGAACAGCCCGGCCTCGATGCGCTTGGCGAGCTCGACCTCCTGCTCGGCGTTGAGCAGGGCGACCTTGCCGATCTGCTTGAGGTAGTCCTTCACCGGGTCGGCGGTGGCACCGGCGGTGACGACCTGCTGGACAGGAGCGTCGTCCTCGTCGTCATCGCGCAGGACGAAGCCGGAACCCTCGTCCTCGTCGTCCTTCTTCTCGTCCTCGGTGTCGTCCTCGACGACGACGTCCTCGAGCTCGGACTCGACCACGTCGGTGGGCTCTGCCGGCACCGCCTCGTCGTCGCCGTTGCCGGCCGCGTCAGCCGCCGTGGCAGTGGCGTCCGTGGCCTCGGTCTTGGCTGCCGACTTCGTGGTCGCGGCCTTCTTCGTGGCCGGAGCTGCCTCGCCCGCGGCTGCGGCGGCGGCCTTCTTCGTCGTGGTCGCCTTCGCCGGCGCCGTCTTGCTGGTCGCAGTCTTGGCGGTCGCAGTCTTGACGGGGGTGGCCTTCGCCGACTCGGCCTTCGGCGACGCAGCCTTGGCCGTCGACTTGGCGGCAGGTGCGGCAGTCTTGACTGCCGTCTTGGCGGCCGCCTTCTTGGCCGGCGCGGTCGTCGTCTTCTTGCGGGTGCTCGTCGCAGCCACCGCGCGTGAGGCGGTGGCCGAGTCGAGGGTCACGTGGATGCCCTGCTCGTCCAGGGAACGCAGCACAGCCTTCATCCGCTTGGGTGCGATCTCGGCCCCCTCCAGGGCATCACGCAACTGACCACTGTCGACCGAGCCGTTGGTGCGGCCCTGCTTGAGCAGCTTCTGCAGTGCGGGGTGGGAGAACTCGGGGGGAAGAGACGGTGCGGGGCTCGCAGCCTTCTTGGACACAGGCGACACGGACTACCTTTCGTCGCGGACTCGCGGCACGGCGCACGTCATCACAGCCATGCTTGAGGATGTCTGTGACAACAACAGCGGGAGTGGAAGTATTGCCGAGATCGGCTGGGCTGGACCCTGACGAGATCTCGTTGACGACATTGTAAAACGAGTTGCCCGCAGATCACGCATCGGCACACTGCCGACACCGCGCGATGTCTCGCTGGACAGCCATGGAGAGCCGTGCCGGACCGGTGCAGACAGTCGCCTCAGGCGTCGGCCTTGACGGCCAGGACGGGGCACGACGCGTCGAGCAGGATGCGCTGGGCGTTCGAGCCCAGGATGAGCTTGCCGACGGGGGTGCGACGACGCAGGCCGATGACGATGAACTCCGCGTGCTCCTCCTCGGCCACCGCGATCAGGTCCTCGGCCGGCTCGTTGCCCCGGACGAGCTGACGCACCTCGTGCTCCAGCCCCTCCTCGTCGAGCTCGCCCTGGATGCGGGAGAGGTCGGCATCGAAACGGTTCGCCTCCTCACTGTCGAAGTCTCGGCCACCGCGCTGGGAGTTGATGACGATCAGCTTGGACTTGCGTAGCAGCGCCTCGTCCGCGGCCCGGCGCAGAGCCGCCCGCCCTTCCTTCGTCGGCACATATCCCACAACGATGGCCACAGGGACCTCCTACGTTCAGTTGACCGAGTAGCGGTGCGACCGGGTGGTGGACCCGGGGCACACCAGGCGACGGCAGCCGCTGGGCCCGACCGTACCGGAAATCCCCCCGTCAGGCAGGGCCTGCGAGAACCCGGGCCACGATCTGCCCGACCTGCTCGATCTCGATGAGGAACCCGTCGTGGCCGTAGTCGGAGTGCACGGTGTGCAGCTGGGCCGCCGGGACGGCGTCGGCGATCTCTCGGGACAGCCGCGGCGGGTAGAGCCGGTCCGAGTCGACGGCGACCACCGCCACCTGAGCGGAGATCCTGGCGAGCGCCGCGGCGACCCCCCCACGGCCTCGTCCGACGTCGTGGGAGTTCATCGCCTCGGTGAGGACGACGTAGGAGTTGGCATCGAATCGTCCGGCCAGCTTGCCGGCGTGGTGGTCGAGGTAGGACTCGACGGCATAGCGGCCGTGACCGCCCAACGGGTCCTCCGCCTCCTGCGGCTCGCGACCGAAGCGCTCGTGCAGCTCGAGCTCGCTGCGATAGGTGACGTGCGCGATCCGCCGCGCGATCCCGAGCCCGGTCTCGGGACCGGGGCCGCGCTCGTAGTAGTCGCCGCCGTGGAAGTCGCCGTCCGCGCGGATCGCCAACAGCTGCGCCTGACACCAGCCGATCTGCTCCGCCGTGGCGTATGCCGTGCTGGCCAGCACGATGGCCGTCGCGACCCGTTCGGGGTGGGTCACCGCCCACTCGAGGACCCGCATCCCGCCCATCGAGCCACCCAGGATGGCGTGCCAGCGGTCGATGCCGAGGACGTCGGCGAGCAGGGCCTCGGTCTGCACCTGGTCACGCACGGTGACGAAGGGGAAGCGGCTCCCCCACGGGGCACCGTCGATGGCCGGCGAGGACGGGCCGGTGCTCCCCTGGCAGCCGCCCAGGACGTTGGCGGCAACGACGAAGTAGCGGTCGGTGTCGAGCGGCCGACCGGGGCCGATCAGCCCGTCCCACCAGCCCGGCGTCGGGTGACCAGGGCCGGTCGGGCCCTCGACGTGGCTGTCACCGGTGAGGGCGTGCTCGACGAGAATGGCGTTGTCACCGGCGGCGCTGAGCTCACCCCAGGTCTCGTAGGCCACCCGCACCCCGGGAAGGACGCCACCGCGCTCGAGCTCGATCGCGCCGAGGTCGACGAACTGGCGTCGACCGACCGGGTCACCGTCGCGCCAGGCACCTGACGTCGCTCGTGGTGGGGAGGTCGTGGTCATCGAAACTGCTCCTGTGGCGCTCGCGCTTGCCGCCCAGGTCAGGGTCGGCCGGGTCTTCACCCGGGGCACCCCACCGCGAGGAGGGTTGCCGCCCAGCAAGCCGGGGCTTGGTGCTGGGACTCATGACCTGGCGACCATCATACGAGGAGGCCGTCGGCGTGTCCGCGGCGTCCGCACGATGGACGCGTCGCCGCCGACCGTGACGCGCGCGAGGACTTGGGTCAGCCCGACCGCAGCTCGGCTGCGCGCTGCGCGCCGTGGCTGCCGGGACGCACGCCGAGGTCGAGCATGCGCTCGAGCAGCTGCGCCAGCCGGTAGTCGGGGCGCGCCCGGAGCGCCCGGTCCACGCAGGTCCGGGCCAACGCGCCGTCGCCCTGCCACCAGGCACAGTTGGCGAGCACGGTGAGCGCCGGAGCCGCGTGGTCGTCGGGGACCGACCTGACCAGGGACTGCAACCTCGCCAGAAGACGGCGACCGGCCCCGGCCGACGGCCCTGCCCCCGGGCTGCGGTGCCAGGTGGGAGCCGGCAGCGTGCAGCGCAAGGCGTCGACGAGGTCCGGCGACAGGGAGTCCAGGGGCAGGGCACCAGGGCACAGCCAGGCCACGAGTCCGTCGCGCAGCGCGAGGTCCTCCAGGCTGCGCACGAGCAGGCAGACCTCGGCGGGCCCGAGCTCTGCGACCTCGGGCGCGTCACCGGTCACGTCGCAGACCACCGACCAGCGCGACAGCGCCTCGAGCCGACGGGCAGCATCGAGGCGTTCCGACTCGGGCTCCGAGCCGCTACCCAGCTCTGCTGCCACCGCCTCGGCGAGGACCGGGTCCGCGGCGACGAGGTCGGCGATCGCGGACCTACCCGGGAGGGGCGCGATCTCGAGCCCGACGTACTCGGCCACGGCGGGGGTGTCGGCCGCCTCCGGGACCGGCGCGCCCTCGGCCGGACAGCATCCGTCGGCGCAGTCGATGGCGAACCAGCGCCCGTCGCGGACGACAAGTCGGTCCAGGACCTCGAGGTCGGCCTCGGTCGCCAGGCGACGCACGGCGTCAAGACCGGGCCTGCTCGAGCCCGCCGCCGTCTCGTAGCCGACGAGCATGACCGCCTCGGGCCGGTCCTGCAGCAGCGGAGCCACGAGGACGCGGCCGACCTGCTCCGCGTCCTGGGGTGGTGGCAGGTCGATCCGCTCGATCAACCCGACGCTGCGACCGTGGAGGGCGACCAGCACGATCGAGTCCTGGGGGTGGTAGCCGAGCTGGTAGGGCAGCACGGCGACGACATCGGCCGGGCCGCGCAGTCTGATCTGGCTCATGGGCCAACGCTGGCGTCCCGGGGGCCATCGCGTCAGGGGCCGGAGCCAGCCCTGTGGACAGGCGCACCAACGCCGACGGGGTGGGGCTGCTCCGCGCCGCCACGGCGCGACAACGGCGTCCTCACACCCCGCCATGCCCTCGACAAAACCCGACCGAGCGAGTGAGACGTGCTGGAGTCAGCGGACGACGTCGCCCTCCACGGTCTCGTGCGCCCTCGCCGGCGTGGTGCGCTCCCAGGCCAGGAACGACTCGGTCTCGTTGACGACGGTCGCAGCGATCCACGACACCACCACCGCGTCGTCGGCGAGGCCGAAGACGGACAGAGCCAGCTCGGGGATCAGGTCGATGGGCGACACGACGTAGGCCACCGCGCCGAGAACCATCAGGAGCCGACCGCGGGTGGTCCCGGCATACTCGCCGCGAAAGGTGGCCCGGAACAGCCGGGGCAGGCTCATCAGGCGTTCACCCAGCGCGGGCGATCCCGGACGGGTCGCGGTGCGGACTGCGGTGGCGATGGTGCGCAGGGCACCGAAGCGGGTCATGGCCATGGTCAGACTCCCGTTGTTCGAGGGCGCAGGCTCCGGGTACCACGATGGCCCGGACACGGTTCAAACGACCTGGGTGCCCCGGTGATTCCCGGCGCCTCCCCCAGCCTGCGTCCAACCGGCGCAGCACGCCACTCAGAAGCCAGTGGCCCTGGGCGGGAACTCGTGACGCGCGTGGTCGGCGATCTTCTTGAGCAGGTAGCTGTCGAGGCCCGCGCCGACGACACCGCCGATGACGGGCACGCCCTTGCCGAACCGGCTCAGCGTCTTCTTCCCAGCGGTCGACAGCAGCCGGAAGCCGACCGCCTTGTTGACCACCATCAACGCAGGCCCGGGCAGCCGCTGGGCCGCGAGGTTGGCGAGTCGGCCGGTCGAGGCCACGCCTGCCTTCTTGAGCAGGTCGTCCGCGTCGGCTCCCACGAGGGTGAGCAGTACCGCCGACCGGATCTCGGGTCGCTTGATGTCGTAGCCGCGCAGGGACGCGATCGCGGCCACCATCCGGGTCGCCACGACGTAGAACTCGACGACGTTGGCGGGAAGCGCCACGGGCAGCGTGACGAACCCACCGAGTCCGGTGACGAAACCACCGGCGGCCGCGAGCCTGAGGTGACCTCGGACCACGGCGTCGACGGCCTCCTCGGCTCCGGGCTTCTCGGCCCGCCGGACGTCGGCGACCTTCTGCGCCGAGTCGAACGGACCCTTGCCGTCGATGCCGACGTCGAGCAGGCTCTCGATCAGGCCGGTCACGGCTCCGGAGAACATCCCCGAGTCCTCGCGGGGGGCCCTCGCCTGTTCGAGCGCCGAGGTCGGCTTCGCCTGCGCCTCGTCCTTGCCCATTCCGAGAAAGCCCACGTCAGCACCCCTCCGGGTTTGGTTTCGGTCGGTCGCCGCCATCCTGCCATGTGGCCCCGTGACCAGCGGGATTAGCCTTGGGACATGGTCGACACCGCTGACTCCCCCTCCGCCACCTTCACCCAGTACGCCCACCCCGAAAGGCTCGTCAGCACGCAGTGGCTGGCCGACCAGATCGAGGCCGGCGCCGTCGGCGGGCCCGACGGCATCGTCGTCCTGGAGTCCGACGAGGACGTGCTGCTCTACGACACGGGCCACATCCCGGGCTCGCTCAAGCTGGACTGGCACCAGGACCTCAACGACCCGGTGGTGCGCGACTACGTCGATGCCGAGCAGTTCGCTGCGGTCATGTCGGCCCGCGGTGTCGGCCGAGACACCACGGTCGTGATCTACGGCGACAAGAACAACTGGTGGGCCGCCTACGCGCTGTGGGTGATGAGCCTGTTCGGACACGAGGACGTGCGGCTGCTCGACGGCGGCCGCGCCAAGTGGGTGGCCGAGGGTCGCGAGCTGACCCGCGAGGTCCCGGCCGTGGGCAGCCTCGCCGGCGACGCGGCATACCCAGTGGTGGAGCGCGACGACGCGCCGATCCGCGCGTTCAAGGAGGACGTGCTCGCCCACCTCGGTGGGCCGCTGGTCGACGTGCGCTCCCCCGGCGAGTTCAGCGGCGAGCTGCTGCACATGCCGGACTACCCCCAGGAGGGCGCCATGCGCGGAGGACACATCCCCGGCGCCAAGTCGGTGCCGTGGGCGCGAGCGGCCAACGAGGACGGCACCTTCAAGTCGCGCGAGGACCTCGAGGCGATCTACCTCCAGGAACAGGGACTGTCGCCCAGCGATGCCACGATCGCCTACTGCCGCATCGGCGAGCGGTCGTCGCACACGTGGTTCGTCCTCACCCACCTGCTGGGTTTCGACGCCGTCCGCAACTACGACGGCTCGTGGACCGAGTGGGGCAACTCCGTCCGAGTGCCGGTCGAACAGGGTGCGTCGCAGTGACCAGTGCCGTGAGTGGCACAGCGTCCACCCAGCCGGCGCCCTTGCCTGCCGCGATGCAGGAGATCGCCGACGACTTCGCGGAGCTGCTTGCGCCGCAACGCCTCGAGCTCCTGCTGGAGTTCAGTGAGGGCCTGCCCGACCTCCCCGAGAGGTATGCCGGTCGGCTGGGTGAGATGGAGCAGGTCCACGAGTGCCAGTCCCCGATCTTCCTGGCGGTCGAGGTCGCCGAAGAGCCGCTCGATCAGCCCGGCGAGCGCGCGGTGCACCTGTTCTTCTCGGCGCCGGCCGAGGCACCGACCACGCGCGGGTTCGCGGGGATCCTCAGCGAAGGGCTCGACGGCCTGACCGCTGCCGAGGTGCTGGCGGTGCCGGAGGACGCGCCCTACCGGTTCTCGCTCGGCGAGGCGGTCTCACCGCTGCGGCTGCGGGGCATGGTCGGGATGCTGAGCCGGATCAAGCGCCAGGTCGCCCTCAAGACCCACGCCTGACCCACCCCTGACCCCACCCCCTGCCCCACACCCGCCCGGCCCCACCATTATCGGGTGACCCGATAAAGGTGGGCTTCACCCCGGAACGGTTTCGCGGGGAAGCGGACCTTTGTCGGGTGAAGCAGCCGGGACCGACGGGATCGTCGGTCCCGGGTGCGAGGATGTGCCCGCCATGCCTGCTGCCCACGTCGCCTTCGTCGCCACAGCGGACGGTCGCGCCGCGATCGTGGGTGACCACGTCCAGCTGGTGGGCCGGGCAGACCAGCTCGTCACCCGGGCCTGCGAGCTGGAGGCGGCTGAGGACGTGCGGTGGGTCTGGTGGTCAGCCGGCGGCGATGCCTCAGCCCTCGTCGCGGCCGGGGTGCCGGTGAACCGCTGCTGGGACGTGGCCGAGGCCCACCGCCTGCTCGCGGGCGGGTGGGAGGCGACGCCCCAGGTGGCGTGGGCCGCGGCATACCGACTCGATCGTGCGGGCCTGCCGGCAGCGGCGCGCGGTGACCTCTTCGACTTCCACAGCACTGGACCCTCGTCGTCCGCGCCGGCCGGCGCACCGGGCACGGACGTCGGCGCAAGCTTGTCGGTGGTGCGGCCGGACGGCTACCTCGACCCCGACGCGGGCGCGGCCACGKGGGCGCCCGACGACGACGTGGTGGTGGCCTGGGGGCGCGCTGCCCTCGCTTGCGCAGGTGCTCAGGCGGCGGCCCTGGCGGACGTGGGCCCACGATCGGTGGCGGCCGCCCACTCCGAGTCCGCGGCAGCGTTCCTGTGTGTCGAGCTCGCCCGTGACGGGCTGCCCGTCGACCGGGCGACCGCCGAGAGGATGATCGCGGAGGCCGCCGGCGCCCGCCCGGAGAGCGACGCGGACGCGCGACGGATCCGCGCCGAACGCGACCTGCAGGTGCTGTCGCACACGCCTGGTCGCGAGTACACGGATCTGCGAAACCCCTTGCAGGTCAAGGAGCTCCTCGCCTCCGTCGGGGTAGTCGTGCCCAACACGCGCAAGTGGGTCCTCGAGCCGTTCCGCGAGACCCACGCGGTCGTCGGAGCCCTCCTGGAGTGGCGCAAGGCCGAACGCATCGCGACCACCTACGGCTACCCCTGGCTCGACGCCCACGTGGGCCCGGACGACAGGCTCCGTGGCGGGTGGACCGCCTGCGACGGAGCCGCTGGGCGGATGACCGCACAGAACGGCCTCCACAACCTGCCGACCTCGCTGCGCCCAGCCGTGGCCGCCCATCCCGGTCACGTGTTCGTCCGCGCCGACCTCGGACAGATCGAACCGCGCGTCCTGGCCGCGGTCTCCGGCGACGAGGCCTTTGCGGCAGCGACCCGGGCCGACGACCTGTACGCGCCCGTGGCAGCCGCCCTCGGGGTCGAGCGTCCGGTGGCCAAGATCGCGGTGCTCGCCGCGATGTACGGCCAGCGCAGCGGCGCCGCCGGCGAGGCCCTCAAGGACCTCGAGCGCACCTACCCGATCGCCATGGGCTACCTCGATGCCGCGTATGCCGCGGGGTTGCGGCGCGAGCCGCTGCGCACCTTCGGCGGTCGGCTGATCCGGCTCGACGCGGTCCTGGCCGACGTGCCTGCCGAGGGCACCGCGGCCTACGACGCCGCGCGTGGACGGTTCGCCCGCAACGCCGTGATCCAGGGCAGCGCGGCCGAGCTGTTCAAGGCCTGGGCCGCCACCGTCAGGGTCACGACGCGCGACCTCGGCGCCCAGATCGTGCTGTGCCTGCACGACGAGCTGCTCGTCCACGTCCCCGAGGAGAGCGCCGCTGAGACCCGCGCCAGGCTCGAGCGCGCCCTGACCGACAGCGCCCGACGCTGGACGGGGTCGACGCAGGTGCGGTTCGTCGCCGACGTGTCGGTCATCCGGCGCTGGTCCGAGGCCAAGGATTGAGCCAGGGAGTACCGGCCCTTACTCCCTGACCTGCGGTGATGCGTGGTTAGGTGGTGCCATGGACCACCAGGACGTCAAGCAGGCCGCCTCCAGGGCCTCCGACCACCCCGCCCTCGAGGCCGCCGCACGCGTGGGTTACGCCACGAGTGGGCTGCTGCACCTGCTGATCGGCTGGATCACCCTCCAGGTGGCCTTCGGCGGCAACGGCGGCAAGAACGCAGACCAGAGCGGAGCGCTCGCGTCCCTCGCCGGCAACGGCGCAGGGAAGGCGGCGCTGTGGGTGGGCGTGGTCGGCTTCCTCGGCCTGGCCGTCTGGCAGCTCGCCGATGCCGTCGTGGGGCATCCCGGCGGCGACAAGGACGCGTGGGGTGGACGCGCCAAGGCCGCGGGCAAGGCGGTCGTCTACCTCGCTCTCGCCTGGTCGGCCTTCCAGTTCGCCCGGGGCAGGACCAGCGACAGCCGGAGCCAGAGCGTGGACTTCACCGCCAAGCTGCTCGACAAGCCCGGTGGACGCGCGCTCGTGGTCGCGATCGGGCTCGCGATCATCGCCGTCGGCATCTACCACGTCCACAAGGGGTGGACGAAGAAGTTCCTCCAGGACCTCCAGGACCACCCCGGCACGTGGGCTACGCGTGCCGGGCGGATCGGCTACATCGCCAAGGGCGTTGCCCTCGTCATCGTCGGGTTCCTCTTCGCCGCTGCGGGCGTGCACGAGCAGGCGAAGGAAGCCACCGGCCTCGACGGCGCGCTCAAGTCGCTGCGCGACGAACCCTTCGGTCCTGCCCTGCTCGTCGTGATGGCGGTCGGGTTCGCGGCGTTCGGGCTCTACAGCTTCTCGCGCGCCAAGCACGCGAAGGTCTGAGCGCGGCGACCGGTCAGGCGGCGACCGGTCAGCTCGGGTTGCCCTCGCCGGAGGCCTCGTCATCGGCGACGTCCCGCAGGAACTGCTCGAACTCGGCGCCGATCTCGTCCGCTGACGGCAGCTCGCTCACGTCCGTGGCCAGCAGGCTCGGCTTCTGGCGACCCTCGCTGAAGGTGTCGTACTGGCGCTCCAGGGCGGCGATCACCTGCGACACCTCGTCGGACCCCTCGATCTCGCGGGCGATCTCGGCCCGGTTGAGGCCGGCCTGCGCGATGAGGTCGTCGATGGGCAGGTTGAGCCCGGTCGCGGCGGTGATCGCGTTGAGCGCGGTCACCGCTCCGTCGGCGAACTCTGCCTGGGCGAGGTAGTGCGGGACGTGCACCGCGAACCCGAGGGCGTCGTGGCCCGACTCCCCCAGCCTGAGCTCGAGCAGGGAGGACAGGCTCGCCGGCACCTCGACGCGACCGAACGGGTTGTCCTGCAAGGGAATCAGCCGCGGGTCGGTCGCGTGGGACGTGAGGCCGATCGGGCGGGTGTGCGGGACCGCCATCGGGATGCCGTGGGCACTGACGACGAGGTTGACGCCGAGCAGCACCACGAGCTGTCGGACCGCCTCGGTCATCCGCTCCCACTGGAAGTCCGGCTCGGGTCCGGTCAGCAGGAGGAAGGGCGTGCCGTCCCGGTCGACGAGGCGGTGCAGCGCCAGGCACGGGTCGTCGTAGCTCATCCAGCGGTTGGAGTCGAAGACCATGGCGGGCCGACGACTGCGGTAGTCGACCATCTGGTCGGTGTCGAAGGACACGACGACGGTGGACTCGCCGGAGCCGAGGAGGTGCTCGGTGAGGATCCGCTGCGTGTGGCCCGCGTCCATGAAGCCGCCGAGCGCGACGACCATGACCGACGCACGCAGCTCCTGCGGGTCGGTGTCGGTCTCGAAGTGGTAGAGCTCGGATGGGTTCAACACGGCTACTCCAGCGGTCGGTCCCAGGTGTCGCCTGGGCTCGTGGGGATGGTGGTTCTCGCCCGGGATGCTGGCGCGCGTCCCGGTCCACAGTGCCAACGCTCCAGCATGGCAGGGGATTCCGCGCCCCGCCTCCACCACCGGCGCGAGCTGCGTCACCGCCTCGATGTGACGCCCGTCACACTTGCCGGGTTTGTGGAATGGGTCGCCCGAGCCTAGAGTTTGATGAAACGAAACAGTTTCGTTCTATCCACGACGCAAGGAACCCCGTGACCCCCACCAGCACCGCCACCACGACCAGGGGAACTGCGGAGGCGCCCGAGCAGGCGCGCTCCCGCCCCCGGGTCGAGGGCGACCGCGAACGGGAGATCCTCGAGGCCGCGCTCGTGACCCTGGCCGACGTGGGGTACGACCGCCTCAACTTCGACGCGGTGGCCAGTGCGGCCAAGGCCTCGAAGGCCACTCTCTACCGCCGCTGGCCGTCGAAGGTCGACCTCGTGATCGACGCGCTCCAGCTGATGGTCGGCGTCGAGGCCGACCGCTACCCCGACACCGGCTCCCTGCGTGGCGACCTCATCGCCCAGGCCTGTGCCAAGGGCGGCCTCGGTGAGGACCTCCCTCTGCAGGTCTTCGCCGCACTGCTCGGGTCCCTGCACCGCGACCCCGAGCTGCGCGACGCCATCATGACCCGCCTGATGGCTCCCAAGATGGCGGTCACCCTCAAGACGTTCCGCGCCGCTCAGCAGCGCGGGGAGATCGGCAAGGACGCCGATCTGGAACTGCTGGCGCGACTGCTGCCGGCGATCACCATCCACGAGGCCATGCTGTCGGGCTCCCACCCGTCGCAGGAGCGCCTCATCGCCTTGGTGGACAGCGTCGTCCTCCCCGCCTGCGCCGCGACGTTGCAGCGCGACTGACCCACCACGCCTCACCACACCACCAGCCACGCACCACCCACACACCAAGGAACATCCATGTCTTCGACTGCTGTCGTCGAGTCCGTCTCGACTCCGGAACCCGACGCCGCGCCCAGCGGCAAGGGCCGGCACCTCGGCATCGCCCTGACCGTCATCACGGCCGCGCAGCTCATGGTCGTGCTCGACGGCACGATCGTGAACATCGCGATGCCGCACATCATGGCCGACCTCGGCTTCACCCAGGAGAACCTCTCGTGGGTCGTCACGGCCTACACGCTCGCCTTCGGTGGGCTGCTGCTCCTCGGGGGGCGCCTCGGTGACCTGTTCGGCCGCCGCAAGGTCTTCATGACCGGTGTGCTCGTCTTCGCCGGGGCCTCGCTCCTCGGCGGCCTCGCCCAGACCGAGGGCATGCTGCTCGGCGCCCGCGCGCTGCAGGGCATCGGTGCCGCGCTGGCCTCCCCCACCGCCCTCGCCCTGATCACCACGACGTTCCCGGCCGGGCCGGCCCGCAACCGCGCCATGGGCGTGTATGCCGCGATGTCCGGCGCCGGTGCGGCCGTGGGCCTCATCCTCGGTGGCGCGCTCACCGAGATCGACTGGCGCTGGACGATGTTCATCAACGTGCCGATCGGCCTCCTCGTGGCCTTCATGGCGCCGCGCTTCCTCTCCGAGTCGGAGCCCGGCAAGGGCCGGATCGACGTCCCCGGGGCGATCCTGGGCACCGGTGGGCTCGTGTCCCTGGTCTATGGCCTCACCAACGCCGCCAGCGACTCCTGGACCTCGGCGACCACCCTCACCACGCTCATCGCCGGTGTCGCGATGCTCGTCGCGTTCGTCGTCGTGGAGATGCGTTCCTCCCACGCGCTCATGCCGATCCGCATCCTGGCCGACCGCACCCGCGGCACGTCCTTCGCCGTGATGCTGATCGTCGGTGCCGCGATGTTCGCGATGTTCTACTTCCTCGGCCTCTACATCCAGCAGGTGCTGGGCTACTCGCCGCTGAAGTCCGGTTTCGCGTTCCTGCCGTTCTCGTTCGGCATCGTCGTGGCGGCGCAGACCGCCTCCACCCTGATGACCCGCGTGGACCCCCGATGGATCGCCGGGGTGGGCACCCTGCTCGCCGCGACGGGCATGTTCGGCTTCGCCCAGCTCGACGTCGACAGCTCCTACGCCACGGGCCTCCTGCCCTGGATCACCGTCCTCGCGGTCGGCATGGGCCTCACCTTCGTGCCGATGACGCTCACGGCCACCGCCGGCGTGGCGTCCGAGGACTCCGGTGTCGCCTCGGCGGTGCTGAACACCATGCAGCAGGTCGGTGGGGCCCTGGGCCTGGCGACCCTCAGCACGGTCTTCGCGAACGGCGCCAAGGACAAGGGCGCCGAGCTCGGTGCCGCGCTCCAGACCAAGGCCGCGTCTGGCGCTCTGTCCCCGGAGCAGCTCCAGGCCGCACAGCACCAGATCGCGCTGCAGGCGCAGACGTTCGGCTCCAGCCACGCCTACCTGGTAGCCGGCGTGATGATCATCATCGGCTCGCTGATCACCTTCGGCTTCCTGAACGTCAACGCCCCGACCACCTGTGGTCGGGGCCCTCGTCGGTTGTGCAGCAGGAGTGCCGCGAGTCACCCCAGGGCGGCGATGGCCGCGCGGATCCGCTTCTCCGACACCGGGTATGCCGTGCCGAGCCCGTTTGCGAACAGGCTCACCCTCAGCTCCTCGACCATCCACCCCACGTCCCGGACCGGGGCCGAACGGCGCTCGACGGGCGGCAGGGAGTCGAGCAGGTCGGCATACGCGATCTCGACCCGGTCCACGACCTCCTGATTGGCCGCGTCGCGCGCCACCGCGGCAGGCGAGGACGGGGCCTTCTCCAGCCGTTGCAGCATCGCCCGCAGGTAGCGCCGCAGGTGGGGCAGGCGCGCGAGCCCGGTATCGGCGATGAAGCCGCCGTAGACGAGGCTGTCGAGCTGGGCTCGGACATCGGCGACGAGGGCCGACGCGGCTGGAGCGGTGAGGCCGTCGAGGCGCACCCGCACCTCCCTCGCCGCGGAGAGGACCGGCTCCACCTCCGCGACCACCGTCAGGACGCGCGTCGCGATGTGGGTGCGGACCGCTGCGAGCACCGCTTCGAACGTGGCGGCGTCGCGGACTCCATCGGCGCCCGCCCCGTGGCCATCTCGCTCGAGGACGATCGCGTCGACGGCGCAGGCCAGGGCGTCGTCGAGCAGGGCCGGCACGGAGCCGTGCGGGTTGTCGCCCAGAGCCAGCTTCTGCGCGTTGCTGAGGGTGGCCAGCACTCGCTTCCAGGGCGCCGTCGTGTTGAGCAGCAACAGCCGCCGGACACCCAGCGCAGTGGCCGCTCCCGCCTCTCTCGCGCCGGGCATCACGACGATGTCGACGCGGTCGCCGCGGTCCACCAGAGCAGGGAAGCCGTGAACGGTCTGGCCACCGGACGTCGACTCGAAGGTCGCAGGCAGGTCACCGAAGTCCCACTGCCGCAATCCTTTCCGCTCGATGGCTGCGGCCGCACTCGACATCCGCCGCTGCACCTGGCCGGCCAGCTGCTCCTGGAGGGCGCCCAGGTCCTTGCCGCTGCCCAGCACGCGTCCAGTGCCGTCCTCGACGGCGAACGTGATGCGCAGGTGGTCGGGGACTCGGTCTGCCGCGAACTGTTCGGGCGGCACCTGGATCCCGGTGCGTGCGCGGAGCACCCGAGCGAGCTCGTCAGCCAGCCGTCGGTCGCCGCCGGGCTGGGCCTGCGCGAGAGCAGCAGCCGCGTGGTCGGGCGCCGGGACGAAGTGCACCCGGGTGGCCTTCGGCAGTGACCGCAGCAGCGCCGTCGCCAGCTCCTCCCGCAGCCCGGGCACCTGCCAGTCGAAGCCCGCGTCGGACACCTGGTTGAGCACCTGGACAGGAATGTGCACCGTCACGCCGTCCGCCGCCGCACCCGGTTCGAACTGGTAGGTGACCGGCAGCTCGATGCCCCCTTGGGTCCACGTCCTCGGGTAGTCGAGGGCGGACACCCCCTCCGCGCTCTCGCGGGTGAGGAGCTCTTCGGTGAAGGTCAGCAGCTGCGGCGTCGTGCGGCGGGCGTCCTTCCACCAGCGGTCGAAATGGCGTTGGGAGACCACCTCGGCGGGTACCCGTGCGTCGTAGAACGCCACGAGGTCCTCCTCGTCGACGACGATGTCGCGGCGCCTGGCTCGTTCCTCGAGCTCGGAGAGTCGTTGCAGCAGAGCCTGGTTCGCGGTGAAGAACGCGTGGTGCGTGTCCCAGTCCCCCTCGACCAGCGCATGCCGGATGAACAGGTCCCGCGACTCCTCGGGGTTGATCCGCGCATACTGCACGGTGCGGGCGGCCACGAGGGGGACGCCGTAGAGCGTGACCCTCTCGGTCGCCACCACAGCGCCCTGCTTGCGAGACCAACGCGGCTCGGAGTAGGTGCGCTTGACGAGGTGGTGGGCCAGCCGCTCGGCCCAGATCGGGTCGATCCTGGCGTTGCTGCGCGCCCACAGCCGGGTCGTCTCGACGAGCTCGGCCGACATCACCCAGGTCGGCTGACGGCGGAAGAGCGTCGAGCCGGGCGAGATACCGAACCGTGCCCCGCGAGCCCCCAGGTAGTCACGCTTGGCCTCGTCGCGCAGCCCGATGTGGGACAGCAGTCCGCCCAGCAGCGCCTGGTGGATGAGGTCGGCGTTGGGCGGCTCCCCCGGGGCTGCGGTCGCCGCCTTCGTGTCGATGCCGACGTCCTGGCACGCCTTGCGCAGCTGGCTGTGCAGGTCCTGCCATTCCCGCACCCGCAGGTAGTGCAGGTACTCCGTGCGGCACATGCGCCGAAAAGCACTGTGCGACAACGCCTTCTGCTGTTCCTTGAGATAGGCCCACAGGTTCAGCAACGACATGAAGTCAGAGTGCTCGTCGCGGAACCTCGCATGCGACTGGTCGGCCTGGGTCTGCTTGTCGGCAGGTCGCTCGCGCGGGTCCTGCATGGAGAGCGCGGCGACGATGACCAGTACCTCGCGGGTGCAGCCCAGCGCGCCCGCCTCGATCAGCATGCGTCCCAGCCGCGGGTCCACGGGCAGCCGCGCCAACGACGTGCCGTATGCCGTGAGCCGCCTTCCGCGGCCACGGCCCTTGCGCGGCGGGCCCGTGGAGGGCGACGGCGCGGCATACCCGTCTGGGCCGTCCTGCCCGATGTCGAAGGCCTGCAGCTCCTCCAGCAGTCGGATGCCGTCGGCGACCTGGCGGGCGTCCGGGGCGTCCACAAAGGGGAAGGCGGTGATGTCGCCGAGGCCCAGCGAGGTCATCTGGAGGATGACGGACGCGAGGCTGGTGCGCTGGATCTCGGGCTCGGTGAACTCCGGTCGCGCCTCGTAGTCCTCCTCGGAGTACAGGCGGATGCAGATGCCGTCGGCGAGGCGCCCACAGCGGCCGGCGCGCTGGTTCGCACTCGCCTGCGAGATCCCCTCGATCGGCAGCCGCTGCACCTTGGTGCGCTGGGAGTACCGCGAGATGCGCGCGGTGCCGGCATCGACGACGTAGCGGATGCCGGGCACAGTGAGCGAGGTCTCGGCCACGTTGGTGGCCAACACGATCCGGCGTCCGGCGGCTCGTCCGAAGACCTTGTGCTGCTCTGCCGCGGACAGGCGCGCGTAGAGCGGGAGCACCTCGGTCTGAGGCAGCTTCATGCTCTCCAGCGCGTCCGCGGTGTCCCGGATCTCGCGCTCCCCGGACAGGAACACGAGGATGTCGTGACCGGTGCCGTCCGCGGCCCGCTCGGTCCACAGCTCCTCGACGGCCTCACACACGCCGGTGACCTGGTCGCGCTCTTCGGCATCGGGCCGCTCAGGGTCGACGAGCGGGCGGTAGCGGACCTCCACCGGGTAGGTGCGACCGGACACCTCGATGATCGGCGCCGGCTCACCACGGGCCGAGAGGAAGTGCTCCGCGAACCGCTGGGGGTCGATCGTCGCCGACGTGATGATGACCTTGAGGTCAGGGCGTCGCGGCAGCAGCTGCTTGAGGTAGCCGAGGATGAAGTCGATGTTGAGCGACCGCTCGTGCGCCTCGTCGATGATGATCGTGTCGTACTTGCGCAGCAACCGGTCTCTCTGCATCTCGTTGAGGAGGATGCCGTCGGTCATCACCTTGACGAGGGTGGAGTCGCTGCTCTGGTCGGTGAATCGCACCTGGTAGCCGATCGCGCCGCCGAGCTCCACCTCGAGCTCCTCGGCGATCCGCTCGGCGACCGAGCGGGCTGCGATGCGTCGCGGCTGGGTGTGCCCGATCAGTCCGGCCTGCCCGCGCCCCACCTCGAGGCAGATCTTGGGCAGCTGGGTGGTCTTGCCCGAGCCCGTCTCACCCGCGACGATGACGACCTGGTGGTCGCGGATCGCGGCGGCGATGTCGTCCTTGCGCGTGACGACCGGCAGGTCCGGCGGGTACTTGAGCTCCGGCACGGGCGGCGGTACGCGCACGGGCCGAGGTGGGCCCGCCCGACGTGGCCGCCGAGACCGGGACCGCTGCTCGGAGGACACGGGCGAAATCATACGGGTGAGCCCCAGCCACCCCTGCGTCTGCTCAGCGCACCAGTGTCGTCAGGTTGCGCGGGTTCGGGAGCTGGTCGGGAGCCAGGATTGCCCCACCGCCTGAGACGGTCACCAGCACGAGGACGACGGCAAGGACCGTCACGACCGCGACGAGCAGAAGCGGTGCGACCTGGTGTGGAAGGTGGACCGTGTGGACGTGCAGGTGGAGCGTCACGGGCCCCGGGTGCGAAGCCATGCCCCAGTATCCCCCCGCGGCCGCCGGCTGACACCTGCATTCGACGTGTTCGGTCGGACGCAGGTGTCAGCAGTCGGCTCAGACGCCCTTGGCCGCGATGAAGCCCTGCTCCAGGTCGGCAACGATGTCGTCGATGTGCTCGATGCCCACGGCGAGGCGCACCAGCCCGGGCGTCACCCCAGCCTTGAGACGATCGCCGTCCGGGCCCTGGGAGTGGGTCGTGGACGCCGGGTGGATCGCGAGCGAGCGCACGTCACCGATGTTGGCGACGTGGCTGTGCAGCACGAGGGACTCGACGAACCGTCGCCCCGCTTCGACGCCGCCGGCGATCTCGAACGCCAGCACCGCCCCAGCACCCCGCGGCGTGTACTTCGTTGCCTTCGCGTACGACTCGTGGTCCGGCAGTGAGGCCCACACGACCTGCTCGACCTGCTCGTGCTGCTGGAGGAACGCCGCCACCTTGTGCGTGTTCTCCAGGTGCCGCTCGATGCGCAGGCTCAGCGTCTCGATGCCCTGGGCGATGAGGAAGGCGTTGAACGGTGCGATCGCGGGACCAAGGTCGCGCAGCAGCTGGACGCGCGCCTTGAGGATGAACGCGAGGTTGGCGCCGAAGGCACTCCCCACGCCGAGGTCCCGCGCGAACACCAGCCCGTGGTAGCTCTCCTCCGGGGTGTTGTAGTTGGGGAACTTGTCGGGGTCGGCCCCGAAGTCGAACGTGCCCCCGTCGACGATCACCCCCGCGATCGACGTGCCGTGACCACCGAGGTACTTGGTCGCCGAGTGCACGACGATGTCGGCTCCCCACTCCAGCGGACGGATGAGGTAGGGCGTCGCGATCGTGTTGTCCACGACGAGCGGCACTCCGGCCTCGTGGGCGACGGCCGCGACGCCCTCGATGTCGAGCACCTCCGACTTCGGGTTGGAGATCGTCTCGCCGAAGAACAGCTTGGTGTTGGGCCGGACGGCGGCCCTCCAGGACTCCAGGTCGTTGGGGTCCTCGACGAAGCCCACCTCGATCCCGAACTTGGGGAGGGTGTGCTTGAGCAGGTTGAAGGTGCCGCCGTACAGGCTCGGGCTCGCCACGACGTGGTCCCCCGCCTCGGCGATGTTGAGGATGGCCAGGGTCTCGGCGGCCTGTCCCGAGGCGACCAGCAGCGCCCCGACCCCGCCCTCGAGCGACGCGACTCGCTGCTCGACAGCGTCCTGGGTCGGGTTCATGATGCGGGTGTAGATGTTGCCGAACTCCTTGAGGGCAAACAGGTTTGCCGCGTGTTCGGTGTCCTTGAAGACGTAGGACGTCGTCTGGTAGATCGGCAGGGCGCGAGCGCCGGTGGCGGCGTCCGGCTCCTGCCCGACGTGGACCTGCCGGGTCTCGAACGACCAGTTGGTGGAGCTCATCTCGGTGTCCTTCACTCTCGTATGCCGCGTGGCACGGATCGGGGGCCCGTCACCGGCGGAGCGGGTGGTCGAGGTGCCTGTGAAGGGGAGGTTCGAGCTCCCGAGGTCCTGTGATCACTGATGCCACCGCCGGAACGGTGCGGGACACGTGGTGGGTCTCCCGCGCTTGCGGACGGCGACTGCGCCGCCCGCCAGGTCTTCACCCGGGGCACCCCACCGCGGAGGAGGGTTGCCGGCCAGCGAGCCGGGGCTTGTCGCTGGCACTCATGACCTGGGCCGAGGCTACGCCGGGGAGGTGAGCGGGCGGCATACCCATCTCTCATGGCGGACGCACGAACGGCGGGTCAGCGAGCGCCGGGACGTGGGTCGGGATCGGGGGTGGTGCCGCGCGCATCGGTGGCGTCGCGGGTCCGCATCGCCAGGTCCCCGTCGTGTCGGGCGTACAGGTCGCGCCCGGTGCCGACGGCCCCCAGACCCGCCGCGGTCGCCTCGGCCGCGAGGCCGGTGACGAACATCGTCCGCGACCGGTCGGGGTCGCGGGTCACCAGGGCGAGGTCGTCGAGCCACTTGTTGCGCACGAGGACGCGTGCACGTCCCGCGACCTGCTCGGCCACCCAGTGCGCCGTCGCGGTCGGCGAGCCCGGCGACCGGGTCGCGCGGAACGTGCGGAACGTGCGGGCGTCGGGCTGGTACTCGGCTCGACCGGCGCGGCGAAGCTCCTCGGCCGTCGCGAGCCGGAGGCGTTGAGCCGTGCCGAAGCGCAGCGAGCGTCGCGCCGTCCTCGTCGGGCTCGCCAGGGCCGCGGGGTTCGTCGCCAGGGCGCCCCGCTTGAGCACGCCGGACGCGGCGCCGGTGACCGACAGGGCGGCGCCCACGCCGATGCGGCCCCAGTCCCCGTCGCCGTAGCCGACCTTGACCGCCACGTCTGCCGTCAGCTGGAGTCCGTCGCACGCCCCGGCGACGACCCCCAGCGCCTTGGACGGCGGCGTAGGAGCCATCGCCACGCCCCCTGCCGCGCTCCCGAGCACGCCGGCCCCACGACTGAGCCCCGTCAGCGAGTCGTACATCCGTGAGTCGTCGAGGCCGTCCTGGACGAGCTGGTGCAGAACCGAGGCGCACCGGCGGTCCGCCTCGGCAAACCGTTGCCAGGCTGCGGCATGGCGGCGTTCGGCGATCTGGACGAGCTCGAGCTGCTCCAGCTCCTTGCGGTGCACGTCCGCGGCGACCGCACGCTGAGTCGGGTCCGCGCTCTCCTGCGCCGTCACCCGCCGGTTGCCCAGGGTGACCGCGAGCTGCCAGGCCTCCGCGTGCGTCGTCACCGCCCAGGAGGCGTCGTGCTGCGCCTCCGCCAGAGCTGCGGCAAGGGGCCGCAGGGCCACCGCGGACACCGCGTAGCGACGCCCCACCGAGACCAGGAGCGAGGCCGCGGTGCGGGACCGAGCGCCGAAGGCGGCGCCGCCCGGCCCCTCCCAGGTCGTCCTGCTCGGGTCGCCGAGGCTTCGCACGGTGCTCGCCAGGGCCAGCAGCAGCTCGCCCTGCCCGGCCAGCCGGTCGGCGAGTGCGCGCACCGTGCCGGGATCACCCGACAGCGGCCTCAGGATCGTCATCCCGGGCCACCGTCGAAGGCGGCGGCGCTCGTGCTCTCGACGTCGGCGTACAGCCGCCCGGCCAGCGCCGTCGCGGCCGCGAGGTCCTCGAGCGCGCGGCCGATCACGTGACGTTGGTGCTCGAAGTCACCCAGCACCGAAGCGAGGGCTCCGGCGCTGTCGCCGGGGCCCAGCGCCCAGGTCTGCTCCGAGCTGCGCACCGCCTGCCAGAGGAGGTCGTCGGCCACCTCCCGCAGGGAAGCGCCCAGCGCCACGATGGTGTCGGAGTTCACCTCGATCCGGGTCATGGGTCCGAGGGTAGGTCGGTCGTGGGACGCCTCCCGGAGTTGTCCACAGCCGCCTGTGCGCCGGATCCTCGGCGCCCGACAGCTCCCACCGAGCCGACCCGCCTGCTCGACCCCTCCACCCGAGATGTGCCGGTTCGTGTTGTGATGGACCCATGAGCATTGTTGGTGAGTACGTCGCCAGCCCCACCGGCTGGGTCCGGACGCAGGTCGAGCAGATCGAGGCCGCCGGGACGACCCGTGCGGTCGCCATCCAGGGTCGACGGGTCGTGATGCTGACCATGCTCGGCCTCTCCGGCAAGGTGCGAAAGGTGCCGTTGATGCGCGTCGAGCACGACGGTGTGTATGCCGCGGTGGCGAGCAAGGGTGGCGCGCCGGAGCACCCCAAGTGGTACGCCAACATCCGCAAGAACCCGGTCCTCGACCTCCAGGACGACGACCGCACGTGGACGGTCCGGGCCCGCGAGCTCGAGGGCGCCGAGCGCGAGGAGTGGTGGCCGCGGTGCGTCGAGGCGTTCCCGCCCTACGCCGACTACCAGGTCAAGACCGACCGGCTGATCCCCGTGTTCGTCCTCGAGCCAGTCGACGAGCCGGTGGACACAGCCACGGACTAGCGGTCGGCCAAGGCCACCGACCAGCTCTCAGCTGGGACGGGTGCGCCGCAACCAGAGCAGGCCGAGCACCGGCAGCACCAGTGGCACGAAGCCGTAGCCGGACCCGAAGTGCGACCACACCGTCTTGTCGGGGAAGGCGTCCGTGGCCAGGTAGGACGCCAGACCCACGATGAGCACGCCTGCCAGCTCGACGCTGATCGCCACCAGCGCGACGCGGCGCGACGTGAGGTCGCCGCGCGCCAGCGCGACCGTCGCCACGACGTAGTTGACCGCCGCAAGCGCCGACAGGACATAGGCCAGCGGCGCCCTCGAGAAGTACTCGGAGATCTGCAGCACCGAACGGCCGGTGGCCGCGAGAGCGAGCAGACCGTAGACCGCGACGAGGACCACGCCGGGTCCCGATCGGGTCGAAGGGGCGGACGGGGTCTCAGCCACGGAGGTTCCAGATCTGTTGGAGTCGAGCGGTCATGACCGCGACGCCGAACGCCCCGACGGCGACGACCCCCATCGCCCAGCGGGTCTTCTCCTTCAGCGCGAGGAACAGTGCCGCCGGCGGCACGAAGGGAAGCGTGATCGCATAGGCCGCGAACGTCGCCTGTTCGGCGCCGCCACCGGGTACCCGCCCGAGATGGACGAGGCAGACCACCAGCTGCACCAGGAGGCCCAGCTCGGTCACCCCGGCCACGAGCAGGAGGCGGTCGTCGACGAGCCGGCTGCGCGCGGCATACCAGGCGGCGACGGCCATCAGGCACACCGCCGCCACGAGCACGACGACGGTCAGCGGGAGGAGCACGGCGGGAAGCCTACGCGAGCACCCCGTCGTGGTCGTTCGCCGGTCGGGGACCGTCAGCCGCCGGTCTTGACGCCCTTGCCGGACGACCGCGGGTTCGGCGCCTCTCTGTCGCCGGTCCTGGCCGGGTCACTCGGGGCGGACGCCGAGGTGCCGGCCTTGGCCGACTTGCCCTGGACGGGCGGCGCCACGGACTTCGTCGAGTTGGGGGTGAGGTTGGGGGCATGCGTCGCGGGCGAGTGCGGAACCGGCGTCTTGGTGCTCGGCGCCTTGGTGGTCGACGGCTTCGTCGGGTGCGTGGGCTTGGCCGAGGGGATGACGCGCGCCGTCGGTGCCGACGAACCCTTGGTGGGCTTGGCCGCGAGCACCCCTGCGCAGTACGCCTCCACCCGGTCCGCCCCGCCGGCAGTGCCCGCAAGGTTGCGGAAGGCGACCGACCGGTCGCGAGCGGTGCCCTTGGCCTTGTCGGAGGCCCACGCCCTGCACAGGCCTGCGGCGGGGCTGCCCGCGGCATGGGGCCCCACGCCTGCATTCGGCGGGGTCGCCGGGTTGCTCCCGGGGTCCGGTGACGTGCCCTTGCCCGGGGCCTCGGGCGCCGGTGCCCCGACGGTGTCGTGCAGGACCTGCTGGACCGGGTCGGGCAGCACCCCGACGTAGGCGGCTGCCCCGAGACCGCCCAGCGACATCACCGACACGGACAGGGCCGTCGCGGTCAGGAGCGCGGCCCGCGACCGACCGGCCGCCGCCGCGGTCACGGCGCCAGCGGAGCCCAGACCGATGGCGATGACCTTGACCCCCGGCGACCGGCGTGCCGAGGACGGGATCTTGCGGAAGGCACTCAACGCGATGTGTTCGTCAGCCAGTTCCGCCGGCGTGGGAGGTGCGGCCAACGACCACGCGAGCAGGTCGGCATCGGTGGCCAGCCGCTCCAGGGCCCGCGACTCGGCCCGTTCGATGTTCGCCTGGTCCACGCCGACGACGTCGGCCACCGCACTGGGCGGCAAGCCCGCCCCCAGGTGCAGCACGACGACTTCGCCCTGCCCGAGGGGCAGGGCGCGCAACGCGGTCAGGGTGTCGTTGATCCCGCGGTGCACCGGGTCGCCTCCTGCGTCGGACTCGATCAGCTCGTCGATGTCGAGCTCGCCATCGCCCTCGACCTGGATCCCCGGCAGCACGGTGACCGACCCCCAGGCCCGTCGGAGCGTGCTCTCCTCGGCGCGCTGGCGGGCGCAGGCGAGCAACCACACGCGCCACGCGAGCTCGTCCCCGACAAACCCGGGCAGACCGCGCACGACGGTGATCCAGCCCTCGCAGGCCTCGTCGTAGGGATCGTCGTGCCCGACGACCCGCAGGTAGCGGATCATGGCCGGGTTGGCATCACGCCAGAGCCGGGCGAAGGCATCCTCTTCGCCGGCTTGGGCGGCGCGCAGGGTGCGCGTGAATTCGGTCCCCAGCACGATCTCAGTATCGCGGTTCGGCCCGCGCCGTCCCCTCATCCGTTTGGCCCCAAAGTCAAGACTTGGTCAAGTCACCCGAGAGCAGTCCCGGCAGCCGCCGGCAGCCGCCGGCAGGCAGCGGGGCGGTGGTGCCGTGGCCAGGGCTTCGGTGAGCACCGAAGCCCTGGCGCGGTATGCCGCCCGCCCGGGTCAGGGCGCGACTGCCAGCTCCGGGGCGGGCACCAGGACCGACTCGCGAGAAGCCGGCTCCTCACGGTGTCCGTGCCGCTCCCACCACCGCGCGAGGGGACCGGGTGCGTACCAGTTCGCCCTGCCCAGCAGTCGCATCGTGGCGGGCACGAGCAGGGCCCGTACGACGGTGGCGTCGAGCAGGACGGCCACGAGCATGCCCACCCCGATCATCTTGAGGAAGACGATCCCACTCGTCGCGAAGCCACCGATGACGACGGCCAGCAGCAGGGCGGCGCTGGTGATGATGCGCCCGGACCGCTGCACGCCGGCCGCGACCGCCCGGGTGTTGTCCCCGGTGCGGTCCCACTCCTCACGCACGCGGCTGAGCAGGAACACCTCGTAGTCCATCGAGAGGCCGAACAGGATCGCGAGCATCAGGATCGGCTGGGTCACGTCGAGGTAGCCGGGAGAGGTGAAGCCCAGCAGCCCCGACAGGTGACCTTCCTGGAAGATCCAGGTGACCACGCCGAAGGATGCGACGATGGACACGGCGTTCATCACGATGGCCTTGAGGGGCAGCACGACCGAACCGAAGGCGACGAACAGCAGGACGAGCATCACGGCCGCCACCATCAGCGCCATCCACGGCAGGTGGTTGCCGATCGAGTCGATCAGGTCCACGGCGTCGGCGGTCGGGCCGCCGACCAGCGCGGTGGTGCCAGCGGGCAGGTCGACGGCCCGGATGCCCTTGAGCACGTCCTGGCTGCCCGAGGTCTGGGAGTTCCCCTGCCAGGTCGCCTGCACCAGCGTGAGCGGCTGGCCGTCCACGGACCGGGTCGCCACGGCTTGCGCCTGGGTGACCCCGTCAACCGCCTTCAGGCTCGTGAGGTAGGCCGAGGTGGCTACCTCATCCGCCCCGCGCACCATGATCGACGCGGTGGACGTCTCGCCACCGAACAGCTCCGCCTGCAGGTCCGCGGCCTGGCGGCTGGGCGAGCTGACCGGCAGGACGCGCTCGTCGACGCTGCCCCACTGCGCCCCCAGGAACGGACTGCCCAGCGCGAGCAGGCCGACGACGATGGCCACGAGGTAGGCGACGGGACGCCGCATCACGCTGTGCGCGACCCTGGCCCAGGTGCCGTGCACCACCTCGTGGTCCGCGCCGTGCAGCTCGTCGGGGGTGCGCGCGTCGGCGAGGTGGGCGCGCGAGCCGCGGCGCCACGGCATACGGCCGAACTCGATGCGTGACCCGAGCACCCCCAGCAGGGCGGGCAGCACCGTCAGCGCCGCCAGCATGGCGACCAGCACTGCAGCCATGCCGCCGTAGCCCATGGAGCGCAGGAAGTTCTGCGGGAACAGCAGCAGCGAGGCGAGCGAGGCGGCGACGATGAGGCCGGAGAAGAGGACGGTGCGACCGGCGGTGGCCATCGTGCGTTCCACGGCCGCGCGGACGCTCTCGCGGGAGGTGTCGGGTTGGTGCGCCAGCTCCTCGCGGAAGCGGCTCACGACGAAGAGTGCGTAGTCGATCGCCAGACCCATGCCGAGCAGGGTGATGACGTTGATCGAGAAGATCGAGACGTCGGTGACTCCCGTGATGAGGCGCACCACCGCGAACGCACCCATCACGGCGATCCCGCCGACCAGGGTGGGCATCAGGGCCGAGACGAGGCTGCCGAAGATCAGCAGGCTGAGCAGGAAGACGATCGGCAGCGAGATCGACTCGGCGCGCGCGATGTCCTTGGAGACCTGCTCGTTGACGTCGCCGAAGACCGCCCAGCGGCCACCCACACTCGTGCTGAGTCCGGGGGCGTCGAGGTCACCCTTGACGGCGTCCCAGTTGTCGCTCTTGGCGTCCTGGCTGGTGCCGGCGAGGGTGACGATGACGCGCGTGGCGTGTCCGTCGCTGCTGACCAGGCCCGGCGACCTGGTGTCGTAGTAGGTCACCGTCCCGGCGACATCGGTTCTGGGCAGTGCGGTCAGGGTGTCGGTGACCGCGCGCTGGAACGCCGGGTCCTCCACCTGCAGGGTCGGGCTGGAGTAGACGACCACGAGGTCGGTCTCCCGGCCGGGGAAGGTCGCCTGCTCGAGGACGAGCTCCTTGGCCGAGTCGGTGGCGGGGTCGTCGAACCCGCCGTTGGAGAGGTTGCCGAACACCCCTATCCCGTATGCCGCGGCGGCCAGGACCACGGCGATACCCCCGAGGAGGACCAACCAGGACCTTCGTGCGACGAGCTGACCCCACCTGTGCATCCGAACCACTCCCTCGCGACCCTGCATCACTGATGTTTACAGCAGTAACAGTGATGGGTGTAAACTAAGTTGTCAAGGCTTCATGGTTAACTCTGCTAGACAAACCAGGGCACAGGGCATCCAGACCGTTCGCCGACGAGGAAGCAGGGCGAGATGACCGCGGTTCCGACGCGGCGAGAGCGTCAGCGGCAGGCGACGTTCGACGAGATCGTCGACGTGGCGCGACAGCTGCTTCGCGACGGCGAGGACGTCTCGGTGCGCGCCGTCGCCCAGGAGATGGGGCTGACTCCCCCGGCGCTCTACCGCTACGTCGACAGCCACGCCGAGCTGATGGTGCGCGTCGCCCGGTCGATCTTCGAGGACGTGGTGGCGGCCATGACGACCGCGAGGGACCAGCAGGAGCCGGACGACCCGGCTGCGCAGATCGTCGCGTCCGCCGCGGCGTTCCGGAAGTGGGCGCTGACCAACCGCAACGAGTTCCATCTCGTCTTCGCCTCGGCGACCTCGGCCGCGATCGAGGAGGCCGCGGCGGCACAGCCCGTGGTGATCACCTCCCTGGACGGATGCCTGCCCGAGGAGTCGGGCGTGAAGATGTTCGGGGCCTTCTTCAGCGAGATCTTCGGGCGGCTGTGGGTCAAGTACCAGTTCCCCATCCCGGCCGACTCCGACCTCGACGCTGACCTGCTCGAGGTGCTGCGCAGCGAGATCAAGCCGGCCGAGGTGATCGACCCGCTGGGTGGACCGACCCCCGGCATGATCTGGATGTTCGAGCGGTCCTGGTCACGGCTCTACGGCACCGTGACCCTCGAGGTGTTCGGGCACGTGCACCCCGCGTTCATCTCCACGGGAGCGCTGTTCGGCGCGGCCATGCTCGACATCGGACGCGACCTCTGCATCGACGGCGAGTGGCCCCGGCTCCAGAAGGTCGCCCGCGCCCAGTACTGAGGTGCGCCTGATCGCGTCAGGTCAGGACGCCTGGCTCAGTGGCGGTGGCAGGGCTTCGACGCCGTCCGGCGACGCAAGGTAGAAGCCCAGCAGCCGGACCTCGTGGCGCGCGCAGGCCTCGATCGTCTCCTGGTGCCAGGCCCGGTCGTTGTCGGTCGGCGTCACGCCACGACGGCGTCCGCGAGCGACCAGGATCGCCCCACCCGTCTCACCGACCATCGGAAGCAGCAGGTCGAGGAGGCTGCGCATGTCGGCGGTCGGCGCCTCGGGCGGCACATCGGACAGGACGACCGGCTGCACTCCCCGGTCCGCCTCGTCGCACACCAGCAGGGCCAGGGCGCCGTCTCGGCGTTCCTCGATGCCCAGGATCAGGTCGACCACGTCAGCCTGGATCGTGGTGTCAGTCAACGGAATCGTGCGCAGCTCGCGTGGAAGGTCTTCGTAGCTCATGCCCCGAATGCTGCCCGAACCCGCGACCTCCCCCCGAAGTTATCCCCAGCCCGACCGCGGACGCCCGGATGGAGCTCGCGTCAGTGGCGAACCACTCGGCGCAGCAGCCGCAGGTCGTCGCGCAGCCGCGGGGGGATCGGCAGGTGGAGGGAGGTCAGCGCCTCCTCGTAGTCCGCCATCGCCGTCACGAGGCGCCCGCGCGCGATCGCGAGCACGTTGGGGTCCGACGGAGGACGTCGTTGCGCCGCGACCTCCGCCTGTGCCAAGGCCATCGCCGCGTGCAGCTCGGCGAGGAGCATGCGACCGGAGGACGACAGCCGCCCTTCGCGGAGCACTGGAAATGCGGTCTTCGTCCCTGCCTGGATCATCACCGTGGTCATCCCCGTCGCAGACGGACTGGGCGCCACCCGGTCGGGCCACGCCACCATCGTCCCCTTCACAGTACGCCCCTTGGCTTCGCCGACTGACCGGCGGAAGGGGCGCGGGCGCCCGTCAGCCTGCCCGTGGCCTACCGAAGGTCGGGGAGGTGGCGCCTCTTTCGGTCAGCTTCCCCTCGGACGAACGGAGGGGGTCGGCCTTGTTGCGTGACTTGCCGTGGGGGCCGGCTCCTAGCGTGCGGTCTCGTGAAGAACTCGCCTGTTGCCTCTGGTCGAAGCGCCACCGATGCGTATGCCGCGTGGTGCCGTTGCGGGGCAGCTGCTGCTGGCGAGGTCCACCCGTTGTGCACCGGTGCGGCGGCGGTCCACCACAGCGCACGGGTCGAGGTGCGGGCCGACCTGCTGCTCAGCCGGCTTCGGGCGATCCACCTCATGGGGACGATGGACAGCGAGCTCCGGCCGCTGTAGCGCGAGCTCACGCTCGGTCAGCCTCCGGTGACCGGGCCTCGTGGCGCGCCACTGGCCAGGATGGCCGACGTGAGCGCTGTGGCCGCCTCGGCGGGTGCCTGGCGGTTGGTCAGCAGCATGAGGTCGAGGTGCGGCAGCTTGGGCAGCCCGCTGGAGGCCGGGAGCTCGACCAGGTCAGGCGGCATGAGCGTGCGCGCCATGACGGAGATGCCCAGGCCCGCTCGGACGGCGGCGAGCACCCCGTTGACGCCGCGGACCGTGCAGGTGATCCGGCTGCGGCGGCCGACGCGTTCGAGCGCCTGCACGCTGATGGCCCGGCTGAGGCTGGGCGCCTGGTAGACGACGAGCGGGACCGGCTGGTCGGGATCCACCCGGGTGCCGTCGACTCCGGCCCACACGAGCTGGTCGCGGCGGACGAGCTGTCCGCGCGCCAGGGTCGAGGTGCCCGCGTTGCGCTTGACGAAGGCGACGTCGAGGTGACCCGACTCGATGCGCCTGAGCAGCCCCTCGTTCTGCAGGACGGTCAGCTCGAGGTCGATCCGCGGATAGAGCTGACGAAAGTCCCGCAGGATGCGCGGCAGGGGTGTCAGGGCGAGGTCGTCGGTCACCCCGAAGCGGAGCCGACCGGCAAGGTGGGAGCCGGTGAAGTAGCCGACGGCTCGTTCCTGTGCGGCCAGGATCTCGCGGGCGAAGCCGGCCATCGCCTCGCCGTCCGAGGTGAGCGCGACGCTGCGGGTGTCCCTGACGAACAGCGGCCGTCCGACCGCCTCCTCGAGCCTGCGCACGTGCTGGCTGACAGTGGGCTGACGGATCCCGAGGGCCTCCGCGGCCCGGGTGAAGCTCAGCGCCTGGGTCACGGCGAGGAAGGTGCGGAGCAGTTCCGGCTCGTACACGACCATTCCTTCGGGACACGTGGCGATCATTGCGAATCGCAATGACACTTATATTACTCATTCTGTCTCAGAATGCAGCGAGGGGAACGTCGTCGCGCGCACACTGGAGGTGAACGCAACCAACCCCCACGCGAAACCGTCCAGGACGACTCATGAGCTCCACCGCTGCCAACACAGTCCACCTCTCCGATCCCGCACTCCCCCAACATGTTTCACGCACCTTTCCCTCGCTCGCGAATCGCAACTTCAGGCTCTTGCTGTCCGGCCTGCTGATCTCCGGCACCGGCGGGTGGATCCAGCGAATCGCCCAGGACTGGCTGGTCCTGACGCTCACCGACAGCCCGACTGCAGTCGGGATCACGACCGCCTGCCAGTTCCTGCCGACCCTGGCGTTGGGCCTGCACGGCGGTCTGCTCGCGGACCGTTTCCCCAAGCGCGCCATCCTGCTGGCCACCCAGGTGTCGATGTCGCTGACCGCAGCCGTGCTGGCGCTGCTCACGCTGAGCGGGCACGTCCGGGTCTGGCACGTCTTCCTCCTCGCGGTCGTGCTCGGAGTCGTCACAGCGGTCGACAACCCCGTGCGCCAGTCCTTCGTTTCGGAGGTCGTCGAGGGACCGCAGCTGCGCAACGCGATCAGCCTGGTGTCCTGCACCTTCCAGATCGGCGCGATGGCAGGCCCCGTCATCGGTGGCCTCCTGATGAGCAGTGTCGGTGCGGGCTTTGCGTTCGCGGTCAACGCCCTCACGTTCGCGGCGCCGGTCACCGCCCTCCTGCTCATGCGCGGAGCAGGTCAGAGCCGTGTCGGGCTCGCCCGCCCCGCTGGAGAGCCGGTCAAGGCCCCCGTCTCCCCCGGGATCCGTGAGGGTCTGGAGTACGCCCTCCGTACGCCGACGGTCCTGTGGCCCGTCGTCATGGTCGGGGCGTTCGGCTTCTTCACCATCAGCCTGCCCGTCACGCTGGCCGCGTTCGCCAAGGACGAGTTCCACTCGGGCGCGAGCGGTCTCGGCCTGCTCAACGGGGTCGTCGCGGTCGGGGCCCTGGCCGGCGCCCTCACCACCGCACGGCGCAGCAAGCCGCTGCGCCTGCGGACAGTGGGGCTGGCCGCCTGGGCCCTGGCGATGGCCATGCTCCTCTCCGCGGCAGCGCCCGACCAGCTGTCCTTCACCCTCCTGCTCGTCCTCGTCGGCGCTGCGAACCTGGGCTTCCTCACGTCGGCCCAGTCGCTGGTCCAGCTCGCCACCGCCGACCACCTGCGCGGCCGGGTCGTCGGCCTCTACATGCTGGTGTTCATCGGCAGCGGGGCACTCGGCGGCCCCGTCGTCGGGTTGCTGGCCGAACACCTCGGTCCCCGCACCGGGCTGCTGATCTCCGGTGCGGTCCCGGCCGTGGTGACGATCCTCGTGTGCCGCCACCTGGCGCGCACCGCGTCGCTGCGGATCGGCCTCACCGCCTTCTCCGTCCGCGTCGTGCGACCCTCGGTGATGCCCCGCGGCTGAGGTGAGGCGCGCCCGCCTGGCGCGCACCCGGCATACCCGTCAGTGGGTGAATCGGGTCAGGGACCGCGTGGGGTGAATGGGCGTACCGCCCGACGAGGGACCTGGCCCGCGCTCCCTAGCGTCGAGGACATGAACAGCTCCCTTCCCCTGGTAGCGGGCACCATCGCCACGGTCGTCTTCGCGGCCAGCGCGCTGCCCATGCTGGGGAAGGCCGCCCGCAGCAAGGACCTCAGGTCCTACAGCCGCAGCAACCTCGTCCTGGCCAACGTCGGCAACCTCGTCTACTCGCTGTACGTCTTCCATCTGCCGCCGGGCCCGATCTGGATGCTGCACACCTTCTACATCGTCACCTCGGCCCTCATGCTCTTCTGGAGCCTGCGCTACCGAACGTCGGTGACGACCGTGTCAGTGACACCCCGGGGAGCGAGCAATGCGCACCGAACACATCGAGACCGTGATCATCGGGGCCGGGCAGGCCGGCCTCGCCACCGCCCACCACCTCCAACGGATGGGGCGCCCGTGCGTCGTCCTCGACTCGTCCGTCCGGGTGGGCGACGGCTGGCGCCAGCAGTGGGACAGCCTGCGGCTGTTCAGCCCGGCGTGGGCCGATGGCCTCCCGGGGATGGCCTTCCCCGCACCGCGGTGGGCCTTCCCGACCAAGGACGAGTTCGCCGACTACCTCGAGGCGTATGCCGCGCGCTTCCGGCTGCCGGTGCGGCTCGGCACGCGCGTGGAGCGGGTGTCTCCGCTGCCCATCCCACCGGGCGGCTCCCCCGACGCGCAGGTCGGGTCGTCGGGCTACGTGGTCACGACCGCGGGAGGGCAGATCCACGCCGACCACGTCGTGGTGGCCACCGGTACCTTCGGGCGGACGCCCCACGTGCCGAGCTTTGCCGACCAGCTCGATCCGTCTATCCGGCAGCTGCACTCCAGCCAGTACCGCCGCGCGTCCCAGCTCCCCGAGGGTCAGGTGCTGGTCGTCGGCGCCGCTCACTCGGGGTGCGACATCGCCTTTGAGGTGGCGGCGACCCACGAGACAGTGCTGGCGGGACCGGACACGGGCCAGATCCCGGTGCCGTTCGGCTCGCCCCTGTTCAGGGTGGTCTTCCCGACGATGCTCTTCGTCTTCCGCAACGTGCTGACCCGGTCGAACCCGTTGGGCCGCAAGGCCAAGGAGCACTTCCGCCACGGAGGACCCCGCCTGCGGATCCAGCAGCGGGACCTTGCCGGGCGTGGGGTGGACTGGGTGACCGGTCGGGTGGTCGGCGCCAGGGAGGGCCTGCCCCTGCTCGACGACGGGCGCGTGGTCGACGCCCGAACCGTGGTGTGGTGCACGGGGTTCAGGCAGGCGTTCGACTGGGTCGACCTGCCGGTCTTCGGCGAGGACGGGTGGCCGCGGGAGCTCCGCGGGGTGCCGGACGAGGTCACGGGGCTGTACTTCTGCGGCCTCCAGTTCCAGTACGCCGCCTCCTCAATGTTGATCTACGGCGCGGGGCGGGACGCCAAGCACGTCGCCACCCGGATTGCCGACCGCGCGGGCACACTGAGCGCGCGGGACCGACGCGCCGCCCGCCCTGCGCGCAGTCCGTGGCCTCCTGACCTGGGGCACCGTTCGCGCCGGAGGCTCAGGCAGGACGGCGCGCGTATTCTCCGAGGAGGAGGGTGCGATGGGCATCGACACAGGTGTCGTCGAGGGCCGCGAGGCCTATGCGCGCCGGGCCTGGGGCACGGCGTACGAACGGCTGCGCGCCTTCGACACCAGCCACCTCTCCCCCGCAGACCTGGGCCTCCTGGCCGTGGCCGCCTACATGGTGGGTGACCGCGACACCACCACCGCGGCCCTGGAGGGCTCGTTCCACCAGCACCTCGACGCCGGGGACTCTCTGGCCGCAGCCCGCGATGCGCACTGGCTCGGGTACGTGTTCAGCGCCAACGGCAACCCGTCGGTGGGCGGTGGCTGGGTGGCCCGGGGAGCCCGCCTGCTGTCCGACCAGCCCGACGACTGCGTGGAGCGGGGCTTCCTGCGCATCCACGACATGATTCCACTGGTCTACGCGGGTCGATTCGCCGAGGCGCTCGAGGTCGCGACCCAGCTTCTGGAGATCGGGCAGCGTTGGGGTGACTCGGATCTCGTGACGTTCGGCCTGGCCAGTCGTGGTCGGTTGCTGCTCTATGCGGGACGCGTTCCCGAAGGGCTGACGCTGCTCGACGAGGCAATGCTGGGCCTCACCGGCGGGGAGGTATCGCCGATCCTCACCGGCGAGATCCTGTGCCTGATGATCGAGGCCTGCCAGGAGGTTGCCGACTACGGGAGGATCACCGAGTGGACGGGGGTGCTGTCGCGCTGGTGTGACGCGCAGCCGGACCTGGTGCCCTTCACCGGGCAGTGCGCGGTGCACCGAGCGCAGGTCCTGCGGGCAAGCGGGGACTTCCCGCTGGCGCTGACCGAGCTGGCCCGCGCACGTGAGCGGTACGCCGCGAACGGGTCGCCGCCGGCGACCGGGCTGGCGCTGTACGAACAGGGAGAGATCCAGCGGGTCCAAGGTGAGTACGCCGCTGCCGAGGCTGCCTTCGCCCTGGCGCGCACCCATGGGCACGAGGCCCAGCCGGGCCTGTCCCTGCTGTGGCTGGACCGTGGTCGCACCGCAGCTGCCGCGGCCTCGGTTCGACGCCTGCTGAACGAGGCATACGACCCCGTCACCCGCGCCCAGCTGTTGCCGTCGGCGGTCGAGGTGCTGCTCGCCGACGGCGACAAGGAGGCGGCCCGTGCGGCAGCCGAGGAACTGCAGCAGACCGCTGACAACTTTGCGTGCGATGGCCTCTCCGCCCGTGCCGCATACGCCGTGGGGCTCGTCGCGCTCGATGCGGGCGACGCCGCCGGGGCGCTGGCTCCGCTTCGCCGCGCCTGGAAGGTGTGGATCGACCGTGGGGGTCGGTTCGAGGCAGCACGGGCCAGGGTGCGGATCGGTCTGGCCTACCGGGCGCTGGGGGACGAGGACTCGGCACAGTCGGAGCTGACCGTGGCGCAGCGGACGTTTGCCGAGCTCGGGGCCAGGCCGTCCCAGCACGAGGTCGAGCGGCTGCTGGCCCGCGACCTGCCGGATGGGCTCACTGCTCGGGAGGTGGAGGTCCTGCGCCTGGTCGCGCGGGGGCAGAGCAACCCGCAGATCGCATCGTCGCTGTTCCTCAGCCAGAAGACGGTGCAGCGCCACCTCAGCAACATCTTCACCAAGATCGGGGTCACGTCGCGCACAGCCGCAGGGGTGTATGCGTCGGAGCACGACCTCGCCTGAGGCCAACGGACCTGAGTCGGTGACGATCTGCCGGCAACACGTCCGGGAGTGGCGGACTTGTTGCGTCCTGGTGGTCACCGGGCCCCCGAATCGGGGATCGGTGACGATCTGCCGGCAACCAGTCGGGAGGGCCGGGACTTGTTGCGTCCTGGTGGTCACCGGACCCCTGAAATCGGTTGTCGGTGACGATCTGCCGGCAACCAGTCGGGAGCGCCGGGACTTGTTGCGCCCTGGTGGTCACCGCACCCCTGAAATCGGGGGTCGGTGTCGATCTGCCGGCAACCAGTCGAGAGCCAGTCAGTTGGTGACAAGCCGGGCTTTGGCGGTCTTCACGGTCAAGGTCTCGGGGGTGCCCTGGATCGTCACGTCGCCGGGGATGACGATCCACTCACCGCCGTTGACCCGGTACTGACCTGCGTAGGTGACGTCGGCTCGCACCCGGTAGTTGCCGCCCTTGGCGTACTCATGGCGGATGTCGCCATCGGGGTAGGGGCCGCCGAGGGAGTTGGTGCGCTCGCTCGTGCCGTCCCCGTAGTCGTAGCGAACGGACTTGAACCGTGGACGGATGTCGACTCGGAAGCCAGCCATCCGCGCCGGGTCGACGGCGTCCACCTCGTCCGGCTGGTAGCCCTTCGATGGCCAACGCAGCTCGAAGTAGGTCGGCAGCGTCACGAGGGTGACGTTGCCTTCGGGCTGGATGTTGACCGTTGCCAACGCAAAGTTCGTGTCATGGAACGCCGCCGTGATCTGGGCCATCGTGAGGCGAGGCCGCTCACCCGGAACCATCTCGGGCAGGCAGGTCACACCCAGTCTCTGCCATTGAGGAGTGGCGATGGGCTTGTCCTGGCCGTCGACCGGCGTGCCGTCCTTGTCGATCCGGGCTTCCCAGACGGCCAAAGGGGGTCCCTGCCCCTGGGCAGGGGTGTTCGCCTCGCAACGGGCGTCAGCGCCGCAGGCGTTGTCGGTGTCGTTGTCAGGCCGAGCGCCGCCACAAAGCCCCGTCGATGCGTACGTGAAAAACGGCCCCTTCAGCCCCGGCACGGATATTCGGGCGGCCTTCTGCTGCAGTTTGGCCATTTCAGAACGGTTCAACCCAAGGACTGAGGTTCCGGCTGAGGTATATCCACCATCGATTCCGCCGCCCTCACATGCGGGGCAGTCCGTGGCGTTGGCAGAGGGCACGCCGAGACAGAGAAGGAAACCCGCCAACGCCGCCACCTTGCAACACCGCCTCATGCGCGATCGGCCCCGAAGAAGCGCCAAACTCCGTCTCCCCAGACAAGGGCGATGGAGATCGGCTGGCGGACTTGCTTGTCCCTCGTCAACCTCGTGCCCGACTTGTCGACGATCCAAGCCCCGGTCTGGACCGAAGTCGCGCTGAAATACTGCTGATTCTTCGGCGCCCCCGACATGGGTGCAAGGTCGACAACGTGGATTGGGTCGGTGTCGTAGTGATCGACGCCGACCACGAGTTGTTCGACGAGCCTTTCGTTTCGCTGGCAGAAGACACACGAATCCACCGCGAGACCGGGCAGTACGCCGACCTCGGGCTCGCGGAGAACCTTGTTGAGAGTCGTGTAGTAGTACTCCACGAACGCTTGGCCGCCCTCGACGGTTTGCGCTCGAGCAGCAGCCGGGTAGCCGTCGGCTGGACTGCTCGTCGTTGTCGGACTCGTGGGCGGCGAGCTTGTCGGCGAAACGCTCGACGTCGTCGAACTACTGGGCGTAGGGTCGTCTCCCGCACCCGCGCACCCAACTAAGCCCAGCACCACAAGGCCGCACACGGCATACGGACGCACAGAACTCACGCTCGATCTCCCCTCAGTAGCCCCCCGCTACTCGATCGCACGCGAGTCTATGCAAACAGGCGCCAACGGGCGCAGAGGCATCCACAGCGCGGACACCCGGCGAGCCAAGCCCGCGCAGCGCCGGCTCCAGAGGGCTCAGCCCTGGCTGGTCACCCCTCCAGCCAGCCGGCCGAGTGCGTCGTCCCAGTGCTGCAGGTCGGCACGTGGGTCACCGGCGATGCCGCGACCTTCGTGGAAGACCTCGACCCTCGTCGCGTCCCCCTCCGGTCGCAGCTGCACGTCGAGCATGCTCAACGGCCCGTCCTCATGGGGGTGCCAGGTGACCCGCACCTGCTCGACGGGATGGAAGCTGCGCACCACACCGTAGGACCCGTCGGCCGCGTGCCACGGCTCGCCCTTGTTGCCGATCCGGGCGCCCTCGCCGAAGAGGGCTTCGGTGCCTGCGGCACTGATCAGGTGCTGCCAGACCTGCTCGACAGGTGCGGGGACCACAACCCCCGCGCGCACGCCTGCCTCCAGGTCGCCGGCGTCTGCGTCTGCGTCGTCCGGGACCGTTTCGACCACACTGCTCATGGAGAACCTCCGTCCGAGGGCCACTCCCCGGGTGGGCGTGACCCACGAGGTCCAGTCGACCAAGCCTTGGGCCCGCTGGCAACAGGAGCGGGCAAAATTCACTGGCGGCAAGGGTGGGGACCAGCCTCGTGAGGCACGCGGGAGGCGTGTGGTGACGGGCGTGGTGAGGCGTGCCGTGAGGTATGCCGGGTGGCGACCCGCTGCCACACCTCTCGTCGGGAGTCCCCGCGCCTAGTCCGTTCGGCTCGTGTGACGGCGGTCGAGGACCTGGCGCCGCGGGGGTTGAGGACGATGGAAGCCGAGTTGTGGTGGGGCGGATGTGCTGGGGGATGCGCTGGGCGAAGGTGCCCGGCGAATGTGGGAAGGAACGGCGTGGAGCTCGACGAGGTGGAGCTGTGGCGGCTCGAGGTGTCGGCGCACTGCGGGTGCGGTGAGCCGCTGTCGCGCGGCATGCAGGCCGGCTTCGACCCGACGGCCAGGGAGCTGCTCTGCCTGCGGTGCCTGGAAGACCTGCGGGCAGGACGACCGCGGACCCGTAGTGCATCCGCCGTGCCGAGCACGGACCACAGCGCTAGCGAGACTTCCACCAGCGAGACTTCCACCAGCGCCGGCGGGCCCACCAGCGCGGAGACTCCCACCAGCGTCGAGACTCCGCCCGGTGCCGAGGCGGCGCCACACTCCGTTGGGGACAACGAGACGGACTACGGCGTGGTCGGGTACAGCGTGACGCGACCACCGCGACGCGGTGGTTCCAGCACCGCCACCAAGGTGTTGGTCGCGCTGCTTCTGGCTGCCCTGGCCGTCGTCGGGATCCCGCGCCTGCTGCCGGGGAGCGCGGGAGCGGACGCCTTCGGCAAGGGCAGGGGCTCGTCGCTCGGTGACATCGCGATGGGGTCCCCGATCACACCGGTCGCGCCGCCTGACTCAGACGGCGCGGCCCCACCCGTACCCTCCGACGCGGGCAAGTCCCGTCTGCGTCCGTCGCCCAGACAACGCTCCACGTCCACCGCCTACACGTTCCTCGCGACCACGACGTCGGGACGACCTGTCGGGTTCGACCCGTGCAGACCGATCCACCTCGTGGTGAACGGCGCCGAGTCCCCCCGGGGCGGCGACCAGCTGATCAGGGAGGCCGCCGCGCAGGTGAGCGCCGCGACCGGCCTGGTCATCACGGTCGACGGTCGCACCAGTGAGACGCCGACCATCCGTCGGCGCAGTGTCGATGTGCGGCTCTACGGGAACCGGTGGGCTCCGGTCCTCGTCGCCTGGACCCACGACAGCGCCAACTCCGAGCTGGCCGGCCGGGTCGTCGGAGTCGGGGGTCCGGTCATGGCGCCCTACCGCGACCGGGCCGACCTGCACTACGTGACCGGTGCCGTGCTGCTAGACGCCCCTGCGTTCGAACAGATCCTCGACGAGCCCGGCGGCCGGGTCGGCGCACGCAGCATCGTCATGCACGAGCTCGGTCATCTCGTCGGCCTGGGGCACGTGACGGACCGTCGCCAGCTGATGTACTCGTCGATGGAAGGCCAGACCGGATTCGGAGCCGGCGACCTCGAGGGGCTGCGCCTGGTCGGCTCAGGCCCCTGCTTCTCCGGCTGAGGGTTCAGGCTTCTCCAGCTGAGGCTCTGACCTGTGGGAATGGCGTGTGCGAGTGCAGGGGACCCGGCCTGCCAAGATGGCGCCATGAGATCTCCGTTCGACCCTTCCAACGCAGTCCGATACGCCGCACTCGCGCGGATGCTCGTCCGTCATGGCCGATCGGACCTGGTCAGCGGTGCGGGGTTCGACGAGTTCCTCGTCGAGGACGAGCGGCCGGCCGGCGACACGTCCGCCGCCGAGTCCCTGGCCGACGACCTCGAGGCCATGGGTCCGACGTACGTCAAGCTGGGCCAGCTGTTGTCGACGCGCGTCGACCTGCTGCCGCCGGCCTACACCGAGGCGCTGACCCGCTTGCAGGACAAGGTCGAGCCGTTCCCCTACGAGCAGGTCCAGCAGATCATCGAGGACGAGCTGGGTGTCTCGATCCGGCATGCGTTCGCCTCGTTCGACCAGGCTCCCCTGGCCGCTGCCTCCCTCGGACAGGTGCACCGCGCGGTCCTGCCCAGCGGCAGGGAGGTCGTGGTCAAGGTGCAACGCCCAGGAGTGCGGGAGGTGGTGCGCGACGACATGGAGGCGCTCGGCAAGATCGCCGCCTTCGCCGACGACCACACCGACCTGGGACGTCGCTACGGCTTCGGTCAGCTGCTCACGCACTTCCGCCGCTCGCTCGCGGGTGAGCTGGACTACCAGCGAGAAGCGGCCAACCTGGTGCGCCTGGGCGAGCTCACTGCGGACTACCCCCGGCTGGTGGTCCCTCAACCCGTGGCCGACTACACCAGCGGTCGGGTCCTGACGATGGACCTCGTGCCCGGCCGCAAGGTCACCGACATCGGCCCACTGGGCATGCTGGACATCGACGGTGAGCCGCTCGTGCGCGAGCTCTTCGCGGCATACCTGCGGATGATCCTCGTGGACGGCTTCCTCCACGCGGACCCGCACCCGGGCAATGTGCTGCTCACGCCGGACGGTCGGCTCGGCCTCATCGACCTCGGCATGGTCGCGACGGTCCCGCCGCGTGTCCAGGACAAGATCGTCAAGATGCTGCTGGCGATTGGCGACGCCGACGGCGAAGACGTGGCAACGGTGCTCGCCTCGATGGGGGAACCGCTCGATGGCTATGACGCGGGGCAGTTCCGCGACGAGGTGGCGGCGCTGGTGTCGCGTGCGGTGTCACTGGGCGACCAGGTGCAGGCGGGTGCCGTCCTGATGGAGCTGAGCCGGCTGTCGGGCGTCCACGGTCTGCGCCCACCACCGGAGATGACCATGGTGGCCAAGGCCCTGCTCAACCTCGACCAGGTGACCAAGCACCTCGACCCGAACTTCGCACCCGCCGCGGCCATCCGCGAGAACGTCGCCGACATCATGGGCAGTGGCCTGAACGTCTCGGCGTCTGGGCTGATGGCTGCCGCCATCGATGCCAAGGAGTTCACGGCGAACTTTCCCAGCCGCGCCAACGCCATCATGGAGAACCTCGCCGAGGGCAAGTTCTCGTTGCGGGTGGACGCCCTCGACGAGGCCCGCTTCCTGCACGTCCTCCAGCGGCTCGCGAACCGGCTGACCATGGGCATCGTGATGGCGGCCCTCGTGGTCGGCGCGGCGCTCATGATGCAGGTGCCCACCGAGAACCGCATCCTGGGCTACCCCGCCATCGCCATGGTGTTCTTCCTGCTGGCCGCCCTGGGTGGCGCCGCGCTCGTCGTGTCGATCGTGCGGACGGACAGCCGAATCGCCAGGCAGGCGGCCACCGACCGCGACCCCAGGCCCTGACGGGCGGCGCCCAGGCCCTGAGGGGCGCCGCTCAGAACCACTGGTGCGGACGAGGGCGCGACTCGCGCCGCCCCGCCAGCAGCCCCCGGCCGAACCGGACGACGGTCCAGCACCACCAACGGTCGATGTCACGGGTCGCGAGGTCCGCCCGCCACTCCCAGTAGTCGCACAGGTGCACGAGCTCGGCCTCGTTGAGCGAGAGGCACACGTCCACGAACGTGCCCTGGTGCCCGACGGTGGGGTCGACGAAGGGAGCCCCGTCGTACACCACCCAGGTGGTCCCCGCGTCGATCCGGTCACCATCACCCATGAGGTGATGGTGACCCCGATCGAGCGGTTGCGCCTCCGTCGATCGAGGGAGGCCGAATGGTGTAGCGACGGTGATCTCAGGCGATGCGCTTCTGCGGCGCGGTCTCCTTCGTCTTGCCCGGGTCGCGCTCCACGATGTCACCGAGGACGTCGTCGATCTGCTTCATGACGGCCGGCTCGAGCTTCACACCGGCAGCCTTGACGTTCTCGTGCACCTGCTCCGGACGCGATGCCCCGACCAGCGCGGCCGCGACATTGGGGTTCTGCAGCACCCAGGCCACCGCGAGCTGCGCCATCGACAGGCCGGCTTCGTCCGCGATCGGCTTGAGCCCCTGGACGCGGGTGAGGACGTCGTCGTTCATGAACCGCTTGATCATGTCGGCACCGCCCTTCTCGTCGGCGGCGCGCGAGCCCGCCGGCGGCTGCTGCCCCGGCTGGTACTTCCCGGTGAGCACGCCCTGGGCGATGGGGCTCCAGACGATCTGGCTGACGCCGAGCTCCTCGCACGTCGGCACGACGTCGCCCTCGATGACCCGCCACAGCATCGAGTACTGCGGCTGGCTCGAGATGAGCTGGAAGCCGAGTTCCTTGGAGAGCGCGACGCCCTCGCGGATCTGGTCAGCGGTCCACTCGCTGACGCCGATGTAGAGCGCCTTGCCCTGGCGGACGACGTCGGCGAACGCCTGCATCGTCTCCTCGAGCGGGGTCTCGGTGTCGTAGCGGTGCGCCTGGTAGAGGTCGACGTAGTCGGTCTGGAGGCGCTGCAGCGAGCCGTTGATCGACTCCATGATGTGCTTGCGCGACAGGCCGGTGTCGTTCTTCCCACCCGGGCCGGTCGGCCAGTAGACCTTCGTGAAGATCTCCAGGCTCTCGCGTCGCTCACCCTTCAGCGCCTCGCCGAGGACGGTCTCCGCCTTGGTGTTGGCGTAGACGTCCGCGGTGTCGAACGTGCTGATGCCCGCGTCGAGGGCGGCAGCCACGCACTGCGCTGCGACGTCGTTCTCGACCTGGGAGCCGTGGGTGAGCCAGTTTCCGTAGGTGATCTCGGAGATCTTGAGTCCGCTGTTGCCGAGGTATCGGTAGTCCATGCTTCAACCGTATGCCGCGGCGCGGCATCGTGCGCAATCGACCATCCCCTGCCCACGCCCCGCCCAGCCCTCAGGCCCGCCCACAGCCAGGTATGCCGGGTGGTCACCACCCGGCATACCCTCCTCGGCAGCCCACGTGCCTGTTTCTGGATGTCTCAGTGCTGGGCGATGACGGTCCGCCAGCCGTAGTTGTAGGCGAACCCGGTCGGGAAGTTGTCGTCCGTCGCGCTGGAGTCGAACACGCAGAACTGCACCCACGCGGCGCCCTTGGCGAGCTCACCCGAGACGTAGCCGGTGCCGAACGGGTGGTCGACGAGCTTGACCGTGAACCGGTTGACGTGCCACTTCCCATCGCACTGGATCGTCTGACCGGCGGGGTTGTTGGCGTACTGGTAGTTCGTGTCGTACCAGGCGTCCGAGGTCATCCCTGAACCCTCAGCGGTCGGGTCGGGCCCGCCCTGCTTGATCGAGGCCCACAGGTGCGTTCCGGTCTCCCCACCAAAGCAGCGGAACTTGGCCTGGATGTAGGCGTTGCTCCCGTTGGCCACCACGTGGTCCCCCACCCAGGCGATCTCCGGCGGGGCAAGCTCCTCGGCGAAGGCGGAGCCGGCAGGCAGCGCCGTGACGGCGGCCAGGGCAAGCGCTGCACCAGCAGCGACGCGGGCAAGTCTCATCGGGTTCTCCTCATCCTCGTGGGAATCTCTCGCGCGGGCCGGGTGTCGACCCCGGCGCCCCTCGACGCTAGGTGGACGCATCCACGGCCGGATCCCGCCGAAGGGTGACGGAGCCCGTACGCCGGATGCGGTAGCAGCCCAGCGAGAGAGGTCGGGACCTAGGGCCCGGGTGTGGTGCGGTCGCGCACCGTACTTTCGGTATGCCGTCCACCCCGGCGGCCGGGCGACGCGCGCCCCTTCCACGCCTCACCGCGCACGCCACCCCCGCGGCCCGGCCCACCTCGACTCCCCTGGAGAATTGCCACATGGTCCCCGTCCTGGCCCTGCCCGCGCTGGTCCTTCCCACCCATGAACGCTGGTTCGTGGACTCGGCGCCCGCCGACTGGGGCTTCTTCCTGCGGCCTCTGCCGCTGGCGCTGACGGCCGCGGTGGTCGTGGTGACCGTGGTGTGGCGCAGGGTGGCGCTGCGTCTCGACCGCCCCGAGCTGCCCGTGTTGCGTGGTGTCGGACGGCTGGTGCCCTGGGTGCCGCGGCTGCTCGGGATTCACCTCGGCGTGGCCCTACTCGCTCTTGCTGCCTCGGGCGCGTTCGTCACGCCCGCCGTGGACGACCTGGACGCGACCGGCGGAGGCATCCTCCTGCTGCTCGAGTCCGCCCTCGGCATGTGGCTGATCACCGGGTTCCAGCAGCGTCCGGCAGCCGCGCTGACCCTGGCGCTCGGGCCGATCATGGCGGCATTCACCGGGCCGATGGCGCTCCTGGAGTGCGCCAACATCGCGGCCGTTGCGGCCTTCCTCGTCATCGCCCCGGCGGGGGTGAACCGTCACGGCGCCACGACCCTGTCCGACGCCCAGCTGCGGTGGGCGCTGCTCGCGCTGCGGGCCGGCGTGGGTGTCGCGCTGATCGCGCTGGCGTTCACCGAAAAGTTCACCAACCCGACGATGGCGCGCGAGACCCTGGAGCACTATCCGGCGCTCAACGTGTTCAGCCTCGTCGGGCTGCACGTGCCCACTGACGTGTTCATCGTCATCGCCGGGAGCATCGAGCTGCTGTTCGGTCTGCTGGTGCTGTCCGGGGCGCTGCCACAGGTCGCGGTGCTGGTCGCGATGGTGCCGTTCAACGCCACCCTGATCCTGTTCGGCCAGACCGAGCTGGTGGGCCACCTGCCGGTCTACGGCGTCTTCCTGGCCGTGCTCGCGTACGGCTCCAACCCGACGACGGCCGCCGCAGTGCGGTGGCTGCCCCGTCGGTCCGACGTGGTGCTGCCGGCGGGCCGCCCGGTCGCCTCGGTCGCCCAGCGCTGAGCGCAGGGTTGAGGGGCCCAGCGCTGAGGGGCCCACGGCTGAGGGGCCCAGTGGGGTCCCCGCCTACCCGGGGGGGGGGGGGGACAACCCGTCGCGGGTCGGACCCTCAGGCGGAGATCGCGTGCTGGCGCCGCTCGCCCGAGCTGATCTCGATCTTGCGGGGCTTGGCCTGCTCGGCGACCGGGATCGTCAACCGGAGCACGCCGTCCCTGTAGGCCGCCTCGACGCGGTCGACATCGAGGCTGTCGCCGAGGAAGAGCTGTCGGCTGAACACGCCGCGCGGCCTCTCGGTGGCGATCGTCTCGGCTTCGTCGGAGAGCCGACCGCGCTCGGCCTTGACGGTGAGCACGTTGCGCTCCACGTCGAGGTCGATCGAGCCCGGTTCGACGCCGGGAAGGTCGAACTCCACGACGAACACGTCGCCCTGCCGCCACGCATCCATCGGCATCACCGTGGGACGAGCCATCGTCCCGAAGACTTGCTGTGCCAGCTGGTCCAGCTCGCGGAACTGGTCAGTCCGCATGAGCATCTCAACCACCTCCAGTGTTGTGAGGATCCTGTTCTGCCGAACCCGACTTTGATCCACTAGAATCTCAGTCATGTTCTGTAGATTTTGTAAATCTCTAACACGGGATTTGTCAAGCCCTCGATCGAGGGTCGTATGACCGCTGCGACGGGCCCTTCCGACCGCCCGGTCTACACGATCTCCGTGGCAGCCGATCTCGCCGGCGTGCCCATCCCGACGCTGCGCCTGTACGAGGAGAGAGGCCTGGTCCGCCCGGAACGCACCGCCGGCGGCACGCGCCGGTACAGCGACGCCGACCTCGCCCGGATCGCCCGCGTCAGCGAGCTGGCCGAGGCCGGGATCCCCCTCACGGCTGTGGCCCTGGTGCTGGAGCTCCAGGACGACAACGCCGACCTCGCCACGCGCAACCGCAGGCTGCGGGCGCGCAACTCCGACCTCCTGCGGGACAACGAGCGCCTGCGCGGCGATGGGGAGACTCTTGCCCAGGACACCTGACCAGCTGTCACAGCTCGGAAGGCTGTCCTGTCTTGATGGGTACAGCGATCGTTTTCATGGGACAAGGGAGTGATGATGAAGGTCTTCGTCGCAGGAGCCACCGGAGCCATCGGCCGCCAGCTCGTGCCACGGCTGGTCGGGGCGGGTCACGAGGTGTACGGCATGACGCACCACGCCTCCCACCAACAGCTGGTGCGCGACCTGGGCGCCGCCCCGGTGCTCGCCGACGCGCTCGATGCCGACCAGGTCGCCGAGGCCGTGGCCCGGGTGCAGCCGGACGTGATCGTCCACCAGCTGACCTCCATCGGCCCGATGGACCTGCGGCACTTCGACCGCGCGTTCGCGATGACCAACCGGCTGCGGACCGAGGGCACGGACCACCTGCTGTCGGCTGGCCAGGCAGTCGGCGTGAAGCGGTTCGTCGCGCAGAGCTTCTTCGCGGCATACGAACGCACGGGAAGTCTGGTCAAGACCGAGGAGGACTCCTTCGGACCGGGCCCGGCCAAGGAGATGCGCGAGACGGTCGCGGCGATCCGCCACGTCGAGGACGCCGTCCTCGCGGCCACCTGGACCGAGGGAGTCGTGCTGCGCTACGGCGGCTTCTACGGGCCGGGCACCTCGCTCGGACCGGACGGCGAGCAGACCGAGGCCGTCCGCCGGCGCAAGTTCCCGGTGGTGGGCGACGGCGCGGGCGTGTGGTCGTTCATCCACATCGAGGACGCTGCCGAGGCGACGGTCGCAGCGATCGACCACGGCCGTCGGGGGGTCTACAACGTGGTCGACGACGAACCCGCGCCGGTGGGCGAGTGGTTGCCGGTCCTGGCGCGTACGTTGGGTGCCAAGGAGCCGATGCGCGTGCCTCGTTTCGTGGGGCGGTTGCTCACCGGTGAGATCGGAGCGGTGATGATGACCGAGCTGAGGGGTGCGTCGAACGCGAAGGCGAGGCGCGAGCTCGGCTGGAGTCCGTCGCACCCGAGCTGGCGCGACGGCTTCGGTGACCTGCGCACGGCACCGGGCACCAGGAGCCAGGTGACGACGTGAGCGCTGGAGGTCCCGTGAGCGATCGGGAGGGACTGCTCGACGAGCTGCGTCCCACTGCGTTCGCCATTGCCTACCGCATGCTCGGCAGCGTGTCCGAAGCCGAGGACGTGGTCCAGGAGGCGCTGTTGCGGGTGCACCAGTCCCTCGACGCGGGTGAGGAGATCGCCTCACCTCGCGCCTTCGTCGCCACCATCACCACCCGGCTGGCGATCAACGAGCTGCGTTCCGCCCGGGCCCGTCGCGAGCGCTATGTCGGTGAGTGGCTCCCCGAGCCGATCGTCACCGACGCCGCCGACGACCCGGGCGCGCACGCCGAGACGGCCGACTCGCTGTCGCTGGCGATGCTGGTGCTGCTCGAGAGCCTGTCCCCCGAACAGCGGGCAGTGCTGCTGCTGCACGACGTGTTCGGCTACGGCTACCCCGAGATCACGGACATCGTGGGCAAGACCGAGGACAACGTGCGCCAGCTCGCCACGCGCGCCCGACAGCACGTCAAGGCACGCCGACCGCGGTTCGAGACCACCCGTGAACGGCAGCGCGAGCTCGCGACGAAGTTCTTCGCCGCCGCCGAACACGGTGACCTCGCCGGGCTCGAGGCGTTGCTCGCCCACGACGTCGAGCTCACCGGCGACGGCGGCGGCAAGGTGCCGGCACTGGCCCGGTCGCTGCGCGGTCGTAGCCGGGTCGCGCACACCCTGACCAACTGGCTGCGGGCGCTGGCGCGGTTCCCGCAGGTGTCGATGCGGCCCGTCGAGATCAACGGCGATCCCGGAGCCATCTACGTCGACGACCAGGAGCGGATCCTCGGTGTCTGGGCCCTCGAGATCGTCGACGGCGAGATCATCGGGATCCGCTCGATCGTCAACCCCGACAAGCTCGGCCACCTCGGCCCGGTCGGCGACGCGGTCGCCATCCTCCGCTCCGCCCGCTGACGTCCCGACCAAACGAGTCGTATGCCGCGTGGCCGCCACGCGGCATACCTCTCCTTCGACCGCCCGCGCACGTTCGGGCTGGACGAGCGCATCCCAGCCGTCACGGGCTGGACAGAATGCGTTAGTCGCGACTAACGTATTGCTCGTTGTGAATGATCCTCTCTCCGCCGCCGCCGAGCCGACTCGCCGCCGCATCCTGCAGCTCCTGGCCCGCGGGCCACGGGGCGTCACGGACCTGGCCGGCGAGTTCCCGGTGACCAGGTCCGCGATCAGCCAGCACCTGCTGGTGCTCGCCGACGCTGGGCTGGTGGAGGCCGAGAAGGTCGGACGCACGCGGACCTACCGGGTCGTGCCGAGCGGGCTGCAGCGGTTGCAGGCCGAGATCGACCGGTTCTGGACGTCCGAACTCGACCTGCTCGTCGCTGACGCGCACCAGATGAAGGGAACCCCATGAGCTTCACCAAGACCGCCGTCCTGCCCGTCTCCCCCGACGAGGCGTTCGCGCTGATCACCGAGCCCGAGCGGCTGCGTCGGTGGCAGACCGTGTCGGCGACCGTCGACCTGCGCGCCGGGGGCTCCTACCGGTGGACGGTGACGCCCGGCCACATCGCCGAGGGCACCTACCACGAGGTCGATCCGGGCCGCCGGGTCGTGTTCGGCTGGGGCTGGGAGGGCAACCCCGACCTGCCCAAGGACGCGTCGACCGTCACGGTGACCATCGAGCCGGCGGCCGAGGGTTCCCTGGTCACGCTGGTGCACGAGGGACTCACCGAGGAGCAGGCCGTCATGCACGCCGAGGGCTGGAACCACTTCTTCGAGCGGCTCGAGCGGCTCGCCGCGAGGGGCGACGCCGGTGCGGACGAGTGGGCGTGGGCACCCGAGAACCTCACCCCCCTCGTGGCGGCCGAGGCGGCCCTGGCCGTCATCCAGCCCGTCCTGCGCAACCTCACGCCGGCCGACCGCCCCAAGCCCACGCCGTGCGCCGACTTCACCGCGCACGAGCTCGCGGATCACCTCCTCGGCTCCCTCGTGCAGCTCGGGGGAATGGCGGGCGCGAACCTGACCGTCCCCGCCGAAGGCTCGCTCGAGGACAAGGTGTCGGTGCTCGCCGGCCAGGCGATCGACGCCTGGCGCGGGATCGACCTCGACGGCACCGTCCCCGGCCCCGGAGGCGCGGATGTGCCCGCGATGTTCCTGGCCAGCATCCTGCCGCTCGAGCTGCTGCTGCACGGGTGGGACCTCGCCCAGGCCTCGGGTCAGGACCTTCGCGTCTCCGACGAGGTCGCCGGTTACATCCACAACCTCACGCGGGACGTCATCGCGCAGGGCCGGGGCAGCTCGTTCGCCGACGAGATCACCCCAGCCGCGGATGCCGACGCGGTGGAGCGGTTCGCCGCCTATGCCGGGCGCACCCGCATCCCCGCCTGACCGAGGCTCCCGCCCGCGGGTCACATCCATCGACCACCACCCACTACCCCACCACCCCCGCCACCCAAGGAGAACCAGTCATGAGCAAGTTCCTGTTCATCTACCACGCACCCACCACCCCCGCCGACGCTGCGCCGGCCGACCCCGCTGAGATGGAAGCCGTGATGGGCCAGTGGATGGAGTGGGCCGGCCGCGTCGGCGACGGCATGGTCGACTTCGGCACCCCGCTCGCAGACGGCGTCCAGGTCACGCCCGAAGGCACCTCGCCCAGCACCCGCGAGGTCGTGGGCTACAGCATCATCGAAGCCGCCGACCTGGATGCAGCCCTCGCCCTCGCCCAGGGCCACCCGCACCTGAACATGCCCGGCGGCTGCACCATCGAGGTGCACGAGGCCCAGCCCGTCCCCGGTATGTGACCGTCCGGGCACGTCCGCAGGCATGCTTCGCACCCCGCACGAGCCGTGCGGGGTGCGAAGCGGGTTCATGGTCGGGGCGGCGGTCTGCCCGGGAGGTCGACAGACTCGTCACCCCGGCCGACAGACTCGTCCCCCCGCTCGGACGCGCGGCTGGCGCGCCATTCCTCGAGGTGGGTGTCGTAGGAGCCGGGCGTCAGGTCCCACCGCACGAACGGCCCGTTGGGACCGGCGACGACCTCACCGGCGTAGCGGTGGTTGTGCACGACCGTGTGATGTCGCTGGCACAGCAGCGCCCCGTGCTCGACGTCGGACGGACCGCCATCTGCCCAGTGAATGAGGTGGTGAGCGTCAGACCAGGTCGGCGGCTTGGTGCAGCCGGGGAACGTGCAGTGCCGGTCTCGTAGCCACAGGTGGCGGATCTGGGCCTGGGTGAACAGCCGCACGGCCCTGCCCTGCTCGAGAGTCTCACCCTTGGAACCGAGCACCGCCGGAACGATCTCGGCGTCGCAGGCCAGCCGGCGCATGGTCTCGATGGACAGGGGTTCTCCGTCCACCGTGAGGCCAGCCCCACGGCAGGTCTGTTGCAGCTCGTCCAGGCCGATGGTCACGACCACGCTGGTCTTGGCTTGGCGGGGCACACCTTCCGGGGCGCTCACGGCCCGCTGGACCAGCTCGACCAACGCGTCCGCCCGTCGCGCGCCGGGTGTACGCGGGTCGTGCTCCTTCGTCTCGGGGTCGGTCTGCGGCTTGGCCAGCGCATCGACCGCCGCGTCGACGATCGCGGCGCCCTCGGTGTCCAGCAGCATCGTGTAGCGCCACATCCCCATCGGGCCCTTGCCCTTCACCAGGGACCGATGCGCGCGCTTCACCTCCGCGTCGTGCTCGATCAGCCGGTCCGGTCGCATCATGTCGGCAGTCCGGCGCACCCCGATGGCGAGCGACTTCTCCGACATCCCGTCGTGGCCGCGCGACCCCGTCAGCAGGTGCTGGGTTGCGTCCTCCAGCTCGACGGGGTCGGCCATGCCGCGGACACCCTCGTGGAACCGCACCAGCATGGCCGCCTTGCCCACCGGCAGCGCATCGGTCGCCTCCGGGTCCAGTCCCTCGGCAAGGGCTTCCTGCACCCCCGCCAACCGAGGCTCACCGTAGGAGCCCGCGACAGTGTCCAGGTCGGACAGCAGCCGCGGGCTCAACCCCGGCGCCCTCAGCCGCGCCCAGTCGTGAGCCCCCCACCCCTCGCCCACCCCGAGCCCACGCGACTTCGCCTCCACCAGCACCGCCGCCAAGTGGGCCTCGGTGCTTGCATGGAGCTGCCCGAGGGTGGTCATGGCGTCCTCGACCTCGCCGTCCGACAACGCCCACAACTGACCCGCCCCGGCGCCAGCCCACGCATCGCGCGACTCCCGGGCAGCATCCAGCACCGGTCGAGCGTGGGGTGCCCGTCCTCGCGTCGTGCCATCGGGTGCGATTGCCATGACCCCAACGCTAGACCGACCCACCGACAACCCAAGCGTATCCACCCGTCGCGAATTCGCTTGCTGTTCAATACTTTTCGATCTTTCAGCCACGCATGCCGTAACGGCGCCGTATCGGCGTTGCCCCTCCACAGGTCCGCGGCATCAAGGCCGTCGCTGGAGCCAACCCAGCGATCTGTGGACAACCTTCCGCTCAGAGCGAACCTTCAGCGGTACCGGACAACGGCGCCATACGGGACAACGGCGCCGTATCGGAACCAGCCGGCTCAGCCCTTCTGGAGCTGGGCCACGTGCAGGGTCACCATCCGTCCACCGACGCTGTCGGAGTCGAGGGTGTCGGGGTCGGAGACGGCGTAGTTGCCGACGACGTCGAACGTGTACGTCCCCGCCGAGGTGACAGGCACCTGGACGGTCGCCGTCCCAGCCCCTTCGGTGAAGGACTCGGTCGACGTGCCGATGACAGCCCCGGACGGGTCCTTCACCGTGACCGTGTAGCTCGTGCCGTTGATCCCCACCGCTGCGAGCGATGGGTGCGACAGCGACACCTTGAGCGAACTCACGCCAGAGCCGACCGGCACCGTGTAGGTGTGGCTGTCGGTGCCGCCCACCGTGGCGCGCGGGCTGTCGTAGGTCCAGAAGTCACCGCGCGCGACCTGCCAGCCGTCCTCGGCCAGGACGCGGGCATCGGCCTGGGCGCTGGCCCGGGCGAGGTCCTTGGCCCAGCTACGACCACTCACCAGGGCGACGGCCTTGTCGAGGTTCGCGTAGCCGTAGCCGATCTGCCAGAACGGCAGCGTGCCGGTGTTGTCGTCGTTCGTGACCGGGCTGGCCGTGGCCTGCAGCGCGAGCCGCACCTGGTCAGGCGTGAGAGCCGGGTTCGCCTGCTTGAGCACCGCCGCCGCGCCCGCGATGTGCGGCGAGGCCATGGACGTGCCCGAGGCACTGGTGTTCTCCCCCGGCGCGCACGGGCCGACGACGGTGCCGGTCGTGTCGCACGTCGACGAGATGTCGACGCCAGGCGCCGTCACGTCCGGGTGCACGAGGCCGATGCGGTCGCCGGTGTACGTGGTGTGGCCACCGGCCGTGATCCCGGTCGGCTGCGAGTTGTCGTGCGTGAGGCCGTTCGACGAGAAGTCGCCGCGGTGGCGGTCCACCGAGCCGGCCGCCACCGAGATCACCCAGGGCGACTGGCTGAACGGGTTGAGGCTCAGCTCGGCGTTCTCGGAGCCCGAGTTCCCGGCCGCGAAGACGACCGTGACGCCTTGGTCCACCACGGCTTTCGTCGCGACGGCCACCGGGTCGCGCGGGTCGAACTGGCGGTAGGAGTTGCCCCAGCTGTTGTTGACGACGTCGATGCCGAGCAGGTCGGGCTGGTCGAGCATGTAGTCATAGGCGGTCACGACGGCCGTGGTGAACAGGACCGCGCCGATCGCGAAACAGTCGAGCTCGGCGTCCGGGGCCACGCCGTAGCGTGAACCGTCCGTCACCGAGCTCGAATCGGCCGCGATGATCCCGGCCACGTGGGTGCCGTGCCCCGACCCGAGATCCGTGTTGGAGTACGGCCCCTGGTCAGCCGGCACGACGAGCGTGGTCGACGAGTCTGCGGGGAGGTTCGCGTACTCGCCACTGACGAGCGAGACGTTGTGCTTCACGCGGTGCGCGAGGTCGGGATGCGTTGCGTCGCAACCCGAGTCGACCACCCCGACCGTGACACCCTTGCCCGTGAGTCCCTTGGCCCGCAGTGCGGCGCCGCCCATCGCATCAGACGACGTGGTGTCGAGCAGCTGGATGTTCTCGTCGGGATAGACGTCGTTCGCCACCCCCGTGGTCACCGCCGACCGGAACTGCGCCACCGTGCCACTCACCAGCGCGAGAGGCAGCCGCTTCATGGGCTGCACGGTGAGGCCGAGGGCCTTGAGAGCGGTCACCTGGGTGCCCGTGGGTATGCCGTCGAACGTCGCGATCGCGCGTCCGCTCGGTGTGCCGTTCTCGAGCAGCCGGGCCAAGCCGGGGGTGTCTCCCCCAACGACCGCAGCAGGGAGGGCGACGGTTGTCGCGGAAGCCGCCCCCGCGGCATACCCGCCAGTCACGATCAGGACGAGGGCGGTCGCGCCGGTGAGCGCGGCCTTGGTGGCGCGGTGGGACGTGCGAAGCATGGTTCCTCCACGGAGCAGTAGGTGCACCGTTAACGCGACGCGGAGGCGCGGGGTTACGCGAGTCCCGGTCGCGGGTTCCTGACCTCGACACCCAAGCCAAGGCAGGGGTATGCCGCGGGGCCCGGCCCCGCGGCATACCTCCCCTTGCTCAGTGGGTGGGCTGGAGCGTGGCCTCGGTCTCCTCCGGGGCCGTCGGGGTCGTCGCGTCGAGCGAGGCGTCACGCGAGGAGAGGCTGCTCGGCCACCACATCCGCCCGCGCACGTCGAGGTTGAGCGCCGTCACGAGGACGGAGCGGACCACGAGCGTGTCGAGCAGGACGCCGAGCGCTACGGCGAACCCGATCTCCGCGAAGGTGACCACCGGCAGGGTGGCGAGCACCGCGAACGTCCCCGCGAGGACGAGACCGGCGGAGGTGATGACGCCACCGGTCGCGGCGAGCCCGACGAGAGCGCCACGTCGAGTGCCGATCTCCTTGGCCTCCTCGTGGACGCGGGTCATGAGGAAGATGTTGTAGTCGATCCCCAGCGCGACGAGGAAGACGAAGACGAACAGCGGCAACGACGAGTCCGCCCCGGCGAAGCCCAGCACGTGTCGGAAGATCAACGCCGACAAGCCCATTGCCGCGCCGTAGGACAGGACCACGGTGCCGATGAGGATGAGCGGTGCGGTGATGGCGCGCAGCAGCAGGATCAGGATCAGCAGCACGACGCCCAGGATGAGCGGGATGATCCGCACGTTGTCGTCGGCCGACGCGCGCAGGGTGTCGGCTCGGGTGGCGGTGTCACCACCCGCGATCGCCTTGGCCCCAGGGACTTCGGCGATGGCGGTGCGGATCCGGTCGACGCTCTGGGTGGCCGCGTCGGAGTCCGGGGCGTCGGTAAGGGTGGCCTGGATCAGCGAGAGGTTGCCCTTGGTCACCGGGTCACCGACCGTGGCGACGCCCTTGACCGACTTGAGGGTGGTCACGACGGCCGCGGCCTGGTCGGCGTTGGACAGCACCATGACGGGCGACCCTGCACCGGCGGGGAAGTGCCGGGCCAGAACCTGTTCTCCCACCACGGATTCCGGTGTGCCGTAGAAGGCGTCCTTGTTCTGCAACCCGACCGCGTTGAGCTGGAGGATGCCGAGCGAGGCGATGGCCAGCAGCAGGGAGGTGACGACCCAGGTGCGCCGCGGGGCGCGGGCGATCCGGGCGCCGATGCGCGCCCAGAAGCCGTCACGGGTGTGGTCGACGGAGCCGTAGGACGGACGCACCGGCCAGAAGATCCAGCGCCCGCAGACCACGAGCAGCGCCGGCAGCAGCGTCAGCATGACCAGCAGCCCGACCGCGACGCCGATGGCCGCGACCGGCCCCAGGCCCTTCGTGGAGTTCATCGTCGCGAACAGCAGGCACAGCATGCCGGCGATGACGGTGGCGCCGGAGGCGAAGATGGCCGGCCCGGCGCGGTGCAGCGCAAAGGCCATCGCCTCGTGCCGGTCCTCGTGACGACGCAGCTCCTCGCGATAGCGGGCGACGAGCAGCAGGGCGTAGTCGGTCCCCGCCCCGAACACGATGACCGTAAGGATGCCCGAGCTCTGCGCGTTGACCGTGAGGGTGTCGTCCTTGGCGAGGAAGTAGATGACGGCCTGGGCGACGAAGAGCGCGGTGCCCGCCGAGATCACGGGGATGAGCCACAGGACCGGACTGCGGTAGGTCAGCAGCAGGATGATGATGACGACGGTCATCGCGGAGTAGAGCAGCTTGCCGTCGATGCCGGAGAACGCCTCCGACGAGTCCGCCGAGAAGCCGACCGGGCCGGTGACCAGCATCGACAGCCCGTCGGGACGGTCCTGGGCGATGGCGCGCAGGTCCTTCACGGTCGCGCCCAGCGAGTCCCACCCGGCATCGCCGGCGTCGATCGGCACGATCACCTGCAGCGCCTTGCCGTCCTGCGAGGGGATCGGGCCCAGGGAGTCGTTGCGGACCGGCTCGAGGGCGTTGAACTTCGCGACCTGGGCGGTGACCGACTGGGTGTCCGCCGGCGTCAGCCCGCCAGGCCGCTCGTAGACGATGACGGCAGGGAACTCGTTCTTGCTCTGGAACGCCTCGATCTGCTTGACCACCTGGGTCGACTGCGCGTCGGCCGGCAGCCACGCGACCGCCTCGTTGTTGAGGGCGCCCTGCAGCTTGCCCGCGGGTCCGAACGCCGCGGCCAGCACCGCCAGCCAGAAGACGAGGACGAACCACTTGGTCACCTTCGATGACGGGAACCACGCCAACCGCCCGACGTCCCCGATCCGTGTCTGTGCCATTGCTGTCGCCTCTCCCCTACCCGGTGTCGCACCTCCCAGCTCGGCGCAGTTTCGCTCCACCGTAAGCCGCGTTCGTGGTGTCGTACAACGGCTTTCACGCGCAGTGAGGTTGGTCTCAGGGAACGGTCAGGGCTGACCCTGAGACGCTTTCGGGCATTTCGGGTCGTATGCCGCGCGGCTACGACCAATGGCCGACCCGGGCGTGGGCCTGCTGCACCTACGGTGGAGGAAGCAGCGTCACGGAGAGGGGACACCATGGCCAGCACCCTCGCCGTCGACGGGCGGTGGGACGACCAGCACCCACCGACCTACCTCCACGAGCTGCTCGAGATCCTGCGGGTTGTCGGGGTCGTGGGCATCGGGTGGGGATTGGTGTGCCTGGGGCTGGGCGGGCGGCTCGCGATGTTCCTGCTGCGCCTCACCTCCCCCGACTACGTGCGGGGCGTGCTGAGCGACGACGGCTTCATCATCGGGCGGTTCACGTTGTCGGGCACCTACAACCTGGCCGTCCTCGGGGCCGCCTTCGGGGTGATCGGGGCGGCCGCCTACATCGCGGTGGCGCCGTGGCTGATCGGTTCGCCGGGGTTTCGCCGGTTCACGGTCGCCCTCACCAGCGCTGCGATCGGCGGCTCGGGGACCATCCACTACGACGGCATCGACTTCCATGCGCTCAAGCCGCAGGCCTTCGCCCTCGCGCTATTCATCGCCCTGCCGTTCTTCTTCGGCTACGGCGTCGCGCTGCTGGTCGACAAGGTCGCGGAGCGTGGCTCGTGGACGCGTCGAGGCAGGACGGCGTGGGTCCTGCCGCTGGTGCTCCTGGTGCTGATCGCGGCCAACCCCCTCGCGGGGGTCGTTCCGATCGTCGCGGCGATCATCGCCGTCCTGCTCGTCGCGCGCCGACTGTTCCACCGGCCGATCGCGTCCTCGCCAGTGGGGACCTTCGCGGCCCGGACGTTCTACTTCGCGATCGCCGCCTACAGCTTCTCGCAGTTGGGGATGGACCTGGTCGACTTCGCCTGACGGGGCTGGGCGCCCCCTACTCGTCCGCCAAGGACCTGGCCGACCGCGCGCGAGAGCGTTCGTGTCGACCCCGGCTCCCCTGACGACCCGGGTCCCGCACTGCTGACACGAGCGAGGCCGCGAACAGCCCGACGAAGCCCACTGCCATCACCCAGGTCAGCGGACGGTCGGTGAAGAACTCGTCCCTCGCCCGCACGGCGGCCACCAGGATCAGCGCGAACATCACGAGCTGCACCCTTCGCATCAGCCGCACCGACTCCCAGCGGTCGTCGACCAGCACCCCCAGCCCCGCAGCACCGAGGCAGAACGTCGCGCCCACCACCCGACTCGTCAGCGGGGTGAGCGGCCACGGCCAGACGGTGATCGCCCACGCCGGCGCCACAAAGAGCACGAGACCGGTGACGACCGCGAGACCTCCCATGTCGGCCACGAACCGTCGTGCCACGCGCCCGAGGCGAGGTGCGTCGGGAGCTGGCTCCGCGGCATACCTCTGGTTGGTGAGCCAGGCCGCCGCGACCAGGAAGGGAGCGGTGAAGTAGAGCCCCGCCCACAGCCAGAAGGCGACCGTGTCGTGGGAGAACTTGTCCCAGTGCATGATCGTGGCGACGCCGAGCAGCGTTGCGAACAGGGCAACCGAGACGAAGCCCGCGCGCACCGCCGCCCAGTGGGCCTCGAGGAGGACCACGCGGAGGAAGAAGTAGCAGCCGCCGAGGTAGGCCGATGCCAGCAGCATCGAGGTCATGTGCGCCTGGATGGTCCACGACCAGAGGCGGGCGGTGTCGCCAGGGAAGCCGTAGAGCAGGATGAAAGCCACGAGCAGGAACGGCGCGATGAAGGCCGCCAGGCCGCGGGTGGTGGTGAGCACCCGGTCGTCGCGGGTCATGCCGGCACCCGCGAGACCGAGTCGAGCAGGGCTGCGTAGGAAGCCACCAGGGCGCGCCGTTCGGCGGCCAGTCGCGGGTCGGCGAGGTCGCACCCTCCGGCCACCCACGCGTCCGACAGGTCCATCGCCTCGGCCCGCCATCGAGCGGCTTCGCGCATCGTCGATCGCGGCGCCGAGTAGACGTGAGCGTAGAGCTCGACCAGGGCATGTTCGAGCTCGCCCCGGGTCGCGGAGTCCGCACGCTGGTGGGCCCGGTGGATCCGCCACCACTCGACCTCCAGCTCCGATGCCCGCTGGGGGTCGAAGGTCAGGTCCGAGTGGGCGAGGACGAGCTCATAGAACCGCCGCATCGACGCCCGCGCGGCGTCAGGATCGTTGTGGGGCACCGGTGCCCACGCCTTGTTGGCGCGCAGGACGTGCCACGCCGCGACGAAGGTCAGCCGCGGTCCCAGGCCGAATCCCTGGTCGACCATGCCGACGAACGCGCGCAGCGCCGGGCCCCACTCGCGTCGGTAGTAGCTCGCCCACGCCTGGGTCTCCAGGCGCCCGAGGGCGACGGGGTCGAAGTCACGAGGACTGTGGCGACTGAGACTGTGTCGACTTGCCACGCCGCACCTGCTTCCCGGCGGGAGGCGTCCGTCCCCAGCCGCTGACGTCCCCCCGCGCGAGCCGCTGACCAACCACCAACACGAGCGCTGGCGACCGCCGGCCCCACGGCTCGATACTAGTCGCGCAGGCCCGTCTGGTCAGGGGGTTCAGATGCCCGAACGCGACATCGAAACTGTCGTTGCCGCCATGGATGCCCGGCTCGTCCGGATGCCTCCCGAAAGGACCGCGCAGCGACTTTTCCTCGAGACCTACCGCCGGACCACACTGGCCGTGGGCAAGGCGATCGCGGACGCGCAGTTCGAGGATCCGGAGTGGGTCGAGCGGTGGGACGTGGTGTTCGCCGACCTCTACCTGGACGCGCTCGACCTCGACCTCGCGGGGAGTCCTTCGGTGCCGCGGCCGTGGCGCTTGGCCTTCTCGGCGCCTGAGTCGCTGCCTGCGTTGCGGCACGTGTTGCTCGGCATCAACGCGCACATCAACTACGACCTGCCGCAGGCGTTGCTGGCCGTGATCAGCGACGCGGAGTTCAGTGATCCGCGGGTTGTCGCGCGGCGGGCGCGTGACCACGAGCGGATCGACGGCGTGCTGTCCGGCCGCGTCGCCGCCGAGGACGACGAGCTGGGAGTGGTGTCGACGCGGACTCTCGTCGGCCGGGTGCTGCAACCGCTGAACCGCTTGAGCTCCAAGCGATTCCTGCGCGAGGCGCGACAGAAGGTCTGGCACAACACCGTCGAGCTCCAGCACGCGCGTGTTTTGGGAGACGACGTGTATGCCGCGCGGCTGGCAGAGCTCGAAGTGCTGAGCGCCGCGCGCATCGCCGATTTGCTGGCGCCGGGTCAGGTGTTGTTGCGGTTGGCGGTTGCGGGGTTCGGTGTGACCCTCCCGCCGCCGTCGGTCACCTGACGTTGCGGACGCGGGGCGGTCCGTGGGTCGGTCCGTGGGTCAGCGCTGGCCAACGCGCGTCAGCGCGGGTCCTCGTCGTAGGCGATCGTGACGCTGGTGTAGCCGAGCGAGCCGAGCAGGCCGCGAAGCATCTTGCTCGTGTTCTCCTTTGCCTGGTTGGTCAGCAGGTCCTCGCCGGTCGCGGCGGCGGTCATCTGGCTGATCGCCTTGAGCTGGGCCTGCCGCTCGAGGTCCGACCCCTGGAACCGGTTGATGAGCCCCTTCTCGTGGCTGACCACATAGCTCGACTGCAGGTCGAGAACGGGCTTGCCGGCGGTGGGGGCAGGCAGCTTGATCGTCACCGACTTGGCGTCCTCGGAAACGACGACCCGGCTCTTGTCGAGCTCGCCGAAGTCCACGACCGCATCCACGTCGCCCTTGCCGACGTAGAGCACCCGCTCGCCGCTGACCCAGGCGGGCAAGTGGTTGGTGTCCTTGTCGAGGTCGACGACGGTCTCGTAGTGCCCTGTCACCGCGTGGTACTCGCTGATGTCGGTGAGTGACCTGAGCACCGGCGAGCCACTGCGGTCGGTCGTCTTGTCGCCGAACGGGTTGAGCGAGGGCCGCCAACCGGCGAGCAGGCCCACCGCAGCGGCGACCAACGCCACGATGACGACCGCCCCGACGACTGACGTGATCACCGCAAGGGTGGGCACCAGTCGGAAGCGGCGGTCAAGGAGGGCCGACTTGTCGGACAAATCGCGCATGCTGCGAACGGTAGTCGAGCAAGAGCAGGACGTCAGTGCAGCGCGACCACCGGGCCGTGTTTTGGTTCCCTAGCCGGGAGTGTTGGCGGCACGAGCGATCGCCAGGGCCATAGCCCGTCCGCGATCGTCGCTCACGCCCAGGTCAGTCCTGGCAACCGACACGTAGGTGTCGGCGCGGGCCTTGACTGCGTGCGCGCCCGTCCTGATGGGCTGCCCCGCCGCGATCCACACTGCGGTCGCCATGTCATAGCTGGCGTCATAGGCCGTGCCATACACGGCACGTCGCTGCTTGACTGACGTGTCCAGCTGAGTGTCGTAGGGCGCGTGTCCGTCGCTCATCCTGATGGTCACCAAAACCGTTGAGGCATCGTCAAGCCTGGTCCCCCAGGCGCATCCAGTCGACACGACGACCGGCTTGACGGATCTCCCAATGATCCTGGCGATCTCCGCCCCCGTGGCATCAGCGCAGTCTGGCGGACCCACCGGTTTCGCGACGGCCTTGGGCACCGTCTTCGCGGGTGTTGGGCTCGGCTGCTTCTTCGAGCCGGCTGATGGTTTCGACATCGCAGTCGGCGCGCCCGATCGAGTCGCAGTCGCCGAAGGCGTGCTGCCAGCCTGCGGCTCGGCCATGCGTTCGACGCCGGACGTGAGCAGCGAGGGTAAGACCTTCAGGAGGATCAGGAAGGTGCCCACCATGAGGCCGGTGACGACAATGCGACCCAACACGGAGACGACACGTCTGCCCGAGGATTGCCTCGGCCCGGAGCCCCCGCTGATCCGTGGGACACCCTGAGCCCCAGCCCCATTTCGCAGCCTTCGCGTGCGCATTGCACCTCGCCCTTCCTTGCTCGTGGCTAGCGTGGCGCGCCCGATCGCCGCAAGGAGCTCGGGATCGGTGGTGGTCGACGGAAACTCCGTCATGAGTCGCGTGGAGAGCTTCGAGACCGTCTCCGCATCCATGCGAGCGGTCCGCGATGTCAGCCAGCCCGCAAGTTGTCCGATAGGAACCACCCACACACCGCGAACCTGCTGTGGCTCGCCGAAGCGTTGTGCTTCGGCGCCTGCCAGACAGATAACGGGAGTGACCGGTGCCCCGAGAATCTCGGCCATGCGGGCTCCCATGCCGTGCACCTTCGCCAGCTGCCCGAGCATGGACTGGTGCTGCCTCGTGCCATCAGCACCAAACGTGTGACGGTAGAGGCCGCCCTCCCACTGGGTGACGTGTCCGGACCAGTTCTTCGCGTCGATCAGTAGCACGCCTGCAGGGCCAGCCACGAGGTGGTCGAGGTTCGCCTCGGACAACCCCGGACGAAGCAGCCGATCATGCAGGACGGTCCAGCCCCCACCAAGGCCAGCCAGAGCCTCGGCAACGCGTCGCTCGCCCTCAGCACCAGCCGCCCAGGCCCTTGCGGAATCGTCACCCTGTGCCGCCAGCTCGCGAGCGCGGCGATCCGCGCTTCCCCCCTCGAATCCCAAGTCATCCCTCCCTGAAGTCCCGCACATGCTTTCGCAGGCCTCGATCCCTGCCCAGGCATCGTGAGGAAGTCCGTCCGTTCGGACGAGTTGTCGCAAGTTCTCGGCGCGTCGCGGCGACACGCCGGTGGCGGATCGTCCTAACGGACATCTTTCCGGGAGGAATGCGACACGAGGAGGGCCCAGGTGCCACTCTTCACTGTCGTCACACCAGCCTCCTGTCCCCCACGATCCCCCCGGACTCCAACGTGCGCCTTCTGCCTGCCTCCCTCGCTGTCCTGGCCATCACCCCCGTCTTCGTGGCCCTCCCCACGGTGTCCTTCGCCTCCACGGACACGCCTCGCCCCGTTGCCCCTCGTGTGCAAACCACCGCGGTCCGCGGTGTCGACGCGGCGGTCAAGAGCCAGCTGCAGAACCGCCGCGTACTTCGTGCCGGCCACGCCGTCAGCACCCTCACGCCGGTGCAGGACCGGTCCCGGTTCACTGTCGCGGGAGTGTCGTGGGCGCGCACCACCGGACTTAGCGGAGACGACGTGATCGTGCAGGTGCGCGTGCGAGAGGACTCAGGCTGGAGCGACTGGGAGACGCCCGGGGTGACCGACGAGGGTCCGCAGGGCGGGACCACCGAGTCGAGCATGGCCCGCCTCGGCACCAACCCGCTCGTCACGGACGGCGCGACCGCGATCCAGGTGCGGGTGGACACGACGAACGGGCAGCCGCTGCCCGATGTCAGGGTCACCACCATCAACCCCGGGGTGTCTTCCGCGGATGACGACCTCGTCGCCCACACACCCGCCGCCTCAGCCTCCGCCGCGGCCACCATGCCGACGATCATCACTCGCAAACAGTGGGGCGCCGACGAGTCGCTGCGCGGGTCGACGACCTACAACACCACCGTCAAGGCGATCACGATCCACCACACGGCCAGCTCCAACGACTACACCGAAGCCACCGCCGCCGCCCAGATCCGTGGCATCTACGCCTACGACACCAAGGGCCTCGGCTGGTCGGACATCGCCTACAACTTCCTCGTTGACAAGTTCGGCCGGGTCTACGAGGGCCGCGCCGGGTCCATCACCCAGGCAGTGCGCGGGGCCCACGCGATGGGCTTCAACACCAACACGATGGGCGTCGCCGCCCTCGGCAACTACGAGACCACCGCTGCGCCCGCCGTCATGGTCGACTCGATCGCGAAGGTCGCTGGCTGGAAGCTGTCGCAGTACGGCGTCGACCCGACCGCCACGACGAAGCTGACCTCGGCGGGCGGGACGGGCACCAAGTTCGCCGCCGGCGTCGTGGCCACCCTCTCGACCATCAACGCGCACCAGAACACGTCGTACACCGCGTGCCCCGGCAAGAACCTGTACCCGATGATGGCGACCATCCGCAGCAAGGCCGCCCTCTACGCGAAGTACTCGTCGACCACCGGTCCGGCGCCGGTCACGACGGCGAACCTGTTCGCGGCCTACGGCACGCTCACCCTTGCCACCGGCTCGACCGGGTGGGCGGTCCGAGATCTCCAGCTCGAGCTCAACAAGCGCGGGTATGCCGCGGGCACGGCAGACGGTGCCTTCGGGGCCTCCTCGCTTGGTGCGGTGCAGCGCTTCCAGCAGGCTGCTCTGCTCACGGTCACTGGCAAGGTCGCGGCCAACGACTGGCGGGCGCTGTCGGGAACCAGCTACATCAAGACCGGCGCTCCCCCACCGCCACCTACCCCCGCGCCCGCGAAGGCGATCGTGGGCTTCAACGCCGACGGACGCGGCGACGTCATCGGCCGCACCACGTCCGGCGACCTGTACTTCTACCGCGCCAAGGTCGGCGGCATCGGGACGCCGGTACGGATCGGCAGCGGCTGGAACGCCTACCGCCAGGTCATCTCCCCCGGCGACGTCAACGGCGACCGGCTCGCCGACGTCCTCGCCACCACCCCCACCGGCTCTGCCTACCTGTTCAAGGGCAACGGCAAGGGCGGCCTGCTTCCTGGGAGCACCCTGCTTTCGCGCTCATGGTCGGCCTACACCGACATCCTGACGCCGGGCGACTGGACCGGCGACGGCAAGCCCGACCTGTTGGCGCGCAAGGCGAATGGCGAGCTCTGGATGGTCGCGGGCGACGGCAAGGGCGGGTTCCCCGGCACGTGGCGGCGGATCGGCACCGGCTGGCAGATGTTCAGCCAGATGATCACCCCGGGCGACGTCACCGGCGACGGGCGCGTCGACCTGCTTGGCCGTACCCCCGCTGGCAAGCTCTACCTATACAAGGGCACCGGCGTCGCCACCGCCACGGCGACCGGGTACCTGCCCGGCGTCCCGGTTTCGTCCGGCTGGCAGGCCTACAACACGGTGCTCTCGACCGGAGACCTCACCGGAGACGGCAAGGCCGACCTGATCGCCCGCACGCCCGCCAACATCGACTACGTGTATGCCGGGACCGGCAGGGGCACCTTCGCGGCACCCAAGCGCTTCACCGCTCCCTGGGGCGCCACCACAAGAATCACCGGAGTCCGCTAACAACACAGTCCGAGGTATGCGGCGGGGCTGGCTGAGCTCGACGTACTCAGCACCGCTGGCATTGCCGACGTTAGTTGTTCCTGGTCAGGTGCCATAGCGACGGGCCCTGATCGGGTTCAGCCCCGTCCAGAGTCACCTTTCCTCACTCTGCCGTTGCCCCACGCCGAGCATGCATCCACACCACGGCGTCGAGATGCCGCAGCCTAGTCGCCCGCGAACCCACATCAACGCCGGGTCGGACGGCCGCTTCGTCGACCAATCTGTTGATGCGTGCGCGAATGTCGTGGTCCTGCAGCAGACGTCGGAATACCTGCCAGTCGACCTCATAGTTCTGTCGACGACCCTGGTCCAGACCCAAGTGCTTGCAGACAACCGAGTCCCGAACCGGAAAGAGATCAGGCCTCTTGCGGGCCGTCAGCTTTGACGCCGTGACCCACGCGTTGGCAGTGGAGGATTCCTCGGCGGACAACGCCTGCTTGACCGCGCCGTGGAAGGACGCCATGTCGAGAAGAGTGGCCTCGTCTGCCAAGGCGAGGTCGGCGTCCAAGGGTAGGCGATCCTCCGCCAGCATCCGCGTGAGAAGCCCGCGGGTGCGACAGGGCTCCGTGAGTCGGCGCACCACGGATGGCGAGACTGAGACCTGCAGCAGGGTCAGAGCAAGCAGATCACCCGATGTGAAGCCGTAGGGATCGCAGGGTCCGACCGTCAGAAAGGTTGCTCCTGCGAAGTTGCCCTCGCGCGAGTAGTAGGTGGCCAGCCGATCCACTGCCAGCTCATGTCCGAGCGCCACCCAAGTCGCTTCGTGGGCCTGCGCGTAGACCTCCTCGGTGAGCAGTTCCCAGTCCTGGGGCACGGTGCTGAAGCGTTCCGCGTACGTCACCTGCTGCCTCCTGAGTTGATGCCCAGCTGCTTGGCGACCGCATCGCCGCCCATCTCGCGGATGACTTCGGAGTTGCCGACCACGACGAGCAGGTCTGTGGCTCGCGACATGCCGACGTACAGCCGTTCGCGCGATCGATCACTAACCTTGGCCTGGTTGACGCAAAGCACGACAGCTCGTCTCTCGAGCCCCTTGCACCCGAGCACATGCCCATAGAACACGTCGTCGTCCTCCCAGAAGCTGCGCCAGTAGTCGCGTTGGTCCGTATCGCCGGCGAGTCTGATCTGCTGCGGGTGGCGGCTTCCCGTCGTGATGACCGCAATGTGCTGTGGCAGCCAGCCGTCCTCGAGCAGCATGAGTGCCTGCTCGTCTGCTGCGTCGACGGCCTCGTCTGGCGTCTCCGCCGAGACGAACCGCACCTCCACTCCATCTCCACCTCGCGGCGTCATACGCATGGGCGCCAATGGACCGAACGCCGCGGCGATCTGCTTGGTGTTGCGCAGAACAAGTTGCGAGGAAGCGCTTACTCTTCGACAAACGGATCGGGAGGGGCGCTCAGAACTAGGCGGCGGATAGTCCCGCTCATCCATGGGCCCACCGTCGTTAACTGGCTAGGTCAGCTGCAGCCGCTGGTGCTTCCGCAGCCTTCGCAGACGTAGCAGGAGCCGGCGGGGCGCATCTTGGTGCCGCAGGTGAGGCACATCGGGGCGTCGGCGGAGATGCCCTGGAACTTCTCCAGGAGCTCGGCGGACGAGTGGACCTCGACCGAGACCTCGCGGGCGCTGGCTGCACCGGCGCCGGACTTCACTGAGTCGGCGTCGAGTGCCTTGCCTTCGACCGTGGGGGTCGAGGTCGCAGCGGCCGGCTTGGTGACGGGGGCGGACTGGCTGAAGTTCTCCAGCTCGTCCTCGAGCTCTTCGTCCGACTCGTCAGCCTCGGTGGCCTGGTAGGAGCCGGTCTCGAGCTGGCGTGCGCGCTCCTCGGCGGTGTGGATGCCCATGAACGAACGCGTGTCGAAGTCCATGTGGTCCAGCGCCAGGCGGCGGAACACGTAGTCCATGATCGACTGCGCCATCCGCACGTCGGGGTCGTCCGTGAGGCCGGCAGGCTCGAAGCGCAGGTTGGTGAACTTCTCGACGAAGGTCTCCAGCGGCACGCCGTACTGAAGGCCGATCGACACCGCGATCGAGAACGCGTCCATCACGCCGGCCAGGGTCGAGCCCTGCTTGCCGAACTTGAGGAAGATCTCGCCCAGGTCGCCCGACTCGTAGGTGCCCGCCGTGAGGTAACCCTCGGCGCCACCGACCGCGAACGACGTGGTCTGCGAGGTCCGGCGCTTCGGCAGACGCTTGCGCACCGGGCGGTACTCGACGACCCGCTCGATCTTGGCCTCGGCCGCAGCCGTGACCTTGTCAGCGGCAGCGTCCTTGGCGGTGGACCCACCATCGGAGAGCGGCTGACCGACCTTGCAGTTGTCGCGGTAGACCGCGATCGCCTTGAGGCCCAGCTTCCAGCCCTGCATGTGGACGTCCTCGATCTCCTCGACCGTGGCGTTCTCAGGCAGGTTGACCGTCTTGGAGATCGCGCCGGACAGGAACGGCTGGACGGCCGCCATCATCCGCACGTGGCCCATGGCCTCGATCGAGCGCGCACCCATGGCGGTGTCGAAGATCTCGTAGTGCTCGGTCTTGAGGCCGGGAGCGTCGATGACGTGACCCTTGTCAGCGATGTACTCGACGATCGCCTCGATGGTCTCCCCTGTGTAGCCCAGCTTCTTGAGCGCACGCGGGATGGTCAGGTTGACGATCTGCATCGACCCGCCACCGACGAGCTTCTTGAACTTCACCAGCGAGAAGTCGGGCTCGATGCCGGTCGTGTCGCAGTCCATCATGAAGCCGATGGTGCCGGTCGGGGCGAGCACCGACGCCTGGGCGTTGCGGTAGCCGTTCTTCTCGCCGACCTTGACCACGTCGTCCCACGCCTTGGTGGCTGCGCGGTGGATCGAGGTGTCCATCGTGTCGAGCGGACGGATCGCGTCGTTGGCGCTCTGGTGCTTGCGCATCACGCGCTTGTGGGCGTCAGCGTTCCGGGCGTACCCGGCATACGGACCGACGACGCCCGCGATCTCGGCGGAGCGCTTGTAGGCGGCACCGGTGAGCAGCGAGGTGATCGCGGCAGCGAGCGAGCGGCCACCCTCGGAGTCGTAGCCGTGACCGGTCGCCATGAGCAGCGCGCCGAGGTTGGCGTAACCGATGCCCAGCTGGCGGTAGTCCCGCGTGGTGTCGCCGATCGCCTCGGTCGGGAAGTCCGCGAAGCAGATCGAGATGTCCATCGCCGTGATGACGAGCTCGGCCACCTGCTGGAACTTCTTGGCGTCGAACGTGTCGTCGTCCTTGAGGAACTTGAGCAGGTTGAGCGAGGCCAGGTTGCACGAGGAGTTGTCGAGCGACATGTACTCCGAGCAGGGGTTGGACGCGGTGATCCGGCCGGTCTCGGGGTTGGTGTGCCAGTCGTTGATGACGTCGTCGTACTGGATGCCCGGGTCGGCGCACTCCCACGCGGCCTCGGCCATCTTGCGGAACAGCTCGCGGGCGTCGATCGTCTCGATGACCTCACCGGTGTTGCGGGCGCGCAGCCCGAACTCGGTGCCGTCCTCGACCGCCTTCATGAACTCGTCGCTGACGCGGACCGAGTTGTTGGCGTTCTGGTACTGGACACTCACGATGTCCTTGCCGCCGAGGTCCATGTCGAAGCCGGCGTCACGCAGCGCTCGGATCTTGTCCTCCTCGCGCGCCTTGGTCTGGACGAACTCCATGATGTCGGGGTGGTCGACGTCGAGCACGACCATCTTGGCCGCACGACGGGTCGCGCCACCGGACTTGATCGTCCCGGCGGACGCGTCGGCGCCACGCATGAAGGAGACCGGGCCCGAGGCCGTGCCACCGGAGCTCAGCAGCTCCTTGGACGAGCGGATCCGCGACAGGTTGAGGCCGGCGCCGGAGCCGCCCTTGAAGATGAAGCCCTCTTCCTTGTACCAGTTGAGGATCGAGTCCATCGAGTCGTCAACGGCGAGGATGAAGCAGGCGGAGACCTGCTGGGGGCTGTGCGTGCCGACGTTGAACCAGACCGGCGAGTTGAAGCTGAACACCTGGTGCAGCAGGGCGTAGGTCAGCTCGTGCTCGAAGATCTCGGCGTCCTCCGCGGAGGAGAAGTAGCCGTGGTCCTTGCCCGCCTTGACGTAGGTCAGCACGACGCGGTCGATGAGCTGCTTGAGCCCGGTCTCACGCTTGTCGGTGCCGAGCGCGCCGCGGAAGTACTTCGTGGTCACGATCGTGGAGGCGTTGACGCTCCAGAAGTCGGGGAACTCGACCCCGCGCTGCTCGAAGATCGTCTCGCCGGTCTTCCAGTTCTGCTGGACGACGTCGCGCTTCTCCCACGTCACCTCGTCGTACGGGTGCACACCAGGGGTGGTGTAGATCCGCTCTACCTTGACACCCTTGCCGGATGTCTTCCGGGCACCTGCACGTGCCCCTGCGGTTTCAGTCATTTCTGGTGGCCTCCCTAGCCCCTGGTGTTTCTACTGTTGATTGTCTCGTGCGGCACTGACAGTGCCGCGATGCTCTGGTGGTGCGTTGCCCTTGGTGGTGCGTCGCCTGTGGCCGTGCTTCTCGTGTGGTCTCTCGTCGTGCGTGGCCGTGCGGGACGGCGGGTATGCCGCGGGGCCTAGCCCGGCGGCATACCCGCCTGGGTCTGTGGTCGCGAGCGCGGCTCCGGCTCGGTGCCGGTGGCGTCGCGCTCGGCGCGCAGCAGGGTGATCGCACCCTCGAAGTCTTCAAGGCTGTCGAAGGCCTGGTAGACGCTGGCGAACCGCAGGTAGGCGACCTCGTCGAGCTCGCGCAACGGTCCGAGGATCGCCAGGCCCACCTCGTGGGCCTCGACCTCGGCCTGCCCCTGCTGGCGGATGCACTCCTCGACCCGCTGGGCCAGGATCGCGAGGTCGTCCTCGGTGACCGGACGGCCCTGACAGGCCTTGCGGACGCCGACGAGGACCTTGCTGCGGCTGAACGGCTCGTTGGCGCCGGAGCGCTTGGTGACCGTCAGGCTCGCCGTCTCGATGGTGGTGAAGCGACGACCGCACTCGGGGCACTGGCGACGCCGGCGGATCGAGCTGCCGTCGTCGGTCGTGCGCGAGTCCATCACGCGGGAGTCGGTGTGCCTGCAGAACGGGCAGTGCATGTCGGTCTCCTCCCGGTGGGGTCTGCTGGTGCGGATCCGGCCCCGTCCTGTGGACGGAACTGGGGACTTGCTGGGGACAACGTGTGGACAACCCGCCCTAGCCTGTGCACTACATGTGGACGAACTACAGCGGTGTAACCACTAGATGTAGGGCTAGTCTGCCTCGCTGTGACGTGCGACGCAAGCCGTTCCCCGAAACTTGTAGCGAAGTGTGCATCGCCGCAGGTCAGAGGCTTGCGGCGGCGCGGCGCGACACGCCCAAACTGGTGCTGGTGTGACTGATGTGACGTCAGAGGCGCCCAGATGTGGGGTCTGTCCTGAATCCACTCCCCCACATGTGGTGCTCCGGCTCGCGGAGGGCTCTTGGACGGCTCGCGATGGGCTCGTGGGGCGCTCACTGGCCACATCCCCAGGCACCCCACGGTAAACCGGCTCACCCCTCGGCGACTGGCGCCTACGCAGAGTGAGGGACCCCTCCCCGGCCGCTCGGGTGCAGCATGGGGCCGTTGCAGGGAACCATCGGAGGAGGTTCTCATGAGCCAGGGAGAGATGAATCGTCGTCAGCTGGTCCGGGCCGCAGCGGGGGTGGCCGCCGGAGGGGTGCTGATCGGAGGCACGGGGGTGGCGTCCGCTTCGGCGGGCGAGGGCCATTCGGGCCGGGGGCCGGTGGGCACGTGGGTGGTGGACCACACCGACGACCCGCCCGCCGAGCCCGCCCCAGGTCGGACCGTTGTCAGCCTCGCGCTGGGGGGCGTCTTCGTCGGCAACGACCTCAAGCCGCCGGGCCCCGGCACCACCGGCGCCTGGGCATCGACCGGCCACAACCGCTTCAAGGCCACGGCCTGGGGGGCGATCCCGGGCCAGCCAGGCGGTGATCCCGACGTCACCTTGAGGCTGAAGATCCGAGGCAAGGTCCAAGGCGACACCGTCTCGGGGACCTACCGCTTCACCGTGTTCGCGCCGGACGACAGCACGCTCGCCGACGGCACCGGGACATACACCGGCACCCGCCTCGAGGCCTGACAGGAGGGGCGGCGCCGCGCGCCACCTCGGTTACGCCATCGAGAGCAGGAACGCGGCGCTGAACCCCACCACCGTCAGCAGGCCGACGAGGCGTCCGGCGTGCTCCACCGCCTCGGGGACCATCGTGTCCGCGAGCATCGTGAGGATCGCCCCGGCGGCGAACGCCTGGATGGTCGCGACCACGGCCGGATCCGCCCCGTCGAGCAGGACGCGACCGAGCGCCGCCGCGACGGTGGAGGCTGCGGCGACCGCGAGCCACATGCCCATGATGAACCGCGCGCTGTGCCCGGCCGACTTCATCCCCGCTGAGGACGACAGTCCCTCGGGGATGTTGGACAGGAACACCGCGGCGACGACCGCCACGCCCACGCCTCCCCCGCCGATCGTGCTGACGCCGATCGCTGCCGACTCCGGTATGCCGTCGAGCAGGGCTCCGAGCGCCAGTGCGGTCCCAGCCGCGCCGGCTTGAGGGCCGTTGGGGCTCTTGCGCCGGTGCCCGCCGCGGCTGTCGATCCACCAGTCGCCGAGGAAGAACACGACCGACCCGGCCAGCAGGCCCAGGACAGTCGAGACTCCCCCGGCCTTGTCGTAGGCCTCACCGGCGAGCTCGAAGGTCAGCGCACTGACGAGCACCCCCGAGCCGATCGCCATGACCCAGCCGATGACGCGCTTGGAGGCGGGCAGCCAGATGCCGGCCGCCGCCCCGATGAGCAGAGCCGCTCCGCCGACGAATCCCCAGAACGCTGCTTCGAACACCCGCGTCTCCTGTCCTCGACCACGCTTGACCTGCGCCGATGCGGCAGCGGGCCCTCGGACCCTACCTGCGCCCAGCTCTCGAGGAGGTGGCAGATCGACCCCTCCTCCGGCGATGGGAGCGGTGTGCCACCCTCTCGACTCGCGCGGGTCGTCGGTGCCTGGTGCTTTGCTGGGCTCGTGACGGCAACGGAGACGTGGGAGACGCACCCGGTGACGCCCGACCGGTTCGAGGACTTCGCCGACGTCATCAACAAGAACCGGCGCGCCAACCACTGCTGGTGCCTGTCCCACCGCCTCCAGGCCAAGGAGATCGAGCATCTCGGCGGCACCGGGCCGGACGCCCGCGAGAGCGCCATGCGCAGCCTGTGCGAGCGCGAGCACCCGCCGGGAGTCGTGACCTACCTCGACGGCGAGCCCGTCGGTTGGTGCAACATCGGCCCGCGCTCGGAGATCACCCGGCTGGCGAAGTCGGCGCTCATGCGTCCCGTCGACGACCTGCCGGTGTGGAGCATCGTCTGCGTCGTGGTGCGTTCGGGGTTCCGCAGGCGTGGCGTGACGGAGCACCTCATCGAGGGTGCCGTGGAGTATGCCGCGGCGAACGGCGCGCCCGCCGTCGAGGCCCACCCGGTCGATCCCGGCGACCAGCGGATGGACCTCACGATGGCGTTCGTCGGGACCCGTCACATGTTCGAGAAGGCGAGGTTCGCGGTCGTCGGGACCACCGACGCGGTCGCCAGCAAGCTGCCACGGCTGGTCATGCGCCGCACCCTCACCTGACTGCCGGCTGCGCGCCACACGTAGCACCTTCGTGCAAACGGACGATGTCGTCCGCAAAGGCACGGAGGATCGTCGGAGCATGGCCACGATTCCCGAGGACGACTGGCGCCGACGGCCCGGCATCTTCTTCGCCGTCAACGTGATCTCGATGGCGGCGCTGCTCGTCGCGGTGCTGATCTACTCCAAGGACCCGGAGCCGAGCCGGCTCTACTGGTCGTTCTCGTTCCAGTCGGTGGTGCCCCTGTGGGTGCCGTGGGCAGGGGCGCTGGGCGGGGCGACGATCAGCCTCGTCGGGATCGTCAAGCACGCCCACAACTGGGACCCCGACTACTACCTGTGGCACCTCGCCCGCCCGCTGCTCGGCGGCGTGTGCGGCACCATCGGCGTGCTGATCGTCGTGCTGCTCATCAAGAGCGTCACCGCCTCCCCCACGACGCCCGCCAGTGGCGGCTCGGCGGCCGCGGTGCCCGTGGCCTACGACGGGCCGGGCATCGCCATTCTGGCCGTGATCGCGTTCGTCATCGGCTTCCGCGAGGAGACCTTCCGGCACCTCATCGAACGCGTCGCCGACGTCATCCTCGGTCCGGGCGCGGCGACGACCAAGGACATCGTCGCCTTCGTGCCTCGCAGCCTCGACCTGACCACGACGGGCACCAACCCGGTGGGCAGCACCGTCCACCTGTTCAACGGCAGCAAGGACGCGCTCGGCATCGCGGCGGGCTCCCTCGTGGTCGAGCCGTCCACGGCCGGGTTCGTCGCCGAGCTCGAGACCGAGGGCGCCATCGCCCCTGGCGATGCGGTCTCAGTGACCGTGACCTGGACGCCCGCCGGCCCCGGCACCGCGACGGCCAAGCTCACCGCACAGCTCGGCGGGTATGCCGCGGACGTCCAGCTGCGGGGAGTCAGTACCTGAAGTCGTGGCTCCGCAATCTCAGCGCCAGGGCGACCAGGCAGGGGAACGTCACGGTGAGGATGACGACGCGCTGGGCCAACCCGGCATACCCGTGCAGTGGGGCATCCTCGGGGATCGCGAAGGCGCCGAGCGTCACGAATCCGACCAACGCCAGCAGCCCGGCGGCGAGGGTCCAGCGTGGCAGCACTGTGCCCCATCGCGGATCGGCCCGCAGTCCGTGCGACAGGGCGAGCAGCGCCAACCCTGAGCTGAGGAAGAAGGTCACGCCGCCGACGAAGTGGTACCCGGGGTCGTAGGCGACGCCTTGGGCGTCCTGCTCGATGGGGAAGGCCGCGGCGATGAACAGTCCGACGCTGCACAGCCCGAGGAGGGCCGGGCCCAGCCGGCTCAGCCGGCTCCGAGCGACACCGCGGTGCATCCCCCCAGCGAACGCCGCCATGAAGACGCCGAACACGACGAAGTTCGCCTGCTGGACCCAGCCGTGCGGTCCGGCCTCGAGGTTGCTCACCGGCTCGCTGACCCAGTCGTAGGTGTCGTGGCGGGCCAGCTGCTGGACGAGGAAGACCGAGGTGAACAGGATCGGGCCCGTGATGCCGGCGAGGGCAGACCAGTGCAGGTCTGCCGTGCCGGCGTGGGGGGCGCCTCCGGTGGCGGTGGGGATTGCCTTGTGTGGCGAGATCGAGGTGGTCATGGCTGCCTCCTGGTCGGGTGGGTGCTCATGCCCTCGACGCTATGAAGGGGCCGCCTCATCCCGCGTCGGCCGATCCGCCCACTCGTGCACTCACCTGGATGGGTCGATCGACCCATCTAGCCCTTGTTCACGCTGTAGTCGATGAAGGTGGCGTACTCACTCTGCCGGACGCCCTTGTGGGTCAGCTCGATGTCCTGCTCGAAGCCGTCGAACAGTCGCTTGCCCCCGCCCAGGATGACCGGGGCCACGATGATCGACAGGTCGTCGACGAGCCCAGCGGCCAGGGCCTGCCGGATCACGTCGGCGCCGCCCATCACGTGCACGTCCTTGTCCCCTGCGACGGCCCGCGCCTGGTCGACGGCCTCGGCCAGACCGTCGACGAACGTGAACGCGTCGCCCTCGGGCTGGTCCTCCGGTCGGTGCGTGACGATGAAGAACGGCACGTCCCAGGGGTTCTGGTCACCCCAGTGCCCGGCGGCCTCGTAGGTCGCGCGCCCTCCGACCACCGCGCCGAAGTTGGCCATGGCCTCGTCCATCCACGCCTTGTCGACCTCCCCCATCTGGCCGGTCGGCTCCTCGGCATAGGTCCACGGCCCGCCGAACACCCAGTAGTGCAGCCGCTCGCCACCCTCACCGAGCCCCTTGTCCGGGCCGTCGTCCGGCCCGGTGACGTAACCGTCGACCGACGTCGTGATCCCCGCGATGACCTTGCCCATGACTGCCGCCTTCCGTGGTCCGCGCCCACGGTCGGCGTCGGCCCGGTGTTCGTGTCTCCTGGTGTTCCTGTCAGCAGTACCGACCGGCCACGGTCCACGAACTCATCGGTCCCTCAGGCGGGCCCGCCCTCGCACTGCGCCTTGAGCCCCGCCGACTCCATCGCGAGGTAGCGCTCGGTGAGCCCGTGGTAGAGCCGGCCGACCAGCGAACCCACGATCCCGCTCTGCTCCACCGAGAGCCGGACCCTGCTGCCACCGCCGGGGAGCGCCTCCACCGAGTGCCTCGCCGTGGTGAGCGCCCCGGGGCCGGCCGACACCCACGTGAACATCCGCCCCGGGTCGAACTCGGTCACCACCCAGTCCACCGTCGGGACCTTGGGCTGGCTGATCTTGGCGGCCGAGCCCGTCCGCAACGGGCCGTCCTCGAGGCGGCGAACCCAGCGCACCGAGGCGGTCCAGTCCGACCAGTGCTCGACGTCCGTGAGCACCTCCCAGACCCTGTCCGGCGGGGCGGCGATGTCGACCGTCGTGCTCTGCTCCACCCCTCCATGGTCGCGCACCTGTCGGCGGTATTCGAGAGGATGACGCCATGGATCACGCGAGCGTCGTCGCCCAGCGGCTGGCCACCCAGCGGCTCAGCTCGGCGCCGCTGCCCCGCGCCGCCGACGTCGTGCGACTGCTCACCTGTGTGCAGAGCCAGGAGCGCGACCACGCCTTCTTCTCACTTGCCATGCGCTCCCGCAAGGACCGGTATGCCGCGGTGCAGCGTGAGTTCGACGCCAGCGCCTTCCTGCGCACCCACATCCTGCGGCCGACGTGGCACTTCGTCGCCCCCGAGGACCTGCGCTGGATCCTCGCCCTCACCTCGCCGCGCGTGCTGTCGAGCATGGGAGCGCGGCACCGCCAGCTCGGCCTCGACGAGGCCAAGCGTCTCGGAGACGGGTTCGACCTGCTGGCAGAACTGTTGCAGGACAAGAACTTTCTCACTCGGCCCGAGCTCGGTGAGGCGTTCGTCGAGCGCGGTTCACCCATCAAGCCGGGCGAACAGCTCGGCCACCTGCTCATCGTCGCGGAGATGCGCGGCCTGGTCTGCTCCGGGCCGATGAAGGGTGTCCACCACTCCTACGCCCTGGTCGACGAGGTCATCGCGCCGACACTCGAACGCAGCCGGGACGAGGCCGTCGTGGAGCTGGTCCGACGGTTCTTCAGCGGCCACGGGCCGGCCTCGGTCAAGGACTTCACCCGGTGGGCCACCATGACGGTCAGCGACACCAAAGCAGCGCTCGCGCAGCTCGGCGACGACCTGGAGGAAGTGGAGATCGACGGCATCCCGCACTGGTTCGACCCCACGCAGGTGCGACGGGTCAGCCGAGGCGCCCCGGCGGCATACCTCTTCCCGACCTATGACGAGGCGGTGCTGACCTATCCGCAGGTGAACTTCTCAGCGCTGCCGGGCCACCCCTATGCCGAACACACCGACCCGTTCTGGGCGAGCGTGGTACTCGACGGCACCAACGTCGGGCTCTGGAAACGGACCGTGCGACCCGACGCCGTGCAGGTCGAGGTGCACCTCGCTCCTGAGGTCTCGACTCGAGGACGCACCCAGGTCAGGGTGGCGGCCCAGCGCCTCGCTGGCTTCCTCGGACGCGACCTGTCCCTGGTCGAGAACGAGGGCACCCCGCCCCCCCCCCCCGCCACCGTCCTAGGAGACGAAGCCCCGGAAGGTGTCGGTGATGCAGCCGACTGAGCCGGCATCCAGCGTGCACGTGCGGTTGTCGCCCGCCAGCTTGCCCCCGCCCGAGCTCACGCCCGGCAGGGTCGAGTCGATGACCCACCAGTCCCCGAAGGTCCGGTAGCCGCCGCCTTCTGGGAGCACGTTCGGGTTCTGGAACGCGGGGAGGGTGATGAAGGCCTGGTAGCCGACAGTCACCGTCGCCGTGCCGCAGGTCAGCTGCTTGACCCCGCTGAAGACGAGCTGGTTGTGGGTCCGCAGGTCGGCGGCGTTCTCGAGGTCGGTGACCTGGGTGCAGGACGAGAGCGGACCAGTCGCGGCCGTGATGTCGCTGGGCCCGTCCACGAACTGGGTGTCGACGGTGAACGAGGTGGGAGTTCCCGCCGCGGCGATGGCCGGGAGCACCGAGAAGGTCACTGCTCCGGCAGCTGCGGCCAGGGCGGCCGCCATCCGTGTGGTGGTGTGCATGCCGACCACGGTCCTACGAGGTTCGCCCCCAGCGCATCGTGGTTATCGCGTAGCGCGAAATGCGTAGGCCACTCGACCGACGCGCTCAGTCGCCAGCTGGCGGGTCTCAGCCGACGGCGGGGATGAGCAGCGTCTGACCGGCGTGGACGTTGCTGTCGGTCAGGTCGTTGGCGACCTGGATCTGGGCGACCGCCTCGGCCATGGACAGCTGCGGGAGCTGCTCGACCGCGATCTGCGACAGGGTCTGACCGGACTGCACCGTGGTGGAGTGGTCGATCACGGTGGCGGACGCGCCACCGGAGAACACGGCGATCGCCAGGGCCACGGCCGTCACCACGACGGTGAGCGTGATCGCGAGCCGGGCTGCACGGGTCAGGCGCAGCGGGGCGGCGGGAGCGACGGCGACCTCTGGGCCGGTGGGCACCGAGACCAGGCGGGGGCGAGCCGGGCGAACGGGGACCCGCACCGGTGCGGGGGCGACGTCCCAAGCGACTGCTGCACTCATCAGGTCCTCCATCGTGACGTGCTCTGCTGCGTTCCTCGAACGGATGTGCGAAGAACTGCTTGACTGATTTCTAGCACGCATGTTCGAATCAATCAAGACACGCGTCGAACACATGTTTGGCACAGGCGTTCGAAGGCCATACGCTGTGTTCATGCCGCAAGCACATCAGAGGGCACTGACAACGGCTCCTCAAGCACCCGGCATACGGCACCTGACCTGCACCTGCACCCGAAACTGCTCAAGTGAGGAAGCGGCATGAGCGACGACAACGTCAAGGAACTGCCCGACCGCGATCGCGGTGACGGGCTCACCGTCCGGCAGCGACGGGTGCTCGAGGTGATCCGCAACTCGGTCGACCGGCGCGGCTACCCGCCGAGCCTGCGCGAGATCGGCGAGGCGGTCGGCCTCACGTCCCCCAGCTCGGTCGCCCACCAGCTCTCCACCCTCGAGCGCAAGGGCTTCCTGCGCCGCGACCCCAACCGGCCGCGCGCCATCGAGGTGGTCTCCCCCGACTCCCCCGCCGACATGCGGGGCTACCGCGGCGGCGCCTCCGCCGAGGACGAGACGGCGACCTACGACGAGACCGGGTCCGGCGACCAGCGCCCGGCTGCGACCTACGTGCCCGTGCTCGGGCGTATCGCCGCCGGTGTGCCCATCCTGGCCGAGGAAACCGTCGAGGACGTCTTCCCGCTCCCCCGGCAGATCGTCGGCGAGGGCCAGCTGTTCCTCCTCCAGGTCGTCGGCGACTCGATGATCGACGCCGCGATCTGCGACGGCGACTGGGTCGTCGTCCGCCAGCAGCCCACGGCCGACAACGGAGACATCGTCGCGGCGATGCTCGACAACGAGGCCACCGTCAAGACCTTCAAGCGCAAGGACGGCAAGGCGTGGCTGATGCCGCACAACGCCGCCTTCGACCCCATCCCGCGGAGCGCCTCGTGCGCGCCGCGGCACACGTGCGTGCAGGCGCATGGTGGGGCCGGCACGAGTCGACCCATCATCCGTTCGGCTGATGGCTCATTCGCCCGAACGGACTGAAGCGGACCCCGCGGGCGCGTGTGCGTCACGTGCCCCGTAACAGGCGACTCGCACGAGCGTTCTCTACACATGGAGGCCCAACCCGACCCCGATCTCACCGACCAGGTGCTGGGGTCCGAGATCGAACTGCTCGCGGACCTGATCGACGCCGCGAGCCACGCCTGCTCGCAGCTGAACCTGGACCAGATCGACGCGGCTCTCGGGATCTGTCGGGCACAGGGTCAGCTCCCCGCCCAGTCCCCCGCCCATTCCCCCGCTCAGTCACCCAGCGCGTCGAGGTAGTGCGTGATCTTGGTGGCGAAGCGTTCGCCGCCGTCACCCTCGGCCCACAGCTCCCACAGCTCGTTGTCGTCTGACTGCATTGCCCGGTGCAGTGCCCGGGTGGCGAGCTCCTCCAGCTGTTCGTCCACCTCGATGGGTTCCTCGTCGACCCACCAGGGCACATTGCGTTCTCCCACCACGGATTCGAAGTCGTCGCAGGCAGCCACGAGCACCGCTGCGGCCACCGCCTGCGACATGGTCGGCGCCTCGATGTACCCCCGCGCGCGGACCACTTGGTCGAGGGCCGCCTCGACCCGCTTGCGTCGTACGTCGTGCTCGGACTCCTCGAGCTCGTCGAGCAGGTCGAGTGCGTCGTCGTTCTCGAACGGCCCGGCTCCGGTGGCGCCCATCTCCCAACCTCCACAGCGTGCGAACGATGCTCCTTCGAGGGTGCCAAGAGACGCAGCGACACGCCAGTCCTACTCGTGCGGAGTCATCCGTTGGTACCAGGCCGTGTCGACGTAACGACCGAACTTGTGTCCGACCTCGCGAAGCACTCCCACCCGCTCGAAGCCGCACGCGACGTGCAGCGCCACGCTGGCGTCGTTCGGCAGGGCGATCACGGCCACCTGGGTGTGCACCTCAGGTGCAGCGTCCAGCCGCGCCAGCAGCGCGGCATACAGGGTCCGTCCGAGGCCGAGACCGCGCGCGCCTTCCGCGAGGTAGACCGACACCTCCTTGGTGCCGTCGTAGGCCGGTCGCGGGCGGAAGGTGCCGGAGAACGCGTACCCGAGCAGCTGTTCGTCCGCGCAGGCGACCAGGACGACGTTGCCGACGTTGCCGGCACTGGTGGCGGCGAGCTTCTCACCGAGGTATGCCGCGCCGCGGGGTTCGGTGTCGAAGGTCGCCAGCGAGGTGCGGACCTGCTCGTCGTAGATGGCGGCCATCGCGGGGAGGTCCGCCTGCGTCGCGTCACGGACGACGATTGCGCGGCCGCTGTCCGGGGCAATGCTGGTCATATCGGCGATGCTAGGGGGATGAGCGACGAGCAAGGCGACCGCCACGACCACAGCCACGGGACGCACGACTCGGCTGCGGCGGCGAAGCTGCCGGACCCCGACCGCGGTGGGCCGACGGACCGACAGGCCTTGTGGGACGAGCGGTATGCCGCCCACGAGCACGTCTGGAGCGCGACGCCCAACGCCGAGGTGGAAAGGATCGTGGGCGCCTGGCCGCCCGGTCGCGCCCTCGACCTCGGCGCCGGCGAGGGCCGACACGCCGTGTGGCTGGCCTCGAAGGGCTGGCGGGTCACGGCGGTCGACTTCTCGGCGGTGGGGCTGGCCAAGGGCGAGAAGGAGGCCTCCAGTCGCGGGCTCCGGATCGACTGGGTGGTGGCGGACGCCAGGTCCTGGCACCCGGCGCCCCTATTCCTCTTCGACCTCGTCCTCGTGTCATACCTCCACCTCCCCTCGGACGTCGTCTCCCGCACCCGGACGTGGCTGACGCCCGGCGGTGCGCTGGTGGTCGTCGGCCACGGCCTGCGCAACCTCACCGAAGGGGTCGGTGGCCCGTCCGACCCGGCGCTCCTGCACACACCCGAGCAGCTGCGGGCGGCGGCCGGGGACCTGCAGGTCGAGCGCTGCGAGGAGTACCTGCGGCCCACCGAGCAGGGCGACGCGATCGACGTGGTGCTGATAGCCCGGCGACCGGCGTGAGGTTCGTCAGGCTGCCAGCCGGCTGAGCAGCTCCTCGAGGGTCGGGGCGAGGGGCGCGTCGAGCTGCACGGTGGCCTCGCCGTCGCCTCGGGTTGGTCCGCGGGTGATGATCGCGACCGGGATGTCGAGCGCTGCCGCGCGGCGGACGAACCGGTAGCCGCTCATGACCTTCAGGCTGGAGCCCAGGACGACCAGCGCGCTGGCCTGCTCCGTGAGGCGAAAACACTTCTCCACCAACGGTTTCGGCACGGACTCGCCGAAGAACACGACGTCTGGCTTGAGCGTGTCGTGACCGCAGACCAGGCACAGGGGTGTCCGGAAGGCGGCCACGTCGAGGTCGTTGAGGACGATGTCACCGTCCGGACGGATCTCGTCGCTGGTCACCGTGTAGGTGGGATTGGCCTCGCGCATCCGGTCGTCGAGGTCCCAGCGGGAGGTGCGGTCGCCACAGGTCAGGCAGACGACCCGCGCCAGCGACCCGTGCAGCTCCTCGACGTCGGTGGCGCCGGCGCGCTGGTGCAGGCCGTCGACGTTCTGGGTGATGACCGGGCCGACCAGCCCGCGGCCCTGGAGCCTCGCCACGGCCTCGTGGCCCGAGTTGGGCTCGGCCCGGTTGAACCGCTGCCACCCCACATAGCTGCGCGCCCAGTAGCGCTGCCTCGCCTCGGAGGACCCCAGGAACTCGGCGTACTGCATGGGGGTCACGCGGCGCGTGCCGTCCGGGCCCCGGTAGTCGGGGATGCCCGAGTCGGTCGAGATGCCGGCGCCGGTCAGGACGAGGACGTTGCCGCGCTCCAGCAGGGCGGCGACCGCGGCCMGCTGGTCGGCCGCGGGCGCCTGGTCGGCCGAGGGCGCCTGCTCGGTCGCGGCGGCGGTCTGCGTCACGCGGCAAGGGTACGTCGGGTCAGGACCTGCCGAGGAGTCGGCGCTTCGCCGAGTCGACCAGGGCAGCACTCGCCACCTGGGGATCGGCCACCTCGTCGTGCGGCGGGGCCGCCGGGCGGTTGCGGGTGATGAGCTCTGGGGAGTGCTCCCGGACCTGGGCGTCGGCCACGAGGTAGCCGTGGCGTTCGAGGATCTGCTGCTCCGCTGGGCTGAAGGCATCGAGGTCGGTGCGGACGGCGTTGACCAGCTCGGTCGTCTCGCGGGGGTAGGAGCCGTCGACGACCGTGTCGAGCGCCCACGACGTACCGCGGAGGGCGCCTCGCGCATAGCTGGCCTGGAGCCACCGACTGCGGACCGACTGCCCGCCGTTGGTGGCGATGCCGAGGATGCGCAGCGTCCGGCCGACGACAGTGCGCTCCGTGCGCGCGCGGAAGACACCCCCGCCATCACTGACCAGGACCGTGGCGTGCCGCTTCCAGACCGGCTCGAGCCCGAGGTTGTCGTAGATCCCTCCGTCGGTCAGCCGGATGCGCCGCATGATCGAGGCGCGCTCCTGCTCCGACTCGAGGCCGCGGTGTCCTCCGGTGAGGTGCATCGTGAGCCCGTCCACCACCATCGGCGCGAAGAACGGCGGGAAGGCGCAGGAGGCCGCCACGATGTCGGCGATCCGCAGCCCGGCCGGCGGCGCGGCATACCCCAGGCGGTAGTCCCCCACCCGCCCGTGGGGATGGTGGGCGGTCGGGCCCTCGAACACCCAGTCGACGCCGTGGCCGATCTCGGTCGCGCCAGTCACGACTCCCGGACCACCAGTGTCGTTGTCGCGCAACGGTTTCGACCACCAGGGGACGACTTCGGCGAGTTCGTCGGCCAGCGCCTGGACGGCCGCGTCGGGGTCGAACCACTTCCACGGCCTGACCCTGGACAGCAACGCCGGCGTCCGGACGTTGCGGGAGGCGAGCCGCTGGAGGGGCATGGCCACGCACTCCTCGAACCCCTCGACGATGCCGCCCGCCGCCGGGAACCGGAGCTCGGGGTCGGCGAGCAGGTTGGCCACGATCGAGCCGCCGGAGACCCCACTGATGGTGGTGAGCTGCGACAGCACGCCGAGCTCGTTGAGCCGGCGAACGGCACCGAGGTGGAACAGGGCGGCGCGGTAGCCGCCACCGGACAGGCAGAGCGCCACGCCTGTCCGATGCGTCGCCGCGCCCACCTCCGCGTATGCCGCGTCTGTGGGGCCAGGCGCGTCGCTCTCGGTGGCTGCGCGCTCGTTCGCGTGCGTGGTGCTGGTGGGCTCAGGCTTCATCGTGGACCGATGAAAGCAGAGGCCGGGGACACCCGCCCGTCGGCAGGGCTCGGCGACTTGTTGCCGGCAGATCGTCACCAGACCCCCAAACGCGGCTCCGCTGACCACCAGCCGGCAACAAGTCGCAGGCGTCGGCGACTTGTTGCCGGCAGATCGTCACGAGACCCCCCAAACGCGGCTCCCGTGACCACCATCCCGCAACAAGTCGCAGGCGCCCCCACTTGTTGCCGGCAGATCGCCACCAGACCCCCAAACGCGGCTCCGCTGACCACCAGCCGGCAACAAGTCGCAGGTGGCGGGTCGCCCTGGCCGGCATGATCCATCACGATGCCATCAACAACTAACCATCTTGATAACGAACAGTTATGCTTCATCCATGATCGACGCCGCAGGTCTCCGTGTCATGAAGGCCATCGCCGACGAGGGCAGCTTCACCGGGGCTGCGCTGTCCCTCGGCTACTCCCAACCCGCGATCTCGCAGATGGTGCGCCGCCTCGAGCAGCGCACCGGCACCGTGTTGGTCGAACGAGTCGGCCGCAACGTACGCCTGACCGAGGCCGGCCAGGTGCTGGCGCGCCACGCCGTTGGCGTGCTGTCCGCCCTCGATGCCGCCGAGGAGGAGGTCGCCGCGATTGCGGGCCTGCGCGCCGGGCGGGTCCGCCTGATGGCCTTCCCGTCCAGCTCGGCCACCCTCGTCCCGCGCGCGCTCGCCCTCGTGAAGAAGCGGTTCCCGGACGTCCAGGTCACCTTCACCGAGGCCGAACCCCCCGAGTCGCTCGCTGCGCTCAAGGCCGGCGAGTGCGACCTCGCGGTGGCCTTCGCCTACGAGGGCACCGACGTCGGCCGCGGTGAGGAGGACATGGAGCTCTTCGTGACCCACAAGCTCCTCGACGACGAGGTCCGCCTCGCCCTACCCCGCGAACACCCGCTCGCCACGCTCGACGTGGTGGACCTGTCCACCCTGGCCCAGGAGAACTGGATCGCGGGGTGCCCGCGGTGCCGTGGCCACCTCCTGCAGATGTGCGCGACGGCCGGGTTCTCCCCCCACGTCGGGTTCGAGACCGAGGACTACGTTGCCGTGCTCGGGCTGGTCGCCGAAGGCCTGGGCGTGGCGCTCATCCCCGACCTCATCCTGCGGACGGCCCACCACCACGATGTGGTCACCCTGCCGATCAACCCGGCCTCGCGCCGGTCCATCAGCGTGGTCACCACGGCCGACCTGCAGCGCGTGCCGGCCGTCCAGGCCACCATCGAAGCCCTCGTGGAGGCCGCGAAGGCCAAACCCCGCGTCCTCGCCAGCACCTGATCCAGCTTGCTCATCGGCGGCGCCAGGTGACCGACACGTCGTCCCCCTGCGAAACCACGGCGACGTCCCCGCGCTGGTCGGTGCGGTAGACGGCATACCCGTTGTGTCGCAACACCTCCAGGGCCTTGGGTGATGGGTGACCGTAGTCGTTGTCCTTGCCCACACTGATCATCGCGACGGGCGCGCGGACCGACTCCATGAGGCCCTCGTCGAGGTTTCCGGAGCCGTGGTGGGCCACCTTCACGACGTCGAAGCGTGACGCCTGTGCCGACATCGACGAGCTGCGCCGCAGCTCGAGGAGCACCGCGTGGGCCCCTTCGCGCTCCACGTCGCCGAGGAGCAAAAGGTCGACTGGGCCGGACCGCACCGCCAGCACCACGCTGGCGTTGTTGGGCACGGAACCCGACGCGATCCGTCGGGCCGGCCACCACACGTCTGCCGTGACTCCCGTCCAGGCCAGGTGGTCGCCGGCATAGAGGTCACGGAGGGGTATGCCGCGCGCCCCGGCCCACGCCTGCACCTCCGTCCACTGGTAGGGCGGTTCATGCACCGGGCTGGCGAGGATCTCGCGGACCTCGCGGCCTGCCAACGCACCCGGGAGCCCGTCGACGTGGTCGGCGTGAAAGTGGCTCAGGACAACCGAATCCAGCACTGATACGTCGAGACGGCGCAGGCAGGAGTTGATCCCGACGGGGTCCGGCCCAGCATCCACGAGCACCGCGTGACCGGGAGTCGTGGCGAGCACGAGCCCGTCGCCCTGCCCGACGTCGCAGGCCACGAGGCGCCAGCCGGGTGGGGGCCAGGTGACCGCCGAGGTCGGGGCCGCTGCCGCGAGCACGAGCAGGCACACGCTGGTGGCGATGACCGGGTGGAGCCGGACGCGGTGGGTCCACCACCTGCCGCTGAGGAGGACGAAGACGGTCAGGACCGTCAGCAGCATCGCTCCAGGCGCACCGTCCGGCCACGGCAGGGTGCCGCCGGGGACGGTGGCACAGGTACGGGCGACTCGGGCGATCCCCAGTGCCGGCACCGCCCCGACCCAGCACAGGATCCTCGCCCCGAACGGCCAGATCGGGGCGACGGTCGCGGCAGCCACCCCGGTGACGGTCGCGGGGGCGACCAGCGGAGCAGCGAGCAGGTTGGCCAGCACGCCGACGACCGACACCGAGCCTTGGAGCAGCACAACCACAGGGGCGCACATCGCCTGTGCCGCAACCGGAATGGCCATCGCAGGCCCCCATCCGTGGATGCGGCCCGGGAGCCGGCGCCCGATGGCCTCTCCCCAGCTGCGGGTGAAGAGCAGCAGCCCCAGGGTGGCGAGGGTCGAGAGGGCGAAACCGTAGGACCGGCTGAGCCAGGGGTCGACGACGAGCAGGACGACCACCGCCGCAGACAGGACCGGTATGCCGGCCGCTCGCCTCGACCGGCTCAGCCCGATCAGCCCGATGGTCCCCATCGTCGCGGCCCGGATGACGCTGGGCTCCGGCCGGGCGAGCACGACGAAGCCGGCCAGCACCAGAACCGCCACCAGCGGCCGCCAGCGACGTCGCACGCCAGCCAGCGACGCGCCGCCGAGAGCGCATGCGAGGACGATGGCGACGTTGCTGCCCGATACGGCGGAGAGGTGGGTCATACCGGTCGCGAGCATGGCGTCGGTGAGGTCCTGCGGCGTGTGGCTGGTGTCCCCGATGACGAGTGCGGGCAACAGGCCACGCGCATCAGGGGGCAGCGGGGCTGCCGCCTCACGCATTCCCGACCGCAGGTGTTCGGCCGCCCTGGCGACCAGGCCGGGCGCAGCGAGCGAACGAGGCGTGCCCCGGGGTCGCAGGACCGCGACGACGTCGTCCCCGGGTTCGGCCGCGAGCAGGATGCCTTGGACCCGCACCCGCTCGTGCCAGCGCACAGCCTCCCAGCGCTGGTCACCCATCACGAGGACCGGTGTCGACACCCGCGCAACGCGGCCCCGCCCCGTGACCTCGTCGACGCGCAGCGTGAGGCTCACGGTCGCGCCGTCGAGACGGCGGCCACCGACGACCACGGGATCCCTGGTCACGACACCGGACACGGTCACCGAGGCCCGCTGCGCCGCCAGGGACCGGATCGGGCCCGCCTCACGCGAGGACACGTGGGCAGCCGTCGCCGCGAGCACGAGCGCCACGGCAGCCAGGACCAGGCCGCCCAGCCCTGCGCAGCGCCGCCGGGAAACAAGTCGGGGCAGGCACCAGACCAGGACGGCCGCGAGACCAGCACTGAACGCGGACGCGACGACCAGGAACGGAGGTCGGACGCCGAGCGTGGCGGCGCTGACCGCCCACGCCGTCACCGCGGGAAACAGCAGGCGCAGATCCAGGAGCCGAGGCTGGTCGACGCCCCGCCGCAGCGCTCCGGCGCTCCTGCTCACACCGTCACCTTGGGTTGCAGTGCGGCGAAGATCTTCTCCCCGATCCCACTGACCTCCCCGAGCTCGTCGACCGAGGCGAATCGTCCGTGTTCGGTGCGCCAGTCGATGATCCGCTGGGCCAGGACCGGGCCGACGCCCGGCAGCTCTTCGAGGTCGGCAGCGGACGCGGAGTTGAGGTTCACCCTGCCGGAAGCCGCCGAGGCACCGCCCGCGCCCGCGCCTGCTCCCGCGCCCGCGCCTGCCCCCGCGCCCGCGCCCGCTGTGCCAGCCCCCGCGACCACGACCTCGCCGGGCTTGGGCACGCGGAGCTGCTCGCCGTCGACCAGCGGTCGAGCCAGGTTGATGGCCGCGAGGTCCGCCCCCTTGCGAACCCCGGCCTTGGCCACGACGTCGGAGACCCGGGACCCGGCGGGCATGGTGAACACACCAGGGCTCTCCACCTGGCCGACGACATGCACCGTCAGCGTGCCCACAGGTGGTCCACCACCACCGGAGGCCGTGCTCGACGAGGCGAACCCGCTGCTGGTCGGCCCCCTGTTCCCGAGGGCCGACCCCGACTGTGACGGCGCCACCACCTGGGGCGTGCTCGCCGCCCTGGCCCAGGCCACGCGGGCTCCGAAGCCCACTGCCGCCACGAGCACCACCAGCAGGAGACCGGCCGCCGCGGCACGCGGCCCGCTGAGCCGGGCGCCCCGCAGGGACGCAGGGATGGTCAGGAACCGGGGGCCGGGTGGGACAGGACGGCGGTGGCGACCACCCCGTACGCCGCTGGCCGGGCGCGACGGGCCACTGGCTGGCTTGGCCGCCGCCGTCTCGATCCACGTGCGCTCCGGCAGCCAGGGGACGACCTCGGGCCGTGGCGACCCAATCGCCGGAGGCTCACGCGCGCGGTCTGCGGCCTCCAACAGGGCCCGCGCGCGGGCTGAGGTTTCCGACGGTCGGCGACGGGACGGCATACAGGCACGCTAGGAAGCCGACCAGGCGCGCGACACGTCGTCGCAGCGGCCCTGTGGACAGCGTCCCGAGCCGGCTCAACCTGTGGACGACGCGTCCCGTCGCGCCGAGATCCACAGCTCGATGTTGCGCCGGTGCCGGTAGATGACGAGCAGGGCGAGGACAACGCACCAGGCCCCGGTCTCACGCGTGCCCACGGGTACCCACCGGAACCAGGTCAGCACTCCCAGCACCAGCAGCAGCACGCACGCCGACACCGAGGCCCCCGCCACCCAACGCATGCGCCAGACCAGCAGCCCGAAGACCACGAGCATGCCCACGCCGTACCACGGCTGCACGGCGAGGATCGCCCCCAGCGAGGTGGCCACCCCCTTGCCGCCCTGCCCCTTGAGGAACGGCGACCAGATGTGGCCCAGCACGACCGCGAGCCCGACCCACAGCCCCGTCACCGACCCGAGGAAGTGTTGGGCGACCAGGACCGGCAGCAGACCCTTGAGCACGTCGAGGATCCCCACGACCACCCCCCAGCGCGCGCCCAGGACGCGTCCGGCGTTCGTCGCGCCGGGGTTGCCCGACCCCGCGTGGCGCAGGTCCTTGCCGAGCAGCCTGGCCAGGATCGTCGCCGGGTTCACCGCCCCTACGACGAACGCGGCCACCGAGGCCGCCACGACCTCCACCAGGTCCCCCGTCGACACGTCCGCCAGAGCGGTCATGGCCTCGGCCGGGGTGACACGGCCACGGCGATGGTGCCCGGACCGACGTGGGCGCCGACGACCGCGCCCAGCTCGACCACCTGGACCGCGCCCTTGCCGGCCTGTCCCCCGTCTGCCGTGGCCGCGACGTCGGCGACGCGGTCGCGCAGCCGCCCGGCGAGGTCGTCCGCCCGTGCCTGGGAGTCGAGGTGGTGCACCGCGATGTCGACGAGCGACCCGGCCTTCTCAGCGGCCTGCGCGGCCGACACGGCCAGCTCCTCCAGCCGCGCGAGCGCCCGCGACGAGGTGCGCACCTTCTCCAGCGGCCGGATGCTGCCGTCCACCAGCCCGAGGATGGGCTTGATCGCGAGGGCCGAGCCCAGGAACGCGGACGCCGAACCGATCCGGCCGCCCCGTCGCAGGTGCTCGAGCGTGTCGACGTAGAAAACCACAGTCGATGCCTCGGCTCGCGAACGGGCCCGCGCCGCAACGTCTTCCAACGACGCGCCCTGCTCGGCCAACTCTGCCGCGGACAGCACGGCATAGCCCATCGCCATGCCGAGCGACCGCGAGTCGACCACCGTCACAGGCACAGGCGACTGCTGCGCGGCGAGGTGCGCCGACTCGATCGTCGAGGACATGTCGGCCGAGATGTGCACCGAGACGATCCCGTCGGCTCCGCCTGCGGCCGCCTTCTCGTAGGCATCGAGGAAGGCCTGGGGCGAAGGACGCGAGGTCGACACGGGCTTGAAGGCTCGCAGCGCCGCGGCGACCTCGCCGGTCGTGATGTCCACGCCTTCGCTGAACTCGGTGCCGCCGACGATGACGTGCAGCGGCACCACCTGGATCGAGTGGGCCTCGAGCTCCGACCCCGGCAGGTATGCCGTGGAGTCGGTGACGATCGCGATGCTCACGTGCGCAGGCTATCGGTGCGGGCCACCGGTGCAGCGCAGGATCACATCGGGACGATGTTGACGAGCTTGGGGGCTCGCACGATCACCGTGCGGATGCCGCCCTCGGTCGCCGCGAGGACCTTCGGCAGCGCCAGCACCTGCTCGCGCAGGGCGTCCTCACTGATGTCCGCGGGCACCTCGAGGCGGTCGCGGACCTTGCCCTTGATCTGCACGACGCAGGTCACGGTGTCCTCGACCAGCAGGGCAGGGTCGGCCACGGGGAACGGCTCGAAGGTGATCGACTCGGTGTGCCCCAGCCGTTGCCACAGCTCCTCGGCGATGTGGGGGGCGAGCGGCGCCACCATGACGACCAGCTTCTCGGCCGCCTCGCGAGGCACGGCCTCCAGCTTGGTCAGCGCGTTGTTCAGCTCGATGAGCCGAGCGATGGCCGTGTTGAACCCCAGCGTCGGGAAGTCCTTGGACACCGCGTCGATGGTCCGGTGCAGGGCCCTGGCCGTCGCGTCGTCCAACGGCAGCTCGGCCACCCGCACTGCGCCGGTCTCCTCGTCGATGACGTTGCGCCACAAGCGTTGCAGGAACCTCTGAGCGCCGACGACGGCACGGGTCTCCCACGGCTTGCTCAGCTCCAGTGGACCCATCGACATCTCGTAGACGCGCAGCGTGTCGGCGCCGTACTGCTCGAACATCTCGTCCGGGCTGACGACGTTCTTGAGCGACTTGCCGATCTTGCCGAACTCGCGGGTGACGGGTTGGCCCTGCCAGGTGTAGGACGTCTCGCCACTGGCGTGGTCGGGCACCTCGACGACCTCGGACGCCTCGACGGGCTGGCCCCGGTCGTCACGGTAGGCAGGCGCCTGGATGTAGCCCTGCGAGAAGTACTTGCGGAACGGCTCGTCACTGGTCACGTGACCGAGGTCGTGCAGCACCTTGTGCCAGAACCGCGCATACAACAGGTGCAGCACGGCGTGCTCGACCCCACCGATGTAGAGGTCCACCCCACCCGGGTCGACGACCCCCTCGGGCGAACCGACCACGGGCGTCTCCCGCGGGCCCATCCAGTACGCCTCGTTCTCGGGGTCGACGAAGGCCTCGTCGTTCGCGGGGTCGAGGTAACGCAAGTAGTACCAACAGGATCCGGCCCAGTTGGGCATCGTGTTGGTCTCCCGGCGGAACTTGCGCATGCCGCGACCATCGCCCAGGTCCAGCTCGACGTTGACCCAGTCCTCGACCCTGCCGAGAGGCGGTTCGGGCTGGCTGCTCGCATCCTCGGGTTCGAACGTCTTGGGCGAGTAGTCCGGGACGTCCGGCAGCTCCACCGGCAACATCGAGTCCGGGACGGCGTGGCTGACTCCGTCCTCGTCGAAGACGATCGGGAACGGCTCGCCCCAGTAGCGCTGTCGGCTGAACAGCCAGTCACGCAGCTTGTAGCTGACCGTGGGCTGTCCGAAACCCTTGTGCGCCAACCACTCGATGATCGTCGCCTTGGCCTCGGCCACGCCCATGCCGTCGAGCGACACCTCGTCGTTGGACGAGTTGATCGCGGGCCCCTCACCGGTGAACGGCTCGTCCTCCGGGTGGCCCTCCGACGGCTGCACGGTGCGCACGCGCGGCAGCCCGAACTGGCCGGCGAAGTCCCAGTCGCGCTGGTCCTGTCCGGGCACCGCCATGATCGCGCCGGTGCCGTAGCCCATCAGGACGTAGTCGGCGATGAACACCGGGATCCGTTGCCCATTAACGGGATTCGTCGCGAACGCGCCGGTGAAGACACCGGTCTTGTCCTTGCCCTCGGTCTGGCGCTCCACGTCGCTCTTGCGTGACGCCGCCAGCCGGTATGCCGCGACGGCGGCTGCCGGGGTCGCCTCCCCACCGGTCCAGACGGGGTTGGTGTCGGGCGCCCACTCCCCCTCCGGGACAAGCACGTCCACCAAGGGGTGCTCCGGCGCCAGCACCATGAAGGTGGCGCCGAAGAGGGTGTCGGGCCGGGTCGTGAAGACCTCGATCGACGCGTCCTGGCCGACGACCGGGAAGGCGACCCGTGCACCCTGGCTACGACCGATCCAGTTGCGCTGCATGGCCTTGACCTTGTCGGGCCAGTCGACGCGGTCGAGGTCGTCGGCCAGCCGGTCGGCATACGCGGTGATCCGCATCATCCACTGGCGCAGGTTCGTCTTGAAGACCGGGTAGTTGCCGCGCTCGGAGCGCCCGTCGTTGGTGACCTCTTCGTTGGACAGCACGGTGCCCAGCCCCGGAGCCCAGTTGACCGGCGCCTGCGAGGTGTAGGCCAGCCGGAAGTCGTCGAGGATCTCGGACCGCTCAGCCCCCGACAGTTCCGCCCACTGCTGACCGTTGGGGGTGGGGCGGTCGCCGGCCTCGAACTGCTCGACCAGCTCGGCGATGGGGCGGGCGCGCCCCGTGCCACCGTCGGGGCGCACTGCCTCCGGGTCGTACCAGGAGTTGTAGATCTGCGTGAAGATCCACTGGGTCCACTTGTAGTAGCCCGGGTCGATGGTCGCGATGGTGCGGCGGTCGTCGTGACCGAGCCCCAGCCGGCGCAGCTGGCGCTTCATGACGACCATGTTCTCCTCGGTCGTCTTGCGCGGGTGCTGACCGGTCTGCACCGCGAACTGCTCAGCCGGCAGGCCGAAGGCGTCGTAGCCCAGGCAGTGCAGGACGTTCTTGCCGGTCATCCGGTGGTAGCGCGCGAAGACGTCGGTCGCTATGTAGCCGAGGGGGTGCCCGACGTGCAGGCCCGCGCCGCTGGGGTAGGGGAACATGTCGAGGACGAGCAGCTTCTCGCGACCCGCGACCTTGTCGGGCTCGGCCCAGGGACCCGCGGGGTTGGGCGCGTGGAAGGTGCCCTCCTCCTGCCAGCGGTCCTGCCAGGCCAGCTCGATCGTCTGGGCCAGGTCGGCGGTGTAGCGGTACGGCGTCTCGCTCATCTCATCCTCACGTCAGCTTGTACACATCTGAGTCTTCACACAGAAGAACCCCTCACGCAGGAGGGGTTCGCCGCGGTGACGTGGACCAGGTGGTCCGGACCGTCAACGCGGCTCGGGAAGAAGCAGCGACCGTGCCATGGCCAAAGGCTACCGCAGGGTGCTCCGGGCGGCCCATGTCCCCTCCGCGCCGGCGCCGCGCGGTCCGGTCTCGCCTACGGATACGTAGATCTGACGATGACAGGACGAGGTGGGGGTCGTACGTTTGGGCCATGCGGACAACGGACCGGATTGTGGCGCTGGTGCGGCGGACGACGCCGCTCCTGGGGCTGGTCGGGGGGCTCCTGTTCTTCGCCTACTGGTTCGTCAGGGCGCGTGAAGTGTCATTGCCGCTGCTCGTCGGCCCACTCCTGGACCTCGCGACCGTCCTGCTCCTCGGCACCGCCGTGCTCGGCTACCAGCTGGAGCAGGGCTTGGCGCCGGGGGCGTGGATCGGCTGGGCCGGCGTGGCCGCCGTCCTCGAGGGACTGGTCTCGTCACCGGCATCGGTGTGCCTGGGCCTGTTCCTGCTGGGAGTCTCGATCGCTCGCTGCGGTGTCCACCCGCGCGTGCCGGGGATCATCATGGCCACCAGCGGCATGGCCCTCTTCATCACGTACTTCATGTCCTCGGGTTTCGGGCGCGGTTACGCCGAGGTCGGGTTGCTCTCCAAAGTCGTGATGGGGCTCGCCCTGATCGGCGTCGCCGCCTCGCTCGCAGACCTCCTCGTGCTCGAGCGGGGAGCCGAGCAGCACGCTCGGGCCTGACAGCCCCGAGGCGGGCCTGAAAGCCCCGAGGCGGGCCTGACCGCCACGTGCTCAGTCCGGCGGTTCCTTGGGGGTCTGCCCTCCATCGGCGGGGGTCTGCCCTCCAGCTGCCGGGTCGGCCATCAGCTCGGCGCTGTCCAGGAGAACCGGCTCTTCGTACCCGGGTGGGTACGGCGGGTCCGGGGTCACGGGTGGAAAGATCGTCCCGTCGGGCTGCAGGTGTGAACTCTGGGTCATGGGTGACCACCTCCGTCAGCTACTGAAGTGCCCTTTGCAGCAGGGTTCAAACGTGCCCCAGATCAGCCCATGGTGTTTGCGCAGGTCAGCCGGTGGGTACAGCCACTGGGCCCGGAGGTGATCAACCCTGCCCCGGGCTTTCCCATCGTCAGGAGCACCAGTGTCCAACGACAGCCTCCCTGCCCTCCTGGAGGACTTGGCCGGCGACCACGACGCCTCTACCCCCGTCGGGGAGATCGCCGAGGGTCTGGAGGCAATGGTGCTGCACCCGGACTACCCCTGCCTGGGAGCGCGTTCGGTGTTCAACCGCGATCGCGCCACGGTCGTCGTGCTGGAGGAGCTGGGCACGACCGCGAGCACCCGTCGCCTGCTCAGCGCCCTGACGTCGTTCGGGCGGGAGACAGATCGAGAGGCGGGCTTTGCCTCACTGGTCGCCGTCTTCCGCGCGACCGAGGTCGCGGGCGAAGCCGATTTCGAGGAGCTGCTCTGGCGGCAGCTGGAGCAGCTGCACGAGGCCGACCACCAGCCGTGGGATCCACGCGTGTCCGACGACCCTGCCGACCCGCACTTTGCCTTCAGCGTCGGCGGGACCGCGTTCTTCGTCGTCGGCCTGCACCCGCAGTCCTCCAGGATCGCCCGACGGACTCCCCTGCCCACCCTGGTCTTCAACCTGCACGAGCAGTTCGAGGAGCTCCGGGGGTCGGACCGCTTCGACCGGATGCGTGACACCATCAGGCGCCGCGACCTCGAGCTGCAGGGAACCCTCAACCCGATGGTCGCCGACCATGGGCGGAGCTCCGAGGCCCGGCAGTACTCCGGTAGGGCAGTACCCCCGACCTGGGTGGCGCCGGCCAGCTTCGACGACGAGGAGACGACGTGAGCACCACGCTGGCACCGCAGACCGGGACGGGGTTCCTCCTCCTGGCCGGGCAGGTGCTGACCGTCACCGACCCTGAGGGCGGACAGGTGAGCGACCTGTTCTGCTTCAGTGCCGACGACCACGACGAAAAGCTGTCGAGCGGTCGCACCATCGACTACGCCAACACGATCTACCTCACGACCCGTCATGTGCTCTACAGCAACCGCAGCGCCCCGATGCTGACGGTCGTCGAGGACACCTGCGGTCGTCATGACTTCCTGCTCACCCCGTGCAGCCAGGACACCTTCGACCTGCTCTACCCCGAGTTCGACGGGGCCTACCACCCCAGCTGCCTGGAGAACCTCAGCTCCGGCCTCGCACCTTTCGGTGTCCGGCCCGACCAGATCGGGACGACGCTCAACATCTTCATGAACGTCTGGCCCGAACCCAGCGGGGAGCTCCACATCGACCCCCCGACCTCTGTCGCGGGCGACCGGTTCTCCGTCCGGGCCGAGATGGACCTTCACGTGGGCCTGACGGCCTGCTCCGCCGAGAAGTCCAACGGTGGGGTGTGCAAGCCCATCGAGTACCTCGTGACGGACGACGTGGCCACGCGAACTGGCAGCGGGTGATACTGGGCGTCATGCAGACGCCCATCCCGCGGGAGACGACCGAGGCCTTTGCCTCCCTCGCCAAGCTCGTCTACTCAGGAACCGGGTCGAGTGACGTCCTCGCCGCGATCTGCCGGACCGCCGTCGACGTCATCCCCGGGGCCGACCACGCCTGCATCTCGACGCTCGACGCGGACCAGCAGCTCCACACACAGGCCTCCACGGACGACGTCGCGAGCCTGATGGACCGGCTCGAGTCCGAGGCCGGCGAGGGGCCGTGCCTCGACAGCATCCTGGAGGACTCCGTCCAGCACGATGCCGACATCACCACCGCGACCAAGTGGCCCCGGCTCGCAGAGCTGACCCTGGCTCGCACCCCGGTCCGGGGAATGGTGGGCTACCAGCTCCTCGAGGGCCTGGGCGCCCGGGCGGCCTTCAACGTCTTCTCGGACACCCCTGGCGCCTTGACCGAGGAAGCTGCCGACGTCGGCGCCGTGCTCGCCGCCTTCACCTCCGTCGCGCTCGCGGCCACCGAACAGCGGGCCACCGCGGAGAGCCTACGGCTCGGGCTCCAGAGCAACCGCGAGATCGGCAAGGCTGTCGGGCTGCTCATGGCCGCCCACTCGGTGGGCGACGACGAGGCGTTCCACATCTTGCGCGCCGCCTCGAACCACACCAACACCAAGCTCGCGGCTCTGGCCGAGCAGATCACGGCGAGCCACCGCGAGGGTCTGCACGACGAGGCCCTGGACTGACGGCCAGGCGCCAGTCCAGGCGCGAAGACAGCCCGCGTGAGCGGCTCTTAGGACCTGAGCAGCCGGTCCCAGGCCGTCCGGCTGAGGGCGCGGCGGAGCCCGCCGGTGAGGCGTGCGTTCGCCCCGAGTGCGGCCCGAGCGGCGTTCCAGCCGCAGGCACCGTGGACTCCGCCACCGGGGTGCGCGGAGGCGCCGGCGAGGTAGAGCCCCGGCACCGGTGTCTCGGGGCGTCCCAGTCCCGGGGTGGGACGGAACACGAGCTGCTGGTGCAGTCCCGCGGTCCCTGCGTTGATGGCCCCGCCGATCAGGCTCGGGTTCTGCGCCTCCAGGTCCCCCGGACCCTGGACGTGGGTGGTCACCCGGCAGTCGCGGAACCCGGGTGCGACACGTTCGACCGCGGCCTCGACCCGCTCCACGTGGTCGGCCAGCTGCTGACCCGACCAGTCCGGGCCCTGCGGGACGTGGGTGTAGGCCCAGGCCGACTCCGTGCCTTCCGGGGAGCGCGTGGCATCCGACGTCGTCATCTGCCCGAACAGGATGAACGGCCGCTCGGGGGTCCGCCCCACGGTCAGGTCCGCGGCGAAGTCGACGAAGCCGTCGTTGTCGACGCCGAGGTGCACAGTGCCTGCGCCCCTCGCGGCCTCGGCCGTCCAGGGCACCGGCCGGTCGAGCGCCCAGTTCACCTTCACGGTGGCGTGGTCCCACTGGAACCTCGCCAGGTCACGTTGCAGTCGGGCCGGCAGCGGGTGGTCGGCCAACAGGTCCCGGTAGAGGCTCGGTGCCGGCACGTCGGCGAGGACCGCACGCCCAGCCCCCAGGAGGGTGCCGTCCGCGAGCCTGACACCCGTGGCGCGGCCATGAGCGGTGGTCACAGCGGTGACCGGCGTGCCGGTCACCACGCGCACTCCCGCGCTCTCGGCGCGACGACGCAGCGCACCCGCGAGCTCGCCCGCCCCGCCCTGTGGCACAGGGAACCCGACGTCCTGGCCGAGCATGCACAGCAACCAGCCGAACATCCCGCTTCCCGCGGAGTCAGGCGCCAGGTCGCTGTGCAGGGCGTTGCCGGTGAGGAGCAGTCCGCCCCCCTGTCCGGAGAACCGCTCCTGTCCGAGCCGGCGGCTGGGGGTGATCGCAAGGCGCGCGAAGTCGAGCGTGTCCGCGGCGCCGAGACTCCGCAGCATCCGGGTGGCCGAGACGACCGGGGGGAAGGGGGTGAACAACGCGTCCAACAACGGGTCGCGAATCCGGTCCCAGCCGCGGACCAGCTCCAGCCAGGCCTCCCCGTCGCCGGCGGCCTCCGCCTCCAGTCCGGCGGCGGTGTCCTCGGCGCGCGAGCAGAGGAGGGCCGCGCTGCCGTCGTCGAGCGCATGGGCGAGCACGTGCGGGGCGCGCCGCCAGACCAGACCGTGCTCCTCCAGGTGCAGGTCGCGGATGATCGGGCTCGCGGCCGCCAGCGGGTAGAACGCGCTGAACAGGTCGGTGACGTATCCGGGCGACGTCACCTCCGCGCTGCGGACTGCTCCACCCACCTCCTCGTTGGCCTCGACGAGCAGGACGTCCCACCCTGCGTCAGCCAGGGCGATGGCGGCCACCAGGCCGTTCGGTCCCGCCCCGACGACGACCGCATCCGCAGTGCTCACGCGCCTTGGTCCCTCTCGCTGGAGAATCGCTGGTTCGCCCACTGTGTCACCTGAGGACGCCGAGCACGATCAGGACCTGGCCGAGGTGGTAGGTCACTATCACCGTCAGCGGCCCGAAGCGGCGCGCCCGGACGAACCGGTCCAGCGCCAGCACCGCGTCGCTCACCATGAACACCGTGGCCCCCAGTGCCACCAGCAGATGCCCCGTCGCCCACGCCGCGACGACCATGGCGCCGATGACCCCCATGTATGCCGCGACGGCGCCTGCCAGCACCGCCCCACCGGCGGCGCGCGTCGCCGGGACCACGCGACGACCCACCACCGCGACCATGGTCACGACGAGTGCCAGGCCGACGAGACCCAGGTCGGCACGCGGCATACCGAGGTGGGAGAAGGCGACCACCAACGCCACGTGGGCCGCCAGGAAGCTGCCGAGCCCGACGATGAACCGCGGTTCGCTGTCGGAGAGGAGGGCGACGTCTCCGGCCAGGCTGAGCCCGAGTGCTGCTAGCAGCCACCAGCCCGCGGTGGACTCGGACGCTCCCATCGCCCACGCAGCCACGCCCAGCAACACCAGGACCAGTGGTTTGAGGACCCACTCGCGTCGCCGGCCACGCACCGCGACGGCCCACCAGTCCAGGGGTGCGGCGACCGCCACGGCCGCCAGGCTGGTCAACGCGAGCTCGGGCACGGGCCCAGCGTGACAGACGCTCAGTGGTGGTATCGATGCATCACGGCGTGACCTCGCCCACGGGCGATGAGCCAGCGGTTCACCGGCACGGTGACGACGAACGCAATCGCCAGGGAGGCCAGCAGGGTGCCCCAGAACAAGGAGCTCGCGAGCCCGGCCTCCATCGCACCGGGGATGGCGACGACGAACGCGTTGTCGACCAGCTCCATCACCGAGATGGACACTGTGTCGGAGGCGAACGCGACGCCGATCGCCGCCGCGAGCGGCAAGCCGGCCGCCAGCACGGGCCGCAGAGCCAGCGAGTAGCCGAAGACGAACGCCAGGGCGATCGACAGGGCGACGGTCGCGAGGTTGCTCCAGCCGAGCGCGGAGCCGATCACCATCCCCAGGACCTCGCCGATGGCACAGCCGGTGAGGCAGTGCAGCGTCGCGCTCACCGCCTGCCGCCAGAGGGACTGGGTCATCACATGGGTGTGCTGGTGGCTCATGACGAGGCCAACCATACCCCCTATGGGTATATTCCATGCCACGAGAACCCGGTGTCGGGCCCTGCGCCTACGCTCGCGACCATGACCGCACCCGTCCCCAGCCCCGACGACCTGCGCATCGTGGTCGACGCGATCATGGTCGGCTTCGCCCAGGTGCCCGACGACGGTTGGGCGCGGCAGGCCCACGGCCTCGTCTGGGACTGTCGCGACACCGCCGCCCACGTCGTCGACGACTTCGCCGCCTATGCGATGAACCTGTCGAGCCGTGAGGTCCACCTCGACGAGTACGTCCCGTTCCTGGACCCGCCCCAGTGGCAACCCACCACCCCGCCGAACCTGGTTTGGCCGGACCCGGCCAAGGGCACGGCGGCCATCGTGCGTTGTCTCGACGCCGCCGGGGGGCTGCTGGTCGCCGTGACCGCGACCGCTCCCCCGGGCCACCTCGGCTACCACCCAGCCGGCAACTCCGACGCGTCGGGGTTCGTCGCCATGGGCATAGTCGAGGGGGCGGCCCACGCGTGGGACGTCCTGGCGGCGCACGGCGTCGACTTCAGCATCGACGACGACATCTGCGTGCGTGTCCTCAACCGGCTCTTCCCCGGCTCCATCCGCACCGGCGACGGCTGGCACGACTTCCTCACCGCCACCCACCGCACCGAGGCCAACCGGGCCCCGCACTGGCGCTGGGACTCGACCGTGCGCGACAGCTACGGCGACTGAGTCTCCCGACCTGAGCGCAGCCGGCGCACGACGGCCAGGAGGCGTTCGGTCTCGTCTTCGGTCAGGCCGACGCGCAGCTCACCCAGCAGGGTCCGGAGCTCCCCAGCCCCCAGCTGGCGGTGTTCGGTGGGCTCGCCGGGACGGCGAACCGTGACCGCCTCGTGCGTGACCGTCACGTGCCGGTCCGGCAGGTGACGGGTGAGCATGAGCCCGTGCCGGAAGTGCGAGGTCGGATAGGTGCTGGTGAAGTGGTGCCCCGCCCGCACGTCGACCTGCTGGACAGGCAGGTCGTCAGTGGTGTGCATGAGCTCCCAGGCCCCGTCCCGCTGGCGTTGCAGCTCCCACGTCGGACCACCGGCCGGGTTCTCGTGGCGCTGGAGACGGTAGGCCCAGCCCCCGTGGTCGTCCAGCGCTCCGTCCACGAAGCGGATCGGGTGCATCAGGCTCAGGCCGAAACCGGGGTCGGCCAGCCACGACGTTCCGTCGACCTGGATCGCGAGCACGCAGTGGGTCCTGGCCGAAGCGGTCACGTCGCCGACCCGTGCCAGCCGCCGCTGCACGTCGTACCCGAGGGCGGCCAGGACGGCGCCGAAGAGCGTGGCGTGCTCGAAGCAGTACCCGCCACGACCACGACCGACGAACTTGGCCTGGACGTCGGGCAGCTCCACACCGGGGTGCTGCTCGAGCAGGACGTCGATGTTGTCGAACGTGAAGGTGCGCACGTGCGCCTCGTGCAGGGCCTGCAGGGTGGCCAGGTCGGGCTTCTCAACCCGGACGCCGACCCGCGTGAGGTAGCCGTCGACGTCCACCACCGTCGACGGCAGCCTCGGGACTGCGTCGGGTTGGCGCACACCGGTGTTGCCCTTCTCGAACGCGGTCGCCACGTCCGCATGCTACGTCGCCGGTGTTTGGGCTGCGATGCGCCACAGCGCGATGAACGACCGGACGAAGAGCGCCCGGTCGTTCATCGTGGGCAGGCGTGCCGGTCGCTGCCAGCGCCCAGGCATCCCCTGTTGCCTTCCCGACGCTCACCTCGACCGACCTCAGCCACGGCCAAGCGGACGGTTCCCACCGTTCGTGCGAACCGCTGGCAAGCCGCCCTCACCCAACCCAGCCGGCGCCACCACTCGGTGTGGGTCGCCGCTTGATGAAGGGTTCCACGCGCGCCCGTGGCACGAGTAGTGTCAAAAGCGGAACTTTGGCGCGTCATTGCGGGGGCGGCTGTGGGGGATCAGGACCTTGTGAGGCTCAGTGTCGAAGCTGCCCACTTGGCCGTGCGCGGCCAACCGTACGGCGAGCTGCTCGCGAACGCCGTGCACCGTCAGCTGCGCGCCGACGCCGGCGCCGGCCTGACGACCTGGACTGTGGGGGCTGACGGAGCGGACCGCGTGTCGGTGGACGTGGCCGGGCAGGACCCGCTGGATGCAACCTACGTCGAGCGGGCCAAGGCGGTGGTGTCGCAGCACCCGTCGTTCAGCGCGGGCCTGCCGGAGTTGGCGACCCACCGGGTCAGCGACCTGACCCCCATGGGCCCGTTCTGGGACTCTGAGCCGTACGAGGCGATGCATGGCTTCTGCGGCGGACGCTACCCGGCCGCCCTGACTCTGCTCGCGACCCCCACCACCCTGGTCTTCCTCGGCGTCCACCGCAGCCGTCACGACTTCAGCGACGACGACATGCGCCGCCTGGAGCTGGTCCGTCAGCCCCTGGCCAGCGCTCTGGTTTTCCGACACCAGCTCGAGGACGCCGCCCGCCGGATGCAGACGATCCTGCCGCCCAGTGTGACGTTCACCGACCGTGAGGCCGAGGTCCTGGCCCTGGTCGCGCGGGGCTGGACCGACCGGCGCATCGCCCACCGCCTCGGCATCACCGAGCGCGGCGTCCGCAAGCGGGTGTCGACGGCCCGCGAGCGCGTCGGTGCCCACAGCCGAGCCCAGGCCGTCGCACTCTGGTCCAAGCTCAACCCCTGAGGGGAGCGGGACCGCACGGCGCGGCGTCAGGTCCAGAGCGTGAGCTGCCTGCGATGGTGCGCGTAGTGCAGTGCGGGGTAGGCGTACACGTCGAACAGGGTCATGTGCGCCTCGAAGTACGGGTCCCACCTCGTCGGGAAGGGCATCCCCCGAGCCAGCCGGTCCTCGGGTGCCTGCTCGAGGCTGTGGACCAGCGCGCCTATCGTCCGGTCACACAGCCACCCCATACGGGCGTGGTCGAACACGAGCGCCCCGCCGCACGAGCCGGCGTAGTTGACCCAGTGGAACGGCACCGTGCCCGCGTCCAGGAACCACACGAAGGTCCGGCCGACCGACGGTGGCAGAACGGAGAGAAGACGAACCAACGGCACGAGTCGTCTGACGATCAGGAAACCGAACACCATGTGGAAGAGCAGCTGCTCGTTGGTCCATCTGGTGCCGTTGGAGCGTGCACGGAGCAGTGCTGGGGTGGTCGCCGCCAGCAGGCGGTGCAGGTCGTCCCTGCACCAAACAAGGTCGGCGACGACGGCGTTGCGGTCAGCAACCTGCCCGCCCTCGCTCTCGCGGGACGTCACGGGGCGGCCACGACCATCAGGGCAGGTGTCGGTCCAGGCGGCGCAGCAGCGACCCGACGACCGGCCAGTCCTGGGCGCCGGCGCGCATCACGCGGCCACGGACCACCGCGACGCCCCGCCGGACCCTGACGCCCGGGACGCCGCGCCCGGCGTCGGCGCGGGCTCGCGCACGTCGGTGGAGCCATCGCGCGCACCCGGTGCACACCCCCACCTCCGGGTGCGTCCCCAGCCGGGTGAGGTCGCGCTCGTCGAAGCCGTTGCCGCAACACCAACAGAACAGCCGCTCCACCCGCTCGTGCTCCACCGCCGCCTCTGCTGCCATGAGCCCATCGTCACCCCACCACCCACCCTGTGGCCAGAGGTATCGCACGCTGAGGGCCTCGTCGAGGTGGCACCGGGGCAGTCGGGCTCCCGCGTGACCTGCAAGACCTCCACCTTCCAGCCGCGCTTGTCCACACCTCGGCCCAGGGCGGGGGTTTGAGCTTGGCGCCTGCGGGTATGACCTCAGCCTCTGGAAAGGAGTCGACCGTGTCGAAGGATCTCAGTGACAGCGAGAACCGCAAGAAGCTGAAGAAGTCGTCGTTCGCGCTGCCGGAGCAGGAGAAGTACCCGATTCCTGACATCGAGCACGCTCGGAATGCTCTGGCCCGGGTGGCCCAACATGGAACAGCGGCCGAGAAGAAGCAGGTCCGGTCGGCTGTCGAGAAGAAGTATCCGAGTCTGAAGAAGGACGACTGACGAGCCGGATAGCCACCCTCACACCCGACTGGCGGTCGACTCACCCAGAGGTCGAAGTGGGCGTCCACCCGCAAAGGGTGCGCTGATGGTTCGCTTTCGGTGTCGATCGCGAGATCGCGTTCGCGCTCCAGGACTCGTCGCGGTAGCTCAACGAACGTCTTGGTCGCCACCTCGAGTAGCGCGCAGGCGGCGCCCACGCTCGACGTCCTCGGCTTCCTTCGCGTCCGCCTTGGCCGTGCCACGGGTGTCGCGGGGCGGCAGCTGCACCGTCTCCTCGGCGGGTATGCCGGACTGGAGTTCCCGTCCGCGCTCGAGCTCTGCGTCGAGCTCGGCGCCGAACAGCAGCGCCACGTTGGTGATCCACAACCACAGGAGGAAGACGACGACACCTGCCAGTGCGCCATACGTCTTGTCGTAGTTGGAGAACGAGCTGATGTAGAAGCCGAAGGCGGCCGACGCGAGGATCCAGACCACGATCGCGACGACCGCACCCACACTCACCCAGCGGAAGCGTGGTTGCTTCACGTTGGGTGTGACGTAGTAGAGGATCGCTACCACGAGGACGACCACGAGAAGGATCACCGGCCACTTGGCGATGTTCCAGAGCAACACCGCTGTCGAACCAATCCCCATCGCTTCGCCCACAGCTCGGGCTGCGGGACCGGTCAGCACCAGCGCCATCGCCACCAGCGCGACCAGGACGACCGCCACCAGCGTCACTGCGAGCATGACGGGGCGCAGCTTCCAGAACGGCCGTCCTTCCCGGATCTCGTAGATCCGGTTCATGGCACGCCCGAACGAGCCGATGTAACCGGAAGCTGACCACAGGGCAGTCACGAGCCCCACCACGAAGGCGATCCCGGCAGCCCCCTCCCGATCTGCCATCGTCTTGAGAGTCGGTCCGAGCGTGTTCGCGGCCGAACCGGCGCCGACGTCGCGCAGGATCCCCAGCAGGGTGTCGACGGTCTGCTGGCCCTGGCCGAAGAGGCCGACAAGGGACAGGAGGGCGATGACAGCGGGGAACAGCGCCAGGACGCCGTAGTAGGTCAGCGCCGCCGCGAGGTCGGTGCACTGGTCTTTGCTGAACTCGCGAAGGGTCTTTCGCGCGATGTACTGCCACGACTCACGCGTGACCTCCGTCGGCGAGGCGGGGACGGCGGCATCCGAGCTTGAGGATTGGCGTTCGGCTTCGTGGTGCGTGGAGTGGGCTTCGGCGGACATGACGCTCCTTCAGGCGGGAGGGCTGGGTCGGTCAACCTTTGGCGCAACGTCCCCGACCTCATCTCTGGTGGGTATGGGTTTCGTGGTCTGAGCGGGCCAATGCGAAGGCACAACCAACCGTTCAGGTTGCCTGCGACGACAGCTGTGTCATCACCCGCGGGACCCACGGGAGCACCTCTCGGGCGAGGAAGCCCACTGGCGCCTGCTGCTCGCTGACCGCCCTGCCGGCCGACAGGTGGAGCACCACGCCCCAGGCCGCCGCACCCTCCGCCGGGACGCCTCGGGCCAGCAGCCCGGCGACGATGCCTGCCTTGACATCGCCAGACCCTGCGACGCCGAGCCCGGGAACTCCCGGATGGCGCCACACGACCGCCGAGCCAGGTGCGGCGATGTACGTCGTTTCGCCACCTGCAACCACAGTGGCGCCGCACCGGTCCGCAAGCTCGGCACAGCACTCCGCGGGATGGGCTGCGACCTCGCCCTTGTCCCGCCCGAGCGTCTCGGCGAGCTCCGACTCGTTCGGTGTCAGGACCGCCCTCCCGTCGAGATGAGCGACCCCGTCCGGGTGTTCGGTCAGGTAGGCCATGGCCAAGGCATCCAGCACCAGAGGACAGTCCAGTCGCGGCACCAGCTCGTCGAGCAGGTCGTTGGCCGAGTCCGGTGACATCAGCCCCGGCCCCAGCAAGAGCGCGTCGCAACCGTCAGCGAGCGTGAGCACCTTTTCGGCCGCCTTCGCGGCGATCTCGCCGTCGCTGGTCTCGTGCAAGTCGGTGACCAGCGCCTCTGGGAGGGCGACGCTCACGGCGACGGCCACGCTCTTCACGGTCGCGACCTGTGGCTTCCCGGCGCCGGCCCGCATCGTCGCCTCCGCAGCCAGGAGCACCGCTCCGGGAGTCCGTCGGCTGCCCCCGACCACGACCACGCGACCCCGTCCCTCCTTGCCCCCGCCCGGGTCCGGTAGTGGCCACGCGCCGAGTTGATCGGTGCCCAGGTCCCGGACGGTGCGGCTCATGACGCGCTCCCCCGCCCTGCGTGCTCTGGCTCGTGCGTGGCCGGAACGCCGCTCGACTCCACCACTGCGGACGACGCGTACTCGACGAGCTCGGGTACGCCCGCCGGTCCGCGTCGGTACGTGGTGGTCGAAGCGTTGGGGACGTCCACCGTGCGGTCCAGCGTGAGGACTGCGGCCTCGTCCATCCCCTCGAGCACGTAGCGGAAACAGGTGATCACCGCCTGGTGGGTGAAGATCCACAGCCGGTCGGTGGCCGGGCGGGTGCCGACGTCACGCAGGAACGAGCGAACCCGCAGGGCTACGTCACACCAGCTCTCACCGCCGGGTGGCCGGTAGTAGAACTTCCCGAGGTGCTCACGCCGCCGTGCCTCGTCGCCGTACTCGTCGCGGATGCCGGTGCCGGTGAGCCCGTCGAACAGTCCCAGCTCGCGTTCGCGGAGCCGCTCGTCGCGCATCACCGGGGTAGCGAGACCAGCCGCGGCGAGCGCCAGCTCGGCCGTGTCCGCGCTTCGCCGGTAGGGCGAGCTGACGACGGCAGTCGGTCTCGCGGTCGCGCCCAGCTCGCGCAGATGCCGGCCCAAGGCGTCCGCCTGTTCGCGCCCCGTGTCCGAGAGGGGCACGTCCGCGTCGCGGTCTTGCAGGTCGAGTCGGGCGGCCCCGGCTTCACGGGCCGCGCGATCTGCCAGGTTGCCAATGCTCTCGCCGTGACGCACCAGCACGAGGCTGGCCGGTCCGAGTCGCTGCATGTCGAGCACGAAGCTCTCCCTCCTCGCGAGGACCGCCGTTGGCCCGCTCTAGGTGTGCGATGCATGTACATGCCCGCTACCCCGTCCCCGGGCCAGACAAACAAGCCCGGGCAATCCGTCCCGCGATCGTCACAGGGTGAGGCTCGCTCCGGGGCCACCGGTGCGTGTTGACTGCGTGAGTCACGGATTGGCTCCAACCGCATGAAGGTGATCGCGACCCCTGCCGTTGTGCGCGTTTGAGTCAGAGTGGTTGTGGGAACGGTGAGGTGAGCACCCATGGACAGGCCAGGCGTGATGCGACCCCGGGAGACACCAATGACCTCGCCCACCGCGCCGACCAGCCCCCAAGCCTCGAGCTGGGCGGACGAGCTCGGCACCTACCTGAGCCCTCGATGCTTTCCCGCCACGCACGATCACCTCGCCGCCACCTTGATCAAGCAGCATGCTCCGAGCCATCTCCTGTGGCACCTGTCGGTCGCCAACAGGACACAAGAGTTCCGGTCGTTGGACGAGCTCGTCGAGCACTTGGTCATCGCGGCTACGCGCGCCCCACTGACCAGTTTCGGCGATCCCGCCTGACCCACAGCGGTGCGTTCGGGCTCCCGGATCAGCAGTGCGCAGCGCCCGACATCGGTCTAGAGCAGCCGGGTCTTCACCAGGATCCGGGCGAGTTCCGCATCCTGTATGCCGGCTCGTTGGGCGGCCTCGTGGAGACGTTGGCTTGCCGCCTGGTCACCCACGCGATGCGCGGCCATGATCATGCCGACGGCCTGGTCGGTGACGAACTGGTCTCGCATCGTCTCCGGTGTCTGTTGCGCCCGACGCACCCCGGAGAGGGAGAGGTCGGCATTGGTCACGGCGCCTGCCGGCCACCCGCCGCATTCGGCGGCCAGCTCGGAGTGCAGCCCGTCAAAGGCCGTGGGTGTGCTTCCGTAGAGGTTGACCCCGCCGACGACGACGTGGTCCTCCAGGAGGGGAATGGAGAGCGTGCTTTCGACGCCGGCGGTGTTCTCCGCTCGCGCGAACAGCAGCCAGTTGCCCTCATCGAGGGGATCCGATCCGGTCGTTGCCACGACGACGCCCTGCTGCATGGACTCGACGCAGGGGCCGTTGCCGAGGTACTGCACCGCGTCCAGAGACGCGACGTCCAAGCCGGTGGCGACCCACGTGAACGCCAGTCCTTGCTGCAGGAAGGACAACGTCAGGCCGACACACTCCGGGGCAAGCGCGCCCATACGGTCGGCCATGGCGCCGAACCGAGCCGTCAGGTCCTCATCCTGGAACCGTGACATCTCGGCCAGCGCCAAGCGCGTCTCGGGGATTCCTTCCATGATCTCGCTGACCTCCGCTAGACCGTTACCCATCACATCTACCCGATCCCGCGTCAACTATGCAACGCACCCGACCACCCGGTTCGAGCCCGTGGCGTCGGCGGATTCCGCGTCGTATTCTTGGGCTTGGTCGAGAAGTGGCCTTCCCACTGGGAGATCCCTCAGGGTCGTCATGTAGGAGGTAGCCGGTGACCCGCGACGGTGCGCAAAGCGACGGCCAGACGATGTCGTTCGAGTACGAGGCCGAGAGTGGCCGCTGGACCTGGTCCGAAGGTCTGCGAGAACTCCACGATCTGGCACCTGACGAGGTACCCACCACCGATCTCATCCTGGATCACATGGTCGAAGAGGACCGTCCGGTCATGATTGCCAGGTTTCAGCATCACCTCGACCACCCGGGCCCGTACTCGTGTGTCTACAGCCTCGTTCGCGGCGATGGCCAGATTCGCCGAGTCATCTTCGTCGGGGAGAGCGAGGCCGTCGGTGGAGAGGTCAAGCGGCTCACTGGTTTCGTCGTCGACCTCACCGAACCCATACGCGAGACCGCCAGGGCTGCGGTGGCCGCCTCCGCGGAGCATCGGGCTGCCATCGAGCAGGCCAAAGGGGCGTTGATGCTGACGTTCGGCGTTGAGGAGGACGGCGCCTTCGAGCTGCTCCGGGCGTACTCCAGCCGGCACAACATCAAGCTCGCGGAGGTGGCGCACCGCATCGTGGCCGGCCTCTGCGACCCTGCCTTCAGCCGGGACGAGCCGGTCCGCAGCCTGCTTGACATTGTCATGTCCCTTGAACCCAGCGATGGTGCAGGCAGTCTTCCGACCCGTTCATCGTGGCACTCGACCTGACGCATTCGTGTGCTGGCGCGAGGCTGACGTGTCTGGTCACCTACCGCCGAACTGCGCGCGGATCGGGGGGACGAGCCGTCTGCGGATGCGCCGCACCGTGAGCGGGTCGTAAGCCATCGCTTCGGGACGCATCGCAATCGCGATCAGCCGACGGTCGTACTCGGAGGCACTCATGCCCCACCGCTGCGCGACCTCTTGGTCCCTCGCACCGGCGTGGCGCCACCATTCTCGTTCGAAGTCGAGGATGGCCATCTCCGTGTCAGTCACAGAGGACCTCCTTCAGCAGGGCGCCCGACGACGGGTGCAGATAGGCCTTCCTTACCCGCTGGAGGTGCTCGTCAATCCACAACTCGGTCCCCGATTCCCGGGGCTTGGGGGTAGCGAGCCGCCATCCGCTCCCGCCTGCCGCCGGTGGGGTTCACCCGGGATCCGGTCGGCCGAGGCTCGGCCCCACCGCGTCAGTTTCGTATGCCGGGTGCCGGGTTCCGGCCTTCCTCGCGATTGCGAGGTGACCACCGAGGTATCCCGCCCCGCTGGCGACGACGGTAGCCGCCATGCTGGCGGCCACGCCCGAGCCGTGCTGGCCGCGACGTCGCAGACCCAGGGACACGGCATACAAGCCAACAGCCCCGAGGTTCAGCGCCGCGTGCAGCGCGCCGACACGGTTCTCCGGCCGGTTCAGCTGACGCCACTCAGCCATGCCCGTGACGACGGTGGGCAGCACAGACACGAGGCCCGCCGCCAGCAACAGGCGCGCAGCGGGGCGGTCAGCTCGCCTGCCACGCACGTCGAGCAGCACCGCCGAAGACCAGAGCCCGATGGGGACATCCGTCATGACCGGGTGAAGTGCGTGACCCGTACCTGCGCCCAGCAGCAGCGAGCGAGTGGGCTCCGCGGCGAGCGGCCTCGACGCAAACTCGAGCACACGACCCAGTCGGTCCAGAGCCGCCGACGACTCGAGGCGGTGCATCGCGCGGACGACCATGTCGTCGCCTTCGCCGCCCTGCGGGACTGCATCGGGTAGGGCATACGAATCCGTGAGTGTCATCCCCACCCATTACCCAGGCGCGGAGATCCCAACCCCGAGCGACAGGGAGAGGGCCCCTGACCAGCGATTCCGCTGGCCGGGGGCCATCTCGTGTCCGGTGGAGCTGAGGGGATTCGAACGCCTGACCCCTTCCATGCCATGCAGATTCGGCACATCCACCGGTGTCCCCGAACGTCCGCCTGAGCATGAACCATTCCCCGAACGTCCCCCGAAGTGCGCCGAAACGCGCCGCTGCTGTCAAGCAGCTGGTCAAGCATCCGTCCTGGCCACCACCCCCGGTGAGCAGCATCCCTGACGGCCCTCGCTTGACAGATTAACTGAGCGTGCTCATTATTGAGGTCACTCAGTTAATCTGTCGAGGAAGAAGTCAGCATGCGAGCGTTCGTCGTGAGGCAGTACAAGGGTCCGTTGCAGCAAGCGGATGTCCCCGAGCCCGTGGTCGGAGAGCGCGACGTGCTGGTAGAGGTCCAGGCTGCCGGGCTCAACATGCTCGACGAGAAGATCCGGACGGGCGAGTTCCGGCAGATCCTCCGGTACAAGCTGCCGCAGATCCTCGGCAACGACGTCGCCGGAACGGTGATCGGCGTCGGCGCGAAGGTGCAGGGCTTCAGGCTCGGCGACGAGGTGTATGCCCGGCCCGACAAGGACCGCATCGGAGCCTTCGCGGAACGCATCGCGGTTGCCGAGGCGGATCTGGCGCTCAAGCCCGTGTCGGTCAGCTTCGAGGAAGCGTCCTCATTACCGCTGGTGGCCTTGACCGCATGGCAGGCGCTCGTCGAGCGGGGCAACCTGCAGCCAGGACAACGGGTCCTCATCCACGGCGGCGCCGGCGGAGTAGGAACGATCGCGATCCAGCTCGCCAAGCACCTCGGTGCCACGGTCGCCACCACCGTCAGCACCGGCAACGTCGACTTCGTGCGGGCGCTCGGGGCGGACGTGGTCATCGACTACCGCAGCCGGGACTTCGAACATCTCCTTGACGGGTACGACCTCGTGCTGGACAGCCTCGGCGGGACAAACCTAGAGAAGTCGCTCCGCGTGCTGCGCCGCGGTGGCAAAGCGATCGGGATTGCCGGGCCCCCCGACTCGGCGTTTGCCCGCGAGCTCGGCCTCAACCCGATCCTCCGGCTGGTGATGACGGCCCTGAGCAGCAGCATCCGCCGCCAAGCCCGGCGCCTGGGCGTGACGTACGAGTTCCTCTTCATGCGCGCCAGCGGTGACCAGCTTCGCCACATCACCGATCTCGTCGATGCCGGCGCACTGCGCCCCGTCGTCGGACGGGTCTTCGACTTCGACCAGACCGTGAAGGCGGTTCAGTCGCTCGACAAGGGCGGCATCCGCGGCAAGGCCGTCATCAGCAGGGCCTGACCAGCCCACCTCATCACCCGAGAACCAGGACACAGGAGAACATCATGAGCACGAACAGCCACGCACAGGACGACGTCATCACCTCCTACAAGGACGCGCCGACCCGCACCATCCACGCCGGCGGCGTGACCTACGCCTACCGCGAGCTGGGGCCGAAGGTCGGGGTCCCCGTCGTCTTCTTCGTCCACCTCGCCGCGAACCTCGACAACTGGGACCCCCGGATCATCGACCCCATCGCCGCTCAGCACCACGTCATCACCTTCGACAACCGCGGCATCGGGGCTTCCACCGGCACGGTTCCCGACAGCATCGAGGCGATGGCCGATGACGCCGCCACCTTCATCAAGGCGCTCGGCTTCGAAAAAGTCGACATCTTCTCCTTCTCCCTCGGCGGCATGATCGCCCAGGCCCTCGTGGTGAAGCACCCCGGCCTCGTCCGCAAGCTCGTCCTTACCGGCACCGGCCCCGCTGGCGGCAAGGACATGGACAAGGTCGCCGGCGTCACCTACTACGACATCCTCCGCGCCGCCGTGACGCGGTCGGACCCGAAGGAGTTTCTCTTCTTCAACCGCAACGCCACGGGCAAGCCCGCCGCCCGCGCGTTCGTGGAGCGCCTCAAGGAGCGCACAACGGACCGCGACAAGCCGGTCGCGGTCAGGGCGTTCCAGACGCAGCTCAAGGCGATCAAGAAGTGGGGACGGTCACCCGCCGCCGACCTTTCGCAGATCACCCAGCCCACCCTGATCGCCAACGGGGACAACGACCGGATGGTGCCCTCGGTGCTCTCCGAAGACCTGCACCGCCGCATCAAGGGCTCCGAGCTGGTCATCTACCCCGACTCCGGCCACGGCGGCATCTTCCAGTTCCACGACAGATTCGCCCCGGTCGCCGTCGAGTTCCTCGCCCGCTGACCGACCGGGCGACCCAACCCAGGAGGAATGAGCGACATGAGCAAGTCACTGGCGAAAGCGCCGATCGAACGAGATGCAGCCAACGGCGCTCGTGACCGAGGACTACGACGCAGTCGAGGCCGGCGAGTACGAGGTCATCGCCGATGACCTGACCGGCCAAGTCAAGGCGGCTCTCGGCGGACCGGTGGGGCGCTCTAACCGGAGTTCCGAGATACGAGAGCTCCTCTCACCGCCGTGGAAGAATGAGCGCCGGCACATTCGAGCCCACACCCCGGAGCCCACCGCAGAGAAGGGCGGCAGCCATGCCACTCACCTCCCAGCCCGTCGGACGGCGTGAGCGGAACAAGCAGCAGAAACTCGACCGCATCACCGCCGCCGCACGGGAGCTCTTCGCCGAGCGCGGCGTCGACGAGGTCACCGCCCAGGAGATCGCCGACAGGGCCGATATCGGTGCGGGCACGCTGTTCCTCTACGCCAAGTCCAAGGGCGAGCTCCTGCTGCTCGTGCAGAACTCCACCTACGCCGATGCGCTCACCCAAGGCAGGACGGCGGCCCAGAACATCCCCGACATGCTCGACGCGGTCATGGCGATCGTCCGCCCGGTCGTGGAGTGCAACCGCAAACAGGTCGACAACGGACGGACCTACCTACGAGAGATCGTTTTCGGCGACCCCGAGGAACCCCACCACCGCGACGCGCTCAACCTGACCGTGCAGACCGAAATGGCGATCGCCGATGTGCTGCAGCGGGACGATCGCATCCACTCCAACGACGCCGCTACCCTCGCGCACATCGTCTCCGCGATCATGTTCGTCAGCATGGCCGCGACAATCAACATCGCCAAACCGGCCGACCACCTCGTGCGCGAGGTGAGGGACCAGGTCCGGGTTCTGCTACCCGCGTGATGCCGTCGGAAATGGCCCCTGACCAGCGTTTCCGCCGGCCAGAGGCCATCTCGTGTTCGGTGGAGCTGAGGGGATTCGAACCCCTGACCCCTTCCATGCCATGGAAGTGCGCTACCAACTGCGCCACAGCCCCGGTCTCCCGAGTGGGACATCCCCCGAGGGGGACTGCGGAAGTTTACCCAGTACCCCCACCCAATCTCCAAATCGGGGCGGCGTCCGCGCACAGACCTCAGGCCGACGCGTTCCAGGCCTGGATCCGCCAGCCGTTCTCGGCCTCGACGACCTCGGCCCAGTGGCAGTTGCCGAAACCCCCGAGCACCCGCCAGGCGGTGAGCCGGTCGAGGTCCACGAGCTCGGCGATGACCACGCGGCCGGTCACCCCGTGCGTCGCCACGATGGCCGTCTGCCCCGCCGGAAGGCCGTCCAGCAGGTCGTCCAGAGCGGCGCGGACCCGCTGTGCCACGTCCGACAGCGACTCCCCGTCCACCCCGCGCACGAAGTCCTCGCCGCGCAGGTGTCGCAGCCGCTCCTCGGGGAACTCGCTGCTCACCTGTTCGCTCGTCATGCCTGCCCACTGACCCACGTGGATCTCTCGCCACCGCGCGTCGTAGCTGATCGGCAGGCCACACGCCTGCGCGACCTCCGCGCCGGTCTCGGCCGCCCGCTTCAGGTCCGAGGCCACGACCACCGACGGCGTGTATGCCGCCAGCGCACCGGCCGCTGCGCGTGCCTGTTCGTGGCCGAGCGAGGACAGGTCACTGTCGACCTGTCCCTGCCAGACGCCCCGCGCGTTGTCGTCGGTCTGGCCGTGCCTGAGCACGATGATCCGGCGCCGACCAGAGGTCGTCGGGGCGGTCGAGGCCGAGGCCTCGCCGCTCATGCGTCCCGGCGCTTGGGCACGCCGAGGTCAATCTCGGGGCAGTCCTTCCAGAGCCGCTCGAGCTCGTAGAACTCGCGCTCCTCATCGTGCTGGACGTGCACGACGATGTCGCCGAAGTCGAGCAGCACCCAGCGGCCGTCCCGCTCGCCCTCGCGGCGGATCGGCTTGGCACCCTTCTCGCGGAGCTGGTCCTCCACCTCGTCGACGATGGCGCCGACCTGTCGGTCGGTGCTCGCCGAGACGATTACGAACACGTCGGTGAGGGCGAGCTGTTCGCTGACGTCGATGCCGGCCACTGTGGTGGCCAGCTTGTCGTCGGCGGCTTTGGCGGCCGTCATGGCCAGGTCAAGGGATCGTTCGGTGGCGGGCACTGCTCTCCTACGTTCGTGCCGGTGCGCCGGCAGGTGAGCCGGCGGCATACAGGCGGTATTTGTTGACGTACTGGACGACGCCGTCGGGCACGAGGTACCAGACGGGTTCGGCGCGCTCGACGCGCGCTCGACAGTCAGTGGAGCTGATCGCCATCGCGGGCACCTCTTGCAAGGTGACCCGGTCGGCGGGGAGACCGGACTCGGAAAGGACGTAACCCGGCCGGGTGACGCCGACGAAGTGGGCGAGGTCGAACAGCTCGTCCGCGTCCTTCCAGGACAGGATCTGGGCGAGCGCGTCGGCACCGGTGATGAAGAACAGCTCGGCATCGGGCCGCTCACGGTGCAGGTCGCGCAGGGTGTCGATCGTGTAGGTCGGGCCGGGACGGTCGATGTCCACCCGGCTCACCGTGAAGCGGGGGTTGGAAGCGGTCGCCACCACCGTCATGAGGTAGCGGTGCTCCGGTGCGCTGACCTCGCGCTCGTCCTTCTGCCAGGGCTGGCCCGTGGGGACGAAGACGACCTCATCGAGCCCGAACCGGGTCTGGACTTCGGAGGCGGCCACGAGGTGGCCGTGATGGATCGGGTCGAACGTCCCGCCCATCACTCCGAGGCGCATGGTCAGTGGTGGCTGCCCTGGTGGTCGGTGTGCGCGCCGTGGCTGTCGTGCTGGTGGCCACCGCCGTGCGAGGCGTGACCGAGGACGTGCTTCTGCGCGGTGCCACGGAAGGCCCACAGGACGCCCAGGAGGGCGAGGAACGAGACGAACGCGAGGGCCCCGAAGGCATAGGGAGACATCGGCAGCTCGCGAGTGTGCTCCTCGGCGACAACGACCAGGTTCGACAGGGACACGGACGACGACGACAACGACATGGGCCCCAGCGTACCCGCCGGCGGGGCCCGGGCCGTGCCCATCGCCGCCCCCGCCTCGCAAGCCCCCGCTCTCCCGGGATCCGCCCGGGGATCGGACCGGATCCATCGGCGCGTCTGTCCACGGATGTTGTGCACAGGGGTGTGTACAACATCCCGTGCGAGCACGGCCGGGTGTGGACAACGGTGTGGGAAACCGGTGGACGAAAAATGTTTCGCGAAAGCTATTGCGGCACAACGGATGCGGCCATTAGAAATCTCTCACGCGCTCCGGTCGGAGGGTCGAAACGGGGAGACCCGGGACGGCCGTGAGACAGGAGCACAGGTCAGCCGGATAACGGACGACCGCCTCGACCGGGTTCGCTCGGACGAGGTCCTTGAGGCCTTCGGGCTGACAGGTCCGCGGGCGACGCCGCGGAGGAATGCCGGGCCCGTTGACCAGATCGCATCGCCATGGCTTGCACCGGTTCGCCGGAGCAGGCAGGGCGCCATCGTCGCAGTGGCCACAACATCCGGTTCGCCGGAGGACGTGGGCGATCGACAGGGGCAGGGACATGGCCGGTTCGCCGGCCGAGGAACTGCACCACCCGTGGGGAGAGTCGTCACCTCGGTGACGACAGCACCCGCACCGCGAGCATGGCGCCACCTCGGTGGCACCGGACCTCGCACCTGGAGATCCACCCAGCAGCTGGCTCTGTCAGCGGCCGGGAGGATCGCCACCGAGGGCCCCTCGAACTCATACTTCGAGGGGCTCTCACCTTGTCCCTGGACACACCCGAGCGTCAGGCGCGCACCTGTCCGTCGCCCTCGACGATCCACTTGGTCGTGGTGAGCTCCGGCAGGGCCATCGGCCCCCGGGCGTGCAGCTTCTGGGTGGAGATCCCGATCTCCGCGCCGAACCCGAACTCTCCCCCGTCGGTGAACCGCGTCGAGGCGTTCACCATGACGGCAGCGGCGTCGACCTCGCTGGTGAAGCGTCGGGCGGCAGCGCGGTCCTCGGTCACGATCGCCTCGGTGTGCCCGGAGCCGTAGGTCCGGATGTGCTCCATGGCGGCGTCGAGGTCGGGCACCACGCGGACGCTCATCTCCAACGCGAGGTACTCCGTGCCGTAGTCCTCCTCGGTGGCCGCCTCGTGGGCCACCCCGGCAGCCTCAGCAGCCGCGCCCGACGCGTCGTCGGTGTGCAGGACCACACCGGCACCTGAGAGCTCGGCAAGGACCTTGGGCAGGAAGTCAGCCGCGACCGCCTGATGCACCAGCAGCGACTCGGCGGCGTTGCAGACGCTCGGTCGATGGGTCTTGGCGTTGACCGTGATGGCCAGGGCCTTGTCGAGGTCAGCGGCAGCGTCGACGTAGACGTGCACGACGCCCACCCCGGTCTCGATGACCGGCACCGTCGACTCGGTCACGACGGTCTGGATCAGGCCGGCACCGCCGCGAGGGATGATCAGGTCGACCAGGCCGCGGGCGGTGAGCAGCGCTCGCACGGAGTCCCGCCCACCCTCGAGCAGGGTGATGGCGTCGGCCGGCAGTCCCTGGCTCTCGAGACCCGCCCGCATCACGTCGACCAGCGCCCGGTTGGTCGACTCGGCGGCCGAACCACCCCGGAGGATGACGGCGTTCCCGGACTTCAGGCCCAGCCCGGCGGCGTCGACAGTCACGTTGGGGCGCGCCTCGTAGACCATGCCGACGACGCCCATGGGTACCCGCACCTGGCGGATCTGCAGGCCGTTGGCGAGGGTCGAGCCCCGGACGACTTCCCCCACCGGGTCCGGCAGGGCGGCCACGTCACGCAGCGCCTGGGCCACGGCGGCGACCCGATGCGGGTCGAGAGCCAGGCGGTCCAGCAGGCCCTGCGGCATACCGGAAGCGCGGCCGCGCTCGAGGTCCTCGGCGTTGGCCGCCACGACGCGGTCGGTCGCGGCGTCGAGGGCATCGGCGAGCGCGTGCAGCGCAGCGTCCTTGTCCGCCCGTGAGAGCAGCGCCAGCCTGCGGGAGGCCGCGCGAGCGGCGCGGGCCGCGGTGGCGACCTGCGCGACGGCGGCGTGGTCGATCTCAGCCATGCCCCAAGGGTAAGCCGCGTGGCCACCTCACCACGCGCCCGTCCAGCAGCCGGGTGGGGACCTCTCCGCCACGCTGGTTGAATGCTGGCGTGAGCATCCTGTCGATCCAGTCCTCGGTCGCCTACGGCCACGTCGGCAACAGCGCCGCCGTCTTCCCCCTCCAGCGGCTGGGGGTCGAGGTCTGGCCCGTCCACACCGTTCACTTCTCGAACCACACGGGTTACGGCGAGTGGCGGGGGCCGTTGCTGCCCGCCGACGACGTCCGCGCAGTCCTGCGCGGCGTCGAGGAGCGTGGCGCGTTCGCCGAGGTCGACGCGGTGCTGTCCGGTTACCAGGGAGGCGAAGACATCGGGGACGTGATCCTCGACGCCGTGGCGCGGGTCAAGGCGGCCAACCCCAGTGCGATCTACGCCTGCGACCCGGTGATGGGCAACGCCAAGAGCGGCTGCTTCGTGCACCCGGCGATCCCGGTGCTGCTGCGCGAGCGCGTGGTCCCGGCCGCCGACCTGATCACGCCCAACCAGTTCGAGCTCGGCTTTCTCACGGGCACGCAGCCTCGGACCATCGAGGAGACGCTGGCCTCCGTTGACCTCGCGCGCGACCTGGGTCCGTCGATCGTGCTGGTCACGAGCGTCGAGCGGCCCGACGCCCCCGCCGACACCATCGAGATGATGGCCGTCACCGACGACGGCGCATGGATCGTCCAGACGCCGCGACTGGCCATGAAGGCCAACGGTTCCGGCGATGTCACGGCTGCCCTGTTCACCGCGCACCTGCTGTCGACCGGCGACCCGGCGGTGGCCCTGGCCCGGACGTCGAGCAGCGTGTTCGACCTGCTCCAGAACACCCTCGACTCCGGCGAGCGAGAGCTCCAGCTGGTCCAGTCGCAGGAGACCATCGCCGAGCCGCGACTGCAGTTCGAGGTCAGCCGGCTCCGCTGAGGGCGCCAGGTGAAGACGGTCCTACAGGATGACGAGGTCGTCGCGGTGGACGACCTCACGCTCGTACTCCGGCCCGAGCTCCTTGGCCAGCTCGTGGGTCGAGCGGCCCAGCATGCCGGGCAGCTCGGCAGAGCTGTAGTTGACCAAGCCCCTGCCGACCACGCGCCCCTCGGGAGCACACAGGTCCACGGGGTCACCGTCGGAGAAGGTGCCCTCGACTCCGGTGATCCCGGCGGGCAGCAGCGACGTACGCCGCTCGGTGACCGCACGCACTGCCCCCGGGTCGAGCAGCAGCCGGCCCATCGGCGTCGTGGCGTGGGCCAGCCACAGCTTGCGGGAGGTGCGGCGCGAGCCCGTGGGGACGAACACGGTGCCCACGTCCTCGCCGGCCAGCGCCTGCTCGACCTGGGTCGCACTGGTGAGCACGGTCGTGATCCCCGCGGCGTTGGCGATGGAGGCCGCCTCGACCTTGGTGACCATTCCGCCGCTGCCGACGCTCGAACCCGTGCCGCCGATCGCGATCACGTCCAGGCCCGCTCCCCCGACCACGGTCGGCACCCGCTTGGTTCCGGCTCGGCTGGGCGGCCCGTCATACAGGGCGTCCACGTCAGTGAGCAGGACGAGCCCGTCGGCGTGCACGAGGTGGGCCACCAGGGAGGCAAGCCGGTCGTTGTCCCCGAACCGGATCTCGTGGGTGGCCACGGTGTCGTTCTCGTTGACGATGGGCACGATGCCCAGCTCGAGCAACCGGTCGAGGGTGCGCCGTGCGTTGGTGTAGTGCGACCGACGGGTCATGTCGTCGGCCGTCAGGAGCACCTGCCCCACCGTCAGCCCGTGGACACCAAAAGCCCGCTGGTATGCCGCGACGAGGGCTCCCTGCCCCACACTGGCCGCGGCTTGCTGGGTCGCGAGGTCCCAGGGCCGCCTGGTCAGGCCGAGAGGTGCGATGCCCGCGGCGATGGCGCCCGAGGACACCAGCACGACCTGGTGACCGGCGAGGCGTCGCTTGGCGAGCACGTCGACGAGGGCGATGAGCCGCTCCTCGTCGAGCGCCCCTCCCCCGACGTCGGTCAGGCTCGACGAACCGACCTTGACCACGAGGCGCCGGGCGCGGGCCACGTCCCCCCGGCGGTCAGCCGCGCTCATCCCTCGACGCTCATTCCTCGGCGTCCTCGTCCTTCGCCGTGGCCCAGTGACCGGCCCGACGCTCGGCAGCGAGCTCGTCGCGGGCGGCGGTCTTGGCCGCGCGACGGTCGGCGTAGTCGGCCCGCTTGTCGTCGCGGGTGGGACGGGCAGCGTCCTCGAGCCGCAGGTCGGTGCCGCGGGCGCCCAGCAGCTCGGCGCCGGCCACGAGGGTGGGTTCCCAGTCGAAGACGACGGCGTCGTCCTTCGGGCCGATGAGCACGGTGGCTCCGGCGACCGCCCCGGCGGCGAAGAGCGCCTGCTCGACGCCGGCCCGGCCCAGCCGGTCGGCGAGGTAACCCACGGCCTCGTCGTTGGAGAAGTCGGTCTGGCGCACCCAGCGGGTGGGCCGCTCACCGTCGATGCGGAAGACCTCGCCGTCCGGGGTGTTCTCGCGGATGACCTTGAAGCCGGTGTCGTCGACCGACTTGGGCCGGATCACGATGCGCTGCGGGGTGGCCGCGGCTGCGGCCTCGATCTCGGCCCGAGCGGCCTTGACCTGCCGCGCCATGGCGAAGGTCAGCTCACGCAGCCCCGTGTGGGCGACCGCGGACACGACGAACACCTCGATGCCGCGCGCCTCGAGGTCGGGCTTGACCATGTCGGCCAGCTCGTTCGCGTCAGGGACATCGGACTTGTTGAGCACGACCATGCGCGTGCGCTCGGCCAGCGGTCGGCCGCCGAGGGTCGCGTCAGGGACGTACTGGGCGAGCTCGCGCTCGATGACGTCGAGGTCGCTCATCGGGTCGCGGCCGGGCTCGAGGGTCGCGCAGTCGATCACGTGCACCAGGACCGAGCACCGCTCGACGTGGCGCAGGAACTCCAGCCCGAGGCCCTTGCCCTCGCTGGCGCCCGGGATCAGCCCGGGGACGTCGGCGATGGTGAAGCGAGCGTCACCGGCCTGGACGACGCCGAGGTTGGGCACCAGCGTGGTGAACGGGTAGTCCGCGATCTTGGGTCGCGCGGCCGACAGCACCGACACGAGAGAGGACTTCCCTGCAGAGGGGAAGCCGATCAGCGCGACGTCGGCGAGCGACTTGAGCTCGAGGACGATGTCGAGGGTGTCACCGGGCTCACCGAGCAGGGCGAAGCCGGGCGCCTTGCGACGGGCCGACGACAGGGCCTTGTTGCCGAGGCCACCCCGGCCACCCTTGGCGACGATGAACTCACCGTCGAGTCCGACGAGGTCCATCAGCACCTCACCGGCGCCGTCCTTGACGACGGTGCCCTCCGGGACGGGCAGCACCAGGTCGCCGCCGTCGGCGCCGTTGCGCTCGTCACCGGCGCCGGGCTTGCCGTTCGTCGCCTTGCGGTGGGGGTGGTGGTGGTAGTCCAGCAGCGTGGTGGCGTTCGGGTCGACGCGCAGGATGACGTTGCCGCCACGCCCGCCGTTGCCACCGTCCGGGCCTCCGAGCGGCTTGAACTTCTCGCGCTTGACGGAAGCCACTCCGTGTCCGCCGTCGCCGGCAGCGACGTGCAGCACGACGCGGTCGACGAAGGTGGCCCCCCCCCCCCCCTCCGGTGCGGTGCGTCGCGTGGCCTGGCCACGCGGCATACCGAAGTTTCTGATCTCCTGCTTCGCCCGGAGGTATCTGATCTCCTGCTTCGCCCGGAGGTATCTGATCTCCTGCTTCGCCCGGAAGTATCTGATCTCCTGCTTCGCCCGGAGGCTCAGCTGGCGTCCGAGGTCTCCAGCGGGACGATGTTGACGACCTTGCGCCGACGCTTCGTGCCGAACTGGACGTTGCCCGCGACGAGCGCGAACAGCGTGTCGTCGCCGCCACGGCCGACGCCGTCACCGGGGTGGAAGTGCGTGCCACGCTGGCGGACGAGGATCTCGCCCGCGTTCACGAGCTGGCCGCCGAAGCGCTTGACGCCGAGGAACTGTGCGTTCGAGTCGCGACCGTTGCGGGTCGAGGACGCACCCTTCTTGTGTGCCATGTCAGTACCTGCCTATGTCTTGTTCTGGTCCGAAACTCAGGCGTCGATCGAGGTGATCTTGACCTGGGTCAGGTGCTGACGGTGGCCCTGACGCTTGCGGTAGCCGGTCTTGTTCTTGTACTTCATGATCGTGATCTTGGGGCCCTTGGCGGCCTTGACGACCTCAGCCTTGACGCTGACCTTGGCGAGCTTGGCAGCGTCGCTGGTCACGGTCGAGCCGTCGACGACGAGCAAGGGGGTCAGGTCGATGCTGTCGCCAGCCTTGCCGCTGACCTTGTCGATGATGAGGACGTCGCCGACGGAAACCTTCTCCTGGCGACCACCAGCGCGAACAATCGCGTACACGTGGAACTCTTTTCTACTTCGGGAAGCACGCGCTCTCTGTCTGGACCAGCCAGCAGCTACCCGCGCTGTGACTCAACTCAGCCGCGGACGCCGGATGGTGGGCGCACCAAGGATGAAGATTACCGGCTAGGGGCCTTGCCGACCAAACCGGCGGTCGTGCGGCACACCGAGGGGTGATCCACCGGTATGCCGCACGGCTCAGGCCTGCTCTGCCGTCGCCTCCGCGGAGGGCTCGCCGTCGGCGTCGCCGGCGCCTGCGCGCGGCGGGCCGGCCGGTGCGACGACGCGGCCGCGCTTGCGGCGCTTCGGGGCCAGGGCCACGGGCTCGGGAGCGAGCTCGCGGACCGGCTCGGGCTCCGTCAGCGTCTCAGGGACAACCTCAGGGACAACCTCAGAGGCAGTCTCCGGGACAGCCTGGTCGGGCTGCTCCTGGTCGACGTCCTCGTGCACCTCGACGACCGGGGCATCCTGCCCACCCAGGTCGTCGTGCTCGGGGTGGTCGTGGTCGTCGTCGTGGTGGTGGTGGTCGGCCGACTTCAGGGCCGCCGCGTGCGCGGCTGCGGCGATCTGGGCCGGGGTCGGACCGGAGTGGACCGGCTGCGGCGGGGCCTGCTCCTCAGGGGCCGAGGTGCCGGAGCGCCCGCGACGGCCGCGGCCACTGCGTGAGTTCTGGCCGCTCGAGCCGGCGCCACCCTGACTGCCGCCACCGCTGTCCCGGTTGTCGCGGCTGTCTCGGCCGTCGCCACCGGACGACCGGTCGACCGGGTCGGCGTGCACGATGATCCCGCGTCCACCGCAGTGTTCGCAGGTTTCGGAGAAGACCTCGATGAGGCCCGACCCGACGCGCTTGCGGGTCATCTGGACCAGGCCGAGCGAGGTCACCTCGGCGACCTGGTGCTTGGTCCGGTCCCGGCCCAGGCACTCCAGGAGGCGGCGCACCACGAGGTCGCGGTTGCTCTCCAGGACCATGTCGATGAAGTCGATGACGATGATGCCGCCGATGTCGCGCAGCCGGAGCTGCCGGACGATCTCCTCGGCCGCCTCGATGTTGTTCTTCGTGACGGTCTCCTCGAGGTTGCCCCCCGAGCCGACGAACTTGCCCGTGTTGACGTCGACGACCGTCATCGCTTCCGTGCGGTCGATGACCAGGGAGCCACCCGAGGGCAGCCAGACCTTGCGGTCCATGGCCTTGGCGATCTGCTCGTCCACGCGGTAGTGGGTGAACAGGTCCTCCTCGGAGGTCCACTTCTGGAGCCGCTCGGCGAGGTCGGGGGCGACGTCGCCGAGGTAGTCGCTGACCTCGCCGTAGGCCTGGTCGCCGGCAACCACGAGGGAGGTGAAGTCCTCGTTGAAGACGTCGCGGATGACGCGGACCGTGAGGTCCGGCTCGCCGTGGACGAGGGACGGGGACCCGCCCTTGGCCTTGCCCTTGGAGTCGGCCTTGCCCTTGATCTTGTCCCACGTCTTGGTGAGTCGCTCCACGTCGGCGCGCAGCTCCTCCTCGCTCGCCCCTTCGGCGGCGGTGCGCACGATGACGCCGGCGCTGTCCGGCACGACCTCCTTGAGGATGCCCTTGAGGCGGCTGCGCTCGGTGTCGGGGAGCTTGCGGGAGATGCCCGTCATCGAGCCCTCGGGCACGTAGACGAGGTAACGGCCCGGGAGCGAGATCTGGCTGGTCAGCCTGGCGCCCTTGTGACCGATCGGGTCCTTGGTGACCTGCACGAGAACGGTGTCACCGGACTTGAGGGCGTTCTCGATGCGCTTGGGCTGGTTGTTCTCCAGCCCCGCGGCATCCCAGTTGACCTCACCGGCGTACAGCACGGCGTTGCGGCCCTTGCCGATGTCGACGAAGGCAGCCTCCATGGACGGGAGCACGTTCTGGACCCGGCCGAGGTAGACGTTGCCCGCCATCGACGCGTTGCTCTCGCGCGACACGTAGTGCTCGACGAGGACGTTGTCCTCGAGCACGCCGATCTGGGTGCGGCCCTCACGCTCGCGGACGACCATGACGCGCTCGACGCTCTCGCGACGGGCGAGGAACTCGGCCTCGGTGATGATCGTGCGACGACGGCCGGCCTCGCGGCCCTCGCGGCGACGCTGCTTCTTGGCCTCGAGGCGGGTCGAGCCCTTCACGCTCTGCGGCTCGTCGCGGCGGGACTCGCGCACGCGGGTCACGGTGCCGGGCGGGTCGTCCCCCTCGGCCGAGGAACCACTGCGGCGACGGCGACGACGACGACGGCTCGACGACGCGTCGCCGTCACCACCCTGGTCGTCGAGGGCATCGGAGTCGGGGCCCTCGGAGGAGGGCTCGTCGTCGTCCTCAGAGGAAACAGCGGCGTCGGCGTCGCCCTGACCTCGGCCACGGCCGCGGCCCTTGCCGCCACGGCGGCGCCGGCGGCGACCGCCCTCGGAACCACCCTCGGAGTCGTCGTCGCCTGCGTGGCCGTCCCCACCCTGGTCGGCCTGCGCGGCGTCCTCGGTGCGTTCGGCGGTGTCGGCGTCCTCGCGGGCGGTTGCGTCGCCCTGGGCGCCGCCCTGCTGCCTGGCCCCACGGCCGCGGCGGCGGCGCGGTGCGGGTGCGTCCTGCACCTCGCCGACCTCGGCTGCACCATCGGCCTGCTCTGCCTCGCCTGTCGTGTCCTGCTCGGCGACCGGGGCTGCCTCCGTGACCTGCGGCGGTCCCGCCGCCTTGGTGGCCGCGCGGCGGCGCGTCGGCCGGGCCGCTGCCGGGTCCGGCGCCTGGAACACCACGCCGAAGCTCGGCACGGCAGCGGCAGTCGCTGCGGCCTCGTCCTCGGAAGTCTCGTCCTCGGGCGTCTCGCCCTCGGTGGCCTCGGTGGCCTCGGCGTCGATCGTCTCGTCGAGCGCCGGCTCTGCCGTGGCGCGGGTGGCCCGACGCGACCTCGTCCTGCGGGCGGCGGTGGCAGGCTCGGCGTCCACCGCGGTCGGGTCGGTGGTCTCGTCGATGGTCTCGCCGATGGCCGTCCCGTCGACGGCGGGCTCCACGTCGGCGGCAAGGGAGTCGGCGGTGGCCTTGGCGGCCTTCTTGGGAGCCGCCTTCTTCGCGGTGGCCTTCTTCGCAGTCTTCTTGGTGGCCGACTTGGTGGCGGCCTTCCTCGCCGCGACCGGAGCTTCGGTCGTGTCGGCGGCATCCGTCTCGGCGGAGCCGAGGGCAGCGTCCAGGGCGAGGACGTCCTGCGCGACGACGGCTGCGCCCGAGTCGGTGACCTCGACAGCTTCCGGTGCGGACGCCTTCTTGGTCGCCCGTCGTGCACGCTTGCGGGCTGGTGCCGGGGCGTTGACGCCAGCGTCCGCAGCAGCCTCCTGCGCGGAGGTACCCGAGGTGTCTGGGCCCTCTGAGGTGCCTGAGGAGTCTGAGGTGAACAGGTCTTCGTTGGAGGCCATTCGGCGCCCTTCCGTCACCCACGGGCGAAGGCCACACCGAGAGTCCTGGAGGACTCTCCCATCGGCCACGTGGTGCGCGGTGTTGCGTCGTGTCGGTGGCGGGTGCCGTCGACACGGAAGTCGGGTGGGCTACGCCCGTCAAGGCTCGCGCAGGTCGCGCGGCACCAGGTCAGGCGCCGTCGTCGTTCTTGTCGGCAGCCAGTGGATCAGCCACCCCAGCGGTTGCGGGTCGCAGCGGGCCTTGCGCCAGTCGGGTCACCAGGGGTGGTGTCGGTGGCGTGAGCTCCGTGGCTGCTCGCAGCGCGGTCAGGACGTCGTCGGGGCGTACGGCCGGTGTGGTGTGCCGTACAACCACCCGCAGTATCGCACAGTCGGGGCGCTGCGACGGCTCCGTGGTCATCGACACGACGGCCGATCTCACGTCGAAGGTCTTCGGACCGGTCTTGAAGGTGCGGATGACCTCGACCCGGTCGAGCGCGAGGAGCTGGTCGGCGGCCTGCTGGAGCTGCTCGACGGTGAGCCCCGGGAAGTCCATCACCCAGTCGCTGCCCTGGAGCCGGTCCGCGAGCGCACCGGGGGAGGCTTCGACCACTTCGAGCACGTCCAACCCCTCGGGCAGCGCCTCGTCGAGGGCCCGACGCACGGACTCGGGGTCGACCCTCTCGGTCACCGAGATCTCGAAGTACTCGGCCTCGCTGGCGGTCCCGGTGGGCGCCGCGTTCGCGTAGCTGATCTTCGGGTGCGGGTGGAAGCCGGCCGAGAACGCCATCGGCACCCCCGCACGGCGCAGGGCACGCTCGAGGGCACGCTGGAAGTCGCGGGTGGAGGAGAACCGCAGCCGACCCCGCTTCGCGTACCTGATCCGCAGCTTCTGCACCGCCAGGGCGGGTGGGGGTCCTTCGGGAACGCGCTGCCTGGCCATGGGGCAAGCCTAGGCACCGGCTCCTGAGTGGCTCCATCGGGCCATGGTGGGCGGCTGCGCTCCGTGCCACGGTGGACTCGTGGCAGCGGGCGACGTCCTGCGCGACGTCGTGGAACGCACAGTGGTCTCGGACCACGTGGGCAAGTCGGGAGCGGGGCTCGAGCGGGTCCGGCTCCGGGACGGGCGTGCGCTCGTGGTCAAGCGGGTCGACCCCCGACACGACGTGACCCTGGCCATGACGGGCGGTGGGCCCTCCCCGGAGTACGTCCTGTGGCGCGACGGCGCCTTCGACCGGCTGCCCCCGGGCGTCGGTCACGCCGTGGTGGACGGCTGGGTCGAGGGTGACAGCACGGTCCTGGTGCTGCGGGACCTCGGCGACCGCGTCCTGACGTGGGAGGACCGGCTCTCGGCCGAGCGGGCGGCACAGACGATGACCGCAGTCGCCTCCCTCCACCGTGCCCTTCTCGGCCAGGCGCCGCCCGGACTGGCTCCGCTCGACCTCGTCGTGACGCTGTTCACCCCGCGACGCATCCGGGAGGCCCGGGTCGCCGAGGTCGAGCTCATGCGCCTGGCACTGCGCGGATGGGAGCTGTTCGCCGATGCCGTCCCGCCCGACGTCGCTGACCCCGTGCTCGGCCTGCTCGACGACCCCACCCCGCTCGTCACCGCCCTGCACCGTTCGCCGTCGACGTTGGCCCACGGTGACCTGGCCACGGTCAACATGGCGTTCGAGGGAGACGACCTCGTCCTCCTGGACTGGGCGATGGCGACGCAGGGACCGGGAGCCCTCGACATCGCCAGGTTCGTCGCCGGGTGCTCCTCGGTCGTCGAGGCGACGAGGGAGGACCTGATCGGCTGGTATCGGGCAGCGGCCGGCGAGGCATGCGACGACCGGACCATGCACCTCGGGCTCCTGTCGGCCATGGTCTGGCTGGGGTGGAACAAGGCGCTCGACGCGGTCGAGCACCCGGACCGGGCGATCCGGGCCCGGGAGAGGACGGACCTCGACTGGTGGGTACGGGCCACCAGAACGGCACTGCAGAGCGGAGCTATCTGATGGATCTCAACACGCTGTACCACCGCACGGTGGAGCGCTGGGCCGACGTCGTCGTCGCGGTCCGCGACGACCAGTGGGACTCCCCCACCCCCTGCAGCGAGTGGAGCGTGCGGGACCTGGTCAACCACGTGACGTCGGAGGACCTGTGGACCGCTGCCCTCCTGGAGGGCGGCACGATCCAGGAGGTGGGCGACCGCCTCGACGGCGACCTGCTCGGCGACGAGCCGGTGGCGCGGTCGATCGATGCGGCGAAGGCAGCCACCACGTCCGTCGCCGAGCGGCTCCCCCGGGGCGGCACGGTTCCCCTGTCCTTCGGCGACACCGACGTCGCCGAGTACGTCTGGCAGCTCGCCTCCGACCACCTCATCCACTCCTGGGACCTGTCGGCGGCGACCGGGACGGACCGGCGGCTCGACCCGACCCTCGTGGCGGGCGTGGCCGGCTGGTTCGCCGAGCGCGAGGAGGCCTACCGCAGCGTCGGCGCCGTGGCGCCTCGGGCCATCTCCCACGGCGGGTCCCAGGCCGACCTGCTCGCCACCTTCGGACGCGACTCGGAGTGGGGCCCCAACCATGCCTGCGCCGCTCGCTTCCTGCGGGCGTTCGGGCACGGTGACATGGACGCGGCCCTGCTGGAGATGACCCCGGACTGCGTGTTCGAGGCCACGGGGCCGGCGCCGGACGGGGTCCGCCACGAGGGGGCCGATGCCGTGCGCGCCGTGTGGACCCAGATGTTCGCCGAGACGACGGACCCCGTCTTCACGACCGAGGAGCAGTTCGTCGCCGGTGACCGGGCGCTGTTCCGCTGGTCCTACGCCTGGACGAACGACGACGGCACGCCGGGCCACGTCCGCGGCGTGGACGTCGTCCGCTTCCGTGACGGGCGCATCTGCGAAAAGTTGTCGTACGTCAAGGGCTGACCACGCACCGCTGACTACGCACCGCAACGGAATCCGCACTCGCCTGCGACCGGCCCGCCCTGGGTCCTAGCGTGGCCGCATGGCCCACCTCGACCGCGCCCGGCTCACCGCGCTCCTCAACCGCGAGCAGGCGGCATACACCGACAACCACCCCCGCAGCAGCGCCTTGTTCGAGGAGGCCGACAACCTCTTCGGCCGCGTGCCGATGACCTGGATGAACATGTGGTCCGGCGGATTCCCGCTCTACCTCGACCGCGCGACCGGCAACCGGGTCACCGACGTCGATGGCCACACCTACGTCGACTTCGCCCTCGGCGACACCGGCGCGATGGCCGGCCACTCCCCTGCCGCGACCGTGGCCGCCGTCCAGCGCCGGGCCGGCGACCTGGGCGGCATCACCACTATGCTCCCGACCGCGGACGCCCAGTGGGTGGGCGCAGAGCTGGAGCGACGCTTCGGTATGCCGTTGTGGAGCTTCACGCTGTCCGCGACCGACGCAAACCGTTGGGCGATCCGGCTGGCACGGCTCGCCACCGGGCGGCCCAAGGTGCTGGTGTTCGCCTACTGCTACCACGGCTCCGTGGACGAGGCGTTCGCCCTGCCCGGTCCCGAGGGCAAGGCGCAGAGTCGCCCCGGGAACGTCGCTCCCCCGGTCGACCTCGACCTCACGACCCGCGTCGCGACCTGGAACGACCTCGCGTCGGTCGAGGCAGCGCTGGCCCACGGCGACGTCGCCGCGATCCTCACCGAGCCCGCCCTGACCAACATCGGGATCGTGCTGCCCGACGAGGGATTCCTGGCCCGGCTCCGCGACCTAGCCACCCGGTACGGCGCCCTGTTGATGATCGACGAGACGCACACGTTCTCGGCCGGGTGGGGTGGCGCGACCCGCGAGTGGCACCTGGAGCCGGACATCTTCGTCATCGGCAAGTCGATCGGTGGCGGGATCCCTTGCGGCGCCTACGGGATCTCCCGAGAGGTCGCCGACGCGGTCACCCGTCACACCGATGCCGGCGAGGCCGACATCGTCGACGTGGGTGGCGTCGGCGGCACGCTGGCAGGCAACGCCCTGTCGACGGCGGCGATGCGGGCCACGCTCGCGGAGGTGCTTACGCCCGACGCGTTCAGCCACATGACCGAGCTGGCGACGGCCTTCACCGCCGGCGTCCAGGCGACACTCGACGAGCTCGACGTCCCTTGGTCGATCAGCCAGCTCGGCGCCCGGGCGGAGTACCGTTTCGCGCGTCCCGCACCCGGTAACGGTGAAGAGTCTGCAGCGGCCGCCGACGACGTGCTCGATGCCTACCTGCACCTCGCGATGTGCAACCGGGGCATCCTCATGACGCCGTTCCACAACATGGCCCTGATGTGCCCCGAGACGAGCCGGGCGGACGTCGACCTGCACACCGCGACCTTCCGCGAGGTCGTGGGGGCACTCTTCGCGTGACCTCGGTCCTCGCGCAGGGCTGTCGGCCAGTGCCTGGCCGACCGCTCGGCGCACAGCCCGGATTGTCTGGTGACGTGGCAGCGGCCCCGGCGTAACTTCGTCAGGTGGACCACTTCAGTGGGAAGCGGCCCCTGCAGAGAGCGGAGGGTTTCGAGGTGTTCATCCAGATCATCCAGGGAAAGTGTCGGGACGCGGACCGAATGCACCAGCTGACCGACGAGTGGCGAGAGCAGCTGGGACCGACGGCCGAGGGCTGGCTCGGGGGGACCTACGGCATGACCGACGACAACGAGTTCGTGGGCGTGGTCCGGTTCGAGAGCCGGGAGGCCGCTGCCAGGAACTCCACCAGGCCCGAGCAGGGTGAGTGGTTCACCAAGATGCAGGAGTGCTTCGACGGTGACGTCACCTTCCACGACTGCGACAACGCGCAGATGTTCCTGAACGGCGGTTCGGACGACGCGGGCTTCGTGCAGGTCATGCAGGGCCGGCTCAGTGACACCGAGCGGTTCCGGCGCTTCATGGACCAGCCGATGGACATGCTCCAGGAGCAGCGTCCCGAGATCATCGGCGGCACCATCGCGATCGACGAGGACGGCTTCTTCACCGAGACCATCGCGTTCCGGAGCGAGGAGGAGGCCCGCGTCGGCGAGAAGAAGGAGATGCCCGAGGACCGTCGTCGCGAGTTCGAGGACGAGATGGCCCAGGTGAGGGACATGCGCTACCTCGACCTGCACTCCCCGTGGTTCGCCAGCGCACCAGCCGGCGGGATGTCGATGAGCTGACCGGCTCGCCGACCCTCTCTCCCCCGTGCGGAACGTACGCCGCCCGCCCACCTCAGGCGCTGAGCCTGGGTGAGCGGGCGGCATACCCTGACCCTCTCCGCACGAGGAGCCAGGGGGTGGCGCCGACGAGAGGGTGAAGGGGCCCCACCCGCCGGCGCGCGCGGTCAGGAGGAAGCGACCGCGTTCAACCACGCCTGTCCGTTGGGGACCCCGACGCCGGTGACGTCGTCGTACCCGGGGCGGACGTGGATGGTCAGGGCGTCATCACGGTCGAAGTAGCGAGCGCTGTAGACGTAGCCGTCGACTACGTCGACGCCGTTGACGTAGTCGGAGCGAACGTCACCGGGGTAGGCCGCGATGTCGGACTTGGTGATGTCGATGCTGGTGCTGCGGGCTCCGTAGAGCACCGGGTTGGCGAGACCGAACGCGTGACCCGCCTTCTGCTGGGCCAGGGCGAACATGCCCGCGTAGAGCGGCGAGGCGAGCGAGGTGCCGCCGATGCGGTACTCGGAGTACTGCTGCGACCCGTCCGGGAAGGTCTGGGTCTCACCGACGAGCATGCCCGTGTTGGGGTCCCCCAGGGCCGCGACGTCGGGCACCGAGCGCATCGCGCCGCCACCGTAGGTCTGCGAGATGGCCGCAGGGACCACACCCGCCTGGTAGGACGGCTGGGCGAACAGCCGCGAGGTGCCGCCGCCGCTGCCGTAGAGGAACACCGGGGTGTTCCACGTCGTGGTGGCCTTGTTCAGCGTGCCCTTGGCGGTCTCCCAGCCGAGCTCGAAGACGCGACCGTTGGCCTGGGACACGCCGGCGCTGGTGCCGCCCACCGCCGTGACGTAGGGGCTCGAGGCCGGCCAGTCCGGGCTGGGGGTGGCGCCGGCGACCCCGCCGGTCTCGTCGCCGCTGTCGCCGGAGGAGAAGAACAGCGTCATGCCCTCGGCGGCCGCCTGGATCTGGGTGTCCAACGACGGCTTGATGGTGCCGGCCGGGAGTGCTTCGCCGCCGTAGCCGTAGGAGTTGCTGACGATGTCGGCGAGGTGCTGGTCCACGACCTTGTTCATGATCGCGTCCATGTCGCGGTAGTTGTTCGGGGCGCCGATGTAGGTGATGTCGGCTCCCGGAGCCATGGTGTGGACCGCCTCGACGTCGAGGGTCTCCTCACCGGCCCAGCCCTGGGGGTCCTGCCTGGGGTTCTCGGGACGGTTGTAGGTGCCCGGCGCCACGACCTGGGTGAAGTGACCGTTGAGGGACGGCAGCCCGTGGGCGGCCGAGTAGGTGTTGGCGTCCTGGAGGATCGTCGGCGACGCGTAGGCGTCGATGATGCCGACCGTGACTCCCCGGCCGTCGTTGCCGGAGCCGATCGCCCCGGTCATGCCGTACAGGCCCTGGAGCTGCGCCCCGGCATACCCCTTGGGCGCGAAGGCGCTCGGGGAGGCCGGCAGGGCGGTGCCGTCCGGCGTGGGGGTGTTCTGCACCGTCTTCTCGCCCCAGTAGGCGCTGGTCGGCTCGGCGTTGCGGAACAGGTCCGGTCCCGGGGTGACCTTGTCCGCGTGGGCCAGGGTCTGCGACTCGTCGAGCCCGACGACGCCCTCGACGGCGGTCAGGCTCGCGGGGACCTTGAGCGCCGAGGCGTTGGCACGCACCACCTTGCCCTCGGTGCGGTACTCCGCGAAGGAGGTGTCGAAGGCGGCGGCCGCCTGGGCGAGCGTGCCGGTGGCCTCGACGTACTTGCGGTTGTCGGGGGTCGTGCCGATCGAGAAGCCCTGGCTCTTCAGCCACGCCGAGACGCTGTTCACGTCGGCCTGCACGGGCGAGAACTGGGCGCGGAACTGCGCCGGGGTCAGGAACTTCTTGTAGTTGGCGCTGCCGGGGGTCGAGACGGAACTGGCGTATGCCGCGGCCGCGTCACCTCCGCGGTAGTTGAGGTAGACGCGGAACGTGACCTGCTGGGTGCCGTCGGTGCCGGCGGCGCGGTTCTTCGCGACGGCCCAGGACGGGACGCTGCCTGGCAGGGCGTGAGGCCCCGACGTCGCAGCCAGTGCGGATCCGGCGGTTGCGGCAGTGACCAGTGCGGCTGCGCCCAGTGCGGCGCAGGCGGTTCTCGACATTCGTGACATCAGACCTCCGGGACGAGTGGCCCGGGGCAGCCGGGTCTCGGCCGCCCGCAGGTGGAGCGGTCTCATTCGACACCGGGGGTTGGTCCCTGCCCGATGACAAATGTCACCGGTTTCATGTGAGTTCCCTGAGAGCCCTGTGGTGCGAGGGGCCGGCTTGGCCGTGAATCGCCGGATTGCCTGCTTCCTCCAGCACATTCGGCGTGCTTCCACCTGCGCCTGGTGGCGGTGCTGCTCGACGCCGGGCCGTCCTAGCGTGGGAGACCGGCACCGACCGACAGTGCCCGACGACCCCACCGTCCTCCGAACCCCCTGCTGGCGGGAGCTCCCCTGACGACGGAGCCGCGGTTTACACCGCCGGCGATGCCGACCCGGCTCCAACCCGGGCCGGTGCAGCTGAAATTTGGAGGAGTCATGACACAACGCATGACCGCAGGGGGCGCAAACAGGATGACCCGCAGGTCGCGGCTGAAGGCCGCCCTCGCCATCGCCGGGCTGGTCGTCGCCGGAGCGGTGGCCGTGCCGCAGGTGGCCTACGCCGCCGACGGCCCCTTCAGCATCGACGGCACGGTGCCCGATGCCAACACCACCGAGCTCGCGGACGGGTTCGGCAACGTCAAGGAGCTGGGCCCGAAGAACTCGAACGTCACCAAGATCGGCGTCATCCACAGTGCGGCCCTGCCGATGCTGGACACGACGAACCCGAACGGCCAGGTCGACCTGCGCCGTGCCTGGCTCGACACCGAGCGTGACACCGCCGCCCCCAACCACGACTGGCTCTACTTCGCCTGGGAGCGCGACGCCAACAGCGGCAGCGGCTTCATCGCCTACGAGTTCATGCAGAGCGCGGCGCCCGCCGCCTGTGCCTACGACACCGCCACGGACGCGCAGCTCATCGCCGCGTGCAACCCGTGGGCCAACCGCAAGGCCGGCGACTTCATGATCCTGTGGGACCAGCAGGGTGGCAGCAAGGACCTGTTCCTGCGCACCTGGTCCGGCACGGCGCCCAACCTGGTCCTGAGCGCCCCGACCCAGCTCAACGCCACCGTCTCCCAAGCCGAGTACAGCTCGGACGGGTTCCGCGGCGAAGCGGCGGTCGACCTGACCGCGACCATCTTCGGCGGCAGCACGGCCTGCAAGACGTTCGCCAACACCATTCCCAGCACGGTGACGGGCAACTCGGACTCGGCCGACTACAAGGACACCATCCTCAAGAACGCTCCTCCGATCACCAACTGCACCTCCACGACCGTCACCACGCCGAAGACCGGCGCCGGTGGTGACATCCCTGCAGGTGGTCTGTCCATCGGGACGGGTGTCGTGTCCGTGAAGGACTCGGCCGTGGTTGACCTCGTGGGCGGCACCGCCACCCCGACTGGCTCAGTCGCGTTCAACCTCTGCAAGGTCGACTCCCCCGGGCTGTGCACGACTGGCGGGACCTCGGTCGGATCGACCAACCTGACCGGCGCGGCCTACCCCGTGACGGTCCTGTCGCCGATCGCGTATGTGACGTCGGCAGGTCGGTACTGCTGGCGGGCAGCGTGGAGCGGTGACTCGGCCAACGGCATTCCCGGGTCGTCCGACTCCCGTGCGAGTGAGTGCTTCACCGTGAACCCGGTGACACCCACCCTGGCCACCAGCGCCAGTGACGACGTGGTCCTCGGTGGTTCCGTGAGTGACAGCGCCACCCTGAGCGGCTTGGCCACCCAGCCGGCCAACCCGGTCATCAACCTGACCGGTACCGGTGGTGCTGCAGCGGGCGGCACGGTCACGTTCACCCTGTTCGGGCCGGACAACTGCACCACGGCGGCGTACACCTCCGGTGCGGTCACGGTCAGCGGCAACGGCACCTACAACACGCCGAACCCGCAGTTCGTCCCGACCGCCGCAGGCACCTACCACTGGGCGGCCTCGTACAGCGGGAACCTGCCGAACAACAACGGCACGACCCACAACACCGCGTGCGACGACACCAACGAGGACGTCGTCGTCACCACCGTGCCGTCGTCGCTGACCAGTGCGCAGACCTGGGTGCCGAGCGACTCGGTGACCGTGTCTGCCACCGCCGGCGGCGCCATGGCTGGCACCGTGTCGTTCGAGTTCTTCACCAACGGCGCCTGCACCGGATCGAGCGCGTTCTCGACGACCAAGACCGTCGCCGGCGCCTCACCGCAGTCCGTCCTGTCGGGCAACGCCCCGGCGCAGACGGCTGACAGCTCGGCAGCGCCGCCCACGCCTGCGAGCAATGGCGCGTCCAGGAGCGGAGGACGCCGGAAATCGTCCAAAGGCATGAGGTCACGTCATGGCCGGACGAGCACCCTTGTCATGGAGTGCGCGCGCTGAAGGGGCCCACGAGCAATCCGACGCGGCCGCGACCGCGACCGTGAGTCCCCCTTGAGGAGCACCCATGTCCGCGAAGTCAATGCTGCGACGGCTCGTGCTGGCCGTCGTCTCCGTCATAGCCCTCGCCATCCCCCTTGCCATCCCGGTCGCCCTCGGCTCGAGTGCCTCGGCGGCAACGGCCGGACCCGTCACGTGGCACGTGCGCGTCGGCGCCGAGACCCCCGACATGGCCGTCACCGCCATGGCCTTCCTGCCCGAGAACATCTGGGTCGACGCCGGCGACACCGTCCACTGGACCTCCAACAGCGCAGAGCCGCACACCGTGACCTTCCTTGCCCCCGGGACGGAGCTGCCCGAGTTCAACCCGTTCGACCCGTCACAGACCGCCGCCCAGGGATCCTCGCTCTACAACGGCACCGCCTACGCCAACTCCGGAATCCTGGCCACGCAGCCGATCTTCGTGTTCACCAACCCCGCCACCAGCTACCAGCTGACCTTCACGACCACCGGCGACTTCACGTACGTCTGCCTGCTGCACGGTCTGATGATGACGGGCACGGTGCACGTCCGTCCGGCCGGCACCGCCTACCCCTACACCCAGCAGGACTACGACAGGGTCGGCACGCAGCAGGCCCAGGCCGCGCTCGGTCACGGACGGGACGCCTGGCGGCAGGCCCGGCAGTCCCACGCCACCACCGGGTCCCGTGTCCTGGTCGGCGTGGACGGCGAGGGCTTCGGGGTGTCGCGGTTCGTCCGTGACCACCTCGTCGTGCACGTGGGCCGCACGGTCTCGTTCTACGTGGCCGGACCCGGCGCACCGCACACCGTGACCTTCGGCGAAGAGCCTCCCGGGCTCGCGGTCCTGGCCCCATCCGGCGACCCGACCCACTTCGCCGGTGGCGACCTCAACAGTGGGGTCCTCGCGCCCGGCACCCCGTTCGACGTCACCTTCACCACCGTCGGCACGTTCCACTACATCTGCGCCATCCACGACGACATGGGCATGGTCGGCGACGTCGTCGTCGTCCCCTGAGAGCCGGGCGCCCGCGAGTCTGAAGGATCGTCAGGACCCTGGTCCGGACGATCCTTCAGACTCGGTGGCTGTGCCGCGTCAGTGGGTGTGGTCGCCCGCGAGCATCGCCTCGCGACCGGCGCCGAGGACGGTGAGAGGGAGCAGCGTCTTGCCCGTCGGGCCGACCTCGATGTCGGTGCCCATCTGCGGGCAGACCCCGCAGTCGAAGCACGGCGTCCAGCGGCAGTCGTCGACCTCGGTCTCGTCGAGGGCGTCCTGCCAGTCGGCCCAGAGCCACTCCTTGTCGAGCCCCGAGTCGATGTGGTCCCACGGGAGCACCTCGGACTCGCCGCGCTCGCGCGTGGTGTACCAGGCCACGTCGACCGGGAGGTCGGCCAGCGCGGTGTCGGCCGCGGTCATCCACCGGTCGAACGAGAAGTGCTCGCTCCAGCCGTCGAACCGCCCGCCGTCGCGCCAGACCTGTTCGATGACCCGGCCGATCCGGCGGTCGCCACGGGACAGCAGTCCCTCGACGATGCCGGGCTTGCCGTCGTGGTAACGGAATCCGATGGACGAGCCGTAGCGGCGGTCGGACCGGATCGCCTCGCGCAGCTTGGCCAGGCGGGCATCGGTCTCCTCGTCGCCGAGCTGGGCGCACCACTGGAACGGCGTGTGCGGCTTGGGCACGAACCCACCGATCGACACGGTGCACCGGATGTCACGGCGACCCGAGACCTGGCGACCGGTCTCGATGACCTTCTTCGCGAGCTCGGCGATCTGGAGGACGTCCTCGTCGGTCTCGGTGGGCAGGCCACACATGAAGTACAGCTTCACCTGGCGCCAGCCCGCCCCGTACGCCGCGGCGACGGTGTTGATGAGGTCGTCCTCGGACACCATCTTGTTGATGACCTTGCGGATACGTTCGCTGCCGCCCTCGGGCGCGAAGGTGAGCCCGGAGCGGCGGCCGTTGCGGGTGAGCTCGTTGGCGAGGTCGATGTTGAAGGCGTCGACGCGGGTCGACGGCAGCGACAGCCCGGTCTGGGTGCCCTCGTAGCGGTCAGCCAGACCCTTGGCGATGTCGGCGATCTCGGAGTGGTCCGCGGACGACAGTGACAGCAGGCCGACCTCCTCGAAACCCGTGGCGGCCAGGCCGCGTTCGACCATCTCGCCGATACCGGTGATGGAGCGCTCACGCACCGGGCGGGTGATCATCCCGGCCTGGCAGAACCGGCAACCGCGCGTGCACCCACGGAAGATCTCGACGGACATCCGCTCGTGCACCGACTCGGCCAGCGGCACGAGAGGCTGCTTGGGGTAGGGCCACGCGTCGAGGTCCATGACGGTGTGCTTCGACACCCGCCACGGCACTCCGTGGGCGTCAGCCTTGGGCGCGACCCGCTGGATCCGCCCGTCGGGCAGGTAGGAGACGTCGTAGAGCGACGGGACGTAGACCCCACCGGTCCGAGCCAGGCGCAGCAGCAGCTCGCGGCGGCCGCCCGGCATACCCTCCGCCTTCCAGGCACCGATGTGGTGGGTGACCGCGAGCACGGCCTCCTCGCCGTCGCCCACGATCGCAGCGTCGACGAAGTCGGCGACCGGCTCAGGGTTGAACGCGGCGTGACCGCCGGCGATGACGATCGGGTCGTCGTCGGTGCGGTCGACCGCATGCAGCGGGATACCCGCGAGGTCGAGCGCGGTGAGCATGTTGGTGTAGCCGAGCTCGGTCGAGAACGACAGCCCGAGCACGTCGAAGTCCCGCACCGACCGGTGCGCATCGACGGTGAACTGAGGCACGGCGTGCTCGCGCATCAGTGCCTCGAGGTCCGGCCAGACCGCATAGGTCCGCTCGGCGAGGGCGTCCGGGCGCTCGTTGAGCACTTCGTAGAGGATCATGACGCCCTGGTTCGGCACGCCCACCTCGTACGCGTCCGGGTACATCAGCGCCCAGCGGGTGGTCAGCTCCTGGCCGTCCGGGCCGTGACCGCCGCAGTTCCAGTCCTTCACCGTGGAGTTCAGCTCGCCCCCGACGTACTGGATGGGCTTGCTGACCTGCTCGAGCAACGGCTCGAGCAGCGGGAAGACGGAGGCGCCGCAGGTGTGGGTCATGGTGGGACAAGGGTAACGGCGGCACCGCCGGGAGCCGAAAATGCGATGATTCCCACGCTTCTCACAGCAAGGGCTCCTACCATCGCGCGGGTGCCTCGCCACCTCCCGTCGCCGCGCGTCGTGGCCGGCGGCGCCGCCCTGGCGGTCGGTGCGGTCGCCATCGCGGCGGTGGTGGGCGTGGTCGGATCGCGACCACCCGCTGGATCGACCCCGGTGCACACCGCCCTCCCCCAGGTGCGCAGCACCCCGTCGGCGTCGCCACAGGGGGCGACCCCGACCACCCCGACTATCTCGAACACCATGTCCATCGTGGGACTCGGCGACTCGGTCACCGCCGGGTCCAACTGTGACTGCGCAGCGTTCGTGGAACGCTTCGCCGACCTGGTCTCGGCGCGGGATGGGCGGGCTGCGACCGCCACCAACCTCGGGGTGCCAGGTCTGACGACCGGCTCGCTCGCCGCGCAGCTGACCCAGCCGGGACCGTCCGGGTCGGTGGCGTCGGCTGACACGGTCGTGGTGACCATCGGGGCCAACGACCTCGGACCACTCGAGGACCAGTGGGAGCGGACGGGGTGCGGTGCGGCCTGCCGGGCGCCAGCCGTGACGGCCATGGCGCGCGGGCTCGCTGACGACCTCGCCCGGATCAGGGACCTCGGGCACGCCGGTCAGCGGGTGGAGGTGACGACCTACTGGAACGTGTTCGAGGACGGCGACGTCGCCGACCAGCAGCGCGGGCTGGGCTTCGCGGACTGGAGCGACACCGTGACGCTGTCCGCCAACCGAGCGATCTGCGCGACGGCGCGGACCTTCGGTGACACCTGCGTGGACCTCTACACGCCCTTCCTCAGCGCGGAAGGCAACCGCAACCCCACCCCGCTGCTGTCCTCCGACGGGGACCACCCGAACGCCGCCGGTCACCAGGTGATCGCCCGTGCCCTGCTGGCGGCGACACCTCCCTGAGGACGGTCAGGCGCCGAGGTGGGCGGACAGGAAGTCGAGGGCCTGCGGCATCAGGGCCGACCATGTGGCGAAGTTGTGTCCGCCGCCGGGGACGACCACGGTCGTCACGGACATCGGGGCGTGCACGAGCGCGACGAACCGCCGGGTGTCGCGGATCCCCGTGCCCCCGACTTCGCCGGTCCCGATCGTCGCAAAGAGCGAGACCGGGGGTTCGGGCTGGTGGCGCACCAGCCATTCCGGGTCGTTGAGGTCCCGCAGCACCGACGAACCACCCCAGAGGTCTCCGGTCGTCCCGTCCCGGAGCGTGTGGTAGTAGCCGGAGAGGGAGGCCGCCGTCGTGAACACCGAGGCGTGGGTGAGCAGGAGCTTGGTTGCGCAGTAGCCTCCGGTGGAGTCACCGACGGCACCCCAGCCGACCGGAGCGACCCGCAGGGTCTGGGACACCGTCCTCGGGACGTCCTCACCGAAGTAGGTGAGGGTCTGGGGTCCGGCCGGCACGTCACTGCACTCGGTGTCCCGTGGCGGTGCCACGGTCGGTCGCATCATGACCAGGACCATCGGCCGCGCACGGTGCGCGTCGATCTGCGACAGCAGGACATCCGGGTACTTCATCCGCGAGACCAGGTTCCTCGTGGTTCCCGGGTAGCCGGTGAACACCTCCACCCCCGGGAACACGGTCCGCGCGTACGCCCTCTGGAAGTACTGCGGCGGCAGGTAGACCGCCGCAGGTTCGGACAGCCCGCTGTGCGCGCCCGACAGGGTGAGGGTCTCCACCCGCCCGCGCGTTGCCCACTGCGCAGGCGTCGACCAGGAGTCGACACCCCCGAGGGAGGCGTCGCTGGTGGCTGCTATCGGGAGGGCGCCGTGGCGCCTCGTCGGTGGGTTCACCCCGGCGTGGACCGCCGCAGCCGCCGAGGCCGACGTGCCCAACAGCTCCGACCAGGATCCGTAGAAGAACCCATAGTCGTTGAGGGCAGCCGCGACCAGCAGCACCGCGGCGAGCTGGGACGCCACGACCAGCGCGACCCTCTGCCCCACGCGCGCAGGGGCAGGGCCGCGGACGCGGGACCACATGACGAGCGCCAGGACGGTCGTGGCGACCGTCGCCAGACCCAGCGTCACGAGCAGGGGCCAACCAAGCAGGGGCATGCGCAAACCTCCGACCGGCCCCAGCACCAGGGCACGAACCCAGCGTGCGCGCGGCCGATGTGAGCAGACTGCGTGCTGGCTGGGGGTTGGCTGGGAGCCTCAGCGCGCATTCAGGTTCGCGTTGGGCCGGCAGGTCAGACGCAGCCCGCGGAGCGCTGGGCGACCCCGTCCGGCGATACTGGACGGGTGCCGAGCACGGCCGAACGAGTGGCTGCGGCGATGCAGGCGGTCCCCCGTCTGGCGTTCCTGCCGCCCGCCCAACGACGTCACAGCGAGCGCGATGCGCCGCTCCCGATCGGTCACGGCCAGACCAACAGCCAACCGACGACCGTCCGGCAGATGTTGGAGCTGCTCGACGTCCAGCCCGGCGACCGGGTCCTCGACGTCGGCTCCGGGTCCGGCTGGTCCACGGCCCTGCTGGCCCACCTGACCGGACCGGCGGGCCGGGTGACGGGCGTGGAGCGGGTTCCCGACCTCGTCACCTTCGGCGCCGCCAACCTGGCGCTGAGGGGTATGCCGTGGGCGCACGTCGAGGCGGCGGTGCCGGGCGAGCTGGGCCACGCGGCATACGGACCGTATGACCGCATCCTGGTGTCGGCGCAGGCGCCGTCGCTCCCTGCCGAGCTCGTCCGGCAGCTGGCACCCCACGGGGTGCTCGTCATCCCGGTGGCGGGACGGATGGTCCGGGTGGTGGCACGCGACAGCGGGCCGGCGGTCGAGGAGCACGGGTGGTACCGCTTCGTGCCCCTCGTCGCCGACCCGCCGCGTGGAGCTGCTGCTCCGGGTCCTGCGGACTAGCCCTCTGGCGCGACCTACTGGCTGGTGTAGAGCGCGTCGAGCGTCGTCTGGTACTTCTCGCTGACGGCCTTGCGACGCAGCTTGAGGCTGGGCGTGAGGTCACCGTCCTCGATGGTGAGGTCGTGGTCGAGGATCGTGAACTTCTTGATCTGCTCCCAGCGGTTGAGGTTGACGTTGAGGTTGTCGACGTACATCTGCACCATGTCGCGCACCTCCGGGGAGGTGACGATCGCTCGGTAGTCGCCGGCGACTCCGTGCAGGTCGGCCCACTCCTTGATCGCGTCGGCGTCGAGGGTGACCAGGGCCGTCACGAAGTTGTGGTCGGACCCGTAGACCATGAACTGGCTGACGTAGGGGCACAGGCCCTTGAAGGTCGACTCGATGAGCGAGGGACCGACGTACTTGCCACCGGAGGTCTTGAAGAAGTCCTTCTTGCGGTCGGTGATCTTGAGGTACCCGTTGTCGTCGAGGGTGCCGATGTCGCCGGTGTGCAACCAGCCATCGGCGTCCTTGGTCTCGGCCGTGTCCTCGGGCTTGTTGTGGTAGCCCTCCATCACGCCGGGACCACGCAGCAGGACCTCGCCGTCCTCGGCGATCTGGACCTCGGTGCCGGGCAGGGCCCAGCCGACGGTGCCGATGGCGTTGGTGGCCGGCCGGTTGACGAACGACGCCGCGCTGGTCTCGGTGAGGCCGTAGCCCTCCAGGATGACCAGGCCGACGGAGTCGAACCAGGTCGCGATGTCCTTGTTGAGCGCCGCAGACCCGGAGATGAAGAACCGGATCCGACCGCCGAAGCGGGCCCTCACCTTGTGCAGCACGAGCTTGTCGGCGACGGCGTACTGGCGGGCGAGCATGCCCGAGGGCTCCTCGCCTCGCGCGCGGGCGTCGGCGACCTTGGCGCCCACGCCGGTGGCCCACGCGAACAGCTTGGCCTTCACGCCGCCCTCGTTCGCGACCATCGTCGTGATCCGGCCGTAGGCCTTCTCGAAGATGCGCGGTGCGGCCCCCATGAAGGTCGGCTGGACGACGGCGAGGTTGTCGACGATCTTGTCGACGCGGCCGTCGATCGCCGTCGGGAAGCCCATCTGCAGGGGCAGGGTCAGCAGCACCTTGCCGAAGACGTGCGCCAGCGGCAGCCAGAGGTACTGGAGGTCGCTGGGGTTCAGGATGCCGATCGAGTCGACGGCAGCGGCTTCGTAGGTCCACGCGTCGTGGCTGAGGCGGACGCCCTTGGGACGGCCCGTCGTGCCCGAGGTGTAGATGATGGTGGCGAGCTGGTCCTTGGTGAGGGCGTCGATGCGGTCGTCGACGGCCGAGGAGTTCGTCGTGAGCAGCTCGGCGCCCATCTGCTCGAGCTCGTCGAGGCTGATCACCCAGTCACCGTCCGTGGTGCCGTCGATGGTCACGACGCGGACGATCTCCGGCAGGTCGATCCGGCGCTCCCGAAGCTTGGCGACCTGGTCGTCGTCCTCGGCGAACACGACCACGCTGCCCGAGTTGGACAGGATGTAGGCGACGTCCGGGGCGATCGTCGTCGGGTAGATCGTCGTGGTGGCACCACCGGCGCACATCACCGCGAGGTCCGCAAGCGCCCATTCGTAGCGCGTCGAGGAGGCGATGGCCACGCGGTCCTCGGGCCGTACGCCGAGGGCGATCAGGCCGGCGGCGAGGCGGTAGGCGCGCTCGCGCACCTGGCTCCAGGTCACCGACGACCAGGAGTCGTCCTCCGCGAAGCGGAACGCCTCGGCCTGCGGCGTCTTGGCGACCCGGTCACGGAACAGGTGGGCCACCGTGGGCGGGCGTTGCTCCAGGACGGCGGCGTTGAAGCGCTCGTTCCTGGAGGCGGCTCTCGTGGAGGTGGCATGGGGGGCTTGAGTCGACATTGACCGTCCTCGGCTCGGTGACAGGGAGTGTGGGGTGACAGTGGGGTGAGACTGCGTGCGGTGACAGTGCGGTGACACGGCGTGACAGGGGTGACAGGGGTTGCCGGGGATAGTGCCACGCACGAGGGTCCAACGGGGGTGATCGAGCGCGATTGTGGCCAAACAGTTGGACGTTGCCGCGGAGCGCGTTGAACGCGTCACGCTTCGTGCGGTCAGGTCTCGTGTCGGCGGTATGCCGCGTGGTTCAGCGCCGCCGCGAGGCCAGGTGTGCGTTGTTGACCAGGCCGACCGCCAGCCAGCAGGCGAACATCGAGGACCCGCCGTACGACAGGAACGGCAGCGGCAGTCCGGTGACCGGCGTGATCCCGAGGTTCATGCCGACGTTCTCGAAGACCTGGAACAGGAACCACACCGCGACCCCGGAGGCCATCAGCCGTCCGAACGCGTCCTGGGCCCGTGCGGCCACGAGGACGGCGCGCAGCACCACGAACCCCAGGAGCAGCAGCAGGCCTGCGGCGCCGAGGAAGCCCAGCTCCTCCCCCGCCACGGAGAACACGAAGTCGGTCTGCTGGTAGGGGATGAACCCGCCCTGGGTCTGCCGACCCTCGAACAGCCCCTGGCCCTGCCAGCCCCCGGAGCCGATGGCGATGCGCACCTGGCGGGTCTGGTACCCGATCCCCTGAGGGTCCGCCTGCGGGTCGGCGAAGGCCGTCAGCCGATCCCGCTGGTAGTCACTGAGGACGGGCGTGGTGAGGGCGACGACGACAGCCGCCGCCACCAGGGCCGTTGCAGCCGCGAGGTAGCGCTTGGGGGTGCCGGCGACCGCGATCACGCCGAACCCGAGCGCGCCGAGGACCAGGGCCGATCCGAGATCGGGCTGGAGCATGACCAGCCCGATGGGGACGCCCACCACGAGGACGGCGAAGAGCAGGTCACGACCGTCGGGCTGGGCCTGGCGGTCGATCCGCTCCCCCAGCAGGATCGCCAGGCCGAGGCACAGGGCGACCTTGGCAAACTCCGACGGCTGGACCGAGAATCCCCCGGGCAGCAGGATCCACGAGTGCGACCCGTTGACGGTCGACCCGACCGGGGTGAGCACCAGCACGAGCCCCGCGACGGACGCGAGGTAGAGCAGGGGCGCCACCGCCCGCAGCAGCTGGTACCCGGTCCTGGTCACGGCGGCGGCCAGCGCCACGCCGAGGACGGTGTTGGTCAGGTGCCGCACGAGATAGGCCGACCCGGCCTGGTGCCGGGTCGCCGACCAGACGAGCAGCGCCCCGATCAGCGAGAGCCCGAGGGCCGCGACGACCAGCCCCCAGTCGCTCCGGCTCCACCGCGCCGCGCCGCCACTCGCCCTGGCCCAGGTCCCGCCGGAGCGGGACCTGCTCGTCAGGACGGGACGATCGAGGTGAGGACCTGTCGACACTTCTCGATGTCCCCGGCCATGGCCTGGAGCAGCTCGTCGATGGAGTCGAAGCGCAGCGTGGGGCGGATGTGCTCGACGAACTCGACGGTGACCTCCTCGTCGTAGAGGTCGAGGTCCGTCCGGTCGAGGACGTAGGCCTCCACGGTGCGCACGGTCCCGTCGAAGGTCGGGTTGGTCCCCACCGAGATCGCTGCCGGCAGGGTCCGCTCGGGGTCCTTCGCGGGCTTTGCCACGCGGGTGAGCCACCCGGCATACACCCCGTCCGCGGGGACGAGGCCGAGCGAGTCCGGCGCGAGGTTGGCGGTCGGGTAGCCCAGCTCACGCCCGCGGTGGGCGCCGTGCACGACGGTGCCGGTCATGCGGTGCGGCCGTCCGAGGATCGCGGAGGCGGCTCCCACCTCGCCGGCGGCGAGGTGGCGACGGACCGCGGAGGACGACCAGCGCTCGCCGTTACCGAGGTCGTCGAGGACGATCACGTCGAAGCCGTGCTCCTCCCCCAGCGCCGCGAGGGTGGACACGTCGCCGGTGTAGCCACGCCCGAACCCGCGGGCGTCCTCGCCGACGACGATCGCGCTGACACCGAGCGTCTCGACGAAGGTGCGGACGATGAACTCCTCCGCGCTCTGCTGCGCGAACTCCTCGGTGAAGTCGAGCACGAGCAGGCCGTCGATGCCGGTGGTCTCGAGCAGCTCGTCGCGCAGCCGCCCCGCCGCGATGAGCTCGAGGGTCTCGGGGTGGAAGATCGCCGCCGGGTGCGGGTCGAACGTGACGGCCACACTGGGCAGGCCCCGCTGGCTCGCCTCGGCGAGCAGGCGGGCCAGCACCGCTCGGTGTCCGAGGTGGACTCCGTCGAAGTTGCCGAAGGTGGCGACGCAGGGGCGCAGGCCCTCAGGGGTCTGGGCGGGATCGGTCCAGCGGTGCACGGAGGACACTCTACGAACCAGCGGGGGCAAACACGACGTGCGCCCTGGCCTGACGTCCGGTCTCGTCGAGCATCGCGACCAACCGGCCGTCCGGCGAGAAGGCCGCGACCGGCTCGGTGCGCCCCTCCTGCGCGGACTCGACCCGCTGGCCATAGCCCACCGCAGTCGTCTCCGAGTCGGTGAGCTCGCGCACGATGAACTGGGCGCGAGCCGCGTCGGCGAGCGGGGTGACCGGCATCCGCTCCGAGTCCTCGACGGCGCCGAGCGCCTCGAGGTCGTGCGCCCGGTCGAGGGTGAAGGCCCCGACCCGGGTGCGGCGCAGCGCGCTGAGGTGGCCGCCGACGCCGAGTGCGGCACCGAGGTCGCGGGCGAGCGCACGGACGTAGGTGCCGGAGCTCACCGTCACCTCGACGTCCACGTCGAGCACGGGTATGCCGCCCACGTCACCCGGGCGCGTCGCGAGGATGTCGAACCGGCTGACCGTCACCGGTCGTGGGGGCAGGTCGACGTCCTCGCCCGCCCGGACCCGGTGGTAGGAGCGCTCACCCTTGACCTTGATGGCCGAGACCGAGCTCGGCACCTGCTCGATGTCGCCGGTCAGCTGGCTCACGGCCGCCTCCAGCTGTCCCGGGGTGACGCCATCTGCGGCCGTGGAGGAGGTGACCTCCCCCTCGGCGTCGTCGGTGATCGTGGCCTGGCCCAGCCGGATGGTGGCGGTGTAGTCCTTGTCGCAGCCGACGAGGAAGGTCAACAGCCGGGTGGCCCGGCCGATGCCGAGCACCAGGACGCCGGTCGCCATCGGGTCGAGGGTGCCGGCATGGCCGACCTTGCGCGTCCCGCACAGCCGACGGGCCCGGCCGACCACGTCGTGGCTGGTCCAGCCCGACGGCTTGTCGACGACGAGCAGGCCGTCAGGCGCGGGCATCCGCGCCGTTGTCGCTGGTGTCGTCCCTGGTGTCGTCCGTGGAAGGAGCCTCGTCCTCGGGCTCGGGCTTGCGGTAGGGGTCGGCGTCGCCGGCGTAGGTCGCGCCGGCCGCAGCCGCAGCCACCGCCTCGTCGCGCTCCTTGGCCTCGCGCAGCAGGTCCTCCATGTGCGCGGCGGTCTCGGGGATCGCGTCGGCGAAGAAGTCCAGGCTGGGCGTCAGCCGGATCTGGATCTGCTGGCCGACGAACGACCGCAGGCGACCCTTGTTCTTCTCCAGCAGGGCGGCCGTCTTCTCGCGCTGGGCCTCGTCACCGAACACGGTGTAGAAGACCGAGGCGTGCTGGAGGTCGCCGGTGACGCGGACGTCGGTGACGGTGATGAAGCCCAGGTCGGGGTCCTTGACGATCGACACGACGTTCGCGGCGATGAGCGTCTTGATGCGATCGGCGATCTTGCGCGCGCGTCCGGCGTCAGCCATGCGAGGACTCCTTGCTGGTGTGGGTGAGGTGGGAACTCTCAGGCGAAGGCTGATGATGGCGCGCACCACCGTAGAGCGAGCCTGCGAGAGGTGCAGGCGCCATCATCCGGCTTCGCCGGGTGGGCCGGCGGTGACATGCAGCCGCCGCCGGCCCACCCGGCATACCGTCAGGCGCGGGGCTTCTCCCGCATTTCGTACGTGGCGATGAGGTCGCCGAGCTGGAGGTCGTTGTAGGACCCCAGGTTGATGCCGCACTCGAAGCCCTCACGGACCTCGGTGACGTCATCCTTGAACCGGCGCAGTCCGGCGATCTCGACGTTCTCGGAGACCACGACACCGTTGCGGGTGATCCGGGCCCGGGTGCCGCGCTTGATCTCGCCGCTGCGCACGATGGAACCGGCGATGTTGCCGAACTTGCTGGAGCGGAAGATCTCGCGGATCTCGGCGGTGCCGAGCTCCACCTCCTCGAACTCCGGCTTGAGCATGCCCTTGAGGGCCGCCTCGATCTCCTCGATGGCCTGGTAGATCACCGAGTAGTAGCGGATCTCGACACCCTCGCGCTCGGCGTAGTCGGCGTTCTGGCCCTCTGCACGCACGTTGAACCCGATGATCACCGCGCTGGACGCCATGGCCAGGTTGATGTTGTTCATCGTGATCGCACCGACACCGCGGTCGATGATCCGCAGGTCGACCTCGTCGCCCACGTCGATCTGGAGCAGCGCGTCCTCGAGGGCTTCGACGGAACCGGACACGTCACCCTTGAGGATGAGGTTGAGGGTCTCGACCTTGCCTGCTGCGAGGGCCTCGGTGAGGTCCTCGAGCGAGATGCGCTTGCGGGCCTTGGCCAGCGAGGCCTGACGGTCCGCAGCTTCGCGACGCTCGGCGATCTGACGGGCCGTGCGGTCGTCCGGGGCCACCACGAAGGTGTCACCGGCGCGCGGAACCGAGGACAGACCGAGCACCTGCACCGGACGGGACGGACCCGCCTCGGTGAGGTTGTTGCCGTGCTCGTCGAGCATCGCGCGGACGCGGCCGTAGGCCGAGCCCGTGACGATGGCGTCCCCGACGTGCAGCGTGCCGGCCTGGACCAGCACCGTGGCCGKGGCGCCMCGGCCACGGTCGAGGTTGGCCTCGATCGCGACACCGCGGGCGTCGCGGTCGGCGTTGGCGCGCAGGTCGAGCGCGGCGTCGGCGGTGAGCAGGACGGCCTCGAGCAGCGCGTCGATGTTCTGGCCGGCCTTGGCCGACACGTCGACGAACATCGTCTCGCCGCCGTACTCCTCGGCGACCAGGTTGTACTCGGTCAGCTGCTGGCGCACCTTGGCCGGGTTGGCACCCTCGACGTCGATCTTGTTGACCGCCACGACGATCGGCACGTCCGCAGCCTGGGCGTGGTTGAGCGCCTCGATGGTCTGCGGCATGACGCCGTCGTCGGCCGCGACCACGAGGATCGCGATGTCGGTCACCTTGGCACCACGGGCACGCATAGCGGTGAACGCCTCGTGACCCGGGGTGTCGATGAAGGTGATCGGACGGTCGACGCCCTCGTGCAGCTTGTGCACCTGGTAGGCACCGATGTGCTGGGTGATGCCGCCGGACTCGCCACCGGCGACGTCCTCGTTGCGGATCGCGTCGAGCAGGCGGGTCTTACCGTGGTCGACGTGGCCCATGACGGTCACGACCGGCGGGCGCGCCTCGAGGTCCTCGTCGTCCTCACCCTCGATACCCGTCTCCAGGTCGATGTTGAAGGCGTCGAAGAGCTCCTTCTCCTCCTCTTCGGGGGAGACGACCTCGATGTTGTAGCCGAGCTCGGCACCGAGCAGCTTGAAGGTGTCCTCGTCCAGCGACTGGGTGGCCGTGGCCATCTCGCCGAGGTGGAAGAGCACCGTCACGAGGGCACCGGGGTTGGCGTTGATCTTGTCGGCGAAGTCGCTGAGCGACGAGCCTCGGCGCACCCGGATGAGCGTGTCGCCGTTGCCGCGGGGCACGCTGACGCCACCGAGTGACGGCGCCTGCATCTGCTCGAACTCCTGGCGCTTCGCACGCTTGGACTTGCGTCCGCGCACGGGACGGCCACCGCCGCGCCCGAAGGCACCTGCGGTCGAGCCTCGACCGGCGCCACCACGGAAGCCACCGCCACCGGGGCGACCGGCGAAACCGCCGCCACCACCACCGGGGCCACCAGGGCCTCCGGGACCACCGGGTCCACGGCCGCCACCGGCACCGCCGGGGCCGCCGGGGCCCCGTGCGCCACCGCGGGCGGGACGGTCACCGGGACGGCCGACCGCACTGCGGTCGGGCATCATGCCGGGGCTGGGACGGGCTCCGGCCGGACGCGGTCCACCGGGGCCGGCAGTGCCGCCAGGGCGCGGACCGGCGGCACCGGGACGGCTCTGGGGGCGCGGCATACCCTGGCTGGGCGCGAAGGGGTTGTTGCCCGGACGGGCGCTGTCGCGGCCGCCACCCTCACGGGGTGCGCCCTCGCGGGGTGCGGCGTCGCCACGACCCGGCTGCCCGCCGTCACGGCCGGTGCGCATGCCCTGGCTGGGCGCAAACGGGTTGTTGCCCGGTCGCGGTGCGCCGGGACGGGGAGCGCCCGGGGCGGAGCCCGCCGGACGCGGGGCGCTGCCGGGACGCGGGGACGCCGGGACGCCGGGACCCTGCTGGTCACCATCACGAGCGGACTGGACGTCGGCACGGGCGGCGGGAGCCTCCGGAGCGGCGGGCGCCGTGGGAGCCGGGCTCGCCGGTGCGGCGGCAGCAGGAGCCGCCACCGTCTCGGGAGAGGCGGGCGCCGGTGCCGGTGCGACCGGAGCCGACGGCGCAGCAGCCGGAGCCGACGGGGCAACGGCAGGCGCTGCCGGCGCCGCAGGGGCGGCAGCAGCAGGCGCAGCGGGAGCGGCCGGACCGGCCGGCTTCGCTGCAGCCTTCTTGGCGGGAGCCTTCTTGAGGTCCTCGGGGAATGTCTCGGTCGCCTTGCGGACGACGGGGGCCTCAATCGTCGAACTGGCGGTCTTGACGTACTCGCCAATGCTGTTGAGGTGGGCGATCAGCGTCTTGCTGTCGGTGCCGAGCTCTTTGGCGAGCGCGCTTACACGGACCTTGGCCACGTTTCTCCTGTTCCTGGTCCGCAGTCAGGTGACAGGCGCGGACCGTCGTCAATGCTGGTTGGAGCTCATTGCTGAGTTCTCATCGGATGCTCATCAGCGTCAAACCCATTCTCGGTTCGATGGACATAACCGGTTCCATGGACGGTGCCCATGGAGGCGGACGGTTTCCCTCGGGATGAGGGGGATTGCATTTCAATGACACTGCCTAGCTCGTGGTCCGGTCCAGGCCCTCGACGTATGCCGTGACCGCTGCCGGATCCGGCGCGGCGCTGACACGCAGCGCGCGACCGAACGCCCGGCGGCGAAGGGCCTGCTCAAGACAGTCGCCCGTGGGGTGCAGCCAAGCGCCGCGCCCCGGCAGGCAACGCCGCAGGTCAGGAGTCAGCCGGACTACTCCGGTCTCATCCGTCTCCGCGACCACTCGCAGGAGTGCCGACCAGCTATCCGTCCGGCGGCATCCCACACACGTCCGGGTCGGTTGCCCGTGCGAGGTGTGGAGGGTCGTGCGCGATGCCGCTGGCCGGAGTCCAGTCCGGTCGGTCACCACCAGTCTAGCCCCTACTGCCGATCGGACGCGTCATCCGCACCTGCGGAGGACGCCGCGACGGGGGCGGTGTCGGGGCGGATGTCGATGCGCCAACCGGTCAGCTTGGCGGCCAGGCGGGCGTTCTGGCCCTCCTTGCCGATGGCCAGCGACAGCTGGTAGTCGGGGACGATCACGCGCGCCGAACGCAGCGTCGGGTCCACGATCTGCACCGACTGGACCCGCGACGGCGAGAGGGCCGCGGCCACGAACGTGCGGGCGTCCTCGGAGTAGTCGACGATGTCGATCTTCTCCCCGTGGAGCTCGGTCATGACGGCCCGGACGCGGGCGCCCATCGGGCCGATGCAGGCGCCCTTGGCGTTGAGCCCCGCGACCTTGGAGTGCACCGCGATCTTGGTGCGGTGGCCGGCCTCACGCGCCAGGGCGGCGATCTCGACGGAGCCGTCGGCGATCTCGGGCACCTCGAGGGCGAAGAGCTTGCGGACCAGGTTGGGGTGGGTGCGGGACAGGCCGATCTGGGGACCCTTGGGCCCGCGCCGCACGGACACGACGAAGCAGCGCAGCCGCTCCCCGTGGACGTACTTCTCCCCCGGCACCTGCTCGGCCAGGGGCAGGATGCCCTCGACCGTGCCGAAGTCGACGGTCACGACCCGGGGGTCCGGGCTCTGCTGGATGATGCCGGCGACGACGTCGCCCTCGCGACCCTTGAAGTCGCCCATGATCGCGTCGTCCTCGAGGTCGCGCAGGCGCTGCACGATGACCTGCCGCGCGGTGGACGCGGCGATCCGGCCGAACCCGGTCGGGGTGTCGTCGAACTCCGGGCCGTACTCACGGACCGGGCGCTCGACCGGCGCCGGCGGAGCGTCGGAGTCGGTGTCCCCGTCCGGCTCGGCGGCCTGGGGCTCGGGCTGCTCGAGCTCCTCCTTGGCCCAGACGATGACGTGTCCGGTCTTGCGGTCGAGCTCGACCCGCGCCGAGCGATAGGCACCGTCGGTGCGGTGGTAGGCCACGAGGAGGGCCTGCTCTATCGCGGGGATGAGGATGTCGAGGGAGATGTCGCGCTCGCGCTCCAGCGCCCTCAGTGCAGCCAGGTCGATGTCCATGTCAGTGCTCCTCAGAATCGTCGTCGTCGTCGTCGCTGGCTGCCCTCGAGAACTCCACCTGCACCACAGCCTTGGACACGTCGGCATACGCCACGTCCACGGACTGTGCCGGCACCTGCTTGACCGCAGGGACCTCGAGGGTCACACCCGTCTCACCCGCAGCGGTGATGCGGCCGGTCACGGCCGGGCCCTCCAGCGGGGTGATGGTGACCAGCCGGGAGACGTTGCGCCGGAAGTGGCGAGACTCGGTCAGCGGCCGGTCGATGCCCGGCGACCCGACCTCGAGCGTGTAGGGCTGCTCGCCCATCGCGCCGGTCTCGTCGAGGGCATCGCTCACGGCTCGGGTGGCGTCGGCCACCTCGTCGAGGGTGAGGGGCGGCGTCGTGGTCGTCGTGTCACCCGTCGCGTCGAGGATGCGGTCGATCCAGAGGCGGACCAGACGACGCTTGCCTGCGGGGGTCACGGCGACGTCCTCGACCAGCAGGCCGAGGTCGCGCAAGGGGCCCTCGACGGCGGGACGAATCTGTTCCTTGACGCTCACTGACTCGTCCTCTCTGAAGTTTGTGTGGCCGTGCACCGCCACTCTATCTGCGCCGTGAGTGGGCCGCATGCCCGCACCTGCGGGCATGTCATGATCGGCCCATGCCCCAGGACGACGCCGGTATGCCGCCGTGCCCCACCCGGCGCCGCGTGCTCACCCTGGGGCTCGGCGCCATGGCGGCAGCCTCGCTCGCGGCCTGCGGCATCAGGCTCGAGGACGACGCGCCGAGCGTGCCGCTCATCCCCACTCGGGCACCCATCCCGAGCGAGGCGTTCCTGCTGGCCCTGTGGCGGCACAGCGACGACCTCGCCGCGCGGGCCACCTCCGTGGCCGGTCCGGCGACCGGAGTGCCCGCACGGTTGGCCGCCCTGCACCGCAGCCAGGTGTCGGTGCTCGAGGCGGAGCTGCTGAGGCTCGGGGTCCCGCGCAAGGTGCTGGACACCGCCGCCGCCGGCCCGTCGGCCTCGTCAACCGCGACGGCCACGGCGTCCGGCACCTCGGGAAGCCCCACCGGCTCGGCGAGCACGAGCACCGCCCCTGCGGTCCCGGGTCCCAGGGGTCTGGGCGCCGAGGAGGCCAGCGACCTGGGCCCGACGGCGATCGCCTCGCTGGCGAAGGTGCCCTCGCAGGCCATCCCCCTGGTCGGAAGCGTGCTCGCCCAGCGGGCCGCCGCGGCGACCCTGTTGGGCGCGCCTGCGACGTGGCCCGAGACCAGCTGGTCGGCCCCCTCCCTGGCAGCCTCGTACCTCGAGAGCACCCGCGCCGCCGTGTACGCCTTCGAGGTCGTGGCCGCCCAGTCCCCGAGTGGGGCCCAGCACTCCCTGGCGCTGGCCACCCTCTCCGCCCTGGAGTCGCGCGCGCAGGACCAGGAGTCCCTCGCCGGGGCCTCCGCCGGGCCGCCCGCCCTGGGCTATCCGCTGCCCTTCCCCGTGACGACGACCGCGACCGCGCGCAGGCTGGCCGGGCAGGTGCTCACCCAGCTGCGGGCGTCCGTCGCCAGGGACCTGGGGTCCACCGGAGGCGACCTCGGTCCCCTCGGTGCGCTCGTCCAGTGGCTCGCCGACACCGAGGTCCTGGCATCGCAGTGGGGGGTCCGGCTGTCGGCCTTCCCGGGCCTCACGTGACGCGTCCGGAGGACGTAGCACCGCTGGTCCCCGAGCAGTTCCGTGCCTCCGTCCACCGCTTCTCCGAGCAGGACGGTGCGGTGGGCGGCCCCTCGGGTGCCGACTGGTCCGCCCGGCTGCCGCGGCTGCTCGCGGAGGTCCTCGACGACTGGGGCCTGGAACCGCTGGGCGTCGGTGCGACCGGATGGACAGCCGTCGTCGTGCCGGTCCGTCGCGACGGCGAACGGCTGGCCCTGAAGCTGGTGTGGCCCCACGTGGAGTCGCGCGACGAGCCGCTCGTGCTGCGGCACTGGGACGGCCGCGGCGCCGTGCGGCTGGTGGCGGCAGACCCGGGCAGGAGCGCCCTCTTGCTGGAAGCCCTCGACCCCGACCGCGACCTGCGCTCCGTGGACGTCGACCAGGCCTGCCAGACCGTCGGGGAGCTGCTCCGCCAGCTGCACGTTCCGGCGCCGGCGGGGCTTCGGCGCCTGTCGACCTTCGCCCGCGAGCAGCTGTCGCGGCTGGAGTCCGCAGAGGGAGCCCTCCCCCGTCGCATGCTGGAGCGGACTGCGTCGCTGGTCCGCGACCTCACCGCGGACCCGGGGTGCGACGCGACCCTGGTGCACACCGACCTGCACTACGAGAACGTGCTGGGGAGCCTGCCCGAGTCGGGTCGCCCGGACTGGCTGGCCATCGACCCGCACGCCATGGCCGGACACCCCGGCTTCGAGATCCAGCCCCTGCTGCGCAACCGCACCGACGAGCTCGGCAACGGATCGGCCTTCCGCTACCTGGTCCGGCGGCGGCTCGAGATCTGTTGCGAGGCAGCCGGGATCGACGAGGACCAGGCCCTCGCGTGGACCTATGTCCACACGGCGATCGAGGCAGGTTGGGCGGCCGGGGACGGCGACCGCGACGCGGTGTCCTTCAACGTCGCCCTGCTCAAGGCCCTCGACGGCTGACCGCGCTCAGCGCGCTCACAGCCAGCGGTACTCCACCTCGGGACGCCCGGCTCCGGCATACCTCTGGGTGCGCACGGCGAGACGGTTGTCGCAGAGGTGCTCGGCATAGCGGCGAGCGGTCACGCGACTGACCCCGACGGCCTCGGCGAGCTCGGTCGCGGACAGTCCCTGTCCGGTGTCCCGCAGCGCGCGGGTGACGCGCGCCAGCAGGTCCTCGCTCATCCCCTTCGGCAGCGCAGTGGGGCTGCTGGTGCGCACCCCGGCGAAGACCTCGTCGACCTCCGCCTGGGTGGACAGGTGCTGGGTGTGGCCGAGCTGGGTCCGATAGGCGCGGTAGGCCTCGAGGCGGTCGCGCAGGGTCGCGAAGACGAACGGTTTGAGGAGGTACTGCACGACGCCCAGGGACACCGCCGCGCGCACCACGTCGAGGTCGCGGGCGGAGGTCACCGCGATGACGTCGGCCTGGTGTCCCCCGGCGCGCATCGCCCGGATGACGTCGAGACCGTGCCGGTCGGGCAGGTTCATGTCGAGCAGCACGACGTCGACCGGCGTGGACTGCAGGGCGCGCAGCGCCTCGTGACTCGTGGCGGCCGTGGCCGCGACGACGAAGCCGGGCACCCGCCCCACGTAGGCCGCATGCGCCTCCAGGGCGACCGGCTCGTCCTCGACGACGAGGACCGTGAGGACAGCGGGCCGGGCTGGGTCGGCGGGCAGGTCGTCGTCAGGCACGGGTCTTCGCCTCCAGCGGCAGGCGCACCGTGAACCGGGCCCCCGGCGGCCCCGACACCTCCAGCACCCCGTCGAGGCGCGCCACAGACTGCGCCACGAGGGCCAGCCCGATCCCGCGGCGACCCGCTCCCCCCTGCTCCTTGGTGGAGAACCCGCGGCGGAACGCCTGGTCGACGGCGTCCGGCGGCAGCCCCGGCCCGGAGTCCGCGACGCTGAGCACGACCCGGCCGGCCTCGATCCGCGAGCTCACCTCGACCTGGCGTTCACCGGACCCCGAGGTGACGGCGTCGAAGGCGTTGTCGATGAGGTTGCCCACGATGGTCACCACGTCGCGCACGGGTGCGACGTCCTGTGGCCAGACCGCCTCGTCCGAGATCCGGAAGTCGATGCCGCGCTCCGCAGCCTGCGCTGCCTTGCCCAGCAGCAGCGCGGTCAGGGCAGGTTCACCCACCGACCCGACCACGCTGTCGGTGAGTCGCTGCGAGACCTGCAGCTCGTCGGTGGCGAAGGCCAGCGCGCGCTCGGGGTGGCCGAGCTCGATGAGCGACACGATGGCGTGCAGCCGGTTCGCCGACTCGTGGGCCTGCGAGCGCAGCGCCTCGGTGAGCCCGCGGGCCGAGTCGAGCTCGCCGGTGAGGTGCTCGAGGTCGGTGCGATCGCGCACCGTGGCGACGAACCCCAGTGCGCGGCCGTCCCACTGGGCGCGCGCCTTGTTGAGGACCAGCACCCTGGCCGAGGTGACGTGCAGCTCGTCCTCCCGCGGCTCGCCGTCGGTCAGCGCGGCCAGGAGCGGAGCGGACAGCCCCAGCTCGGCGACGGGGCGGCCACGTGCGTCGTCGGGCAACCCCAGCAGCCGGACCGCCTCGTCATTGGCGAGCCGGAGTCGTCCGTCGAGGTCGGTCAGCAGGAGTCCCTCGGTCACGGCGTGCAGCACCGCGTCGTAGTACTCGACCATCTCCCGCAGCTGCCGCTCGCCAAGGCCGTGGGTCTGGCGACGGATCCGGCGGCTGACGAGCGCGGTGCCGAAGCCGGACAGCAGGGCTGCTGCCAGTCCGGCGAGCAGCAGAGCCGGGAGCTGGCCGCGCAGCCGCTCGCTCACGGCTGCCTTGCGGATGCCGACCGCCACCAGCCCGACGACCGCCCCGTCGTCGGCCCGGACGGGCACCACGACCCGGCGGGACGGGCCGAGCGTCCCGGTGTAGTCCTCGACGACGGCGCCTCCAGCGCGGGCCGCCGCGATGTGACCGAGGAACTGGCCACCGATCTGCCGGGGGTCGGGATGGGTGTAGCGGATGCCGGTCGGGCTCATGATGACGACGAAGTCGGTGCGCGTCTCCCGACGCACGTCCTCGGCAAATGCCTGCAGCCCGGCTCCCGGCGCACCGGTACGGACACCCGCGACGACGGATGGCGTGCTGGCAACCGTCTCGGCGACGGCGGTCGCCCGTGCGGTCGCCTCCTGCGTGCCGGCCCGCTGCGCCTGCGCGTAGGCCGCGAGGGTTCCCACGCCGACCACGAGCAGCGCGACGAGCACCTGCAGCGCGAAGGTCTGCGCCGCCACGCTCCACCGCGCCGGTGCGGTGAGCCACCGAGGTGCGCTCACCGGCATACCGGGAACTCAATGAACACAAACGTGACCCTAGTCACTCGTGGAGCCACCCTCGTCCTTGTTCACCGCTCCCGGGCCGCGCCCGGGACCCGATCCCCTGGAGACCACCGTGAGCACCAGCGCCGACAGCGTCGTCGAACGCCCCGTACCGAAGCGGGACCGCACGCACTACCTCTACATCGCCGTCATCGTGGCGATGGTCCTCGGCATCATCGTCGGGTTCGTCAACCCCGAGTTCGGGATCAAGCTCAAGTGGCTGGGCACCGGCTTCGTGAGCCTCATCAAGATGATGATCACCCCGGTCATCTTCTGCACGATCGTGCTGGGCATCGGCTCCGTCCGCAGGGCCAGCCAGGTCGGCAAGGTCGGCGGTCTGGCGCTGGCCTACTTCGTCACGATGTCGACGTTCGCCCTCGCGATCGGCCTGCTGGTCGGCAACATCGTCAAGCCCGGCGCCGGCCTTCACCTCACGGACACGCTGGCCGCCGCCGGCCAGAAGCAGGTGGGTGAGGCCCACACGACGACCACCGACTTCATCCTCGGCCTCATCCCCGACACCGTCGTCTCGTCGCTGACGTCGGGCTCGGTGCTCCAGGCCCTGCTGGTGGCACTGCTGGTGGGCTTCGCGCTGCAGAAGATGGGCCGCGCGGGAGAGCCGATCCTGGTCGGCATCAAGCACCTCGAGCGCCTCGTCTTCCGCCTGATGGCGATGATCATGTATGTCGCGCCGATCGGTGCGTTCGGAGCGATGGCCGCCGTGGTCGGCGCCACCGGCGTCGACGCGCTCAAGAGCCTGGCCCAGGTGATGGTCGCGTTCTACATCACGTGCGCGCTATTCGTGTTCGTCGTCCTGGGGACGCTGCTCAAGCTGGCGACCGGGGTCAACGTCTTCGCCCTGCTGCGCTACCTCGCCCGCGAGTTCCTCCTGATCCTCTCGACGTCCTCGTCGGAGTCGGCCCTGCCGCGCCTCATCGCCAAGATGGAGCACGCGGGGGTGTCCCGGCCGGTCGTCGGGATCACGGTGCCGACGGGCTACTCCTTCAACCTCGACGGAACCGCGATCTACCTCACGATGGCGTCGCTGTTCATCGCCGACGCCATGGACAAGCCGTTCTCCATCGGTCAGCAGGTCTCGTTGCTGGTGTTCATGATCATCGCCTCCAAGGGTGCTGCCGGCGTGACCGGGGCGGGTCTGGCCACGCTGGCCGGCGGCCTCCAGTCGCACCGCCCCGACCTGGTCGACGGCGTCGGATTCATCGTCGGCATCGACCGGATGATGAGCGAGGCGCGGGCGCTGACCAACTTCGCCGGCAACTCGATCGCGACGGTGCTGATCGGGCACTGGGTCGGCGAGCTGGACCGACCTCGGCTCGACGCGGTGCTCGCCGGCGACCTGCCGTTCGACGAGTCGACGCTGATCGACGACCACGAGCCCGATGGGCAGGCCGACGCCGTCCCCGACGCCCACTCCGGTGCGAACTCCGGCACCCAGTCCGACCCACGGATGGCGGGCACTCCCGGCCACTGATGCTGGAGGTGCCGGGTCCTGCAGCCGCAGGCACCCGGCACCGCTGGCCACGGGTGGTCGACGGTCAGGCCGGCTGGTCGGTCCCGTTGCCGGACACGGCGACAGCCACGAGCTCGTTGAAGCCGGCGCGGATGCCGTCGGCGATGACCTCGACGTCCGGGAAGCTGTCGAAGTCGGCCGTGATCCCGAAGCTGAAGGTGTCGAGGTAGGAGAAGATCCCGGTGGCCACCCGTACGCCGGCGAAGACCGGCACGTAGGGGTGCGACCCGATGAGCCGGTGGCCCAGGAGGTAGAGCGGGATCCGCGGACCCGGGACGTTGGTCGTGCCGGTCTGGGTGAGCTTGTTGGGCATCCGCGACATCGACCGTGCGCCGAGGGCGAGCAGGGTCGGGGCGGCGTAGTCGGCCAGCCCGACGATGGCCGCTGCGTCCACCGCGCCCATCCCCCGCTTGTTGCGGTCCATCTGCTCACGGATCAGGGTCAGCCGCCTGCGCGGGTCCTCCTCCCCGACCGGCAGGTCGACGACGACGCTGGTGACCTGGTTGTTGACCTGGCCGCGTCCTGACGCCTGGCGGGTCGACACCGGCACGAGCGAACGCACCACCATGTCGGGGACCAGCTCACCCCTGCCGACCAGGAGGTCGCGATGGCCGCGGGTGACTGCCGCGAGGATGACGTCGTTGACGGTGCCGCCGAGTGCGGTGCGAATGGTCTTGACCTCGGCCATCGTGGCCTCGGTCCAGACCCAGCGGCGGTTGGGGCCGAGGGGGCCGTTCATGCTCACGGGAGTGAGCTGCCCACGACCGGGAATCAGTTGCGCGATCTGTTGCGGGACAAGCTCTTTGGCCGCGACGCCGACACCGGCGAGCGCCAGGGGCACCTTGCCCAGGTCGGAGATGCTGGGCACCCCGAGAGCCTGCAGGGGTTCGGTCACGAAGTCCCGCAAGGACCCCGCCGTGAGGGCGAGCAGGGACGGAGACGGCGAGGGCGACCAGTCCGACGGCTCCCGACGCTGCGGCTCCGGCTCGACGTCGAAGATGACCTGCATGAGGTCGGTGCTGCCCTCGCCGTCGATCATGCAGTGGTGCGCCTTGGAGATGAGCGCCCACCGGTCGTCCGCGAGGCCCTCGACCAGCCACGCCTCCCACACCGGCTTGGTCATGTCGAGGCGCTGGGCGAACACGCGGCCAGCGAGGTTGCGCAGCTGCTCCGGTCCGCCGGGCTTCGGCAGCGACGTGTGTCGCACGTGGTAGAGCAGCTGGAAGTGCGGGTCGTCGACCCAGACCGGGCGACCGAGCTGGAACGGCACGGTCTTGATGACCTGCCGGTAGCGCGGGACCAGGTCCATCTTGGCGGCGAGAAGTCGGACGAGGTCGCCGTAGGCGGGCGCGGGACCCTCCAGGACGGAGACCCCGCCCACGTGCATCGGGGTGTTCTCGCCCTCCATGTAGTAGAACATCGCGTCCATCGCGCTCATCCGGTCCACGACGGGCTCCTCAGGCTGGGGTGAGGCTGATCGGGATGCCGTTGAGGGCGGCCGTTCCCGTGAGGGCGTCGACGAACAGGTCGTCGGCGAGGACGTTGCTGTTGACGCCGGCGTGCGACGCCGCGACCGCGGTACGGGCGCCTGGACTGGAGTGCCCCCAGCCGTGCGGGATGCTGACGACGCCCGGCCGCACCGTGTCGGTGACCTCCACCGGCACGGTGATCGACCCGGCCCGCGAGCGGACGACCGCGTCACCGCCGTCGCGCAGCCCGATCCGCGCCGCGTCCTCGGGGTGGACGTGGGCGGTGCAGGTGTTGGCCCCCCGCACCAGTGGGGCCAGGTTGTGCATCCACGAGTTGTTGGAGCTGAGCTGACGCCGCCCGATGAGGACCATGCCGCCGGTCGGAGCCGTCTCCAGCACGGCGACCAGCCGTGGCACGTCGTCGGTGATGGCCGTCGGTGTCAGCTCGATGGTGCGGCTGGCGGTGCGCAACACCTCAGGGATGCGAGGTGCGAGAGGTCCGAGGTCGCGTCCGTGCGGTGCGGCTTCGAGGTCAGCGAGGGTCAGGTCGTAGGGGCCGCCGCGAAGCATGAGGTCGAGCAGCCGCGCAGGTCCCCGCCGCGGCTCGCTCACGGCCGGGTCGAGCTGGTAGCGGGCCGCTGTCTGCGCGGCCAGGAGGTCGTCGAGCCGCTCGACGTCGGTCTTGGGCCCCTGTCCGGCCGCGATTCCAGCCAGACGCAGGAGGGTCTGCCACTCCTGGGGCAGGTCGGTCTCGATGGCGGCCAGACTCCAGTTCGCCATGTTGCGCACGGACAGCTGGGTGAAGGTCAGGTCGAAGTGGTCGCGGGCGAGCGGGGACGGCCCCGGCAGGATGACGTCGGCGTGCTCACTCGTCTCGTTGAGGTAGACGTCCAGCGACACCATGAGGTCGAGGGTCTGCACCGCCGCACGGAGCCGGTCGGCGTTGGGGGTGCTGAGGCAGGGGTTGCCTCCGACGACCACCAGGGCACGCACCTGCCCCCACCCCGGCGTGAGGATCTCCTCCGCCAGGGTCGCGACGGGCAGCTCCCCCATCACCTCCGGGAGGCCCCGCACCCGACTGCTCCAGCGCCCGTGTCGCCACACCTTGCTCGGCGTATCGCCTTTCGCCGCAACGCTGTTCGTCTGTCCGGCCGGGGCGAGCGGGAACATCGCGCCGCCCGGTCGGTCGAGGTTGCCGGTGATGACGTTGAGCACGTCGACGAGCCAGCTGGCGAGGGTGCCGAACGCCTGCGTCGTCGTCCCGATCCGGCCGTAGACGGCTGCAGCCTCCGCAGCTGCGAGCTCCCGGGCCATCCGCTCGATCTCAGGGGCCGCGATGCCGGTGTGCTCGGCTACCGCGTCCGGCGTGAACGGGGCGGCGAGCCCCGTCAGTGCATCGAGCCCGGTCACGTGGTCGGCGAGGTGGCGCAGGTCGGCAAGGCCCTCACGCAGGATGACGTTGACCAACCCGAAGAGCAGGAGGGCGTCGGCGCCCGGCCTGATGGCGTGGTGCTCGTCAGCCAGCTCGGCGGTGCGGGTCCGTCGCGGGTCGACGACGACGACCTTGCCGCCACGGTCGCGGATCGCCTTCAGCCGTCCGCGGGCATCCGGCACGGTCATCAGCGACCCGTTGGAGACCAAGGGGTTGGCGCCGAGCAGCAGCAGGTGCCGCGTGCGGTCGAGGTCCGGCACCGGGATGGTCATGGGGTCGCCGAACAGGTAGCCGGACGAGTAGTGCTTCGGCAGCTGGTCGACGCTGCCGGCGGTGTAGATGTTGTGGGTGCCGACTGCGCGGTAGAACGCTCGGCCGTAGAGCGTCACCCCGAGGTTGTGCGAGGAGGGATTGCCCAGGTAGAACGCGACCGCGTCAGGGCCGTGCTCGGCGATGATCGGCACCAGCCGTCGGTCGATCTCCTCGAACGCCTCGTCCCAGCTCACGTCGTGCCACTGCCCGTCACGTTTCACGAGGGGACCGCGCAACCGGTCGGGATCCTCGTGGAGCGCCTTGAGCGAAGCGCCCTTGGGACAGATGAAACCGTGCGAGAAGGCGTCGTCCGCGTCGCCGCGCACCGACGTGACCGTCTCACCGTCGAGCGTCACGGCCAGGCCACAGGTGGCCTCGCACAACGGACAGGTCAGGTATGCCGTGGTCATGGGCTCGGGGCGAAGCCGTGGTCTCCCAGCCAGGTCACCATCCGGTCCCTGACTGCGTCGGGCACCTCGAGCTGAGGGGTGTGCCCGACTCCGGGGAGGAACATCGTCTCCCAGGACGGGTTCGCGGCAGCGACGGCTCGCGCGGCCGCGACGGGGACCAGCCGGTCCAGCTCGCCGTGCACCAGCAGGACGGGCCTGTCGATGCTGCGCATCACCGACCGGTACCGGCGCGGGTTCGCCAGCACCCTCATCAGAGACCGCGCGGCGCCGAGGAAGGCCGCCTCCTGGCCCGGCACACCCCGGCGATGTGCCGCGAGGACGACACCGGCGTCGACGACGTCCGGGTTGGCGCGACTCGGATCGGCGAAGCACAGGTTGACGACGCTCTGGACCCGTTGCCGGTCGCTGGTCCGCCGGGTCAGCAACTCCAGGTAACGCTCACCGACGAACGGTGTGGCGTAGACCAGGAAGGTGGCGCTGACCGCGAGGTCCGGGCGTTGCCGTGGCACCGGGATGGACGGGTCGATGAGCACGAGCCCTTCGACCAGCTCGGGGTGGGCCGCCGCCGTCAGCAGTGCGACCATCCCACCCATCGAGTTGCCGACGAGAACCGCGGGACGCCCCACGACCTCCCTGACGAACCGCGCCAGGAGGTCTGCGTTCGCGTGCACCGAGGTGGACCGGTGGGTCCCCGGCGTGAGTCCGAAACCCGCCTGGTCCACGGCATACACGTGGTGCCTCTGAGCCAGCGGTGGCGCGACCCCGACCCAGTTGAGGTGCGATCCGCCGAGGCCGTGCACCATGACGATCGGCACTCCCGCAGTGGCGTCGTCCGACTCGTCCGGCCCGCCGTAGTCCACCCAGTGCACCGGCCCGCCGAGGTCGGTGACCCACCCGGTCCCGCCCCAGGGCTCGGCTAGCTGAAGGCTCGCGGGCCGCGATGCCGTCTCTGTTGTCACCTGTTGCTCACCCTCAGAGGATCTCAACCAGAAGTCGGGATCGCCAGTGCCTCGCGCAACCGTTCGACCACGTCCAGCCTCCGTTGGGCCCGGACCTGTCCGTCCTCGGCGTCATCCGCCTCGTCCAGCAGGGACTCCAGGGCGCGACCGAGCTGGCTCGCCTCACCGAACCCGAAGGTGCCTGCCGAACCCACCAGGGAGTGTGCGGCCCGGCGCGCGGTCAGCCGCGCGTCGTCGGCCGGGCCCCCGTCACCGAGGCGGTGAAGGGCGTCCGCGATGACCTCCACCCGCGCGAGGTTCGTGAGCCTGGCGCGGTCACGAAAGGATGCCATCGCCGGCAGCGCTGTCTCCGGATCGATGGGCTGGTCGGGGGGCATCAGGACCAGCCGAGAATCGTGGACAGCTCAGCCGGGAGCAGCATCGGATCGAACGGCTTGCGCAACACCCCGTTCACTGGCAGGGCCGCCAGGGCGGCGCGCTCGGCGGCCAGGACACTGGCCGTGAGCAGCACGATGGGTGTGCCGGCCGTGGCGGGATCAGCCCGCAGGGCCACCACCGCCGTGGGACCGTCCATGCGCGGCATCATCACGTCCATGACGATCGCGTCCGGCTGTTCGCTGCGAGCGCGGTCCAACGCCTCCTTGCCGTCGGCTGCGGTGATGACGATCCAGCCGCCGACCACCTCCAGGCTCATCTGCGCCACCTCGAGGATGAGCTCGTCGTCGTCGACGACCAGCACTCGGCGGGCAACGCCTTCCTGAGAACCGTGCGCGGCCCCGTTCACCTGCAGGGCTGCTGGGATGGGAGTGGTTTTGCGGCCATTTGGCCAGTGTGCAGCACCTTCACACCCTGCGCACACTCGACCGGCTGGCGCACACACTGCGCGTTGGCCGCGAACCGGTGCCGCAGGGTCAGATAGAGGGCACACTGTGCGCATGAGGACAAAAGCACCAGCGAGCGACCAGCGCACTCGATGAGCGACGCCGGGGGTGGTGCCGCGGGACCGACAGGGGTGGGGGCCCGACGGGTTCTCGTCGTCGACGACGACGAGCTCATCCTCGAGGTGGCCCAGATGTGCCTGGAAGCGGTGGGAGGCTGGCACGTGACCACGGCCAGCAGCGGCCAGGAGGGGCTGGACCGGGCGGTCTCGGAACGACCCGATGCCATCGTCATGGACGTGATGATGCCCGGCATGGACGGCCCCACGACTGCTGTGGCGTTGCGCGAGAACCCGGTGACAGCCGGCATACCCATCGTCCTGCTCACGGCGAAGGCCCAGGGAAAGGGGCAGCCCGACCTGTCCGCACTGCCGGTGGTCGGCGTCCTGAGCAAGCCGTTCGACCCGATGCTCCTTCCGGGCACCTTGGCCTCGATGCTGGGCTGGTCGTGACGACCGCCACCGCAGACGCGCAGCGAGGTCCCGCATGGGTGCGCCGGCTGAGGTCGGGCGACCCGCTCGGCGGCCTGCCGCTGGGCCGCGCCCTGCTCGTGGCGGCGGTGGTCGCGATCATCCTCCCGCTGCTCGTGGTCACCACTGCCCTGACCGGCTTTGCGGCTGTTGAGCGCGCCCACGCCAAGGCCACCGACCTGCTCACGGCCCAGCAGTACCAGCAGGATGCCAACCTGATGTACGCCACCCTCCACGGCGACGTGCTCGAGTCGCTCGAGGCCTTCGGGGGCAACAACGAGACCGGCGCCGAGCTCGCTGCCCGCACCCGGACCCACGTCGCCCGGCTCGAGAACGACCTGCGCAGGCTGGCCGCGTCGACACTGGACAGCACGCTCGCCCCGGACGTCCGCGCCCTGGACACGAGGCTGAGGGCCTACGGCGCCGAGGCGGTCCGGCTGACCGATCTGGCCACCACGTCACCGAGCCGGGCTCGTGAGGAGCACGCGGCCTTCGACGACGCCTTCGACGAGCTGGGGGGGCCACAGTCGACGTTGACGGCCGCCTTGGCCCGTGAGGCCGGCACGGCGAACACGGCAGCCGACCGTCGGCAGGAGACGGCGATCCGCTGGACGGCCATCGTCGCGGCCGCGACCTTGGGCGCGATGTTGCTGCTTGCCTTCGCGCTGTACCGCCTGGGGGTCCGGAACGAGGCGCTCTTGCGCCGCGTGGAGGAGAACGCCGAACAGCTGGCCTTCAGCAACGACGAGCTCCAGGACGCCCAACAGCTCGCTCACATCGGCAGCTGGCAGTGGGACCTCGCGAGCGGTCAGACCCAGTGGAGCGCCGAGTTCTACCGCATCCTCGGCATCCACCCGGACACCGAGGGCGATCACGCCGACCTGTTCAGCGCCCGCGTCCACCCTGAGGATGCCGCCGACGTCGTCCGGGCCCAGGAGGAAGCAGCCACCGCGCAGCGTGATATCCACTCGGAGTACCGCATCGTGCGCCCCGACGGCGCCGTCCGCGACGTCCGGGCCATGGGGCGGGCGGTGCGCGACGACTCCGGCACCATCGTTCGCCTGGTCGGCACGGTGCAGGACGTCACCGAGCAGCGCGTGGTCCAGCGGATGAAGGACGAGTTCGTCGGCGTCATCAGCCACGAGCTGCGCACTCCCCTGACGTCCATCCGCGGCGCGCTCGGCCTGATGGCCGGCGGCGCCGTGGGAACCCTGCCGCCCAAGGCGCAGCGGATGGCCGATGTCGCGCTGAACAGCTGCCAGCGCCTGGTCCGCCTGGTCAACGACATCCTCGACGTGGAGAAGCTGTCCGCCGGAAAGCTCGAGCTCGACCTGGAGCTGCTGTCCGTGGACGAGCTGGTCGCTGCGGCCCTCGAGGAGATGCGTGCGATGGCGCAGCAGGCGGGGGTGACGCTCAGCGCGAACCACAGCGACGCCTTCGTGCTCGCCGACCCGGACAGGATCGCCCAGACGCTGGCGAACCTGCTCAGCAACGCGGTGAAGTTCTCCCCCGACGGTGGGGTGGTGACGGTCCACGCCGGGCCGGCGTCGCCCGAGGCCGGTGGTGACGACATGGTCCTGTTCACCGTGACCGACCAGGGCCCCGGGATCCCCGCCGACAAGCTCGAGACCATCTTCGACCGGTTCGCCCAGGTGGACGCCTCGGACACCCGCGCCAAGACCGGCACCGGTCTCGGCCTCCCCATCTGCCGTGGCATCGTCGAACAGCACGGCGGCCGGATCTGGGCGACCAGCACACCGGGGTCGGGCAGCACCCTGACGTTCATCCTGCCGGCCGCCCCGGCTCGGGTGGAAGACGAGCAGGCGGGACCCAGGCCGGTGGGCGCTGTCCTGATCTGCGACGACGACCCGGACATCGTGGAAGTCCTCGCCGCCATGCTCGAAGCCCACGGCTACTCCACCCTGACCGCCCGCACCGGCCAACAGGCCCTGGAGCTTGCCACCGGCCAGGCACCCAGCCTGATCCTGATGGACCTGCGCATGCCGGGGATGTCGGGCTGGGAGACCATCGCCGCCCTCGGCGCGAACCCGGCAACCGCGCACATCCCGGTCGTCATCCTCAGCGCGCTGGCCCCGGACGACTACGCCGTCCCCACCGCATCCGCCTGGCTGACCAAACCCGTCGACCAGGGCGCCCTGATGAGCTCCTTACGCAAGGCGCTGGGCACCGACGCCACCACCAGCGTCCTCGTCATCGAGGACGACGAGGACCTGGGCGAGGTCCTCAAGGGCTTCTTCACCGACCACGGGGTACACGCCCGCGTGGCCCACACCGGGATGCAGGCCCTGGCCATGAGCCGTGAGGTGGCACCTGACCTGCTCGTCCTCGACCTGGGGCTGCCTGACATCGACGGGTATGCCGTCGTCAGCGCCTTGCGCCGCGACGAACGGCTGCGGTCCCTGCCGATGGTCGTCTACACCGGCAGGGAGCTCGACGAGACCGACCGGCGCCGGCTGCGCCTGGGCGAGACCCGGTTCGTGACCAAGGCGGGAGAGTCTCCGGAGGACTTCGAGCGACAGGTCATCGGACTCCTGCGGACCATCACGTCCCCCACCCCAGCCTGAATCCCCGACAGCGGAGCCATCCCACGAGTCGTGGCAGGCCAACGCCCCTTTGACAAACCGTAGAAAGGGGGCGACCCTCAACACGAGCAACAGCGGGGAAGATTCGCGCGGGCAGCGCCCCCAACTGGTTCGGCCGTCCGCAGCATTTCCTTTCTGTTAGGGCGCCCACCGTGGCCACACGTCGCATCTCCATCCCTTCTGCAGCCTCCCTTCCCACTCACCGCAGCCGCCGGCTTCTGACCGTCGCCTGCGGGCTGGCCATCGCACTCGTGGTCGGCTTCGTGGGGACGCGACCCGCGGAAGCGGCCACCGCTCCCGTCGGGCTGGGCACTGCGGCCAGCTTCGCGGTGCTGGCCGGATCGACCATCACCAACACCGGAGCGTCCCGCATCAGTGGAAGCGCTGGCGTCAGTCCAGGCTCCGCAGTAGTGGGCTTTCCTCCCGGTCTGGTGTTCAACGGGACGATCCACCGCGCCGACGCGGTGGCGCGGCGGGCCAAGTCCGATCTCACCACCGCCTACAACGATGCCGCTGGGCGGAGTACCACGGCGACCGTACTTCCGGAGCTTGGCGGCAGGACACTGGTTCCCGGCGTGTACAGCGGGACCACGCTCGAAGTGACCGGCGCGCTCACCCTGAACGCCCAGGGCAACCCGAACGCCGTCTTCGTCTTCAAGTCGGCCAGCACCTTGGTGACCGCTTCCGGGAGCCGCATCCGGCTGATCAACGGCGCCAGCCCGTGCAACGTCTACTTCCAGGTGGGCAGCTCGACCACGCTGGGGTCGAACTCGGTCTTCGTCGGCACCGTGATGGCCCAGGCCTCGATCACGGCAGTCACCGGCGCCACCATTGCCGGTCGACTCCTGGCCCGCACCGGCGCGGTGACGCTGGACCGCAACACCATCACGCGGCCGGGCTGCGGGACTGCCGCTGCATCCACCCCGTCGGGCGCCGGCACACCGGGAGTTGCAGGGGCTGCGGTCCCAGTGCGCTCAGGAGCCCGTTTCACCGGGTAGAGGTCATGCCCCGGCGACGCCTGCCCCAGCTCTTCGTGATCGCCTTGGCGGCGACCGTGCTGGCAGGCTGCAACCCCACGGCCCCGACCGCAGGCCCCGCGCCCGCCACCGCTACAGGGTCGGTCACCGCCACCCGTGCACCCGCGGCAGTCACGACGGCGCCGGGGACCGGCGACTCACCGTCGGCCACCTCAGCCCTCTCGGCCACCGCCGTGGGGCACTCACTACCCGTGTACGCAAAGCCGGACGGCCCGGTGACCCACACCCTGTCGAACCCCCAAGCCAACGGGGCGCCCCGGACGCTGCTGGTCATGAAGCGCGAGGGAGCCTGGCTGCAGGTGTCCCTGCCCGTCAGGCCGAACGGCACCACCGGCTGGGTGCGGAGCACCGACGTGTCGACCGCGCGGGTCCTGTACCGCATCGCTGTCTCCACCACCGCTCACCGGCTGCGGCTCTACAAGTCCGGGCGACTGGTCGCCACCTTCCGCGCGGCGACCGGCACCGGGGGCACCCCCACCCCGCTGGGCACGTTCTTCCTGGCCGAGCTCCTGGCCCCGACCAACGCCGGCTACGGCCCGTACGCCTACGGCCTGTCCGCCTTCTCGGACGTCCTCACAAGCTTTGGCGGTGGTCCGGGCCAGATCGGACTCCACGGCACCAGTGACACCTCCAGCATCGGCCGCTCCAGCAGCCACGGCTGCATCCGGCTCAGCAACAAGGACATCACCACCCTCGCCAAGCTCCTGCCCCTGGGCACCCCCGTCACCATCGCCTGAGCAGGCTCAGCACCCACAGCGCCACCAGCACCCGCTGCACCGGCTCCACCCGCATTCGCCCTCCCCGAGGCCTCTGAGGGAGAGTGGGACCCATGCCGAACCGTCTGGCCGACTCGACCTCCCCCTACCTGTTGCAGCACCAGGACAACCCCGTCGACTGGCAGGAATGGGGTCCGCAGGCGTTCGCCGAGGCGCGCGAGCGAGACGTCCCCGTCCTCCTCTCGGTGGGGTATGCCGCGTGCCACTGGTGTCACGTGATGGCTCACGAGTCGTTCGAGGACCAGGACGTGGCAGGGGTGCTCAACGCGGATTTCGTCGCGGTGAAGGTGGATCGCGAGGAACGACCCGATATCGACGCGGTGTACATGGCGGCCACCACGGCCCTGACGGGACACGGCGGCTGGCCGATGACGTGTGTCCTCACGCCGGACGGCGACCCCTTCTTCGCCGGCACCTACTTCCCCAAGGGTCAGTTCCTCCAGCTCCTCGCGGGGGTCACCGACGCCTGGACCACCCAGCGCGACCGCGTCCTCGAGAGCGGCGCCCACATCGCTTCGCGGCTCCGCGAGCTGTCGGCCCCGGTCACTGGACAGGTGCTGGACGAGGGCGCACTCGAAGCGGCTGCGGTGCAGCTGCGTGGCCAGTTCGACCACGGCGCAGCGGGATTCGGCGGTGCGCCGAAGTTCCCGCCGTCGATGGTGCTCGAGTTCCTGCTGCGCCACCACGCCCGAACCGGGTCCGAGGACGCCCTCGCGATGGCGGCGAGCACCTGCGAGGCGATGGCACGCGGCGGCATCTACGACCAGCTCGCGGGCGGGTTCGCGCGCTACTCCGTCGACGCGCGCTGGGTGGTTCCCCACTTCGAGAAGATGCTCTACGACAACGCCCAGCTGCTCCGGGTCTACACCCACCTGCACCGGATCACCGAGGACCCGTTGGCTCGCCGCGTCGCCCTGGAGACTGCCGAGTTCCTGCTCCGAGACCTGCGCACCGACGAGTGCGGTTTCGCCTCGGCGCTGGACGCGGACACCGACGGCGTCGAGGGCCTGACCTACGCGTGGACACCGGCCCAGCTGGCCGAGGTCCTCGGTGACGACGACGGCGCTCGGGCGGCCACCCTGCTCACCGTGACCACCGGCGGCACGTTCGAGCACGGATCGTCCACCCTCCAGCTGCCGGCCGACCCTGACGACGGGGCCTGGTGGGCCGACGCGCGACGCCGGCTGTTCGAGGCACGCCAGGCACGCCCGCAGCCCGGCCGCGACGACAAGATCGTCACCTCGTGGAACGGTCTGGCCATCGCCGGGCTCGCCGACGCGGGTGCCGTCCTCGGCAGGCCCGACCTCGTCGAGGCCGCCGCGGCGTGCGCTGAGTTCGTCGTCGCGACCCACGTCGTCGACGGCCGCCTGCGCCGGACGTCGAGGGCTGGCACGGTCGGAACCGCCGCCGGTGTGGCCGACGACTACGGCAACCTGGCGGAGGGGCTGCTCGCGCTGCACCAGGCCACCGGCGACGCGAAATGGCTTGCGACCGCACGAGATCTGCTCACCACGGCGGTCGAGCACTTCGCCGCTGACGACGGCGGGTTCCACGACACCAGTGATGACGCCGAGGCGCTGTTCACCCGCCCGCGCAGCGCCGCCGACAACGCCGAACCATCAGGCCAGTCGGCGCTGGCCGGCGCCCTCCTCACCTGCTCGGCCCTGACCGGGGACACAGCGATGAGAGACCGGGCAGAGGCAGGGCTCTCAGCAGCAGGGCAGCTGGCCTTGCGCGACCCGCGCTTCGCAGGCTGGACGCTTTCGGTGGCCGAGGCGTCGGTCACCGGCCCCTTGCAGGTTGCCGTCGTCGGCACGGGCGCCGATGCCGACGCCCTGGCCGGAGTCGCGCGCCGCTCGGCCTCACCCGGACTGGTCGTGGTGCAGGGCGAGCCCGATGCCCCGGGGCACCCGCTCCTCGCCCAGCGGCCCCTCGTCGGTGGTGGCGCCGCGGCATATGTGTGCCGTGGTTTCGTGTGCGACGCCCCGGTGACGGACGTCGCGGCGCTCACCGCGGCGCTGGCTCGCTGACGAGCTCGGTCAGCCGGGCCGCATCCCAGTCGGGCTGCATGCCCGGGCGCCCGAGCAGGTAGTCCGTGAGCTCGTCGTCCGACAGGTCGTGGGCCTCGCGGACGCCTGCGGCGAGCGTTCGCAGGTAGGCGGGTGTCGGTGAGTTGGGTTGCACCGCAGTCGGATCCGGCGTCGTGAAGGTGAGGACCGGCGTCCCCTCGAGCTCGCCGACCAGGTGGAGGGCTTCGTAACGACCCGGCCCCACCTCGTGCCGCGCGTGCTCGAGCACGTGCGAGAGATCGAGGTCTGCGCCCGGCGCCCGATGCATCTCCTGGGCAGCGACGTCGGCGAACTGCTGCTCGGTCACGAGGTAGGCGCGCGCCAGCGTCGTGCCCGCCGTGTCGGCGTCGTAGAAGGCGATCCCGCCACCCCACGTCGGCGAATCCCACCCGAAGACCAGCTCGCCCGGCAACGTCAGCGCGCGGTCGTCCTGGGGAGGACTCTGGTCGCGGGCGCCCGGGTAGGTGCGGCTCGCGCCCTCAGGCCGACCGCCGCCCAGGTAGCACTGGAAGCGGTCGCGGGAGAGGTTGCTGCCATAGCTCGCGTACCAGACCTGCACACCTCCACCATGCCACGCCGAGGCCGGTGCCACCCCACCACCGCTCATTCAGAGCAACAGCGACCGGTATGCCGGGTCGGCGCCTTCCAGCGCACGTTCCCCCGCCAACGGGTCCACAAAGAGGGCCGTCGCCCAGACGTCCGCCCACAGGAGGCTGGGGCCCCAGACCGTCGCCGAACCGGGGCGGGTGATGGCCGCGCCGCTCCGCGGGTCGACGACGTGCGCTCCCCTGGCGGCTGCGCCGGACGTCGCCAACCCGCCACTGCGCAGGGGGATCGTCGCCGCGACGGCGGAGGGCTCGCGAGGGTCCTCGACACCGACGCGCCAGGTGCTCGGCGGGGCCGCACGACCGGCGCCGGCGAACAGGTCGCCGCCCGCGTTCAGGCACCACGAGATCCCGGGCACGTGCCGCAGGTGCATCGCCGCCCGCTCGACGGCCCACCCCTTGACCAGCCCCGTCGGGTCGTAGGAGGTCCCGCTGGTGGCAGCGCTGTCGTGGGAGGTGCTGTCGTGGGAGGAGCTGGCGTAGGAGGCGCTGAACAGCCCAGCCGTGCGCCACTGCGCCTCGGCACAGAGTTGCTCGACCTCGGCCAGCCACGGATGCGCCTGCGCCGCGGGGAGCTCGCCTCGCCTCACCCGCATCAGGTCGCTGTCCTCGCGCCAGGTGCTGAAGACCGAGTCGACCCTGCGCAGCACGGCAAAGGCCTGCTCGACGGCGGTGACGACCCCGGGGTCGTCCAGGGCACCCCGCGCCTCTCCTCGGAGGTGGATCGAGACCGGCATCCCCATGACCTGCTCGACGAACGCCCTGCGCGGGGTCGCCGTCACGGCAGTCACAGGTGGGCCTGGTCGATCGCGGACTGCAGCGACGACAGGTAGCCCTCGGAGGTCACGGTCGCGCCGGACACCATGTCGATGTCGGCACTCTGCTGCTGCACCGCCTCCTGGCTGAGGACCGGCAGCGCGGCGGAGTTGATCTGGACGTCCTCGTGGTTCCCGTTGGGGTACACGATCGCCTCGGAGGCGGTGATCTTGCCGTCCTGCACGGTGATCCGGACCTGCACGGGCCCCCATCGCGTCTGCACCGTGTCTCCGTCGTAGGTCTTGGCGGCGGAGGTGCTCGAGCCCGAGGTCGTCCCCGAGTCCGTGGTCCCCGAGTCCGTCGTTCCGGAGCCCGTGGTCCCCGAGTCCGTCGTGCCCGAGGCAGCGGCCGGCGCCTGGACCGAGGTCCCGGCGGCCAGCGTCGTCCCCGAGCCGGCGGTGGAGGTGTGGTAGCTGAACAGCAGCACCAACGTGGTCAGGGTGGACAGGGCCCACAGGGTGATTCTTCGCATGGGTCCTCCTAGTACTCGAACCGCTCGAGGTGGATGTTGGTGGCCGGGACCCCGCAGTCGAGCGCCGCCCGGCGGGCGGCGTCCATCCAGGCAGGCGCCCCGCACAGGAAGACGTCACGTTCGGCGACGTCCGGCACGAGCTGGGCCAGGGCGGCCGCGTCGGTCAGGTGCGCGGCGGCCGCAGGCAGCCAGGTGTCACGCCCGGGCACACGGTGTCCCTCGACGGTGACGTAGCGGGCGCCGCGGTCGGTCGCGATCCGGAACAGCTCTTCGCCGAGCACGAACTGGTCTCGCGTGCTGGCCCGGTGGATGACGACGACGTCGCCAGGGTCCTGGTCGAGTCCCTCGAGCAGGGCCCGGATGGGGGTGATGCCGATTCCCGCGCCCATGAGGAGCACCTTGCGGCGAGTGCGGACCCCGGGGTGGAGCCGGCCGTACGGCCCCTCGACGAGCACCCGTGTGCCCGGCCGCAGGGTGGCCAGCCGCTCGGTGCCGTCCCCCACGTGGGCAGCGGTGACGCGCAGGTGTCGCCCGTCCGGAGCCGCCGACAGGGAGTAGGGGTTGGCCCGGGTCCAGCCGGGCCCGTCGACGAAGCGCCACTGGAAGAACTGCCCTGCCGCGGGTCGCATCCGCGCCACGCCGGGCCCACCGACGACGACCGTGGTCATCCCCGGCGCCTCGGCGTGCACGGCGACGACGCGCAGCGGCGCCCGCAGTGAGCGGAACAGGGGCAGCCCCACCCGGAAGACGAGCACGGTCGCGGCGCACACGGCATACAGGCCCCACCAGAAGACGGTCGACGCCGTCGGGGCCAGGAACTCCTGACCGGTCCACAGCTGGTGCGGCAGCGCCAGCCCGGCGCCGAGGTAGCCGTAGAGGTGGATGAGGTGCCAGGACTCGTACCGCAGTCGCCGTCGTGCCTTGCGCACCGAGGTGACGACGACCAGGCAGAGGGCGACCGTGCCGGCCACCGCCAGCAGCATCCCGGGGTAGTTGACGACGAAGTCGACGATGGTGCCCCACAACCCCACGGGAGAGGCGGCGGCATACCCGAGCGTGATGAGGACGATGTGCGCCCACACCAGGTTGAAGGACGTGAACCCGACGAGCCGGTGCGTGCGCGCGAGCTCGTCCTGGCCCCAGGCCTGTTCGAACCACGGCACCCGGGCCATCAGGAACACCTGGACCAGCAGCAGGGCCGAGGCGACCAGCCCGGTGAGGCGCCCGAGGCTGGTGAGCGCACCCGAAAGCGACCCGAGGTCCTGGATGCCACCGTGCTGGACCCACAGCGCGGTCACCCAGAGCTGCACCAGCCAGAAGGCGCTGACGGACGCATCGCGCCACCAGCGCGGCACGACCCGCACGGCGGGACGGCGGGCGTGGGCTCGACCGGCGTCAGCTCGGTATGCCGCGTGCGCGGGGTCGTGGGCGGAGGTCACCGCAGAGCGCGGCAGGTCGGTGGTGGTCACATCCAGCACTGTGGGTCGCGAGTCTGGGTGTTTGCTGTGCACCAGCCATGACCGGTGCGTGAGTCCAAGGGACCCCCTCTCAGGGTGCCGCAGGGCCTCGGACGATCCGGCCGTCGACCAGCACCAGGTCCGCGAAGTCCCGGCCTCCGGCGACGAGCCGGGCATTGGCCTCGTCGGACCGGTCGACCCAGGCCGTCGCGTCCTCGAGGGCCCTGCCGGTCTCCACGTGGCGGTCGATGAGGCGCTGGCGGCGCCGGTCGTCCGCCAGGGCGCAGAACCACGCCTCGTCGAGCAGCGCCCGCACCGGGCGCCACGCCGGGTCGTCGAGCAACAGGTAGTTGCCCTCGGAGACAACGAGGTCCGCGGCGGGGCCGACCTCGATGGCCTCGGCCTCGGGCTCCCCCACCGCGTGGTCGAAGGCGGGGGCCCGGACCACCACGCGCGGTGAGCCGCGAACGGCGGCGAGCAGCGCGGCATACGCCTCGACGTCGAAGGTGTCCGGCGCGCCCTTGCGGTTCAAGCGGCCCAGCCGTCCCAGCTCGGCACCGGGCAGGTGGAAGCCGTCCATCGGCACGTGGGCGACGCGGCCGGCCAGTCGCGGGTCGGCTGCCACGGCGTGCAGCAGCGCCGCGACCAGGGTGGTCTTGCCTGCGCCCGGTGGCCCCGCGATGCCCAGGACCCGTCGGCGTCCGCCGGCAGCCTCGGACACGAGGCCGGCGCACCGGTCCAGCAGCTCACTCAGCGCGGGCAGCGACGGCGCGCCGGCGACCTCCGGACCACCGGGTTCGCGGGAGGCGTCCATCCCCGGTCAGCTCCACCAGCCGAGCACCGAGCCGCCGATCCTGACGATGAAGGCCACGAGCACCACCACGAAGACCACGCGGACGAACCGACTCCCCCGCGCCACGGCCGTCCGCGCTCCGACGTAGCCGCCGGCGATGTTCGCCACGGCCATCACCGCCCCGATCTTCCACATGACGTGGCCACCGGGGACGAACACGGTCAGCGCCCCGAGGTTGGTGGCGAAGTTCGCGATCTTGGCCTTCGCGCTGGCCTCCAGGAAGGCGTAGCCCATCAGCCCGACGAGCGCGAAGACGAGGAACGAGCCGGTACCCGGACCGAGGGCACCGTCGTAGACCCCGATGACGAAGCCCGTGATCATCGCGATGACGGTGTGCCGGTGACCCGCGAAGCGCAGGGCGGTCTCGGCGCCGAGGGAGGGCTTGGCGATGGTGTAGGCGCCGACGACCACCAGCATCACGAGGATGATCGGGTTGAACGCACTCTTGGGGATGTGCAGGCCGAGCAAGGCACCCCCGACCGCGCCGAGGTAGGCGACGGCCGCCATCGGCAGCGCGGTGCGCAGGTCGGGACGGACCCTGCGCCAGTAGGTGATCGAGCTCGTCGTCGTGCCGAAGATCGAGGCGATCTTGTTGGTGGCGAGCAGCTGCGCGGGTGACGCCCCGGGGAAGCCGAGCAGCAGGGCGGGCAGCTGCACGAGGCCGCCCCCGCCGACGACCGCGTCGATCCAGCCCGCACCGAACCCCGCCAGGGCCATGAGGAGGACCGTGGTCAGGTCGACGTCCGGCACCTACTGCCCCAGCCAGCCGTCGACGATCGAGAGGATGTCGAGCAGCTCGTGGGCCTGGGCGTCGGGGGTCACGTCGACCGCTACCTGCTGGTTGACCGGGATGTCGCTGTGCGGGATCCAGATCGCGCGCATGCCGACCTGCTGCGGCCCGTGGACGTCCTCGAAGAGGCGGTCGCCGACGTAGACGGCGGCCTGCGGCGCGACGTCGACTGCCTCGCACGCCGCCAGGAACGCCTCCGGGTGCGGCTTCACGACGTGGATCTCCGAGGAGTACACGTCGCCGTCGAGCAGGTCGAGGACACCGTCACGCTGGAAGACCTCGCGGTGGTAGGCGCGGCTCCAGATGGTGTTGGACAGCACACCGACCTTGAGGCCGCGGTCGTGCAGCCCCTCCCAGAGCGGGCGCACCTGCGGGTCGGTGTGCGTGTGCGGCTCCCAGAACCTCCGGTATGCCGCGAGCGCCAGGAGGTGCCGGTCGTGGTCCGCGTCGACCCCGGCGTCCGCGAGGATCTCCTCGATGGAGGCGCTCTCATGGGTCTGGCGGCCGCGAGACCAGGCCTTCTCCTCGGCCTCGTGGATGCGGATGGCCAGCGAGTCGGCCTCGGCGAGCTCCTCGACGGGCATGCCCGGGTCATCGACCGGCAGTCCGTGCACCTCGCGGGCGAAGACGCGCCACTGCTGGGGCAGGTCGACGTCGTGCCAGGGCGTGAGCGTCCCGCCCCAGTCGAAGATCAGCGCTTCGATCGGCGCAGAGCCGCCCATCAGGACTCGGAGCCGCGGACCTCGCGGTCGCCGCGGACCTCTCGGACCACCTCGGCCACGACGTCCTGCACCGGGACCTCGCGACGGTCGCCGGTGGCGCGGTCCTTGATCTCGACGATGCCGTTCTCGAGCGACTTGCCCACCACCACGATCGTCGGGACCCCGATCAGCTCGGAGTCCTTGAACTTCACGCCGGGGCTGACCTTGTGGCGGTCGTCGTAGAGCACCGACAGGCCCTGGGCCTCGAGGGCGCGCGTGATCTCCTCGGACGTCGCGAAGACCTCGGGGTCGCGGGTCGCGTCCTTGCCGGTGGCGACGACGTGCACGTCGACGGGGCTGATCTCCCGGGGCCAGCGCAGGCCGAGCTCGTCGTGGTTGCCCTCGGCGACGCAGGCCACGGCACGCGAGACGCCGACGCCGTAGGAACCCATGACCACGGTCTGCAGCTTGCCGTTCTGGTCCAGCACCTTGAGGTCGAGCGCCTCGGCGTACTTGGTGCCGAGCTGGAAGATGTGTCCCATCTCGATGCCGCGGGCCGACTCCAGTCCGTGGCCACAGCTCGGGCACGCGTCGCCGGGGCGCACGTCAGCGGCCTCGATGGTGCCGTCAGCGGTGAAGTCGCGGCCGGCCACCAGGTCGATCACGTGCTTGCCGGCCTCGTTCGCACCCGTGACCCAGCGGGTGCCCTCGGAGACCCGCGGGTCGAGCACGTAGCGGATCTTCGAGGCAGACTCCGAGCCGAGCGCGCCGGGCCCGATGTAGCCCTTGACGAGCGCCGGGTTGGCGGCGAAGTCCTTCTCCTCGAAGGCCTCCACCTCGGCCGGGTCGACCTGGGCGCCGAGCCGCTTCTCGTCGATCTCGCGGTCGCCGGGCACGCCGATGGCCAGCGGCTCACGCGTGCCGTCGGGGTGGACCACCGTCACGATGACGTTCTTGAGCGTGTCGCCCGCAGCCCAGGGTCGGTCCTCGCGGGGGAAGTGCGCGTTGAGGTGGGCGACGAGCGCGTCGATGGTGGGGGTGTCCGGGGTGGACTCCGCGTGCGCAGCGGGCACGTCGGCATACGAG
>NZ_JBFUHC010000012.1:0-147585 GCF_056402615.1 Pedococcus sp. P3_C7 | reverse complement strand
TGCGCACCGTGCGACGCGACAGCACCGGCCCCGTCCGCAACAAACGACCCTTGGGAGGTGCACTGACCAAGACCCGCAGGACAAACTGACGTAAGGAGTGTCAAGGATCAACCGACGTAAAACCGTCAACCATCAGCCGAATGCCTACATCGGCTCCCTGACCTGTACGACTTCTCCCGACGCTTGACGTCGGTTGGCTCGCGGGCGGTTCCGTCCGGAGCCTGATCGCTCGCGTCGGGTGAAGCGCCACCGCGACCGCGGGAAGTGAGCTCCCTCGAGGTGCCCGAGAGGTCGGCGTCCGGCCCTGTCGTCGTAATGCCCAATCAGCCGAATCGGTCTACATGGGGACGGCGCCAAATCAATCTTCGGTCGCGTGAGAGGGAATTCTTCTCGTGTTCGCTCATGCGTTTGGAAACGTGCGGCGCTGTCATTGACAGGCAGTTCTCGAGAATCTCTCCCCAAGGGAAATCGCTATTATCGGCGGAGGTGACTTCGGATGCTTTTCGCACGACAAACAAGGGAAGTCCTGACCGGTGCACGCCATTCGCGGCGGCACCCATCCCCGGGCCGTCAGACACAGCGGTCCCACCCGTCAGCCTGCGGAGCCGCCGTGGGCGCTTTCGCCCTGGCACTTGCACTGGCAGCGCCCGCGGCAACGGGCGAGCCGACCCGCGTCGGCCCGTCGCTGTCGACCGCCCCACCGTCCGCCGCGACGAGGGCGGTGGCCGCACCGGACTGGCCACCCGTGACCAGCCCGCTGGCCGGACCCCGACTCGGGGACCACGCCATGGCTTTGACGTATGCCGCGGCGCAACCCGCTGCGACCGTGCGGCAGGTGTGCGTGAATAGGGCAAACGTGCGCTCCGGCCCGGGCACGGCATACCCGGTCGTCGGCACGCTCGGCCGCGGCGCCAGCGTGAAGGGGCCGGTGGCCAAGGGCTGGCTCAAGCTCCGCAACGGGCAGTGGGTCTCGACCACCGTCACCTGCGCCACCCGTGCCGGTGCCACTCCGAAGGCCGCGGCCAAGGCAGGGTCTGCGCAGTCCTTCCAGGCCTGGGCGCGGGCCCTGGACCCAGCGGGAAGCGCGACGTGGAAGATCGACTACTCCCGCGCCCACACCCAGGGCCCCGTACGCGGCCTGACGGTGTTCCACAGCTGGGGACAAAGCCGCTCCACGGTCTACATCCAGCCCGGCATGAGCTGGGCCAAGACAAGAATGGTCATGGCGCACGAGGCCATTCACGTCAGGCAGATTCGATATGGCGGCTTCCGTCATTCCCTCACTGTGTTCGGTTCCATTCCCGGAATGGAGCGCGCGGCCGACTGCGGCGCAAGTCTCACGCTGAGGTACGTGGTCCGCGGCGGCTGCTCCTCGGCGCTGACGGCGCCGGTCCGCAAGCTTCTCTCCGGGCGGGCCGCCTAGGGCAGTTCCCTCGCCTCGACGGCCACGGCAGTGAAGGGGCCCCGCGCGATCCGAAGGGGGACGGATCCACGCGGGGCCCCGGCAGGCGTTCCCGCCGGCCGGTCAGTCATCAGGGGGTGACCGACCACCACCAAGACGCCTCGCCGGCACGGGGTCTTACGCACGAAGAAAGGTGGGCCATGCGCGTAATGAGTGGCCTTCGAAGTCGTCTCATCAGCGACGGTTCCCACAGGCGAGCCGCATGTCGTGGTCGACGGCGCGGGGATGGCGGCCCGAGCCGGACCAGCCAGACCGGAGGAAGTACACCTCGATGCTCGCGATCGACGCACACGGGACGACCGTGATGGCCCCAGGGGCCGGGCTCCCCGGCCGTGCCGCGGAACTGAAGGACGAGCTGTTTCGTCGTCAGGTCTTTGCGCACATGCGTCTGGCCCCCAGGGCCAACGTCGCGAATGCGATGAGCGTGCTGGTCCTGTGGCTGTACGTCATCGCGCCCCAGCACCCCGCGTTCGGCGCGGTGTGGCTGCCCCTGGCCCTCTTGGCGGCGGGCGTCCGCTCGACGGTGTGGTGGATCAGTGAACGCAACGGGACCGCCCCTCGGGACCTGGCCGGAAGCCAAAGGGTCTTTCGCATCACCGCCCTCGAGATCTCGGTCCAGGGCGTCCTCAACACCAGCTTGGCGTTCTACGTGCTCCCGAATGTGGACCCGGGGCGTCAGGTCGTGCTCGTGGCCACAGTCGCCGGGATCATGGGTGCTGGTGCCGTGGTGCTTTCGCCGCTCAGGCCCATCGGCATCCTCTGGGTCGCCATCCACATGGCCGGATTCGCTCCGGCCTTCTTCCTCATGGAGCAGACCGCCTACTACGTCATGACGCTGCAGGTGGTCGTCTACGGGGGAGTCCTGATCGTCGGAGTCATGTACCTGTCGAACTCCTTCGAGCGACGATCGGTCGCTGAGTTCACTGCTCGGCAGGCTCAGCAGGATGTCGAGCTCCTGCTCGACGACTTCGAGGACGGAGCGCGCGACTGGCTCTGGGAGACCTCACCTCTGGGGGACTTCACGCGCACCTCCGACCGGATGTCCGAGGTGTCGGGAGTCTCGACGGACGAACTTCGACAGCTGACGCTGACCCAGCTCTTGGGGCGACTGGCGAACGACTCCTGGGACGGTGGCGAGGCCATTCAGGAGCTGGGCGACGCCATGGCTCGCGGAGAGGCCATCCGTGACCACGTCATCGCCGTGGTGGTGGAGGGAAAGGAGAGGTGGTGGTCCCTGTCGGCCAAGCCGATGACCACGCGCAACGGGCCCATCACCGGCTGGCGGGGGGTGGGAGTCGACATCACGGACGAGTTCATGCACCGGCAGGAGATGGTCCGACTGGCAGAGACCGACCCCCTGACGGCCCTCGCCAACCGGCGCAGGTTCAACGAGAGACTCCAGTCGAGCCTCGCCGGGCGGGAACGGCCTGGTCCCAGCCACCTGGCGATCTTCGACCTCGACAACTTCAAGTCCGTCAACGACACCTTGGGTCACGGGGTGGGCGACGAGCTCCTGCAGCAGGTCGCCACTCGCATGCTGGCCCACAGCAACGGTGATTTCGTCGCTCGACTCGGGGGTGACGAGTTCGCCGTCATCGCCCGGCCCGAATCGCCTCCGGACTTCCCGGAGGTGTTGTTCGCCCGATATCAGGCGTCCTTTGCCGAGCCCTTCACGATTCGGGGAAACCGGATCGAGATGAGTGCCAGCGTGGGGTGCACCCACGCGCTCCCGCTGAGCATCAGCGCCGACGAGATGGTGCGGATGGCCGACTTGGCCCTGTACGACGCGAAGGGAGTCGGGCGCGGCCGGATGAGCTCCTTCACCCAGTCGATGAGCGTCCGCGCGCGGGAGCGGGCTTCCCTCCTGGCTGACCTGGCCGGCGCCATCGAGCACGACGAGTTCCTGTTCCACTTCCAGCCTCAGCACGACGTGCGCACGGGCAGGGTGGTGGCCACCGAGGCGCTCCTGCGCTGGCAGCATCCGACGCGCGGTCTCCTCGCGCCCGCGGACTTCCTCGAGCTCGCAGAGGAGTCCGGACTGATCGTGCCCATCGGTCAGGTCATGCTCCGCCACGCCTGCCGGGAGCTGTCGCGACTGGGCCGCGGCGTCCGACTCGCGGTGAACGTGTCAGCGGCCGAGCTGGGCGCTGCGGGGTTCCTGGACCACATAGAGGCCGCCCTCATCGAGTTCGCTGTCCCGCCCCGCCTGCTGGAGCTGGAGGTGACGGAGTCCGCAGCCATCAGCGACCACTCCATCTCGCTGCTGCACGAGCTCCGTCACCTCGGGGTGCGCATCGCGATCGACGACTTCGGGACCGGCTACTCCTCACTCAACAGTCTCCAGCGGATGCCCGTGGACCTGCTCAAGGTGGACCGCGCCTTCGCGGCTGCACTGACCACCAGCGACGCGCGCTCGGGCCAGACCGCTGTGGCGGTCATGAAGGCCGCGGTCGACATAGCAAGCGCGTTGGGAATCAGCACCCTCGCGGAGGGAATCGAGCGCCCGGACCAGCTCAGCCAGGTCCGGGCACTTGGGTTCGACCTCGTCCAGGGTTTCTTCCTCGCCTCGCCGACCCCCGCCGTGACCCGCCACCTTTCCGTGGTGGAGGCGCCTCTGGAGGTTGACGAGCGCTGACGCGCAGCCTCTCCCGGACGGGCAGCACGGGGGCGACTCGAGGCCGCAGGCCCGCCTCTGCCTCGAGCCGGCGTCACAAACGGGCATCGAGGTGGTCCTACTAGCGACATCTCATGACCCGGGGGGAGAAGAGCGTGAAGGCAGTGCCGCATGGTGAGGGACCTGTTGGTGCGAGGACCAGAGGGCGACGGGGGACGGCCTCGACCGCCCTGCTGAGCCTCCTCGCAGTGATGGGGGCGGCCGGGCTCGCCCTTCCCGCGAACGCCGCACCGGGCAGCCCGGGTGTTCCCCAGGCGGGGACGCTGCTCTACAGCGAGGACTTCTCCGCCGTGGACGCCAGCGCCGCCCCGATTCGCATCGGCGCCTACGTCGGCGGCGCGGCGGCAGACGGCGAGACGTATGCCGCGGACGCGGCCTGGGCGCCGGGGGCCGGCGCCTGCAACGGCTGGGTGATGCGGAAGGGCTCAGGTCTGCCGGCGGACGGGGGCACCCCTGCCGTGACGAACAACGACCAGTGTGGGCGGAACTCTGCCTGGAACATCCTCGGCGACATGGCCGACGCCATGGGTCGCTACCAGGGGATGACGCTCGCGCAGTCCGCCCAGAACCAGATCCTGAGCGAGTACACGAACAGCACCACCGGTGCGCAGGCAGCCGGACTCCAGCTCCAGACCACCAACAACTCCATCTCCACGATCGCCGGGCACTTCTACGCCGTCTCGGGGATCTTCGCCGAGACCAACTGCTTCAGCAACCACGCCGAAGAGGAGCTGGCGATCCTCATCAACGGGGTCCCGACGGTGGTCGGCACGAACCTGGACCCGTGCACCGACCCCAGCAGGGTGGTCTTCTCGATCAACGCTGCCAACTTCAGTGTGGCCAAGCTGCAGTCCAACGCCTTCCGGGTGCCGGTCACCGGGGCGACGCCGACTCTCGGGTTCCGCGTGCGCAACCTGCAGGCCAACGGCAACGGCAACGACGTCGGCTTCGACCTGCCCCAGCTGGTGGACGTCACCCCGCAGCTCGACAAGGCCTTCTCGCCCACGACGATTGCCCAAGGTGGCACCTCGACGTTGACTTTCACGGTCACGAACACCACCGACCTGATGGCCAAGAACGGGTGGTCGTTCACCGACGACCTGCCCGCCGGGCTCGTGGCCTCCGGGCCGGTTGGAGGCACGTGCGACCTGACGTCCAGCAGCGTGACCAGCGGCACCATCAGCGCCACGGGGGACCTCGCGCAGGGTGAGGTCTCGTGCACCATCACCGTGCAGGTCACGAGCAACACCCCCGGTGTCTACAGCAACTCGGGGTGCACGGACCCGACCGGGGCCCCGATCCCGAACTGCACCAACAACATCTCGACCATCGTCGGGCTCTACCCGCCGGGTTCGACACCGCTGACCGTTCTCCCGGAGGTCGACCTCTCGATCACGAAGAGCGCGAATCTGGACTCCTACACACCAGGCCAGCCGATCACCTACACCGTGACGGTCCACAACGACGGCCCGAGCGACGCGGTCGACGCGACGTTCAGCGATCCCATCCCTGCTGCGGTCACCAGCCCCACCTGGACGTGCGCCGTGACCGCGGCGGGAACAGCGACGTTGCCCCCGTCGGGGCCGACCGCCTGTGGGGCCAGCGGCGCCGGTGACATCACGGACACGGTGCGCGTCAACGTCGGTGGCACGATCACCTACACCCTCACGGGCGTCGTCGCCGCCGGAACCACCGGCGAGATCCTCAACACGGCGACCGTCGTGCCTGCGGCGGAGACGACCATCCCCCTCATGCCCGGCGGGGGTCCCGACCACGCCCCGCGTTCGACGACGACGGTCCCCACCGTCGATGCCAACTGCCCGCCCGCGCCAGGAGTGGGTTGCTCGGCCTCGGTCGCGACTCCGGGCAGCTCGATCGGGGTCGTCAAGTCCGTCACCTCGGTCAGCGATGCCAACAACGACGGCCTGACCGACGCCGGCGACGTCATCCACTACCGGATCGCGGCGACCAACACCGGTCAGTCGACCCTGACGGGGGTCATTGTCACGGACGTGCTCGCGCCGCCTGCCGGGCCCGCCCTGACCCTGGTGTGCAGCCCGGTGACCCCGGCGACGCTGGCGCCGGCGGCCGCCATCGTCTGCACCGCTGACTACGTGATCACTGCCCAGGACGCGAAGGCGGGCCACGTCGACAACACCGTAACAGCCACCGGCACACCGCCGGACGGGCCCAACGTCACCGCCACGGACACGGCCACCCAGCCCACTCTCGCGGCCACGCCCGGGTTGACGCTGGTGAAGTCGGCGAAGATCACCAAGGATGCGAACGACGATGCGTTGGCCGGTGTCGGTGACGAGGTCACGTTCTCGTTCACGATCAAGAACACGGGCAACATCACGCTGAAGGCCGTTGAGGTGGACGACCGCAGGCTCGCCGACCTCGGCATCTCTGTGACGTGCCCGTCCACGACCCTGGCGCCGGGCGAAGCGATGGACTGCACGTCGAGCGTTTACGTCGTGACCCAGGCCGACGTCGACGCGGGGCGTGTCCGCAACGTGGCGACGGCCGACGGGGAGACCCCGCCACCACCTGGGAGCCAGACGCCGGGCACGGTGACGTCCCCGCCATCGACGGTCGACGTTCTCACGTGGACCGAGGATGACCTGCCGCCGTTCCTCGGGTTCACCGACCCCCCGGTGCTCGCGTTCACCGGTTCGAACGCCATCCCCCTGGTGGCCGCTGGGGTCCTGCTCCTGATGACGGGACTCGGGCTGGTGATGGTGGCGCGTCGGCGACGGGGGTCGCAGAGTGCCTGACCTGGGCGCGGTCACCACCCGCGGCGACGAGTAGGCGCGCACGGCGGGCGGGAGAAACACCCGCCCGCCGTCGTGCTGCCCACTAGGACCTCTGCCCGCCGGGACCCCTGCCCCCTGGGACCTCTCACCCCCGGGACCCCTGCCCCCTGGGACCTCTCACCCGGCTCCAGTAACCAGCGTGTTGCCGTACTGGCCGTTCTCCTGCACGAGGTGGAGCGACGCGGCATACACCTCCACCAGCGCCTCGAGCAGGCAGCAGGGATCCAGGAGGTAGGAGCGATGGAACTCGTGGTTGAGGAAGCTGACCCGATCGACGGCCTGCACGAGCTCGTCGAGCACTAGCGACGAAACCGAGATCCGTTCCGGAATATCCATGACGAGCTCCTTCGTGGGACGCGCGGGTTCACGTCTGGGGCGATGACCACGACGCGAGGGACGGGCCGGGCGGCGGTTTTACGGGGGCCATGTGGCCTCGATCGACCCCTGGGCGGGCGAACCATTGCCATAGGTCCCCTCAACGGTCGCGCGGACCAGCCCGCGTGCCGCCGCAGTCCAGGTCGTGTGGACGGTGCCCGACCACGTCACGTCCTGGGTGTTGGCGGCGGCGCACCGGATGCTCGTCTGGCTCTGGGTGCAAGAGGTCCAGTCGCCCGTGGCGTGCGTCAAGGTGACACCCGTGGGCACCTCCAGGACGAGTGTGGGCGGGCCGACGACGCCCTCGACGGAGGCTCTGATGGTGGTGGCCGTGTCGGTTCGGGCGCCCCCGATCGCCAGGTCGACGGCCATCGGACTCGTCCGGGCCGCAGGGGTGGTGGGGGCAGGACTCGTCGGGTTCACGACGGAGGTGGGCCGGGGGCGGGGGCGGGGGACGGTCGGCCGTGGCGGCGCGCTCGTGCGGGGTGGAGTCGTGACCGGGGTGGCGGGTCGCTTCGGCCGCTGGGTCACGGTCGGTGCGGGGGTCGGGGCGGGTTGGGTGCTCGGGCTGGTCGGGGTGCTCGCCGACGGCTGGGTTGCGCGGGGGACCGCCGCTGAGGCCGGTGGCGTGGGCAGTCCGTCCGGCCGCACGGCCAGGATGATCGCGATGACGACACCAACCGCGGCGGGCCCCATGAACCAGCGGGCTCGGGGACGTGCGGTGGAAGGGGAAAGGGCCGTTGGGGGCCACCCCGTTGCCCCGGCGCCAGCACCCAGGCCGCCAGCGATCATCGAGGAGGGAAACAGGCCCAGGATGGCGGGCCCGAGCACGCCCGCCAGGTTGCGGTCGACTGCTCTGAGCTCCTCCATGCGCCTCGTACAGCCGAGGCAGGTGGCCACGTGGCTCACCAGCGCGTCCGGTGCTCCGGCCTCGGACACCGTCAGGTCGGCGAGGCCGTCGACAAAGGGCTTGCACCCGGCATCCACCCCCCGGTCCGAGAGGTGTGCGCGAAGGTACGCCAGTCGAAACCCGCGCCGAGCTCGCTTGGCCAGGGCGGCCACGCCGTTGGGGGAGAGCTCCATGGCGCGGCCGACCTCGATGTTGCTGTCCTTGTCGACAGCCGTCCGCCAGAGCACGATCTGCCACCGCTTGGGCAGATCCGCGAACGCGAGGCGCACCAGCTCGAGCTCGGACATGTGGACTGTGGTGTCCGGGGTGGCACGGTCGAACACGGCCACATCGTCGGTGATGACATCACCCGACGACGGCCGTCGAGCTCGGCTCGCGGCCAGGTTGCGCACAGAGGTCACGAGATAGGCGCGCACGGAGGTGGTGGGCCCGGCGCCCGAGGCAAGGGCCGACAGCATTCCCGCGAACGCGTCGGAGGCAATCTCCTCGGCGTCCCGCGGTTGCCGGGTCACCCGTCGTGCGGCCAGCAGCACCGAGGGGTAGTGCCGGGTCCAGAGCTGGACGGCCGCTTCCTGATCGCCTTGGCGAGCGCGCTCGACCAGGTCCACGTCTGGCTCGACGGTGCCTGCCGCATCGACGGGGTCGTCGGGGTCGCCGTCATCCACGGTCTGTGCCTGATTCTGGCTCCGCGACTGCTCCGGCTGGCTCTCGCAGCTCTTCGGGCTCGGCTGGGTACAGTGCCGCGACGCGAAAACGGACCTCCCCGGTGCCCCCGGCTGCCAGGTCGGCTCGATGCTCTGCCTCCGCCACCGTGAGTGCAGCCAGGGCACTGGGGTAGGGGCCTGAGTAGCTGGCCGGCGGACACCCCGGGACCATCGCTATGACGACATGGGGCATGTCGATCTCAGCGACCTCCATGGAGTACATGATTCGAGCCACGAGCTCCATGTCTCCAGGTCCCTGGCGAAATACCGATTCGCTCACCGCTGAACCTTTCCTACCGGGCACACGACTCCTCCTAGGACTGTGACGTCTGAAAGGTCAATTGGTGACGCGGGAAGCGTGGAACCCGTCATGGGTGGTTGCATCGCCCAGCCGAACCATGGGCGCCGACGCCCTAGCGCGCGAAGACGGCGGCGGCCTCCGCGGACATTGGCGCGTGGTCGTGCGCGACCCCGGGGACGACGCGCAGCGTCCACCGAAACGGTGTTCCACGGCTGCGCGCCTGTTCGCCCCCCACCCGGTAGAACTCCTCGCCACGCTCGATCCGCGTCTGACCCTGCCGAGAGGCTCCTGCGTCCTGTCGGAGGTTCTCGTCCTCGACGTCCTCGCTGCCCAGCAGCACGGTGAGGTCACGGGAGAACAGGCCGTCGAGGTCCACTGGTGCCGGCGCGTGCTCCAGGCCGTAGGGGAAGTCGACGTCGGGATCAGGAGCCGTGTACCAGCCGGCGTTCGCTGCGACCGCCCGCCGGACACGGGCCTTCGGTTCGAACTCCAGGTACCGGTGGACGAACTGAGCGCCTGCAGAATGGCCGAACAGGTCGAAGGTGGGGTCCCGCACACCGGTCAGGGCTCGCACCTGGTCCACCAGGGGTTCGATGTAGGCAAAGGACCAGTCCTGCGCGGGCCGTGCGTCTCCGGACTCGTCCACCGTGCCCCCAAGGTTGTAGCCCGCGGCCCCCGGAAACGCCGCTTGGTCGAACTGTGGCGCGACCACCACCCATGGGCGGTCCTTCACCAGCGACGTCCACGAGTCGCGGTAGTCGCGCGCGTTCCTGTTCGTTCCGTGCATCACGACGACCACTCGTCCGGTCGCCAGGTCACCCGAGCCGACTGCATAGAAGACCCTGATCGGTGCCGCACCGGCGGGGGCGAACTCGAACGAGCCAGTTCCCGTGAGGCCGGCCCCCTGGACGCCCGCCGCATGGTCGACGGCCTGGCTGCAGGCCGTGGCGCCCAACGCCGTCATCAGCAGCAACATCCCAGTGAGCTGTAGCCGTCGCATCAGAAGGAGAGGGATGCCCGGTTCTGAATCCAGCTCACCGCCGGACCGAGAATTCGGTGGGCCGCCTCGAGGGGTGCGGCAGGGCAGGCCCGTGTCACGTACCCGTTCAGGAGGTTGTCAGTCTGCACGCAGTCCAGCAGCAGAGTTCCGCGGCCGTTCGCGTCCCAACGAAGATGTGCGACGGCGCCCACCCCGACCTTGCCGTAGCTGGCAAACCTGCCTGGTGCGCCGAAGGTGAGGTTGCCGAGACTGTAGGCGACCGGGATGCCTCGCACGATCTCGATCGGCTGCAGCACGTGGGGACCGGTACCGATCACGGCGTCGTACCCCGCGTCGACGAGCAGCCCGGCCCAGTACCGTTGCTGCGCATTGATGTCCGCGTAGTTGTCGCCCCAGTGGACGAAGGCGACCACCTTCGAGGCTCCTGCGCGCTTCGCCGTGATGACCCCTCGCTCGATGACGTCGGGACTGAAGGGAACCATTCCCGGGGTGGTCGGCGTGCTTCGCTGGGCCGGCCCGAAGTTCTCGCCCAGCGCCACCACCGCAACCGTTTCCTGACCTGACCTGAGGACGAGCGGCCGCATGGCCTCTGCTCGACGGGCGCCGGCGCCGAACGTCGAGAGGCCAGAGGCCGCCGCCGTCCGCTCGGTCTCTGCCAGACCCGCCGCGCCACGATCCATGGCGTGGTTGTTCCCGAGGCCGAGCACGTCCACCCCCGCTCGGCCCAGGGCCGCCGCTCCGGGCAGGCCGACCGCATAGGAGTACTTCGCGCCGGGATTGGCGGGCACGGCCACCGTCGTGATCGGGCCTTCGGCATTGACGATCGTGACGTCCCCGGACATCAGCATCACGCGCACGCCTGCGAGCGGTGCGTCGAAGCCGGCGGTGGCGATCAGGCGTTCTGCGCCATCGCCCAGCATGGTGTCACCCCCGAACGTGAGGTCGATGGAGCCGTCCGTGCCGGCGCTGACCGATCGGGTGACCACGTCGGGCGGGGGTGCCGCCATGCCGGTCAGCTGCCATCCGACCGACCCGAGGCAGAGTGTCGTCGCGGCCCCGAAGCCGGTCATCAGCCGACGGTCGCGCCTCAGGTGTTGACGACGGGCCATCGGTTCCCCCGGGGTGTGCGGCTCGTCCACAGCTCTTCGCGGTAGGTGCTGCTGGCCTTCACCTCGACACATTGCCCGCCGTCCACGACCCAGATCAGATCGGCCTCGGCCAGGTCGTCCGGCTCGTCGGTGCACCAGAGAACGGTTCCCCGATGACGCAGGACCATGGCACGAGCCAGGGTTCGACTGGCCGGGTCGAGGCCCTCGAAAGGCCGGTTCAACAGCAGGATCGGAGGGTTTCCCATCAGCGCCCGGCCGAGGGCGATCAGCTGTCGGTCAGCGGACGGAATGTTCTGTCCGCCCTCGACGAGCCACTCGGCCACACCCGAACCCCCCATCCGCGGAAGGACCTGGTTGAGTCCGAGCCCGAAGGCGATCCGCTGGACCTCGGCCGCGGAGGCGGCCCCCGCAGCGTAGGTCAGGTTGCGCCTGACCGTGCCGCGCATGAGTGGCAGGTCGGGACTGACCATGCCCACGGCGCGACCGATCGAGCCGGGGTAGGTGGCCACGAGATCCTGGTCGTCGATCGTGACGGTCCCGGCATCGGGGTCCACGAGTCTGGCGATGAGGTCGAGCACCGTGCTTGCACCAGAACCCGCCCCACCAGTGATGGCCACCACGGTCCCGGGTGCCGCTTCGGCGGAGAAGCCCTTGAGGGTGCCCTCCACCGTGACGCCGTCGAAGCGGATGCGGCCTCGGCGCACCTTCAGCGGCGCGAGGAGCTCAGCCTCGATGGCGCGGCTCGAGCTCGCGAGGAAGTCCCCGATCTTCTGGCGCGACACCAGCCCCCGGTGCCAGTAGTCGTGCATCAGTCCGAGGGTCCTGACCGACCTCGTGAGGAAGCGTGCGATCAGCACCTCGAGCAGGACCGTGGAAGGAAGAACAGCGCCGTTGCGGGCTTCGACGACACCGGTGGCCACCACGGCGGCGGTCGCCACCATGCTGGTGCCGGTGGCAATTCCGCGCAGCCGACCCCGCAAGGTGGCCACCCGCCCCAGCGCTCGGTTGAGCGAGTCGTTCTGGCGGGGGAGCCTGGCGTACTCACCGCCCGCACGGCCCGACACCTGCGTCACGGCGAGGGCATTGATCTGCTCCGCGATGTTGCCGATGACCAGCGAGCGTCGCCGCCGCATCGTGCGCGTGGCGGACCGCATCGTCTGACCGCTGTAGAGCGACACCGCGGCACCAAGGCAGAGGACGGCCACGAGGGCGGACGCCATGGCACGGTCCAGGACGAACGCGCCCGTCAGGCCTGCCATCAGCGTGATGACGGCCGACGAGCCCTGAAGCTGGCCACGGCTGAGCCACATGCGCAGCATCGAGAGGTCTCCGGTGAGCCTGAGCAGTAGCCCGCCACGGGCCCGATGCACGAGGTGCGAGGGGAGCATCCGCTGCAGGTGGCCGTACATGTCCATGCGGAGTCGACGGACGACCTCGTAGCCGGCCTTCTCGGTCACGCTGAACTCGATCGCCCGCATGATCCCCAGTGCCGCGCCGAGGGCGGCGAGGGCGAGGCAGCCCAGCAGGGAGTCTCGATACTGGCGTTCAGCGGCGAATCCCACGCCTGTCGGCTCGAGAGCGTCGACGACGTGGGCCAGCAGCAGGATGAAGGTCAGGAGGCAGGCGCCTTGCCCGAGGCCCAGCGCAAGAACGACGACCCTGGCCGCGCGCGACACGCGAAAGGAGGCAGGGGACGTGCGTCTGTCGCCGCCCGGGCGAGGCCCGGGACCGGTCTCTCCCGGAGGAAGTCGCCCATCCACGAGGTCAGCCCGCCTGCGGGATCAGGCGACCGGTGGCGAACGCTTCTCCCCGTAGGGCGTCGCTCGACTGGAAGCCGGCCACGGAGGACGGTGAGGTGGCCGACTCGACGGGGGACGGGTCCATCTGCATCGTCAGGTCGAGCCCGGCGAGCTCGACGGGCCAGGCGGCATCCAGCGTGGGGTCCGGTTCACGAGCCAGACGTGGGTCCAGGCCGAGCGCGGGGATGACCAGCTCGGGAGTCTGGAGCTCGGGGATCCCCCACACGGGAAGGCCGGTCGCCTCCTGGGCCTCTCGGATCGCGAGCGGGGAGCGCGTCAGCATGCCCGACACCGCAGCGACCTCGAAGCCTCGCTCCCGCAGGTGGCTGACGCCGTGCGCGGCGCCCATCGCGTCGGAGGCCGCGAGGACCACGACGTCGAGCAGCTCGTGGACGACCGGCGAGGTCAGCAGCATCCTGTTCTCCTGCTGGAACACCCCGTCAGCGATCTCCACGAAGTTGACGCCGCATCCGGCAAGGGACAGCTGGGACACCAGCTGGGTCATCGCCGATTCGAGGACGGGGATCGGCTGCCGGAAGGTCGAGGCCAGACCCGCGTCCGTGAAGTCGAACATCCGGTGAGCGCCTGCATCCAGCATCACCCAGAAGTCGTTCCCCGAGCCGGTGCCGGTGACCTTGACCGACCCGGGCAACATGCCGACCTTGCTCAGCCCGTGAAGGAGGTAGTGCATGGTCGTGGTCTTGCCGGCGTTCATCGACGTCCCGAGAACGGCAACCGTCCTCGGCCGCACAGGGGGCGGAACCACGTCGGGAAGTCGGAAGTCCCAGACGTTCAGCGGCCTGCCGTACTCGTCGCCGACCAGGCCCAGCGGAATGATGTCCGTGGCACGCCGGACGGCCCTGCTGTGGGAAATCGATTGGGACGCGATCCCCCCGGAGGCCACCAGCTGGACACGGCCCAGGGAGGACGGTACGTGGGACTCGAACTGGTCCGTGGCGTAGCGGTCGGCGTAGGCGACGACCACCGTGTCCCCGACGTGCAGCGCGCTGCGCCGGCCATCGGGCTGTTCGATCCGCCGGTGCTGCCCCAGGCGCTCGACGTGAGCCAGCACGACATCACCGGACCGCGGACGGATCGCGCCTCCGACGAGGGTCTTCATGGCCGAGCGCGGCACCCGGCGCGTTGCGAAGCTCTGCCTGGCTCGCTGGTTGGTCCCCCCTTCCAACGGCCGGACCCACACGTGATCGGGTCTAGGACCCGATCCGCCCCCCGCTCACGTCGTCTCACTCCTAGCGTGAGCGCCGGCCCGCCGTCATCAGGCCCGTCCCCGCGATGAGCAGGACCAGCGCGCCAGCCACCGCGGCCATGACGTTGACCCCCGTGAACGCCAGGGCGCCTTCGCTCACCTCGAGAGCCCCGCTGGTGGTGACGACAAAGGGAAGCCCTCCGCCGATCGTCCCGTTCTCCTCCCCTCCGCCTCCCGTGCCTCCCGTGCTGACCGTCGAGGTGGGCGTGGAGGCCGGCGGCGTGGTCGTGGTGCTGGTGCTGGAGGTCGAGCTCGTCGGCGGTGCCGTCGTGCTGGTGGTGGACGTGGTGGACGTGGTGCTCGTCGGCGGTGCGGTCGTGGTGGACGTGGTGCTCGTCGGCGGTGTCGTCGTGGTCGGGGATGGCGTACCGCCTGAGCCCGTTCCCGAGGCGTCCGTGCGCTTCACGACTGACTCGACGGGCAGGACCGTGCCGTCGAACTTCACCGTTGCGTCGTTCGAGTACACGGACCGTCCCGGATCGGTGACGGTGGCGTTGACCCGCACCTCTGCATACTCGCCGGCGGGCACAGCCGACCACGTCACGACAAGGCGGTCCGGGGCGCAGGAGACCGCAGCCGGGACGGTGGCGTCGTCGTAGGGCTCGGCCAGCCTGCCCTCGGACCCGAGTCGTCCTCCGATGTGGGCAGTCACGGAGGCGCAGTCGAGGCTCAGTCCCGGCCCGGGCGTGTCAGTGATGGTCACGGTGGTGGTGTCAGCGGTCGTTGCCGGGGTCCAGACGACTGATCGCGTCTTCGTCTGCCCGGAGTCGAGCCACCACATGTCCTTGCCGGCATCGTCCCGAGAGCCCACGCAGCTCGCGGTGCAGGGCTGGTCGGTACCGACGGGAACCCTGACGACGTCGGACCCCGTCTGGAACTCGAGATCCACCTCCCCGCCAGTGCCGGCAGCACTGTAGAGGGTGACGAACGTGCAGGTCCCGTGGATGTCGGTGGGATGCGAGGCGACGTAGTCAGCCAGGGTGAAGACGACGTGGTCGGCGTCGTCGACGGTCGCGGTGGCGACGACCGAGCCGTCCGGGGCGAAGAGGTTGAAGCTCTTCGCCCCGAACCAGTTGAGCTGGTCGGGCAGGGTGAGGTCGAACGTGTCGCCCGGGTCTGATCCGTCAGGGACCGCCCACGTGCAGGCGAAGGTGACTTCGTCGCCCTCGTCGACGTGGGTGGCCCGGGTCGAGATCGAGGTGATCGCTCCCGGGATGTCGTCGGCCCGGGACGGCGGAGCCATGATCAGTAGGGCGGTCAGCCCCAGCAGGACACACGCTCCCACTGTCCCCACCACTCGCTGCCACCGGTTTGTGCCTGTTACCACCATGCGCGAACGCCTCCCCTAGAGCGGCATCGTCGTCGTCCCCCCTGGACTGGCCGGGCGATGCCATCATCAGAAAGGACCGGGGTGTGGCGAAAGGATGACGCGAGCGGGCAGCGGCGGATACGTGACGCCCGCCACTAGCGGGAGGCGTGTGTCAGGAGGCTGCCACCCCGTGCCCCACGGGGGGCACGGGCCCGGCGACACGTCAGCGGAAGAGCAGGGCTCGTGCCGGGGCGGAGCGGATCATCGATCGTCCGTCGTGCCCCACTCCGGGCACGACCGAGAGGGAGTGACCAGCGGGGAGCTGCCCGAGCTGGTCGCGCAGGTGGTTGAAGAACACCTGACCACGTTCCAGCCGGTTCCTGCCCTGGGCGTCCGCCTCGCAGCTGACGTCCAGTTCCGAGTCCCGCAACACGTCCGCACCGCCGAGGAGGAGGGCGACGCGGTGCCCGGCATAGCGCGCGCGCACGTCCCCGGCGGACCGCATGTAGCCGTTCAGCCCGTCCAGGCCGTACTTCCAGGTGTTGTAGCCGGAACACCCGGCCGCCGGGGCGAGGACGGTCCCGCCAGCCCACCTCTGGGCGGTGAGGTACCCGTAGCTCGACGGGTTCGCAGGGACGAACCGGTCGATGGGCGCGTCACTGCCTTCGGCGTAGCGCTGGACGAACTGGCCACCGGCAGAATGCCCGATGATGCGGATGGGAACGCTGCTCCCGAAGGTCTTCCGGACGGCGGCGGTCAGCTGGTCCAGTGCCTCGAAGCTCGAGACCCTGGTGCCGTCCTCGTTGTTGCTGGTGTTTCCCTCGCGCCATCCTGACCCCCAGATCAGCCGACTCTCGTCGTCCGTCTCCGCGTAGGTCGGAAAGTGAGGGGCAACCACGAGGGTCGAACCGAGAACCCCGGCGTCGGAGGCGGACTCCATCGCGTAGCGCGCGTAGTCGCAGTAGTTGCCGGAGGTCCCGTGGACCACGATGACGACCCTGGCGATCGCCTTGCTCCTCACGGCCACGGATCCGTTGCCGCAGTAGTCGACAACCTTCGTGCCGACCGGGAACGTGCGACTCGTCGCGGAAGTGGTGCCAGCGGAGGCTTGGCCCGCGGCGGGGGTCGCGGGCGCCAGCAGGCCGGCCACCAACGAGACGGACGCGATGATGCGCCGGGTCCGAGCGGGCACCGGGAGCACCCGCGCGACGGCGGGGCAGGGGGCCTTGCGGTGGTGGGTCCGGCGGCACGAGACCGGCGGCTCAGTGGATCCGCGCAGATGCCGCTCGGTCCGGCATGCGGTGGAAGGGTGATGGTCAGCCGGGTCGCGCGGGGTCCGTCGTGGTGACCGGATGCGACAGTTCCTGGACAGGTGTGTAGCGATCATGCGAGCGCCTACCTCCATGACAGAGTGGCCTCGGGGCTGGTGCTCCGAGACGACGGTCCCGCAGCCGCCGACCCTCCTCAGGCCCGTCGGAAGGGGTTTGAGGGCGCCGCCGACGGTTCTCGAAAAGCATTGTGCTCGTTGATGTTTCGCTTCTCAGGAGCACCCCTGGGGGGGGTGGGTGGACCGTCACCCTTAAGACCACCTGGCGGGGTCCACGATTACGCAGAGAGTCCGAGGCCCATCTGGTCGGTATCCAGGCCCCGCGTCGGGGACAGCGCCGGCCCGATGTGGGCCATGTTCTGACAGAGAGGGTTCCGGCACGCGTGCGTCAGCACCTGGGCCGCCACGAGGGCATCCACGCCGAATGCCAGGGCGAAACCGAAGCGGTGAGCGATCACCATGCGGTCGTGTGCGATCCAGAACTGTCCGTGCCCACGTCCGGAGACCGCACCGGTCCACGGGTGGCACGCGCCCGGCGCGGCAACGTTCAGCACGCGTTGTCGGTATGCCGCGACGAGGGTGGGAACGCCCATCGACGCGCGCAGCTGGGCCACCGTCACCGGCCTCAACGCCGTCATCGCCGCGAACTCACCTTCACCCTCCGACCGCCCCACCGACAGCACAGCGCACCACCCATACGACGCATACCCGGTCGAACCGTGACGCCGCCCGGGCTGAACCCGCGCGGGTCAGGCCCTCGTGGTCCTGTCGGCAGGGGTGATGGTCGCCGCGCCCTGCCGACAGGACTACGGGATAGACATTCTGGACGGTCCGAATGTGACGCCGGAGGCCCAGCCGTTGCGCCAACCGTTGACAGAACGCCACAAACCGGATGATGATCGCAAGGCTTCAAGCAGCCGGGGCACCAGTCGTCAGCGCCCAGGAGGCTGCAGGTGAGCGAGCCGATCGAGTCCGTCCGCGTGGGTGATCGGGCCACGACGCCCGTCCATTCCGCGTCCGTGCGTGAGCTCCTCACCGAGCTCGCCGAGCTGGAGGACGCCACCCGCGGCCCCGGGGGCTTCGCGGGTCCGGCCGGGACGGTGCAGCCCACGGACCTGCTCGCGGCCCTGGCTCGCGAGCAGGAGATCATCGACGAGCTGCACGCGCGGTGTCCCGAGACCCAGCTCCCCACGAGTCACCTCGACGTCCAAGGCCGCGCCGCCCGGGCTGACTAGGCTGGCGGGGTGCCTCGTCCGTCCGACACCGCAGTCCAGGGCGAAGCCCCGACGGGTGCGTCGCATGCGGGTGAGCCCCAGGCCGGCACCGGTCGGCAGCTCCAGCAGCTGATCGTCACGATCTGCGCTCTCCACGCCCGGGGTGAGCACGACTCCCTGGCTGTGGCCGAGCTCATCAAGCTCCTCGCCACCCTCGACGTCGACGAGGCCGCTACGCGATCGGCGTTGTCCCGCTTGAAGAAGCGCGGCGTCCTGTTGCCGACCCGCAAAGCTGGCAGCGCGGCATACCGGCTGGATCCGCAGCTCGAGGACGTCTTCGAGGAGGGTGACGAACGCATCTTCGCGCCGCGGCGCGCCCAGCCCGGCGACCGCTGGCTGCTGGCCGCGTTCTCGGTGCCGGAGTCGCAGCGGAACCTGCGCCACCAGCTGCGCCGGGTGCTCGCGGGGCGTGGGTTCGGCACGGTGGCCGCTGGACTGTGGATCGCCCCCGAGTTCGTCCACGCCCACCTGCGCCGCGAGCTCGAGCGCGAGGGGTTGCTGGAGTTCGTGGAGTTCTTCGCGGCCGACCTGCTCGACGACCAGGTCGCGCGGCGCGTCGCCGAGTGGTGGGACCTCGACGCGCTGGGTGCCTTGTATGCCGGGTTCCGGGCCCAGTTCGAACCGGTCCGCGAGCGGTGGGGCACCGCTGCGGACGGGTCGGGTCCCCACGGGTCAGGGCCGGATGACGACGCGCGCGCCTTTGCCGACGACGTGCTGCTGCTGACCGCGTGGCGCCGGCTGCCCTACCTCGACCCCGGCCTCCCGGTGGAGTTCCTGCCACCGGACTGGCAGGGGATCGCAGCGGAGCGGCTCTTCTCGGACCTGCACCAGCGGCTGGCCGGCCCAGCGCGTCGCTACGCAGAGTCGGTCATCGGCAGCTAGGCCTGAGGGCGGCGCAGCCGGTCGTCGGGGATGACCGCGACGCCGAGGATCTCGATGAGCGCCTCCGGCTGCCACAGGGCGGTGCAGCCGATGCCGGCCATCGCCGGGTAGACGAGGCCGGCCAGCTCGCGCCAGGCGCGGCCGATCTCGCGGCCGTGCGCCTGGTAGTCGGGGATGTCGGTGAGGTAGATCGTCAGGCTGACGAGGTCCTCCGGGAGGCCGCCCGCCTCGCGGAGGGTGGTCAGCACGTTCCCGAACGCCTGGCGGAACTGCTCGACGATGCCGCCCTCGACGATCTGCATGTCCGCGTCGAGCGCCGTCTGGCCGCCCAGGTACAGCGTGTTGCCGCTGAGCGTGCCGTGCGAGTAGCCGCTCGGAGCGGGCAGCGCGGCCGGGTTGATGGCGACGGGGGTCATGGCGCTCCTCGGGTGGTTCCTGGGCGTGGGCAGTTCGACGCCTGCGACTATTGACTATACGTGACGATCGTGAAATTGTCGCTATACAGCGGACGGAAGGGCGCGAGGATGCGACTGGCCACGGTGGCGACGCCGGACGGTGCGACGTGTGCCGCCGTTTCCCACGACACGTCGCCCTCGTGCGGCGACTGGCTCGCGATGCCTGCCGCCGACCTCTCCGAGCTCCTGGCCCGACCGGACTGGCGCGAGGTGGCCGCGTGCCCGGCCGCCGTGGTCGTCGGTGGGCCTGACGCCGTGCTGCTCACTCCGCTGCTCACTCCGCTGCCCAGCCCCGCCAAGGTCATCTGCTGCGGGCTCAACTATGGCGACCACATCACCGAGATGGGCCGCGAGCTGCCGGACTTCCCGACGCTGTTCGCCAAGTACGCCGACACCCTGGTCGGTCCCACCGACGTGATCCACGCTCCTGCGGAGGTGGACCTCGACTGGGAGGCCGAGCTCGCCGTCGTCGTCGGCCAACCCTTACGCCACGCCACCGAGGATCAGGCCCGAGGAGCGATCGCCGGTTACACCGTGGCCAACGACATCTCGGTCCGTGACTGGCAGCGACGCACGCTGCAGTGGTTCCAGGGCAAGGCCTGGGACGCGACGACACCGGTCGGCCCCGTCGTGGTGACCCCGGACGAGGTCGACCCCGAGGCCGGCCTCGAGGTCACCTGCCTGGTCAACGGCGAGACCGTCCAGCGCGGCAACACCAAGACCCTGGTGTTCGGTGCAGCGGCGCTCCTCGCCTACATCTCCGAGTTCACGCTCCTGCGGCCCGGTGACCTCGTGCTCACGGGCACGCCCGGAGGCGTGGGCATGGGCATGAAGCCACCACGGTTCCTCGCCGACGGCGACGTCGTGCGCACGCAAATCGAGGGAATCGGCCTCCTGGACAACACGATTCGACTAACCCGACACCGATCAAGGAGAGACGCCGATGAACTTTGACGACTACGTGCTCGAAGGAGACCCGTCGCCGTGGGCCCAGCCCGATGGTCGCGTCATCCCCATCGTCACCAAGGCGGGTTCCGAGGACGCGTCGACTGCCGACTCCGGCGGCGCCTACCGCGTCTCCGGTGTCAGCATCCAGCACACGCCGGCCAAGCGACTCTGGTACGGCAAGGTCTTCAACAAGCCCGGCTACCGCTCCGTGAACCACCACCACGGCGAGGCCGAGACCGGTGGCTACGTGCTGCAGGGACACGGCCGCATCTACTACGGCGAGGACTTCCGCGAGTACGTCGACATGACCGAGGGGGACTTCGTGTTCGTGCCGCCGTTCATGCACCACGTCGAGTGCAACATGTCCACCAAGCACGACCTGGTCTGGCTGACCACCCGGACTCCCGACAACATCGTCGTCAACCTTGCCGACGTCGACGACTCCATCCTCGAGGGCTTCCGCCGCGCATGAGTGAGCTCGTGACCCCCACCTCGCGGGTGCTGACCGATGCGCTCGCCCTCACCCAGGTCGATGCCGAGGTCTTCGACGAGGCCTACACCGCCACGACGCAGTACTGCCCGTGGCCGAAGGCGTACGGCGGCGACATGGTCGCCCAGGCGACGGTCGCCGCGATCCGGTCGGTCGAGACCGACCGCGGGCTGCACTCGATGCACAGCTACTTCATGCGCCCCGTCGACATCGGCGCGCAGGTGCGTTACGAGGTCGAGCGGCTGCGTGATGGCCGGGGCTACTCCACCCGCCAGGTCCGCGCCTTCCAGGGGGGCAAGGTCGTCTACGTCGCCATGGCCTCCTTCCACGTGCCCGAGGACGGCGGGGAGTATGCCGCGGAGGCGCCGACCGCGGTCCCGGCGCCCGAGGCGCTGCCCAGCTCCGCGGCATACCTCGAGGGGTTCGAGCCGGGCAGTGAGGCGGCGGGGACGATGACCGCGGACTCGCGCGGCTACTGGTCGGGCGGTCGGTCGTTCGACATGCGCCACGTCCCCGGACCGGTCTACGTGCAGGTCCAGGGGGAGCGGGCCCCGCACCAGGCGGTGTGGGTCAAGCCGTTCGACGCGCTTCGGCCGGTCGAGGGCATCGACGACGTCCAGCTGGCCCAGGCGGCGCTCGCCTATGCGTGCGACTACACGATCCTCGAGCCCGTGCTGAGGGTGCTCGGAATGCCTTGGGCGCAAAAGGGTTTGGTCACCGCAAGCCTGGACCACGCGATGTGGTTCCACCGGCCGTTCGCGATGGACGACTGGCTGCTCTACGCCCAGGAGGCGGCCAGTGCCCACGGGGGCCGCGGCCTCGGTCTGGGCCGGTTCTACACCCGATCCGGCGACCACGTCGCCACCGTCGCCCAAGAGGGCATGATCCGCGCAGGTCAGTGATGTCGGAGCGCACGACTGTGAAAGGCACGATGATGGAGCTCAGCCCCTCGGCCCATGAGGACACCTTCGCCCGCGACTCGTTGCCGCCGCGCGAGCTGTGGCCGACCATCGAGTTCACCCTTCCCGAGCTGCAGTACCCCGACCGGCTCAACGCCGCGTCCTGGTTGCTCGACGACACGGCCGACCGGGTCGGTGCCGACCGCCCGGCGTTGCACACGCCCGGCGGGACGACGTGGACCTATGGCGAGCTCCAGCAGCGGGCCAACCAGGTCGCGCAGGTGCTCACCGACGACCTGGGCCTCGTGCCCGGCAACCGCGTCCTGCTCCGGGCGCCGAACACGCCGTGGGTGGTGGCCTGCTGGTTCGGTGCCCTCAAGGCGGGTGCCGTCGTCGTCACCACCATGGCTGCCCTGCGGGCCGTCGAGATCACCCCCATCGTCGCCGCCTCCAAGCCGACCATCGCCCTGGTCGACCACCGGTTCGCGGAGGACGTGTATGCCGTGCGCGACAGCGCCTCGCCCAACCTCACCGTGGTGGAGTTCGGGGGCTCGGGGTCGGACGACCTCGTGGCTCGGTGCGCCACGAAGTCGGGCGAATTCGTAGCGGTGCCAACGGCTGCCGACGACGTGGCCCTGCTGGGTCCGACCTCCGGCACCACCGGGGTCCCCAAGCTGACGATGCACTTCCACCGCGACATCGCGTCCATCGCCGAGACCTTCGGCAAGCACCTCGTGCAGCTGACCTCCGACGACGTGGTCGCCTGCACGGCGCCGCTGGCCTTCACCTTCGGTCTCGGCGCACTCGTGGTCTTCCCCATCCGGTCCGGCGCGAGCTCCCTGCTCACCGAGAAGGCAACGCCCGCAGAGCTCGCCCAGCTGGTCCACGACCACGAGGTGACGACGCTGTTCACCGCCCCAACCGCATACCGGGCGATCGTCGTCGACGGTCACGTCGGGCTGCTGGCGGGCGTCCGCACCGCGGTGTCGGCCGGCGAGCACCTCAACCCCGAGACCTGGCAGGCCGTCCTCGACCAGACCGGCCTGCGCATCATCGACGGCATCGGGTCGACCGAGCTGCTGCACGTCTTCGTCTCGGCGAGGGGGGACGACATCCGCCGCGGCGCGACCGGCAAGGCGGTGCCCGGGTTCCGGGCGACGATCCTCGACGCCGATGGTCAGGAGGTCGGTCCGGACGTGCCCGGTCGGCTCGCGATCATCGGACCCACGGGGTGTCGCTACCTCAACGACGAACGCCAGCACGCCTACGTACTGAACGGGTGGAACATCACCGGCGACACCTTCGTCCGCGACGCCGACGGCTACTTCTACTACCAGGCACGCTCCGACAACATGATCGTGTCGTCCGGCTACAACATCGGCGGGCCGGAGGTCGAGGCCGCGATCGACCAGCACCCCGACGTGGCCGAGTGCGCTGTCGTCGGCAGGCCGGACGCGGAGCGCGGGTCGATCGTCTGCGCCTTCGTGGTCCTGCGCGCCGGCGTGGTGGGCGACGAGGCGAAGGCGCGCGAGCTCCAGGACTTCGTGAAGGCCCACATCGCCCCCTACAAGTACCCCCGCGACGTCCGCTTCGTCGACGTCCTGCCGCGCAACCCCAGCGGCAAGCTGCAGCACTTCAGATTGAGGGACCAGATCGCTCAGGAGGGGCAGTCGTGAAGATCGCCGTCATCGGGGGTGGGCCGGGCGGGCTCTACTTCGCCGCCCTCATGAAGCAGCTCGACCCCGCCCACGAGGTCACCGTGTGGGAGCGCAACGCCGCCTCCGACACGTTCGGGTTCGGAGTGGTCTTCTCCGACGAGACCCTCGGTGGCATCGGGAACGCCGACGAGCGGATCGCCGAGCAGATGGCCGACCGCTTCGCCCGCTGGACCGACATCGACATCCACTTCCGCGGCCAGCGGCACACCGTCGGCGGCCAGGGCTTCGCGGCCATGAGTCGCAAGGAGCTGCTCTCGCTCCTGCAGGAGCGGTGCGCCGAGCTCGGGGTCGACGTACGGTTCTCGACCGTGGCGCCGGACGTCGAGGAGCTCCGGGCCACACACGACCTGGTCCTGGCGGCCGACGGCGTCAACTCCGCGGTGCGTCAGCGGTATGCCGACGTGTTCCGTCCCAGTCTCGACCGGCGGCACAACAAGTTCATGTGGCTGGGGACCGACCTGGTCTTCGAGGCGTTCCAGTTCTACGTGAAGCAGACGCAGTGGGGGACGATGCAGATCCACGGGTACCCCTACTCCGACAAGGGTTCGACGTTCATCATCGAGATGCACGAGGACGTCTGGCGGGCGGCGGGTCTGGATGCCAGCGAGGGGACCGAATTCCCTCCGGGGGTCTCCGACGAGGAGTCGATCGCCCGGGTGGCCGAGGTCTTCGCCGACGAGCTGGGCGGCCACGAGGTCCTGTCCAACAACTCGAAGTGGCTCAGCTTCACGACCGTTCGCAACGAGCGCTGGCACGACGACAATGTCGTCCTGCTCGGCGACGCGGCGCACACCGCGCACTTCTCCATCGGCTCCGGCACCAAGCTGGCCATGGAGGATGCGTTGGCCCTGGCCGCCTGCCTGCACGAGCACGATGCCCTCGATGCCGCGCTCACGGCATACGAGACGGAACGGCGACCGGTCGTGGAGTCGACGCAGCGCGCGGCGCAGGCCTCGCTGGAGTGGTTCGAGAACATCGGGCTGTACGAGGACCAGGACCCCACCCAGTTCTGCTTCAACCTGCTGACCCGTTCGCGGCGCATCACCTACGACGGACTGCGCACCCGCGACGAGGAGTTCGCGACCCGGGTGGACGAGGCGTTCGCCGCCGCCCAGGGCGCAGCCGAGGTGGTGCCGGCGATGTTCCAGCCGATGCACGTCGGCAACCTCCAGCTCAAGAACCGCATCATCGTCTCGCCGATGGACATGTACTCCGCGGTCGACGGTGTGCCCGGCGACTTCCACCTCGTCCACCTGGGGTCGAAAGCACTCGGTGGGGCGGGGCTCGTGATGACCGAGATGGTCTGCGTCTCGCCGGAGGGTCGGATCACCCCCGGCTGCACCGGGCTCTGGACCGACGAGCAGCGCGACTCCTGGGTCAAGGTCGTCGACTTCGTCCACGCGAACTCCACTGCTGCCATTGGCCTCCAGCTCGGCCACTCCGGACGCAAGGGGTCGACCAAGCTCATGTGGGAGGGCATGGACGAACCGCTCGACACGGACAACTGGGAGGTCACCGGCCCCTCGGCCCTGGCCTACGGCGACGGGTGCCACCTGCCTCGCGAGGTGACCCGCAGTGACATGGATGCGATCCGCGACGAGTTCGTGGCCGCCGCGCGGCGTGGGGCGGACGCGGGCTTCGACCTGCTGGAGCTGCACTGCGCCCACGGCTACCTGTTGTCCTCGTTCCTCTCGCCGATCTCCAACCAGCGCACCGACGAGTACGGCGGCTCGATCGAGAACCGGCTGCGGTTCCCGCTCGAGGTCTTCGACGCGGTGCGGGCCGCGTGGCCGGCTGAGCGGCCCCTGACGGTCCGCATCTCGGCGACCGACTGGATGCCGGACGGCAACGACGAGCACGACGCGGTCGCTATGGCCCGGGCCTTCATCGCCCACGGTGCCGACGGCATCGACGTGTCGTCGGGGCAGATCGCCAAGGAAGAGAAGCCGGCGTTCGGGCGGTCGTACCAGACTCCTTTCGCCGACCGGATCCGTCACGAGGTGGCCGCGGCAGCAGGCGTGGCCGTGATCGCCGTGGGCGCCATCTCGTCGCACGATGACGTCAACTCGATCCTCCTCGCCGGCCGGGCCGACCTGTGTGCGCTGGGGCGGACGCACCTCTACGACCCGCAGTGGACGCTGCACGCGGCGGCGGAGCAGGAGTTCCGCGGTCCGGCCGCCGAGTGGCCGTTGCCCTTCGCGGCGGGCCGCCGCAAGCCGCCGACGGCTCGGACCGATGCGGTCCGGCCCCGGCTCTCGCTGATCAAGGAGACCGAGAGCGACGAGCTGCCGACCCACCTGCGCTGGACGCCCGAGGCCGCCTCGGTGGGCTCGCAGGTCGCGGTGGCTCGGTGACCCTCGAAGATCCGGTCGGCATCCATCGCGCGAGGGTCGAGTGGATGGACACCGACGCGGCCGGCCACCACCACAACACGGCCATCACCCGGTGGGTCGAGTCGGCGGAGGCTGAGCTGATGCGCGAGCGCGCCGTGGCCGGCTACTTCGGTGTCGCCCCTCGGGTGCGCCACGAGGTCGACTACGAGGCGCGGCTCTGGTTCGGCCAGGAGGTCACGGCCACCGTGGCGGTCGAACGCATCGGCACCAGCTCGATGACCTTCGCCTACGAGGTGTGGGGCGAGCCGTTCGAGGGTCGCCCCCGGACGAGGGCGGCCCACGGGCGGTACGTCACCGTCCACGTCCCCACGGGCGCGGACTCGGCCCAGCCGTGGCCGACCTCGTGGCGAGAAGCCCTGTCCAAAGCGGACAGGTCGTGATTCCGGACCGAGCCTGATTCCGGACAGAAGGTGACCGGAAGCCTTCCTAGGCTGGTGGTAGAACCTCCGGGAGAGAGGTTGCGACGAGAGGACCGGCCATGGACTACAAGATCGAGCTCATCCCCATCTCCGTCACGGACATCGACCGCACCAAGGCGTTCTACGAGGACGTCGTCGGGTGGCCGGCGGACCAGGACCAGGTCGTGGAAGAGGCCGGCCTGCGCTTCGTCCAGATCACGCCTCCCGGGTCGGCCTGCTCGTTCTGCTTCGTCAAGGGCATGCAGATGCTGGGCGAGGGGATGAAGCAGTACCTCCAGGTCGTGGTCGCCGACGCCGATGCGGCCTATGCCGAGCTCAAGGGCCGCGGCGTCGAGGTGACCGAGGTCGAGGACCTCCCGTGGGGTCGGTTCACCCACTTCGAGGACCCTGACGGCAACCACTTCGCGCTCCAGGAGCTGCCTGACTACGCGGCCGCCCTGGCTGCGCGCGAGGCCGCGGCAGCGACCGACGCCAGCGACGGCTAGGGGCGGTCAGGCACCTCGGGTGGGTCGTGGCCTGCGCAGCAGCAGCCCTGCCACCAGGGCGCCGAGGGTGCCGAGCGCCTCGTCGCCGAGGGTGTCCTGGTAGGCCGTGTCCAGCTCGGTCCCGTGGCGGATGAACGTGTACCACTCGCCGAGCTCCCACCCGATCGCCAGCACCGCGCCGAGTCCCGTCACGAGCAGGACCCGTGCCCACGGCATACGAATCCCTTGCAGCAGAAGCAGACCCAGGCCGGCGCACAGCAACACCCAGTTGACGAAGTGGTTGGCGTCGTCCCACCACGTCACCGAGTCGTAGAGGTCGAGGGTGTTGCCGGTGACGTCGATGAGGAACGGTGCCATCACGAGGCCGAACGCCAGCCACGGCACCTCGGCGCGCTGCCGCCGGTGGACCAGCCACCACGCGGCGGGAACGATGAGCATCATCACCGGGTAGGCCACGAGCCGTGCCCCGAACGCCTTGCCCTCGAACTGCTGCAGTCCGCCGGCGAAGGTGCCCACGGCCAGTTGCCCGATCGTCAGGACCAGCACGCACGCGGGCAGCCACCAGGCACCGCGCCGCCTCGTCTCCCGGATCATCACACGATCATGGTGGACGCGAGCCGCTCACGCGGCGTAGACCGCGACCTCGCTCGCCTTGATCGTGAACACGACGTCGGAGCCGGGGGCCAGGTCGAGCTCGGCCAGCGCCGCAGGCGTGATGTCCGCCGAGAGGTATGCCGTGTGCACGCGCACCTGGTGACCGTGCGGTTCGAGGTCGGTCACCGTCCCGCGGACGACGTTGCGGGGGCTACCGGCAGGGGCCTGTAGGTAGACGCCGACGGCGTTCGGGCTGAACACCGCGACGGCGGCCTGACCATCCCCCAGGACGTCCTCGGTGAGCCCTTCGATGCGCAGTCCCCCAGGAGTCGAAACCGTTGCCCCGTGGGCGGTTCCGCGCACCAGGTTGAGTCCCGCGATGCGGGCTGCGAAGCCGCTCGTCGGCCGGGTGAGCACCCGGGAGGTGGGCCCCTGCTCGACGACGTGGCCGTCCTCGACGACGGCGACGTCGTCGGCCAGCAGGACCGCGTCGAGGATGTCGTGGGTGACCAGGATCGTCGTGCGGTCCTTGAGGACTCGGCGCAGCAGCTGGCGAATCGCGGGGGCGGACTCGACATCGAGGGCGGACAGCGGTTCGTCGAGCAGAAGCAGGTGCGGCTCGGTGGCCAGCGCCCGGGCGATGGCCACCCGCTGGGCCTGACCCCCGGAGAGCGACGCCGGACGCCGGTCGGCGAAGTCTTCGGCGTCGACCCGGGCGAGCCACTGCCGCGCCTGTTCGCGGGCCCGGCCACGCGGCATACCGGCGCTGCGCGGGCCGAAGGCGACGTTGTCCAGCACCGACAGGTGCGGGAACAGTCGAGCCTCCTGGGCCAGCAGGGCCACGCCTCGCGCGTGCGGAGGCACCCACTCGCCGTGGCCTGAAGCATTGGCAGAGTCGTTGCCGGAGAAGAGGACCCGGTCGTCGAGGGTGATCTGGCCCGAGGTGGGGCGCAGGAGCCCGGCGATGGTGGCGAGGGCTGTGGACTTGCCGGCACCGTTCGGTCCGAGCAGCGCCAGCGTGCGGCCGGCCTCGACGGCGAGCGTGAGGTCGACGCCGCGGTGGGGGAGTCGGACCTGCGCGTGGAGCTTCACAGCGCGGTCCTCGACCGTCGGGTCAGGGCGATCACGACGGTGGCGACGACGACGAGCACGAGCGAGAGGGCCACGGCTGCTTGGGGTTCGGTCTCGCGCTGGAGGTAGATCTCCAGCGGCAGGGTGCGGGTGACGCCCTGGAGGCTGCCCGCAAAGGTGATCGTGGCTCCGAACTCACCCAGCGCCCGGGCGAAGGCGAGCACCGCGCCGGAGGCGAGGCCGGGCAGGACCAAGGGCAGGGTCACCCGCAGGAACACCGTCGTCGGGCGCGCCCCGAGGGTCGCGGCCACCTCCTCGAACCGTTGTCCGCCGGTGCGCAACGCACCCTCGAGGCTGACCACGAGGAAGGGCAGGGCGACGAACGTCTGTGCCATCACGACTGCGGTGGTGGAGAACGCGATCTGGAGTCCGAGGACCTCGATGGTGTGGCCGAGCAGCCCACGACGACCGAACGTGTAGAGCAGCGCGATGCCGCCGACGACTGGCGGGAGCACGAGGGGGAGCAGGACGAGGGACCGGGCGATCGACTGTCCGCGGAACTCGGTGCGGGCCAGGACGAGCGCCATCGGCACCCCGAAAGCGATGCACAGCACCGTGCTGGCGACCGAGGTGCGCAGGCTCAGGGCCAGGGCGGCGCGGGAGGAGTCCGACGTGATGAGGGTGCCAAAGCTGCCCCACTCGATCCGGGTGAGCATCGCCACGAGGGGGAGCACGACGAACAGCGCGCCGACCGCGGCGGGGACGAACACCCAGGCCGGCAGCCCCAGCCGCGGTCGTCCCGGCTGCGGTCGTCGTCGCGGCGTGGGATGGACCGGGGGCACGACAGGCAGGCTACGGCTTGGCGAACCCGGCGGCGGCGAGGATGCCCTGACCCGGCTCACCCGTCACGGCCTGGAGGAAGGCGTCGGCCAGCGCGGCGTTCTTGCTGCTCTTGAGGGTCGCGATCGGGTAGGTGTTGACGGCGGCCGAGGACTCGGCGAACTCGATGCCCCTCACTGTGTCGCCGGCGCCCTTGACGTCGGTGACGTAGACGAGTCCGGCGTCGGCCTCGCCCGAGGTCACCTTGCCGAGGACGTCGGTGACCGACTGCTCCTCGCTGACCGGCTTGATGTCGATCTTCGCGGCCGTCTCGACCTTGGCCGCCGCGGAGCCACACGGAACGGCCGGGGCGCACAGGACGACCTTGACGCTTGGTTTGGCAAGATCGGCGAGGCCAGTGACCTTGGCCGGGTTGTCCGGCGGGACGGCGATCTCGAGGGTGTTGGACGCGAAGTTCACAGGGGTGTCCGCGGTGAGCGAGGCGCCGGTCGCCTTGTCCATGTTCTTGGTGTCGGCCGAGGCGAAGACGTCGGCGGGTGCGCCCTGCTGGATCTGGGCGACGAGGTCGGAGGAGCCAGCGAAGTTGAAGGCGACCTTGGCGCCCGGGTGCGCCTTCTCGAACTCGGCTCCGATCGCCGTGAAGGTCTTCTTCAACGAGGCCGCCGCGAACACCGTGATCTGCCCGGTCAGCGCCGGGGACGAGGACGAGGACGAGTACGAGGACGAGCTGGAGCTCGTGGTGTCGCCGGCGTCGGACCCGCACGCTGCCGTCGCGAGGACCAGCGCCGCTGTGGCAACGGTGGCCAGGGTGGCGAGGGGGCGGATCATGATGCTCCTTGGGGTGTTTCGACGATGACGGTCGTGGACTTGACCACGGCGATGGCCACGGAGCCCAGCTCGAGCCTGAGGTCGTCCACGGCCTCGGAGCTCATCAGCGACACCACGCGGAACGACCCGCACTGCATTTCGACCTGGGCCATCACCGTGTCTCGCTTGATGTCCGTGACGAGGCCGACGAAGCGGTTGCGGGCCGAGCGACCCACGCCGGACGGATCCTCCACGGCATGCGCCTGGTCACGGGCGAGCAGCGCGACCTGGTAGCCGTCGACGACCTTGCGGCCCGCCTCGTCGGTGCGTGCCTCGAGCGCGCCGCTGTCCACCCAGCGCCGCACGGTGTCGTCGCTGACGCCGAGAAATGACGCGGCGTCCTTGATCCTCATCAGCGGCATGCGATCAACTGTAGTTCCGTGCCTGCGGTCGATACAAGCAAATCAAACCGCGTCTGCGGTTTTCCGCCTACTCCACCTACTCCGCCTATTCCACCCGCTCGGCCTGCTCGGCGCGGTCTGGCGTCCCGCTGTCGGCTCCGTCTCGCTAGGCCGGCTCCGCCGCGTCCGGCTCGGGCGGCTCGGCGGCGCCGTCCCGTTCGTCGCGCTCCGCCCACTCGAGCAGCTGGTCGATCTCGAACACCGCGTCGTCGATTCCGGCGTGCAGGTCGCCCAGCTCGGCATACCTGGCGGGCATCGTCGCGATGGTGAAGTCGTCGGGGACCACATCGTCGACCTCGTCCCACCGGATCGGTGCCGACACGGTCCCGATCGCGTTGCCGCGCACCGAGTAGGCCGCGGCGATCGTGTGGTCCCTCGCATTCTGGTTGTAGTCGATGAACAGGTCCGCGGGGTCGCGGTCCTTGCGCCACCACGTGGTGGTGACGTCGTCCGGCATACGTCGCTCCACCTCGCGCGCGAACGCGAGCGCACCGCGCCGCACGTCCTTGAAACCCCAGTCCGGCGCGATCCGCACGTAGACGTGCATCCCGGACCCGCCGCTGGTCTTGGGCCAGCCGACCGCCCCCAGCTCGTCGAGCACCTCGTGCGCCACGTGGGCCACGCGCTGCACCCGGTCCCAGGGGCAGTCGGGCCCGGGATCGAGGTCGATCCGCCACTCGTCCGGCTTCTCCACGTCGGCGCGCCTGCTGTTCCAGGGGTGGAACTCGACCGTCGACATCTGCACCGCCCAGATGACCTGGGCCAGCTCGGTGACGCACAGCTCGTCGGCCTTGCGGTTGTAGCGCGGGAAGGTCACCCGCACCGTCTGCAGCCACGGCGGCGCCCCGTGCGGCACCCGCTTCTGGTGCACCTTCTCCCCGGCGATCCCCGAGGGGAACCGGTGCATCATGCACGGCCGTTCCCTCAGCGCGTTGACGATCCCATCGCCCACCGACAGGTAGTACTTGACCAGGTCGAGCTTGGTCTCGCCGCGGGCCGGGAAGTACTCGCGCTCCGGGTTCGTGATCCGCACGTCGCGATCACCGACCTCGAGCACGATCGCGGGCGACGCCTTGGCTGCCATGCCCCCACGCTACGGGTGGGTATGCCGCGGTGCCACGCCCGCGGCATACCTCACCTTTATCGGGTTTAGGGACAAAGGGTGGCTTCACCCGGAAACGGTTCCAGGGTGAAGCCGACACAAGTCCCTAGACCCGATAACGATGGGGCGGGGGCGGTCGTATGCTCGGCGCATGCTCGAGCAGAAGCGCATCCTCGCCACCAGCATCCCCGGCCCCAAGAGCCAGGCCCTCCAGCAGCGCAAGCTCGCCGCCGTGTCCGCCGGTGTGGGCACCGGCCTCCCCGTCTACATCGAGCAGGCGGCGGGCGGGATCCTGCGCGACGTCGACGGCAACCAGCTCATCGACTTCGGTTCGGGCATCGCCGTCACGACGGTCGGCAACGGCAACCAGCGCATCATCGACGCGGTGACCGCACAGATCAACGACTTCACCCACACCTGCTTCATGGTCACGCCCTACGAGGAGTACCTCGAGGTGGCGGAGGTGCTCGCGGAGGTCACGCCCGGAACCCACGAGAAGCGTTCCGCCCTCTTCAACTCCGGGTCCGAGGCCGTCGAGAACGCCGTCAAGGTAGCCCGCCACTTCACCGGTCGGCAGGGTGTCGTCGCGTTCGACCACGCCTACCACGGGCGCACCAACCTCACGATGGGGCTGACCGCCAAGAACATGCCCTACAAGCACCGGTTCGGGCCGTTCGCGAGCGAGATCTACCGCGTGCCGATGGCCTACCCCTACCGCTGGCCGACGGGTCCCGAGGCCTGTGCGGAGGAGGCGTTCGCGGAGTTCGTCGACCTCGTGCACGCCCAGGTCGGCGAGGACAACACGGCCGCCGTCATCCTCGAGCCGATCCAGGGCGAAGGCGGGTTCATCGTGCCGGCGCCGGGCTTCATGAAGAAGGTCTCCGACTGGTGCACCGAGCAGGGGATCCTGTTCATCGCCGACGAGGTGCAGACCGGGTTCTGCCGGACCGGCGACTGGTTCGCCTCCGACCACGAGGACGTCGTCCCCGACCTCATCACCACGGCCAAGGGGATCGCCGGAGGTATGCCGCTCGCGGCCCTCACGGGTCGCGCCGACGTCATGGACGCGATCCACGTCGGTGGGCTGGGCGGCACCTACGGCGGCAACCCCGTCGCGTGTGCCAGTGCCCTCGCGGCCATCGAGACCATGAAGGCGGACGACCTGCGCGGTCGCGCCCGGGCCGTCGAGGCGCTGTTCCGCCCGAGGCTGGAGGCGCTGGCTGACAAGTACGGCGTGATCGGCGACATCCGTGGCCGTGGGGCGATGCTGGCCGTCGAGCTGGTCAGCGACCTCGAGCACAAGACTCCTGACGCGGACCTCACCGGCCGGATCAACAAGGCCTGTCACGCGGCCGGTCTGGTGACGCTGACGTGCGGCACGTTCGGCAACGTGTTCCGGTTCCTGCCGCCGCTGTCCGCGGGCGACGAGCTGCTGGCCGAGGGGCTCGACATCCTCGAGGACGCGTTCGCCCAGTCCGTCTGACCCGCACCTGTCGTCTGCTAGGTGCGCTGGACGAAGCGCCTGTCGATCAGCACCCACCGCAGGGCGGAGACCGACACCCAGCCGAGCCCGTAGAGCAGCAGTGCTGTCCAAGGCGGGTGGGGGGTGCCGGACACCGCGGTCACGACGACCAGGAGAACCTCGACGAGCACGGCCTCGGACGCCGCCAGCGCGAGCGCCTGGGCGAACGTGGTGGGACGTCGAACCAGGGCTGCGAGCATGATTCCCTCCCTTGCAGGAGAAGGCGGCTGCACCTCTCACAGGGAAGGACGCGCGACTCGCGAGATCGGGACGCCGGGTCAACGACATGGCACCAAGCCTCGTGCAGTGTTTACCTGGCTGACGCGTGTCGGTTACCGGTCGGACCACCTTCGGCTGTTAGAAAAGGTGAGACCCGGCCAAGTATGAGTTGGCCGGGTCTCGTGTCCCCCGAGGGGGACTGGCCTCCCGAGGGAGGTTCGATGATCTTGACCCATCACGGTCCCTCGCGCAAGAGGTGCATGAGTCCCCTTTCTGCGCCGGGTCCCGCGACCTACGGGCTGGCCGGCACCTGGCCGACTGGCTGGAAGTAGTGCTTCTCCATCCAGTGGCCGACCTTGCGACCCGTGTTCGCTCCCACCACGTCTGCGGTGCGGAAGTGGATCCCGCCCCAGACGCGGGCGTCGATGATCTCCTTCATGGCCAGCGACAGCCGGCTGAAGTCCCGCGTCTCGCCCGGGTAGCGGCTGGACGCCATGCGGACGGACACCTTGTCGGTCCCGAAGAAGGTGCGGACGGCGTCGAGGGTGGCACCGCTGACACATCCGTGGCCCGAGGGGTGATCGGGGAAGGGCGGGTTCACCAAAGGAGGCGTGGTCGCCGTCGCAGGGTCGAAGAGAGGTCGCCAACCGGGATCGGCCACGGTGGCCGGGTTGTCGTCGGTGTCCGCCTCACGGATAGCCGCGTTCGGCCGCCAGAACTGCCAGTAGTACTTGTCGTTCCAGCAGGCGATCGCGCCGTCCGCCCCGGCCAGGCTCATGCTGGCTATCAGGCGAGCGCCCTCACTGGCGCTGAGGCCGTGGCGGGTGATGAGGTCTCGTGCCATGCCGTGCCAGAGGGGCGCGGGAGCGGTTTGCCAGAAGATGGCCGCCTTCGTCTGGTCCGCGGTACGCCGTGTGCTGGTGAGCGAGCCGAGCTCCTTGACCTCGTTGAAGTCCTTCGCGTACTCGGCACTGGTCAGGGCGTTCGGCCCGGAGGAACGGAACTGGTCGGGGCTCCTCATCAGGAACGGTCGCAGCTGCCCCACCCAGGGGTCGGGGTCGAGCGCGGTCGCGGGTGAGGGTCGCCAGTCGCCCGGCTCGGTCCCGAGGTTGAACGTGAAGGGTGACATGAAGCCGTCCCCCCTTCGCAAGTCGACCATCGCCGCGGCCGCGGCCCTGCCGGCACGAACACCCTCGTCCTCGCCGGCTCCGTCCGGCACGGCCGCAAGGCTTGTCGTCAAGGCGGTGTCGAGCGCGGCCCACTGAGCCTGCGGCACGATGGCAACCAGGACGTCGTGGGCTGCGGTCGCGATCGCCGCGTCGGTCGACGCCCACGGCTTGATGTCCAGGGCCGCGACGTCGAGTCGGTAGGGCTGGTGGCTGCGGTCGATGGCGTTCACCGCGTCGTAGACAGCCCCCGCGACCATGGCGATGCCTCGCGTCTGGCCGTGGGCCGAGGGCCGCAGTGGGGTGGTGAGGCCCTGGGCGGTGATGTTCCACTGCAGCAGTACGCCCGGGCCGGGTGCGGCGGCCGAGGGTTCGGCAGTGGCGGGCGCTCCGGCCGTCGCCGTGACCGCCGCGCCCAGGGCGGCGGTGAGCGCGAGACCAGAACTGCGGTGCCAACGATGAAGCGGCCGGAGGCCGCGTGGGGGTGTCTGGTGGACCGTCCCTGCCACGGTCCGAGAGCGTGCTCTCATGGCGGGTCCCTTCGACGGGGGCCCAACGACCGACGCGAGCGGGACGCCCGACGCCACCAGAGTCAGGCCCAGTTCACCATCGTGGCACGACGAAATGCGCCTCGCCCTCGGGCGAAGCGCGTACCGACGAACCGCGCGTTCGTGGTGGCGAGTACGTCGAAGCGCGTACTCCGGATCGCGTACTCCGGATCGCGTCCGCCCGAGGTCCGGCCAAGACCCGCGAGTCGTCAGCGAGTCGTCAGCGAGGGGGCATGCGGAGTGCGCCGTCGAGGCGGATGACCTCGCCGTTGAGCATGCCGTTGTCGACGATGTGCGCGACGAGGCTGGCGTACTCGTCAGGGTTGCCCAGTCGTGAGGGGTGCGGCACCTGGGCCTCGAGGACGGCAGTGGCCTCAGGCGGCAGACCCGCGAGCATCGGAGTCATGAACGTTCCCGGGGCGACCGTCATCACGCGAATTCCCTTGTCCGCCAGGTCGCGAGCGGCACTCAGGGTGAGGCCGACGACGCCACCCTTGCTCGCGGCATACGCGGCCTGACCGATCTGTCCGTCGTAGGCGGCGATGGACGCCGTCATGACGATGACGCCCCGGTCGGCGTCGACGGGCTCGTTCTCGAGCATCGCCGCGGCAGCGAGCCGCAGCACGTTGAAGGTGCCGATCAGGTTGATGTTGATGACGTTGGCGAACTGCTCGAGCGGCAGCGGACCGCGCTTGCCGACCACGCGGCCGGGCGTGCCGACCCCCGCGCAGTTGACGACGATCCGCAGCGTCCCGAGCTCACGCGCCACGTCGATCGCGGCCTGGACCTGCGCTTCGTCGCGGACGTCGGTCGCCACGAACCGCGCACGCTCGCCGAGCTCCTGGGCGAGTGCCTCGCCGGGCGAGGACGGCAGGTCGAGGATGACCACGGCGGCACCGTCGGCGTGCAGGCGGCGGACGGTGGCACCGCCGAGGCCGCTGGCTCCGCCGGTGACGACGGCGACGGTGGAATCGGTGATCTGCATGGCGTCAGTCTCTCTTGGACGGGCTCTTGAGGAGCTGGCGGCTGATGACGAGCCGCTGGATCTGGTTGGTGCCCTCGAAGATCTGGGTCACCTTGGCCTCGCGCATGTAGCGCTCCAGCGGGAAGTCCTGGGTGTAGCCCGCGCCGCCGAGCACCTGCACCGCGTCGGTGGTGACGCGCATGGCGTTGTCGGTGCAGACCAGCTTGGCCACTGCCGCCTCCTTGGTGAAGGGCCGGCCGGCATCGTGCAGCCGGGCGGCGTGGAGATAGGCCGCGCGGGCCGACGTCACGCCTGCCTCCATGTCGGCGAGCAGGAAGGCGAGCCCCTGGTTGTCGCCGATCGGTCGACCGAACTGTTCGCGCTCCTTGGCGTAGGCGACAGCCTGGTCGAGTGCCGACTGAGCCAAACCCGTTGCGGCCGCAGCGATTCCGAGGCGCCCCGAATCGAGGGCTGACAGGGCGATGGTCATGCCCTGGCCGACGCCACCCACGAGACGGTCAGCGGACACCTCGACCCCCTCGAAGTGCACCTCGCTCACGGTGTCGCAGTGCAGGCCCATCTTCTTCTCCGGCGCACCGAAGGCGATGCCCTTGGCGTCACCCGGGACGACGAAGCAGGACAGGCCGCGCGCGCCGTCGTCCGAGGTGCGCACGAAACTCGTGTAGAAGTCCGCGTGCCCGGCGTGCGAGATCCAGGCCTTGGTGCCCTTGAGCTGGTATGCCGTGGGGTCGGCTTCGTCATCAGGGGTCGCCCGGGCGCTCATCGAGGCGACGTCGGAACCGGCGTGGCGCTCGGAGAGGCAGTAGGCGCCGAGCTGGTCACCCGAGAGCATCGCCGGAAGGAGTGCCTCCTGCTGGGCCCGCGTGCCGAACTGGGCGACGGGGTAGCAGGTGAGCGAGTGGACCGAGACGCCGACCGCGACGCTCATCCAGGCGGAGGCGATCTCCTCGACGACCTGGAGGTAGACCTCGTAGGGCTGGCCACCGCCGCCGAACTCCTCGGGGTAGGGCAGCGAGAGCAGCCCGGCTCGGCCCAGGGTGCGGAAGGCGTCGCGGGGCAGGGCCGGCGTCGTCGCGGCGGCGCGCTCGGCCTCGTCGACCTGGGGACGGAGCTCCTTGTCGCAGATCTCGCGGGTCAGGTCGATGAGGTCGTAGCCCTCCTCGGAGGGCATGAGGCGGGTCGCTGGCATGCACCAAGGGTAGTAGTAGGACGTCCTACTACTTGAATCGCGCAGGTCAGCAGGGTTCGAGAGTGCACGACACGCTGAAGGTTCGGCTCGGGCGCCAGCGTGTCACGCACTCTCGACCCTGCGGCGACACCGTGGACGCCGTGGACTTCTGCGCCTACCGTCGTCGTTGTGGGGTGGTTGAGCTCTGTCATCCGACGAGTGCGCATGGTCCTCGCGCCGATCCGTCCGGTCGTCGTGCCGCCCGGCCAGGCCGCCAGCGTCCCGGAGGTGGTCGAGCGGCTGCGCCGGTTGGGTGCCGCCCTCGGGCCTGCGGACGGCGTGGGCCGCTTCAACGCGCTGTACCTCCTCGTCACCGAGCGGGTCGGTGATCGGCTGGCGGCCCACGCGTTCGTGAACCCGGCCTTCCTCGAGCGCCTCGACGTGGTGTTCGCGGGGCTCTACCTCGAGGCAGTCGAGGCGTCTGACGAGAGCCGCAGCAAGGCGTGGACCCCGCTCTTCGAGAGCCGTGCGGCCACCGGTCTGGTGCCGGTCCAGTTCGCCGTCGCGGGGATGAACGCCCACATCAACCACGACCTGCCCATCGCCACGGTCCGCACCTGCCGCCAGCTCGGTCTCTCACCGACCAGTCCCGGGGTCCAGCGTGACTACCTGACCGTCAATGCCGTGCTGGCAGAGGTCCATGAGGAGGTGCGCCAGTCCCTGCTCGACGAGACCCAGCGACGCCTCGACCACGAGGTCTCCCCGGTCCTGAACCTGGTCGGCTCATGGAGTGTCAGCCGGGCCCGAGACGCGGCCTGGCAGCAGGCGCTGGTGCTCTGGGAGCTGCAGTCCAGCCCGACCTTGACCCGCACCTACCTCGACTCGCTCGCGAGCAGCGTGGGTCTGGTGTCGCGCCAGCTGCTCGTGGCGCTCGCCTGATCGCGGGCTAGGAGGTCCCGCGGTCCAGTGGGGTGAGGTCAGGGCGCTTGGCCCGGACGGCGTCGCCACTGGACTCGCCCTTGAGCCGGCGTTGCACCCAGGGCGCGAGGTGGGTGCGGGCCCACTCGGCGTTGGCCGCGGCCGCCTCGCGTCGGGCGACGGGCGGTGCCGGGGGCAACGGGGTGGACCAGTCGGCGCGGTCGGTGTCGTGCCCGAGCGCCGACAGGGCGTTGAGCGCCACGCGCCGGTGCCCCTCGCTCGTCATGTGGATCCGGTCCTCGGACCACAGCCGGAAGTCCTGCAGCGCCTTCATGCCCCACTGGTTGATGACGTAGGCGCCGTGCTGCTGGGCGATACTGAACAGGTTGGCCGAGTGGATGGCGTGGCGCCCCCTCAGGTGGCGCAGCACCGGCGCGCCCACGGGGTCGGTGGGCGTCGCCAGCAGCACGTCGGCCCCTGCCTCGCGCAACCGCACGACCGCCGCCTCGAGCCGGGCGGCGATCGCGTCGAGGTCGGCCTTGGGTCGCAGGATGTCGTTGCCGCCCCCGACCATCGAGACCAGGTCGGGACCCAGGGCGATCGCGGCGTCGAGCTGCGGTCCGATGACGTCGGCCAGCAGCCGCCCGCGCACCGCAAGGTTGGCGTAGGCGAAGTCGCCTCCCGCATCGTGCGCGATGGCCGCGAGGTGGTGGGCCAGCCGGTCGGCCCAGCCGACGAAGGCGTTCTCGTGCTGGGGGTCCGGGTCGGACATGCCCTCCGTGAACGAGTCGCCGATCGCGACGTAGCGGTGCCAGACCTTGCCGCTCTCGGGGAGATGCGTCAGGTTGTCCGCCATCGCGTCGGGCGCGGGGGTGGGGTCAGTGGTCGCGTCGCTCACGGAAGCCTCCAGTCGATGGGTGCGGCGCCCTGGTGGGCGAGGAGCTCGTTGGTCCGGCTGAACGGCCTGCTCCCGAAGAAGCCGGAGTGCGCCGACAGGGGAGAGGGGTGGGCGCTCTCGATGGCGGGTATGCCGCCGAGGTGCGGCACGAGGTTCCTCGCGTCCCTGCCCCACAGGATTGCGACCAGCGGGCCGCCGCGGCTCACCAGCGCCGAGATCGCTTGTGCTGTCACGGTTTCCCAGCCCTTGCCGCGGTGGCTGGCGGGTTTGCCAGGTCGCACGGTCAGCACCCTGTTGAGGAGCAGGACCCCCTGGTCGGCCCAGGGCGACAGGTCGCCGGTCGACGGTCGCGGGAGCCCGAGGTCTGTCTGCAGCTCCTGGAAGATGTTGGCCAGGCTGCGGGGGACCGGCTGCACGTCCGGCGCGACCGAGAACGACAGTCCCACGGCGTGCCCGGGAGTCGGGTAGGGGTCCTGCCCGACGATGAGCACCCGCACGTCGTCCAGCGGCCGCTCGAAGGCACGGAGCACGTGAATGCCGGCCGGCAGGTAGCCCCGTCCGGCCGCGACCTCCTCGCGCAGGAACTCACCCAGCGAGGCCACGGCCCCGGCCACGGGCTCGAGGGCGACCGCCCACGAGGGGTGGACGAGCTCGGTGAGGGCAGCCGGCGGCATACCCAGAAACTAAACCCCTGTCAGCGGAAGATCGCGGCCAGGTCGTCCAACCGCGTCGGCACCAGCCGGAACCACGCCCACGTGCCCCGCCGCTCGCGGGTCACCAGGCCGGCTTCGGTGAGCACCTTGAGGTGGTGGCTCACGGTCGGCTGGCTGAGTCCGACGGCGGGCGTGAGGTCGCAGACACAGGCCTCCTGCCCCTGGGACGAGCGGATGAGGGACAGCAGCTGGAGGCGCACGGGGTCGGCCACCGCCTTGAGCAGGGATGCCGTGGCCTCGGCCTGCTCTCGTCCCATCGCCTCGTCCGTGGTGAGCGTGCCGCAGCAGGCGACACCGGCGGTCGTGGTGGCGGCGAGGGCGTCGCCGGGGGCGGTGAGGGTGACGAGCGTGGGGCCGGACACGGGATCTCCTTGAAATAGACCTGCATCGATATTGACAAACATCGATGCAGTCGTTTCACTTCCTGCATAGACAATAGTCGATGAACCAAGGAGTCCGCTCATGTCGCGTGTCCAGCTCGCCCTCAACGTCGTCGACCTCGAGAAGTCGGTCGCGTTCTACTCGACCCTTTTCGGCACCCAGCCGCACAAGCGCCGTCCGGGCTACGCCAACTTCGCCATCGTCGAGCCGCCGCTCAAGCTGGTGCTGATCGAGGTCCCGGCCGACCAGCGCGGCGAGGGCACCGCGCAGGCGCTCAACCACCTCGGCATCGAGGTGGACAGCAGCGCCGACGTGGAGGCGGGTGCGACGCGGTTGCGCGAGGCTGGTCTGGCCGCGTTCGACGAGCGGGACACGACCTGCTGCTATGCGTTGCAGGACAAGGTCTGGGTGCACGACCCGGCCGGCGCCCCCTGGGAGGTCTACACCGTGAAGGACGACAACCCGGCCGACGGACGTCCCGCCACGGCGAGCCTTCCGATCGTGGCAGGCGGAAACGACGGCGGGTGCTGCACGACGGCCGCAGGCCCAGCGCTGCAGGAGGCGTGTTGCTGAACCACCCGGTGCGCGCCCGACTGGCCGCCGAGCTGGTCGGGACCGCAGGGCTGCTCGCCGCGGTCGTCGGGTCGGGCGTGATGGCCCAGCGCCTGACCGACGACGGCGCTGTCCAGCTCCTCGTCAACGCGCTTGCCACGGTGGCGGTGCTCGGCGTGCTCATCAGCACGTTCGGCCCGGTCAGCGGTGCCCACTTCAACCCCGCGGTGACGCTGGCGCAGGCCGTCCGGGGGGAGCATGGGTGGGGCGACGTGGCGCCCTACGTGGCCGTCCAGCTCGTGGGTGGCGTTGCGGGCACGGCGCTGGCCAACCTCATGTTCGGGCTGCCCGCGCTGCACCTGTCCCGCCACGAGCGAGGGGGTGCCGGACAGTGGCTGGGCGAGGTCGTCGCCACGGCAGGGCTGGTCCTCGCCATCGGGTTGGTGCGCGAGGGGAGTCGCGCCGCCCTCGTGGTCCCGGCGTGGATCTTCGGCGCCTACTTCCTGACCTCCTCGACGTCGTTCGCCAACCCGGCCGTCACCGTTGCGCGTGCCCTCTCGGACACCTTCGCGGGCATCGCGCCCGCCTCCGTTCCGGCCTTCGTCGCCGCGCAGCTCGTCGGCGTCGGAGCCGGCCTCGCCCTGCTGCGCACCGTTCGGACGCGCACCGTCCCGATCCCCACCCCTGAAAGCGAATCCGTATGAGTGACAAGCCCTCTGTCCTGTTCGTGTGTGTCCACAACGCCGGGCGCTCGCAGATGGCCGCGGCATACCTCGCGCATCTCGGCGGTGGGGCCGTCGAGGTGCGCTCGGCGGGGAGCCAGCCTGCCGACCAGGTGAACCCCGCCGCGGTCGCAGCCATGGCCGAGGAGGGCATCGACATCGCCGCACAGATCCCGAAGGTCCTGACCACCGAAGCCGTCCAGGACTCCGACGTGGTCGTCACCATGGGGTGTGGCGACACCTGCCCCTACTTCCCCGGCAAGCGCTACGAGGACTGGGTGCTCGACGACCCGGCAGGGCAGGGAGTCGACGCCGTGCGCCCGATCCGCGACGAGATCCGCGGACGGGTCGAGGTGCTGCTCCGCGAGCTGGGCGTCGAGCCGCGGGCCTGACCGGCGCACCCGGCGCCCCATCGAGGCTGTTCGTTAGCCTCGAGCCCGTGACTCCTCGCTGGCCCGTGGTCCTGTTCGACTTCGACGGCACCCTCGCCGACACCATCCCCCTGATCGTCGCGTCCTACCACCACGCGCTGGGGTCGGTCCTCGGCGAGCAGGCCGCAGAGGACGAGGTGAGGTCCTGGATCGGCCGCCCCCTCCAGCCAGTGCTCGAGGAGCGCTACCCGGGTCGTGGCGCCGAGCTCACCGACGTCTACCGCGAGTGGAACCTCGCCAACCACGACGAGCTGATCCGCACCGTCGACGGCGTGATCGAGCTCCTCGACGACCTGCACGACGCCGGTGCCCGCACCGGCGTCGTCTCCTCCAAGAAGGGCGACACCGTGCGCCTCGGCCTGCGGGCGGTGGGCCTGGACCGCCGGATCGATGTCCTTGCAGGACAAGAGGAAACGGACCTCCACAAGCCCCACCCAGCACCCCTCGTGTATGCCGCGGCGCAGCTCGGTGCCGCCCCCCGCGACTGCGTCTACGTCGGCGACGCGACCGTGGACGTCGAGGCCGCCCGAGCCGCGGGAATGGGTGCGGTCGCGGTCACCTGGGGCGCGGGCCTGGAGCCCGCGCTCGCGGCGAGCGGACCCGACGCGATCGTGGCGGATGTGGTCGGCCTGAGGGCGGTCCTCTTCGCCCCTGCCCCCGCGTGAGCGGCGCAGCCTAGACTCGCCGCGTGCACGGCTACAGCGACCAGAACCTCGAGGCCCTCGGCGACGCGATCCTCGCCTACTCCGCCGACCGGCTGAAGCTCGACCCGGTGCCGCTCGACGGCCCGCGGACCCTGGCGGAGCTCGACGCCCTGGCCGGAGCCACCATCACCGCCGAGGGCATCGGCGGAATCGAGGCGCTCAAGCTCTTCGAGGAGGACCTGGCTCCGGCCTGCATCTCCACCGACCATCCGCGGTACCTCTCCTTCATCCCGTGCGCCCCCACCGAGGCGGCCGCGATGTTCGACCTCGTCGTCGGGGCCTCGTCGATCTACGGCGGGTCCTGGCTCGAAGGGGCCGGGGCGGTCTACGCCGAGAACCAGGCGCTGCGCTGGATCGCCGACCTGGCCGGTCTGCCGCCGGAGGCCGGTGGTGTCTTCGTGCCGGGTGGGACGATCGGCAACCTGTCCGCGCTGGTCGCGGCACGACACACCGCTCGCACCAGCGCCGCCCTGGAGGGCAGGACCGGCGCCGGCGCGCGACCGTTCCGTGTCGCCGCGACGCACGGTGCGCACTCCTCGATCCAGTCGGCCTGCGACGTCATGGACGCCGAGTTCGTGGGGGTCGACGTCGACGACATGGGTCGGCTGACCGGACCGGCCCTGCGCGAGGTCCTGCTCGCCCACGGCCCCGAGACGTTCTTCGCGGTGGTCGCGACGAGTGGCACGACCAACTTCGGCATCGTCGACGACCTCGCCTCGGTGTCAGAGGTCTGCCGCGAGTTCGGCATCTGGTTCCACGTCGACGGCGCCTACGGAGGCGCCGGGCTGGCCGCTCCGTCGGTGCGCCACAGGTATGCAGGCATCGAGCACTGCGACTCGTTCATCGTCGACCCGCACAAGTGGCTGTTCGCGCCGTTCGACTGCTGCGCCCTGCTCTACCGCGAGCCCGCCCTGGCCCGCGCGGCACACACCCAGCACGCGTCCTACCTCGACGTCCTCAACGACGCGCCCGACTGGAACCCCACCGACTACTCGGTGGGGCTGACCCGCCGGGCCCGGGGCCTCCCGTTCTGGTTCTCGCTGGCGACCCACGGCACGGACGCCTACCGCGAGGCCGTCGAGCGCACGCTCGAGGTCACGCGGTTCGCGGCCGAGGAGATCGGCCGGCGCGACTACCTCGAGGTCGCGCGCGAGCCGGACCTCTCGGTCGTGGTGTTCCGGCGGATCGGCTGGTCCGCGGCGCAGTACCAGGAGTGGTCGGACCGGCTGCTGGCCGACCAGTTCGCCTTCGTGGTGCCCACCTCGCACGCGGGCGAGACGCTGACCCGGTTCGCGATCGTCAACCCGCGCACCTCCGAGGACGACATCGTGGCCATCCTCGACACCATGGCCTGAGGCGCCTGCCTGCTGAGGCGCCAAGGCCCTCGTGAGGCGAGTGGGACGAATGTGACCACACCCAGAGAACTCGCCCGATCGGACTACGCGAGTGGAATGACAAGCGTGTGATTCGCTCCGTATAGTTGCCCTGCACGCACACACGGCAGGGCACGTCTGCGAACCACGAAGGACTGAGTCGAGAGTTGAACGCCGCACACGAGCAGGATCACGTCAGCGCCCCCACGGAGCTGACTGACCGCGACCGCGAGATCATCGCCTTCGAACGGCAGTGGTGGAAGTACGCGGGCGCCAAGGAGCAGGCGATCCGCGAGCTGTTCGACATGAGCGCGACCCGCTACTACCAGGTGCTGAACGCCCTGATCGACTCCCAGGCCGCCCTCGAGGCCGACCCCATGCTCATCAAGCGACTGCGCCGGTTGCGCGCGTCGCGCCAGCGGGCCCGCAGCGCCCGACGGTTGGGCATCCAGCTCTGACCGAGCCCCCTGGTTCACCAACGCCCGTGCAGAAGCGACTGTACGGGCGTTGTTGCGTCCCGGGTCGTGCTTGACTGCCCTCGTGGGTGAGCTGCGAACCAGGCTGGCCGAACCCGACGACGCGCTCGTCGTGGCGGCACTCACCCTGCAGTGCGCCCGCCACCGGGGTGGGCAGGGTGAGCCCGGTTTCCTCGACCGCTACGCACGGGCCTGGCTGGCGACCGGCAACGCCCACCCGGTCTGGATCGCCGAGGCAGGGGACGAGCACGCGGGATACCTCCAGGCGGCCGTCGTGGAGCCGCTGCCGTGGCCGGGCCGCCCGTCCGGAGCGGGAGCCGACCTGGTGGTCGACACCTTCTTCGTGCGCCCGGAGCACCGGGGGGTCGGTGCCGGGGAAGTGCTCCTGCGAGCCGCCGTGGAGTGGGCGCGCGACGCGGGATTCAGGCAGGTACTGATGTCCGCCGGGGTCCACACGACGGCGATGATCGAGCGGGTCGGGTTCGTGGCCGACGCACGGGCCCACCGACTGGAGCTGTGATGGGTGCCGCGCTGCGGATCGGGTCGGTCGTCGTCAACGTGAGCGACGTGCCCAGGGCGATGGCCTTCTGGTCCGCGGTCCTTGACTACGAACCGCGCTACGAGCCCGAGCCGGACTGGGTCATCCTCCAGCCCAGGGACGGTGTGGGTCCCAACCTCTCGCTCAACCTCGGCGAGTCCACCCCTGAGGCTTTTCCCCACCTCCACCTCGACCTCTACGCCCACGACCAGGCCCACGAGGTGGAGCGGCTCGTCGGTCTCGGCGCGCGACGCGTCGAGGACTGGCCCTATCCCGAGGAGGAGCACGACTTCGTGGTCCTCGAGGACCCGGACGGCAACAGGTTCTGCGTCATCGACGCCGCCCCCGGACAGGACGACGCCACCGGGCCGGACGGCCCGGCGTGAGCCCGGTCCCCGGGCCGACCAACTCGCTCACCGACGTCGCGGGGGTGCGCGTCGGGCACGCCACGCGCCGTGAGGCCGGCTGGCTCACCGGCGTCACCGTCGTCCTCGCCCCCGATGCGGGAGCGGTGGCCGGGGTCGACGTCCGAGGTGGTGCGCCGGGCACGCGGGAGACCGACCTGCTCGACCCGCGGAACCTCGTCGACCGCGTCAACGCCATCGTGCTGGCAGGCGGGAGTGCATTCGGCCTGGCGGCCGCCGACGGGGTGGTCCAGGGCCTGTATGCCGCGGGGCTGGGCTGGCCGATGGGTGAACCCGGTGAGGTGGTCCCGATCGTCCCGGCAGCCATCCTGTTCGACCTCGGACGAGGTGGAGAGTTCGCGAACGCACCGACCGCCGCGGACGGGGCCGACGCGTTCGCCGTGGCCACTGCCGACGCGGTGCTCCAGGGGTGTGTGGGCGCTGGGACAGGAGCCCGTGCCGGCGGTCTCAAGGGTGCTGTGGGCTCGGCGAGCGCCGTGCTCGACGACGGCACCGCGGTCGCGGCCCTGGTCGTCGTCAACTCGTTCGGCGCCCCGTATGACCAGCTGACCGGGGAGCTGCTCGCCAGGCGGCACGGACTCGGTGAGGAGTTCGCGGACGTCGCGCTCCCGGCCGCCCACGAGCTCGCGGCTGCGCGCGAACGGGCGGCCGCGGCATACGAAGGGGAGCCGTTGCGTCCGGGGATGGCGACGGTGATCGGCGTCATCGCCACCGACGCCACGCTCACCAAGGCGCAGTGCCAGAAGGTGAGCGGGCTCGGTCACGACGGGCTCGCCCGGGCCGTCAACCCGGTGCACACGCTGCTCGACGGCGACACGCTGTTCACCCTCGCGACCGGTGAGCGGCCCGCGCCCGAGCTGCCAGAGCTGCACGCGGTGATGGTGGCTGCCGGGGTGTGCGTGACCCGCGCCGTCGGGCACGCCGTCCTGGCCGCGGAATCGGTCGCCAACGGGACGGTCGACCTCCGCTCCTACCGTGCTGCCTTCCCGTCGGCCTTCTCCTGGACCTCCTCCTAGACCTCCACGTCCATGGAGTCGAAGGCGAGCTCGACCGTCTCGACGACGACGTCGCTGGAGGCCGCATCCAGCGGGCTCAGCCGGTAGACGGCCGGAAAGGCGTTGCGGAACTTCCAGGTCAGGACGAGCTGACCGATCCCGTCAAGCAGCTTGACGACCACGTTGCGGTCCACGGTGGGGTCTCCGTTGCGGGCTGCCTCCCACCAGTCCCAGAGGTCGAGGTTCGCGGTCAGGCCCCGGCTCAGGACGAGGTGCGAATAGCTCGCCAGCCCAGGCTGCTTGCGCGGTTCGTTGGCCTTGTCGTTGCCCGAGCGGTAGGCGATCTCGTCCAGCAGGGCCACCGGGAGGTCGACGTGGGAGAAGGACGCGTCGTCCGCGCCGGCGAAGTCGACGAGGAAGTTCGAGGCCTCGAACGGGTCGGGGTGCGCAGCCATGAGCCGAGCGTCCCACCCCCCGACCCCCGGCGGAACCCCACCGCCTGTCCCACCGGACGCCCGACCCGTTTGCACTCTCCCCCTGAGAGTGCCAATAATGGCGTTAGCACTCTCACCATGAGAGTGACAATCCAGGCCAGTCAGGGCGAGGTCCGGGGAGCACGGCGACGTGAGCCGCGCAAGCCGGTCCGTCCGTCGCGGGCGCCCGCTGGCCATCGTTTACGTTTCGCGTGGGAGGAACCACCCGAATGGCCAAGATCATCGCTTTCGATGAAGAGGCTCGCCGCGGTCTCGAGCGGGGAATGAACATTCTCGCCGACGCCGTCCGCGTCACCCTCGGTCCGAAGGGCCGCAACGTCGTCCTCGAGAAGAAGTGGGGAGCCCCCACGATCACCAACGATGGTGTGTCCATCGCCAAGGAGATCGAGCTCGACGACCCGTACGAGAAGATCGGCGCAGAGCTCGTCAAGGAAGTTGCCAAGAAGACGGATGACGTCGCTGGCGACGGCACGACCACTGCCACCGTTCTGGCCCAGGCCCTCGTCAAGGAGGGTCTGCGCAACGTCGCCGCAGGCGCCAACCCGATGGCCCTCAAGCGCGGCATCGAGAAGGCCGTCGAGGCCGTCTCCGCCCAGCTGCTCGAGATGGCCAAGGACGTCGAGACCAAGGAGCAGATCGCTTCGACGGCCTCGATCTCCGCTGCTGACCCCCTGATCGGCGAGATGATCGCCGAGGCCATGGACAAGGTCGGCAAGGAAGGCGTCATCACCGTCGAGGAGTCCAACACCTTCGGCCTCGAGCTCGAGCTCACCGAGGGCATGCGCTTCGACAAGGGCTACATCAGCCACTACTTCGTCACCGACACCGAGCGCATGGAAGCGGTTCTCGAGGACGCCTACGTCCTCGTGGTCAACTCCAAGATCTCCGGCATCAAGGACCTGCTGCCCCTCCTCGAGAAGGTCATGCAGTCCGGCAAGCCGTTGCTCATCATCGCCGAGGACGTGGACGGCGAGGCCCTGTCGACCCTGGTGGTCAACAAGATCCGCGGCACCTTCAAGTCGGTTGCCGTCAAGGCTCCCGGCTTCGGTGACCGTCGCAAGGCCATGCTGGCCGACATCGCCATCCTCACCGGTGGCCAGGTCATCTCCGAGGAGGTCGGCCTCAAGCTCGACACCGCGGAGCTCGACCTGCTCGGCCGCGCTCGCAAGGTCGTCGTCACCAAGGACGAGACGACCATCGTCGAGGGTGCCGGCGAGGCCGACCAGATCCAGGGTCGCGTCAACCAGATCCGCGCCGAGATCGACAAGTCCGACAGCGACTACGACCGCGAGAAGCTGCAGGAGCGCCTGGCCAAGCTGGCCGGCGGCGTCGCAGTCATCAAGGCCGGTGCCGCGACCGAGGTCGAGCTCAAGGAGCGCAAGCACCGCATCGAGGATGCAGTGCGCAACGCCAAGGCTGCCATCGAGGAGGGGATCGTCGCCGGTGGTGGCGTGGCCCTGCTCCAGGCGACCAAGGCCGCGTTCGAGAAGCTCGAGCTCGAGGGTGACGAGGCCACCGGTGCGAACATCGTTCGCGTCGCGGCCTCCGCTCCGCTCAAGCAGATCGCGATCAACGCCGGCCTCGAGGGCGGCGTCGTGGCGGAGAAGGTCAGCACGCTCGATGCAGGGTGGGGCCTCAACGCCGCCACCGGCGAGTACGTCGACCTGATCGCCGCGGGCATCATCGACCCGGCGAAGGTGACGCGTTCCGCGCTGCAGAACGCCGCGTCGATCGCCGCGCTGTTCCTCACCACCGAGGCCGTCATCGCCGACAAGCCCGAGAAGGCTCCCGCGATGGCCCCCGGTGGCGACGAGATGGGTGGCATGGGGTTCTAGGACCCCGCAACCCGGCACCCGCCGCAACGCCGAAAGGGCGGTCCACCGAGAGGTGGGCCGCCCTTTCGCCATCCCCCGAAGGGGTGCGCCGTCCGGGGTCGTTACCCACGCAGGGGGTATGCCGTGTAGAACGGTCCTCGTGCCGACTCACCTCCCCGCGTCACCCCTGACCCTGGGGCCGCTGCTCCGCTACATCGGCGAGACGTCGGCGACGGTCTGGGTCCAGACCCGCGACTCCGCCGTGGTGCGCGTGCGGGCCTTCGACCGGGAGTGGTCGGCGCCCACCTTCGGGGCGCACGAACGGCACTACGCCCTCGTGGTCGTCGACGGACTGGAGCCGGGCACGGCCAGCGACTACGCCGTCGACATCGACGGCGAGCAGGTCTGGCCGCAGGCCGCGCCTGACCACCCCGACCTCCCGGCGAGCCGGATCCGGACCCTGCTGCACAGTGAGCCCACCCGGCTGGCCTTCGGGTCGTGCCGCACGACAGTCCCGCACGACGCCGAGGGCAATGCCAGCAACGGCGTGGACGCCCTGCGCGCCTACGCGTACCACCTGAGCCGCCCTGAGCGGGACGAGAAGGAATGGCCCCACCTCGTCTGCTTCCTCGGCGACCAGGTGTACGCCGACGAGACCAGCGAGGAGATGCAGGAGTTCATCGCCTCGCGGCGCAGCCTCGACGAGCCGCCCGGTGAGGAGCTGAAGGACTTCGAGGAGTACTCCCACCTGTACTTCCTGGCCTGGAGCGATCCCCTCAACCGCTGGCTGCTGTCGACGCTGCCGAGCGCGATGATCTTCGACGACCACGACATCCGCGACGACTGGAACACCTCCCAGAGCTGGAAGCGCGAGATCAACCAGACCTCCTGGTGGCACGAGCGCATCGTCGGTGGGCTCGCCTCCTACTGGGTCTACCAGCACGTCGGCAACCTCTCGCCCGAGGAGCTGGCACAGGACGACGTGTGGCAGCAGATCGTGGCCCACGCTGACGGCGGTTCGACCGACGAGCTCGACCTGACCCGGGTGTTGGACGACCTCGCGGAGCGTGTCGACCGCCAGCCCGAGACCTACCGCTGGAGCTACGCCCGGGACCTCGGCGAGTCCCGGCTCGTGGTCGTGGACTCCCGCGCGGCCCGCGTCCTCGAGCCCGAGCGGCGCTCGATCCTCGACGACGACGAGCTGGAGTGGCTGGACGGGCAGCTGCGTGGCGACGTCGACCACCTCTTCATCGGCACGTCCCTGCCCTTCTTCATCGCGCAGGGCATCCACGACCTCGAGGCGATCAACGAGGCGATGGCCACCGGGGCGTGGGGACCGCGCGTCGCCCGGTGGGGTGAGAAGATGCGTCGCGCCGTCGACCTCGAGCACTGGGCGGCGTTCCAGGACGGCTTCGCCGCCGTGCTGGCCATGGTGGTGGAGGTCGCCTCCGGCAAGCGCGGACAGCGGCCAGGCACGATCACGTTCCTGTCCGGTGACGTGCACAACTCCTACGTCACGCGGATCTCCCCGGACCAGCTCCCGGCCGGCAGCAGCACGATCCTGCAGGCCGTCTGCTCACCGATCCGCAACCCGCTGCCCCGCCAGGTCCGCATCGCCCAGGCCCTCCTGGGCAAGGGCCTCGCCCGGCCCCTGGCCCTCCTGGTGAACCGCACCGACAAGGTGCCCAACGCCCCATACCGGTGGGACGTCACCGATGGTCCCTGGTTCGACAACAACCTCGCCACGCTCGAGGTGCGCGGGCGGGGACTGGTGATCCGCTGGGAGGCCGGTGAGGTCAGGGGCGAGCGCTTCGATTCGCCCGATCTGCGCCAAGTTGCCCGGGTTGTCGTGCACTGACCGTCAGGAACTGCCGACTGAGGGTTCACTCAGGGTGGGTTCAGGGTTGAACCTGAATGCGTCAGCGCGGACGCATCCCTACGTTTGACGAGAACGGAATCCACCATGAGCCGGGAGCCTGAGATGACTGCGACACCCTTGACCACTGACGCCACCTCGGCGCCGACCGACCGCGCGGTCGCCGCGAGGGTCGTGGACCTGCACAAGGTCTACGGCAAGGGAGAGGCGCAGGTCCGCGCCCTCGACGGCGTCAGCATCGACATCGCCCGCGGTGAGTTCACCGCGATCATGGGTCCCTCCGGCTCGGGCAAGTCGACCATGATGCACTGCGCCGCCGGCCTCGACGCGGTGACCTCCGGTGAGGTCTACATCGGGGACGTCGACATCACCCGCCTCAAGGACAAGGCGCTGACCCTGCTGCGCCGTGACCGGATCGGGTTCGTCTTCCAGGCCTTCAACCTCATCCCCACGCTCAACGCCGAGGAGAACATCCTGTTGCCCCTGGCCATCGCCGGGCGCACGCCCGACGCGGCCTGGTTCGACACGGTGATCGACACCGTCGGCCTGCGTGACCGGCTCAGCCACCGGCCGAGCGAGCTCTCCGGTGGCCAGCAGCAGCGCGTCGCCTGCGCCCGGGCGCTCGTCAGCAAGCCCGAGATCGTCTTCGCCGACGAGCCGACCGGCAACCTCGACTCGACCTCCGGCGCCGAGGTGCTCGGGTTCCTTCGCCGCAGCGTCGACGAGTTCGACCAGACCATCGTCATGGTCACCCACGACGCCAACGCCGCCGCCCACACCGACCGCGTGGTCTTCCTCGCGGACGGCAAGGTCGTCGACGAGATGCGCGAGCCCACCGCCGAGAAGATCCTCGAGCGGATGGCCCACCTCTCCGCGCAGGCCGGCACCTGACATGTTGCGTGCCAGCTGGAAGAGCCTGATGGGCCGCAAGCTGCGGCTGTTCATGAGTGCCTTCGCGATCATCCTCGGCGTGTCATTCGTGTCGGGGTCGCTGATCTTCACCGACACCCTCGGGAAGGCCTTCAGCGGGATCGTCGACACCGTCGGCGACGTCGTCGTGCGTCCCGACAGCGTGAGCGGTGACTTCGACAGCGCCCCCTCGTCGGCCACCCTGCCGGGCGCCATGGTCCGCGACCTGGCCTCCGTCCCCGGGGTGGCCCGCGCCGACGGCAACGTCACCGACCCCACCACGTTCGTGGTGTCCACCAAGGGCAAGCTCATCGGCGGCCAGGGCGCCCCGGGACTGGGTCTGTCGTGGAACGACGCACCGACCGCGGCGGGTGAGCCCCCGGCATCCATCAAGCGGGGACGCTCGCCCCACCAGAAGGGTGAGGTCGTCCTCGACGCCGGCACCGCGGAGCGCGCGGGCTACAAGATCGGCGACGAGGTCACGCTGGCCACCAGCAGCTCGACGCCGATCGTCCGCGCCACCCTCGTCGGCCTCGCCGAGTTCAAGTCGGGTCTCGTGGGCGCCACCCTCACCTTCTTCGACACCAAGACCGCCCAGGAGCTCTACCTGGGGGGCCGCGACGAGTACACCGACGCCTGGGTCACGGCCAAGGACGGCGTGAGCCAGGAGGACCTTGCCAAGGCCGTCCAGGCCAAGCTGCCCGCCGGTTACGAGGCCGTCACCGGAACAGCCGTCGCCAAGGAGTCGCAGAACTCGATCAACCAGGCGCTGTCGTTCATCAACACCTTCCTGCTGGTCTTCGCCGGGATCGCGCTGTTCGTCGGGTCGTTCCTCATCGTCAACACGTTCTCGATCCTGGTCGCCCAGCGCAGTCGCGAGCTCGCGCTCTTCCGCGCCCTGGGTGCGGGGCGCAAGCAGGTGACGCGGTCGGTGCTCTTCGAGGCCTTCGTCGTCGGCCTCGTCGGTGCGACGCTCGGACTGGGTCTCGGCTTCGTCCTCGCCCTGGGGATCAAGGCACTGTTCGCCCAGTTCGGGTTGGACCTCAGCGGGTCACCCCTCGTCTTCGAGTGGACGACTGCCATGTGGTCGTATGCCGTGGGCCTGCTCGTGACCATGATCGCGGCCTACCTGCCCGCTCGCCGCGCCGGCAAGATGCCGCCGGTGGCCGCGATGCGCGATGACGTGGCGCTGCCCGAGTCGGCGCTACGCTGGCGCCTCCTGGTGGGCACCGTCCTGATGGTCGGCGGGCTCGTGGCCGGCTACCTCGGTGCCTTCACCGACATCGACCACTCGGCGTTGTACGTCGGTGGTGGGGTGTTCGGGCTCCTGCTCGGGGTGGCGCTGACCAGCCCGGTGATCGGTCGCCCGGTGATCGCGGCCTGCGGCTTCGTCTACCGGCGGCTGTTCGGGACCGTCGGGGCGATGGCCGAGCAGAACGCGATCCGCAACCCGCGCCGCACGGCGGCCACGGCCTCGGCCCTGATGATCGGCCTGACCCTGGTGTCGATGATGTCGGTGTTCGGGGCGTCGGCCAAGGCCAGCGTCGACAAGTCGATCGCGCAGAACTTCGTGGCCGACTACGTCGTGTCCAACGCCATCGGTCAGCCGTTCTCGTCGACGATCACGGCCGACGTGGCCAAGGTCCCGGGCGTCGAGGTGGCCACCCCGGTGCGCTACACGGTGTTCAAGAAGGGCGGCGACACCCAGTTCGCCGCCGCGGTCGACCCGGCGACCTTCGCCCGGGCAGTGCCGATCGAGGTCCTCCAGGGCAAGCTGTCCAACCTCACCGGAAACACGGTCATGCTCACCGACAAGTCCGCCAAGGAGCTGGGTCTCGGGCTCGGCGACACGATCAAGGCCTCGATCGCCGCCGGCAAGGAAGGCTCCTACACCGTGGCCGCGATCTACCGGTCGATGGAGGCCATGGACATCCCCGTGCTGACCTCGATCGCGACCGCCACGGCCAACGGACGTCCGGAGCAGGACAGCCTGACCTTCGTCGTCCGTCAGCCCGGGGCCGACAAGAAGGCCATCGAGGCGGGCATCGACAAGGTCATCGCCGACCTGCCCACGGTCACCCTCAAGGACCAGGACGCCTTCGCCGCCGAGCAGCGCAAACCGATCGACCAGCTGCTCTACATGATCTACGCCCTGCTCGGCCTGGCCGTCGTCATCGCGGTGCTGGGGATCGTCAACACCTTGGCCCTGTCGGTGATCGAGCGGACCCGCGAGATCGGACTGCTCCGGGCCGTCGGCCTCAGCCGCCGCCAGCTGCGGACCATGCTGCGGCTGGAGTCGGTCGCGATCGCCCTGCTGGGAGCCGTGCTCGGGGTGGTCCTGGGCCTCGGCGCCGGCTGGGGTCTGCAGCGCTCCCTGGCCGACGACGGCATCGACGTGCTGGCGGTCCCCGTGCCGCAGCTGGCGATCTTCGTCGCGCTGGCGGGCGTGGTGGGTGTCCTCGCTGCCCTCTGGCCCGGGCGCCGCGCCTCGCGGCTGGACGTGCTCAAGGCCATCACCACCGAGTAGCGGGGCCGGCACGACGCGTGGCCCGGACCCAGCGCGGTCCGGGCCACGCGGCATACCTGCGGTCCGTGGCCCGGACGCATGACGATCCGTGCCACGCGCTCACGGTGTCGCGACGTCAGCTGAACATCCGAAGGGTCTGCGCCTCCGCCTCTGCATACTGAACCCCGGCGGCGGCCAGCACGCCGCCGATCGAGTCGAGTGAGGCACGCACCTGCTTCTGGGTGCCCTGCCACTCGGCGACCAGCGACTGGAACCGCGCGGAGGCGGTGCCGGTCCACGCCCCCTGGAGCGCGTTGAGCCGCGCCATCATCGCCGTGACCTGGCCGTCGATCTCGCTGGAGATGCGGGCGATGTCGCCCGACGCGGAGTGGATGCGCTCGGTGTCCACCGTGAACTGTGCCGACATGGTTGTCCTCCTGACGGTGCGGTGCCCCCATGACATCCGCCTGTGCCGAGGCTAGGCACCTGTGCGCGGTCGGCCCGGGGTTATCCACAGGGCTCTTCGCGGCGCGGTAGCGTCAGCCGGGTGACGATCTGGATCGACCCGCCCGCCTGGCCGGCCCACGGCCGCCTGTGGTCCCATCTCGTCAGTGACACCTCCTATGAAGAGCTCCACGATTTCGCTGCAGCACAAGGGATTCCACGCCGCGGTTTCGAGGGTGACCACTATGACGTGCCGCAGGAGCGGTATGCCGCGCTGGTCGCCGCAGGCGCCGCTCCCGTCGACGGGCGAGAGGTGGTGCGGATCCTGCAGCGGAGCGGTCTGCGGATCCAGAAGCGCAAGCACGAACGCGTCGTGGAGGCCGTGCCCGGCGCGTCCTGGCTGCCGCCTGGCTCACGGGCCGACGTGATCGCGTCCCGTCAGGACGAGCCGCCGGCCAACACGGTCGTGGTGCGGCTGGCCCTGGTGCGCGGGCCGGACCTGCTGGTGGTCGAACGCCCGGACGGCGGCTGGGACCTCCCGACCTGCGCGGTGGACGACCGGTCGCCGGTGGAGGCGCTTGCCGCGCTGGTCGACGACCTGGTGGGCTCGCCCTCTGCCGTCTCGCCGACGCTGCTGGGCTACGTCCGCAACACCGTGCCGTCACCCGATACGGACTATCCGTGGCCCGCCCCGAAGGCGTGCTTCGCCGTGTACAGCGACCGTCTCGCCCTGGGGGACGAGGCGAGTCACGGCACCTGGCTGGCGCCCGACCGCGCGGAAACCGAACTGTCACAACGCCATTGGTGGCCATTGATCGGGTACCTGGAGCACCTGGAACGCCGACGATGAGTCGGACCGTCCTGGCGCAGCTGCGGGACGTGCCCTTCGCCGATGGTTCGGTGGCCCACGTCGAGCTCGTCCGCTCCGACGAGCTCGCGCCGGAGTCGCAGGTGTTCGCCGCCATGGTCGTGCTCCAGGATGCCGAGGACCGGTATGCCGTGGTGTTCAGTCCGCGCCGCGGCGAGTGGGGGCCTCCCGGTGGTGCCCGCGAGCAGGGCGAGACCGTGCTCGAATGCGTGCTGCGCGAGGTCCGGGAGGAGACCGGTCTCATCCTGGCGGACGAGGACCTGACGCCGTGGGGGCAGGAGCGGTTCGAGCCGCAGACGCCCGGACGATGGCCTGTCGCCGGTGGTGCGATGCAGCTCTACCGAGCCCGCATCCGCTCGGTGGCACCGGAGCTGACCGCCACGGAGGATGACGCGGTCGACCCCCAGTGGGTCAGCGTGGAGGAGTTCCGGAACCGCTCCGGCGGGCGCTTCTGGTGGCCGCTCATCGAGGACGTGCCCCCGTCAGGGTCTCCAGCTCGGCCGCCAGGTTGAGACGGGCGGCGTCCTCCCAGTTCTCCCGGGCGAAGGCCGTGGCGTAGATCGACTCGCGGTCGATGAAGGGCCGCAGGATCGCCGCGCGCGCGGAGGCGAACACCTCGTCGGGCACGGCGGCATACTCCTCGCGCACCTGGGTTGTGTACTCGTCGTAGCGGCTGTGCGGGGCGCTGAGGATCCACAGGTCTGCGTCGTGGAAGGCGGCGGGCAGGCCGTCGTGGGCCAGCTCGTGGGTCTGCGTGGCGAGGACGAGGTCGCGGATCGTCTCGATGTCGTCCGGCGCGAAGCCGAGGGCGCTGAGGTCCCGGACGGCGAGCTCAGCGCTGCGGATCTCGTTGTCGCCGGGGGGCGTGGTGGGGTCGTAGATCGCGTCGTGGAACCAGCCCGCCATCCGGCCCAGTGCCGCCTCACGAGCCGAGACGACGTGGGCGCGCTCCAGGTCCTCGAGCGCCCAGAACAGCTCCACGAGGTGTCGCGTCGTGTGGTACCTGCGGTGCTCCTCGTCGAGCCTGCGCACCAGGTCGGCCCCGATCGCGAGGACGGCGTCAGAGTGCGCGCGCGGAGCGAGGTCGGCGACGTCGAGCTTCCACCACGTGATGAGTGCCGGCACGGGCCGAGTCTGACAGAGCGCGAGCTCGTCTGGGCGGGAGTCGTCGGACGACGCGCGAGACCCCCGGCTAGGGCCGTTGGGCGAGCTCGAGGGGCAGCGGCTCGGCGTGGACGACCGTGAGCGCCGAGACCGCTCGGGTCAGCACGACGTAGAGCCGCCGCAGCCCGGTGCGCTGGTCGGGCTCGGCAGCGGCGATGGCGGCCGGCTCGACCACGATGACCCGGTCGAACTCGAGGCCCTTGGCGACCGTGGCCGGCACGACGTCGACCTGGTGGTCGATGTCGCCGTGGTCCTGCCCGAGCACGCCGTGCTCTATCCCGTGGTGGCTCAGGGCTTTCGACACCTCCGCCACCAGGTCGTCGGGAGCGATGACACCGATCGAGCCGGGCTCGGCGAGCTCGCCGGCCACGACGCCGGCGGTGTGGGCCAGCAGGTCGCCCGAGGTCACGGCGACGAGGTCGAGCCGGCCCCGGTTGTCGCGGACCGACACCGGGGCGCCGAGACCCGGCGCCATGTGGGGGAGCAGCTGGGCGGCGTACTCGATGACGCTTGCGGGCACCCGGAACCCCCGGTCGAGGACCTCGACGTGGCTGCCCGGCTTGCCGAGGTGGTGCAGCGAGGACTCCCACGAGTCGGTGGCCCACGGCGTCGTCCCCTGGGCGATGTCGCCCAGCACCGTCGCCGCACCGGTCGAGCACCGACGTCCGACGGCGCGTAGCTGCATGGGGGAGAGGTCCTGCGCCTCGTCGAGGACGACGTGCCCCAGCGACGGCGTGCGGGCGATGTGGTCGCCCAGCTCGTCCAGCAGCACGGTGTCGGGCCGCGACCAGTGAACGGTCCCCTTGGAGCGAGCCGGGTTCTCCCACAGCAGGATCCGGCGCTCGTCGTCGGTCAGGAGGTCCTGCGAGTGGCGCGCCAGGACGTCCGGGTCGGACAGCAGCGAGTACAGCACGGCCTTGGCGTCGAGCGCCGGCCACAGGGAGGCGACGTACTTCTTCACGATGGCGCTGCGGGCGACCTGGTCCTGCACGCGGTCGTCGGGTGAGTCGCCCGCGCCCTCCATCTGGAGGAGGACCGCGTGGGCGAGTCGCTGGGGCAGCATCTGGCGCGCCGCGTCATAGCGGACGCCCCTCGCCTTCAGCTCGTCCAGGATCTCGTTGACCTCGTATGCAGGGACGCGCCACTTGCGCACGCCGCGCGGCACCACGAGCGGTTCGGTCGCGCGCTGCACCGCCGACCACACGGCATACCTGAGCACCTCGGCGAGGCGGGCATCGCCTTTGAGCACAGCGGTTTCGGTGCTGTCGGTGCCACGGACGGGCACCGACGCGACGAGCTCCTCGATGGTGGTGTGGCCGACGGCCACCTCTCCGAGGGCCGGCAGCACGGCGCCGATGTGCTCGAGGAAGGCGCGGTTGGGGCCGATGACCAGGACCCCGGACCGGGCGAGGCGGTCACGGAAGGCGTAGAGCAGCCAGGCAGCTCGGTGCAGGCCCACCGCGGTCTTGCCCGTGCCCGGCGCCCCCTGGACGCAGATCGTCTGGTCGGCGCCCGCGCGGACGATCTCGTCCTGCTCGGGCTGGATCGTCGCGACGATGTCACGCATCGGCCCGACGCGTGGTCGCTCGATCTCCTCGGCCAGGATCTGGCTGCGGACATCGTGCTCGGCGCGGTCCTGGAGGTGCTCGTCCTCGTAGGCCGTGATGGCGCCGTGGTCCAGCCCGAACCGGCGACGGAGCACCACGCCCATCGGCTCGGTCCGTGACGCGCGGTAGAACGCCGTCGACATCCCGGCTCGCCAGTCGATGACCAGCGGGTCGCCGGCCGAGTCGGCGACGTGGCGACGTCCGATGTACCAGCGCTCGTCGGTGTCGGTGTCGATGCGGCCGAAGAAGAGCGTGGTCGACGGGTCGTCCTGGAGCGAGGCGGCGCGCAGGTGCAGGGTGCGGGCGAGGTGCTCGGCGGAGATGGGGTCGTGCGCCTGGATCTTGAGCGACAGGGTCTGCTCGCGCATCCGGGCGAGGGCCTCTCGCGCGGCGACGAGGTAGTCCTGCTCGCGCGTCAGTTCGGCGGCGGGAGCGGGTGCAGACACAAGGGTCTACCTTGCCACCGCGCGACCCCCGCGTCGAACCGTTTTGGCTAGTTGGTCGCTGCCGCCTTGGCCACGAGGGTCGCCGTGAGGTTCAGCTGCTTCCCGTTGCGCAGCACCGTGAGGGTGACCTTGTCGCCGACGGCGCGTTCGCGGATGTTCGCCACCAGCGAGAGGGCGGAGTCGACGCGCTCGGAGTTGACGGCGATGACCACGTCGCCCTTCTGGAGGCCGGCGGCGGCGGCTGGGGTGTTGGCCGAGATCGCGGTGATCTCGGCGCCGGCGCGCTGGCTGGTGCCGTCGGAGGCCGTGCCGTCCCCGGGGGTGACCCCGAGGAAGGCGTGCTCGGCCTTGCCGGAGGAGATGAGCTGCGACGCGATGCTCTTGGCCTCGTTGGCCGGGATGGCGAACCCGATGCCGATGCTTCCGCTCTGGCTGCTGCTCGACGAGCCGAGGCTGGCGATGGCCGAGTTGATGCCGATCAGCTGGCCGGACGCGTTGACGAGGGCGCCGCCGGAGTTGCCCGGGTTGATGGCCGCGGACGTCTGGATGGCGTTGGTCACGACGGAGTCGCCGTCGCTGCTGGTCTGGGGCTGCTGGTCCTGGCCGGGCAGGCTCTGGCCGAAGGGATCCTGCTGCTGCTGGCTGTTGTCCTCGGCTGCCGTGGTCACCGGGCGGTTCAGCGCGCTGACGATCCCGGTGGTGACGGTCCCGGCGAGGCCGAGCGGGTTGCCGATCGCCATGACCGGGTCGCCCACCTTGAGGTCGTCGGAGTTGCCGATCGCGATCGGCTTGAGGTTGCTCGGGACGCTGCTCAGGGTGATGACGGCGAGGTCCGTGCTGGGATCGGTGCCCGCGATGGTGGCCTTGTAGGTGCGCCCGTCGTTGAGGGTCACCGTGATGCTCGCGTTCGAACCGGCGCCGCTCACCACGTGGTTGTTGGTGAGGATGTGGCCCTTGGCGTCGATCACGACGCCTGACCCCTGTCCTTCGCTCTGACCGGACTTCACGGTGATGGCGACGACGCTCGGGGCGACGGCAGCCGCGGTGGCCGTCCAGTTGGGGTTGGTGGCGTCCGCCTGGACGACTGGACCGGCGTCCGCGCCGCGGCCCAGGGTCGACGTGTTCGCAGTGGAGGAGGACTGCGAACCGTCGCCCAGCTGGACCGCGGCGTAGGTGCCGCCACTCGCAAGGAGGGCGGCGAGCGCCGCGACGGCGGTGAGTTCCGTCAGTCGACGCCGTTTGCCCGGCTGGGCAGGCTCTGCCCCGTCCCGAGTGGGAAAGGATGGGGGCGGCCCAGCCGGAGTCTGTGAGAACGGCGGGTATGCCGGGTGGGCACCCGCCGCGGGAAGTGTGGGATTTCCTGCGACGCGCGGAAGGCCGAGCGCCGCATGGTCGCGCGGGAGCTCCTCGGTGCGGTCCTCCGGGGTCGTGATTCCCTGCGTCTGACCGAACCAGACCGGAGCCGTCGGCTCGCCCTGGGCGGGAGCGTCGTGGGTTGGAGCTGCCCACACCCGGTCATCGTGCGATGCCGTCGGCTGCTGGGGACGCTGCCCGCCGTCACCGGTGGTGTCCGGTCGGGTGTCCGGGTGAATCTGGGTCATGACGATCGCGCTCCTTGGTGTGGCTTGGTGACCCTGAGTCAACCTGCCCAACGTCAAGGGGTGCTGGGCGCTGCCTGAGAGTTCGCTGTGGGCAGCTCCACGATGAACGTGGCGCCGCCGCCGGGGGTCTGGGCGACGCCGATCCGGCCCTGGTGCGAGTTGACGATCGCCGCGGCGATGGCCAGGCCGAGGCCGTTGCCCCCACCAGTCCCGCGCACTCGGGACGGGTCGGCGCGGTAGAACCGCTCGAACACCTTGCGGGCCTTGTCGGGATCGACTCCCGGCCCGTGGTCGCGCACTTCCATCACGATGTGCTGATCGGACTCCCTTGTGCCCACAGCAATTTCGAGAGGTGAGCCACTCGGGGTGTGGTTGAGGGCGTTGGAGACCAGGTTGGCCAGCAGCTGGCGCAGCTTGGCGTCGTCGCCGGGCACCACGGTCGGGCCCAGCGGCCCGGACAGCCCGGACACGGCGATCTGGCGGGTGGGGTCGATGGCGCGGGCGTCCTGTGCGGCATCGGCCGCGAGCACCGTGAGGTCGACGGGCGCGAAACGCAGCGGTCGCTGGTCGTCCAGGCGAGCCAGCACGAGCAGGTCCTCCACCAGGCCGCCCATCCGGGTGGCCTCGCCCTCGATCCGCGTCATCGCACTGGCCACGTCCGCAGGGTCGCTGACCGCGCCCTGGCGGTAGAGCTCGGCGTAGCCCCGCACCGCCGCGAGCGGGGTGCGCAGCTCGTGCGAGGCGTCCGCGACGAACTGTCGCATCCGCTCCTCGGAGGCCTCGCGGGCGGCGAAGGACTGCTCGATCTGCGCGAGCATGACGTTGAGCGACCGGGCCAGCGAGGTGACCTCGTCCTTGGCGGTGCGCATCGGGATGCGGCGAGCGAGGTCCCCATCGGCGATGGCGGCGGCGGTGTCCTCGATCTGGCGCAGCGGACGGAAGGCCCGCTGCACGGCATACCACCCTCCGATGGCGCAGGCGACGAGGACGGCGAGGCCGATGAGCAGTTCCACGAGGACGAGGCGACGCACGGTGTGGCTGACGCTGGACAGGGGCACCGCCACGATGAAGGTCGCCGAGTCGTCCCTGAGGTTGCCCGCATAGGCCCGCCACTGCCCAGATCCGTTGCGGCTGCCGATGGTGAAGGCCTCCAGCGACGTGACCCGCGGGTCGTCGAGGGCGAGCGTGTCCGGGACACCGGGGCGGGTGAGGGCGCCGGTGGGGTCGATCTCGACCGCAGGGGTGCCATCCGTGGGGTAGAAGACGACCGCGTAGCCGCTGGGAAGGCGGTTGCGGGTCGGGGCGCGCAGCGTGTTCAGCGCTTGCTGGGCAACGGTCGGCGAAGCGCGCTTGAGGTCGTCGTCCACGCGGCTCATCAGGTCGCGGCGCATCAGGGCCGCAGTGGCCGCGGCAGTGAGGGTGAGCGCCAGCAACAGCAGGACGAGCATCACTGCGATCAGGCGCACCCGCAGCGGGAGCAGCTCCAGGCGCCCCTTGGCCCGCTCCACGGCCAGCTGCGCGGGGCGGCTCGGGGCCGGCGGGGGAGGTGGTGGCGTGCCCGTGGGCGCGGGGCTCGTCGGAGCCGTCATCTACGCCTCCGGCGGCTTGCGCAGCACGTAGCCGACGCCGCGCTTGGTGTGGATCAGCGGCGGCACCCCGTCGAGGTCGATCTTGCGGCGCAGGTAGGAGATGTAGGACTCGACGATGCCGCTCTCGCCGCGGAAGTCGTAGTCCCAGACGTGGTCGAGGATCTGCGCCTTGGACAGGACCCGGTTGGGGTTGAGCATGAGGTAGCGCAGCAGCTTGAACTCGGTGGGGGAGACGTCGATCGAGCGACCGCCCCGGCTCACCTCGTGGGAGTCCTCGTCGAGCTCGAGGTCCTCGAAGCGCATCGAGGCCCCCTCGTCCACCTCGCCGCGGGTGCGCCGCAGCACCGCGCGGATCCGGGCGACGACCTCCTCGAGGCTGAAGGGCTTGGTGACGTAGTCGTCGCCGCCGACCGTGAGCCCCTTGATCTTGTCGTCGACCGAGTCGCGCGCGGTGACGAACACGATGGGCAGCTGGCGACCGGTGTCGCGCAGCTTGCGGGTTACGGTGAAGCCGTCCATGTCAGGGAGCATGACGTCGAGGACGACCAGGTCGGGCTCGTGGACGGTCGCGAGGTGAAGGGCGGTGGCGCCGTCGGCAGCGACGTGCACCTCGAAACCTGCGAAGCGCAGGGAGGTGGCGAGGAGCTCGCGGATGTTGGGCTCGTCCTCGACGACGAGGAGGCGTGCCTCGGGTTGCACAGTGGTCACGCCTCAGTGTCCGTGCAGAGTCTGGGAGTTTCCTGTATGCCGTCTGGGCGAGTCAGGTGTCAGGCGGTGTGCTGCGCCGCCCCTCCCGCCGCGACGTGTTGCTCTGGGGTGGTCATGATGGGGCGGATTTCGGTGTTCGTGACCACGACGCGGCAACAAGTGCTGGAGGCCCGCGACGTGTTGCTCTGGGGTGGTCATGATGGGGCGGATTTCGGTGTTCGTGACCACGACGCGGCAACAAGTGCGGGGCGGTGGTGCTTGCTGTCGCCGACCAACCCGCTCGGCGATCGCGTGGTGCCTCAGGTCAGGCGGTGGCGTCGACGTCGTCGGCGTCGACGATCCGGTAGGCGTAGCCCTGCTCGGCGAGGAAGCGCTGGCGGTGCGCGGCGAACTCGGCGTCGACGGTGTCGCGCGACACGACGGTGTAGAAGTGGGCGGTGCGGCCGTCGCCCTTGGGGCGCAGCACCCGGCCGAGGCGCTGGGCCTCCTCCTGGCGGGATCCGAAGGTGCCGGACACCTGGATCGCGACGCTCGCCTCGGGAAGGTCGATCGAGAAGTTGGCGACCTTCGACACCACGAGCAGGTTGATCTCGCCGACGCGGAAGGCCTGGAAGAGCTTCTGCCGTTGCGCGACCGGTGTCTCACCGGTGATGACGTCGGCGTCGAGCCGCTCCGACAGCTCCGCGAGCTGGTCGAGGTACTGGCCGATGACCAGCGTGGGTTCACCTCGGTGCTGGTTGACGATCCGCTCGACGACGGGGTTCTTGACCGGGCTGCACGAGGACAGCCGGTAGCGGTCCTCGGGCTCCGCCACGGCATACGCGAGGCGGTCGGCGTCTGGGAGCGTGACGCGCACCTCGACGCAGTCGGCGGGCGCGATGTAGCCCTGCGCCTCGATGTCCTTCCACGGCGCGTCGTAGCGCTTGGGGCCGATGAGGGAGAACACGTCTGCCTCCCGGCCGTCCTCGCGCACGAGGGTCGCCGTGAGCCCGAGTCGACGACGGGCCTGCAGGTCCGCGGTCATCCGGAAGATCGGGGCCGGGAGCAGGTGCACCTCGTCGTAGATGATCAGGCCCCAGTCGCGGGCGTCGAGCAGGTCGAGGTGGGTGTAGACGCCCTTCCGGCGGGTGGTGAGCACCTGGTAGGTCGCGATGGTGACCGGGCGGATCTCCTTGCGGGCACCGGAGTACTCGCCGATCTCGTCGTCGGTGAGGCTGGTGCGCTTGAGCAGCTCGTCACGCCACTGCCGCGCCGAGACCGTGTTGGTGACGAGGATGAGGGTGGTCGCCTTGGCCACCGCCATGGCGCCCGCGCCGACGAGGGTCTTGCCGGCGCCGCACGGCAGGACGACAACGCCTGACCCGCCGTGCCAGAACCCGTCGACCGCCTGCTGCTGGTAGGGCCGCAGCGACCAGTCCTGGTTGTCGAGGTCGATGGCGTGCGCCTCGCCGTCGACGTAGCCCGCCTCGTCCTCGGCCGGCCAGCCCACCTTGAGCAGCTCCTGCTTGAGGTGACCGCGCTCCGAGGGGTGCACGATGACGCGGTCGGCGTCGAGACGCTCCCCGATCAGCGGCTTGATCTTCTTGTGCCGCAACACTTCCTCGAGCACCGGCCGGTCGGTGGTGCGCAGCACGAGGCCGTGCTCGGGGTCCTTCTCGAGCGTCAGCCTGCCATAGCGGTCCATCGTGTCGGCGACGTCGACGAGGAGGGCGTGCGGCACGGCATACCGGCTGAAGGTGATGAGGGCGTTGACCACCTGCTCGGCGTCGTGACCCGCGGCGCGCGCGTTCCACAGGCCCAGCGGGGTCACCCGGTAGGTGTGGATGTGCTCGGGCGCGCGCTCGAGCTCGGCGAACGGGGCGATCGCCCGCCGGGCCTCCTCGGCGCGGGGGTGGTCGACCTCCAGGAGCAGCGTCTTGTCGCTCTGGACGATCAGGGGGCCATCAGGCATGACCTAGTACGACGAGTCGTAGGTGGTGGTGCCACTCGTCACCGCGAACGCGATGACCAGGCCGATGGCGACCACGGACAGCGCAAGCCCCACGCCGAAGGCGACCCAGCCCCACTTGGTGTACTTGGCCGATGCGGTCGGGTCGTCCTTCTTGGTCGCGGCGACGATGCCGAAGACCAGCGCGACGATGCCGAAGCCGCAGCCGAGCGTCGTCAGGCCCGAGACGACCAGGAGGGCGATGGTGTTGCCACTGAGCGACCGCGGCGTGGCATAGCTGGGGGCGCCGTAGCCGGGAGTGCCGTACGCCGGGGCGCCGTAGGCCGGGGCGCCATAGGGCGGGGCGCCGGCGTAGCCACCCTGCGGCTGATCCTGGGTGGGGAGCTGCTGACCCCCGTAGGGGTGCGGCTGCCCCGCGCCGGGGGCGCCGGCGTAGGGATTGACCGGGGGGGACGGGGCACCGGCACCCGCCAAGGGCACGCCATACGGGTTCTGGGGAGCGGAGCCGGGCGGCGGACCGTAGGCGGGTTGGCCACCCGGCGCGACAGTGGGGGGCCCGGGCGGTGCCGGCTGCGATGCGGGTGGGCTGGCCGAGGTGGCCGGCGCCGGCGGGATCGGGGGGACTTCCTGCGTCTGGTTGGTCTCGATCGGCGCGGTGTGGTCGCTGGACGTCGTCGCGTCGCCGGAGGCGGTCGTGCCGCCCGACGTGCCCTCGTCGCTGGAGGTGCTCGCGTGGCTGGAGGTGCTCGCGTCGCTGAGGGTGCTGTCGTCGCTGGGCGCCGTGGGGTCGCGGAACTCGGGGGTCTCGTCGTTGCGTGGTGTGTCGCTCATCGTGCGTCCCTTCGGGCGTCGCCGGCGTTCGGGTGCAAATCTAACCCCTGCCGCGGGGGACCGTTCCCCAGTCCGGGAATGGCAGGATCAGACCGTGACCATCGGACTGCCCCAGCGCGAACCGGACCCGGAGCTGCCGAGCCGGGTCACCATCTACGAGGTCGGTCCGCGCGACGGTCTGCAGAACGAGAAGGCCGTCGTCCCGGCCGCCGTGAAGGCGGACTTCATCCGCCGGCTGGCCGCCGCCGGGCTCGAGACGATCGAGACGACGTCCTTCGTCCCGCCGACGTGGGTGCCGCAGCTCGCCGATGCCCGTGAGGTGCTGGCCGACCTCGGGGACCTCGGCCGCGGCCCGCGCCGACCGGTGCTCGTGCCCAACGAGCGCGGTCTCGACAACGCGCTCGAGGCGGGCGTCGGGGCGGTCGCGATCTTCGGGAGCGCCACCGAGACGTTCGCCCGCAAGAACCTCAACCGCACCGTTGCCGAGTCCGTCGAGATGTTCGCGCCCGTCGTGGCGCGGGCGAAGGACGCAGGACTGTGGGTGCGCGCCTACGTCTCGATGTGCTTCGGCGATCCCTGGGAGGGACCGGTCCCCGTCGAGCAGGTGGTCGACGTGTCGCAGCGGCTGATGGACCTTGGAGCCGACCAGCTCTCCCTCGGGGACACCATTGGCACGGGCACGACCGGGCACGTGAGTCGCCTCCTCGACGCCTTGGACGCCCAGGGGATCGGTGCCGACCGGATCGGCGTGCACTTCCACGACACCTACGGCCAGGCGCTCGCCAACACGATGAGGGCGCTGCGTCACGGGGTCACCGTGGTCGATGCGTCCACTGGTGGGCTCGGCGGCTGCCCCTACGCCAAGAGCGCCACCGGGAACCTCGCGACCGAGGATCTCGTGTGGGCCCTGGACGGGGCGGGTGTCGAGACCGGAGTCGACCTCGCGGCCCTCGTCGAGACGAGCGTGTGGATGGCCGGTCACCTCGGGCGACCGTCACCGTCCAGCGTCGTGAGGGCTCTCGCCGGCGGCTGACGGCGGCCTCGCATCAGCCCTGCACGGCCCCGGTGACGCGGTGGATCGACAGGGTGCGGGCAGCTCCGTCCGCGGTGCCGTGCACCCGGCCACCCTCGACCCGGTCGGGGTAGAAGAGGATCCGCTGGGTGCGCCCGTCCGCGTCGGAGTAGCCCAGCCAGACCGCCTGCCGGTCGGCTGCCGCATCGCGCAGCACCGCGAGGGTCGTGGTCGGATCGGTGCTCGGCAGGCTGGGTCCGGGCCTGCTCGCCACCTGCTCGCGGTGGTATGCCGCGGCCTCCTCGCCGGCGCGCAGCGCACCCACCATGGTGGTCACGAGCTCGTCGTCGAGGGCTTGCGCTGTCACGGGGGCGGGCCGCCGCTGCAGCGGCGTGCGGTGCTGCCCGGTGGTGGGCACGATGATCCCGCCGTCCGGTGTCTCGGCAGCAGGCGCGAAACCGTTGTCGCGCAAGAAGTCCAGCACGGTCTCGGCGGCCACCGGCGACACGAGGATGGTCAGGGCGATGCTCCGCAGCTGGAGCGGTGACAGCTCCCTGTCGGCGATCATGGCGCCCAGGGTGGCCTCGTCGTCGCAGCGGATGTAGGCCCGCATCGCACCGACCCGTGCCTGCCCGTGCCTGCGGGCGACATCGCGGATCAGGTAGTCCAACGGCTGCGGGACCGGGGTGTGGCTCGCGTCGGTCAGGGCTCCGAGCACCTGGTCGACAGACCACCCGGCGTCCAGGCACCTGCGCACCGAGTCCTGGTTGAACCGGTACACCGTTGCACCACCGCGTGACTCGACATCGGCCACGAGTCGCATGAAGGTGGCCAGCCCCCCGGCCAGCGGGCCGGGCGCGATGGCGGTCAGGTCGGCCTGGAGGAGGACGTGCTCGATGGGCTCGGGCAGGTGCGGTTGCATCGCGGCGGCGAGCTCGGCGTCGGCTCGCCCGGCCAGCAGGGCCCGACCCGCGGACGAGATGGCGCCGCGGCCGGTGACGCCCAGCCACTCGGCCTCACCGAGCACCGCGGCGACGACCGTGTCGAGGCTTGCGGGCACGCGTCGCGGGCGCTGCCAGCTCAGGGCGGTGCCCACGCTGCCCCGCTCGGGGGCCAACCCTGCCGGCGCGGCGGCGAGCTGCTCGAGGACGTCCTTGCGCAGACCTCGGGCCGGTGGCCAGTGGGCATCGGGCCCGAGGGCGTTGACCGTGCCGGACGCGCCGGCGGGCGTCGTGCCCACGAGGTGCGGGGCGCGGGTCGTGAGCAGCCAGGCGCGGGCGAGCACCGCCCAGCGCTGGTCACCCGGGTGCTGCTGCCACTCGTCGTAGGCGGGGGTGGGGGCCCACGACGGGTCGAGCGAGCCGTCGTCCGCGAGGAGGCCGGCGGCATACGTGAGCTCGGCGACGAAGGCCGCACGGGCCTCGTCGACGTCGAGCACGGAGGCGAGCCGCTTGAGGTCTCGCACCGCCAGGCCGCCGGAACGAAGCACCCTGGGTGGGCGAAGTCCCCACTCGGCGGCGAGCTCGTCGACGAGGGCGAGCAGGTCGGTGACCTGCTGGCCGGCCGCGGCGTCGACCTCGGCACCCGCGCGGGGCTGACCCTCGAGGGCAGGCGGCTGGAGCGCCGGGGTGGCATGGCTGCGGCCTTCACGCAGAGCCAACGCCACCTCGCGAGGCAACACCAGCTGGTCGGCCGACGGGGAGAAGACCAAGTGGTGTTCGAGCAGCCACCGCGCGCCCTCGGCCAGCCGGTCCGGCGTGCCCGGGGGGAGGACGGCCAGCGGGGGACCCCAGGTCAGCCGGTCGAGGATGGCGCGGGCTGCCGGCGGGGCGTCGGCGAGCAGGGTCGGGACCTGCGCCGGCGATGGGACGTCGACGAAGCTGTCGGCCGCTCGAGGACCGAGCCCGGCCGGGTGGGGGAGGACCTCGCCGACGGTGCGGGTCACCCGCAACCCCTCGGGGCTGCGCCACAGCAGGGCGAGCGTCCAGAGGTCGTCCAGGACCGGCTCGATCTCCTCGGTCGTGACGCCGAGCAGGGCACCGACTGCCCTGGTGTCGAGCGGCGACGTGGCGGCGACGGCGGCTTCGAGCACCTGAAGGTGGGCCAGGTCGAGCGAGTCCACGGCCCGCTGGACACTCGCGCGGGTGCTGGCCCGGGCGGCGAGGGACGACAGGTCTGCGGGCGCGGGCCGGGCCAGGTCCTGTCGACGTCGCAGAAGGGTGGCGAGCTGGTCGTCGGTCCGCTCCCGCACGTCGTCGGCCATCGACCGTGCGGTCGAACGGGACGAGGAGATGGCGGCCACCGCACCACGGTAGTCGTCCGAGGAAGGTCCTCCGGACTCTCAGCCGTTTCCCATGCCACGCACAGGCTTGACCTGCACACTTGTGACAACGAGAGGACGCACCATGTCTGAGCCCACCGAACCCACCAAGCCCCGCACGCCCAAGGGGGCAGCCAAGCAGCCCGGGGATCCTGTCGCGCCGGGTCCGGGACCGGAGACGGCGAGCGTGCCTCCCGCGCCCACCCAGCCACTGCCCGCCGTCTCCGCGGCAGAAGGAGCCGGTGCTGCCGGACCGGGTGCTCCGGGTGGCGCTGGGGCCGGGCACGGCGGTCCGGGAGCCCCGGGTGGCTACGCGCCCGGCGGTCCACCGCCGAGACGACCGGGTCTGTGGCGTCAGGCGACGTCCACGACCGGTGGGACCATCGCCGTGATCGTGGCCGGCTGCCTCGTTGCCCTGATGGTGCTCGCCCTCGTGGGCGTGGCAGGACTCGTCGCCGTGCGCGCCATCGGCCACGACGACCACGCGAACCGGATGGAGCGAGTCGGGGACGGGCGCGTGCTCCCGCCCGGGCAGCAGAAGAAGCTCGACCGGCTCCCGAAGGCGCCCGAGGCCCCGCGCGGACAGCGCAACGGTCAGGGTGGCAACGGCATGGGCAACGGCATGGGCAACGGCCTGGGTCCTCTCATGCGCGAGGCGATGGGGCTCGGCAACGTCCAGCACGGCGAGTTCACCGTCGAGGACAACGGCAAGACCACCGTCATGACGCTCCAGCGCGGTGAGGTGACCAAGGCCAGCTCCACCTCGATCACGGTCAAGAGCGCCGACAACTTCAGCGCCACCTATGCGATCGGCGCCGACACCCGTGGCCGGGCCACCACCGTCCAGGTCGGCGACTCGGTCCTCGTGGTCGCCGAGAAGACCGGTGCCAAGGCGGTCCTGGTGACCGGAACCCGCAACTGATCGTCCGCAGTCCCTCGGACGAGCCCCCGCGTAACGCCGCCGCTAGCGTGGGCGACGTGACCTTTCCCAGTGGTGAGCAGTGGACCCTTCGGCGCGGACGGCAGGAGGCGACCGTCGTCGAGGTGGGTGGCGGTCTGCGCACCTACCGCGTGGACGGCACCGACATCGTGGCCGGCTACGCGGACGACGAGGTATGCCGCGCCGGCCGCGGTCAGGTGTTGATGCCCTGGCCGAACCGGATCCGCGACGGGGTGTACTCCTTTGCCGGTGAAGACCACCAGCTCGGGCTGACCGAGGCGGTCCTGCGCAACGCCAACCACGGGCTGGTCCGGTGGGCCGTTTGGCAGCTGCACTGGCACAACGACGACTGGTCGGCGCTCACCGTGCGGACCCGACTGCACCCCCAGCCCGGCTGGGACGGCATCCTCGACCTGAGCGTCAACTACGTCCTCGACGAGGAGGGCTTGACCGTCAGCGTCCACGCCACCAACGTCGGCGCGACTGCGGCTCCGTTCGGCTTCGGGGCGCACCCCTACATCGCCCTCGGTGACACTCCGCTGGCCGAGGTCGAGCTGGCCATTCCCGCAGCCCGCGAGGTGCTGGTCGACGACCGGCTGATCCCGACCGGCACCGCACCCGTGCGTCCCGATCTGGACTTCCGGACTGCTCGCTCGCTGGGCACGACCGAGCTGGACACCGCGTTCACCGACCTGTCGCGGTCCACGACCTCAGGAGCTTGGGAGGTCGTCGTCGGCGGGCTCGAGAACGGCGAGGTGACCGTGTGGGGCGACGAGTCGCTGAACTGGGTGCAGGTGTTCACCGCCAAGGGCCGGGACACGGGGGTCGACGGCGTCCGCGGCATCGCCGTCGAACCCATGTCGTGCCCCGCGAACGCCTTCAACTCCGGCGAGGGACTGGTCGTCCTGGAGCCTGGTCAGTCCTGGTCGGCCCAGTGGGGCATCGAGCCAGCCGTGCTCAGCTGACGGCGCCTGCGCCCGCTGCTGGACCCGTGGGCGCCGGATCGTCCTGGAGACCGTGTGGACCCGTGGGCGCCGGATCTTCCTCGAGGCCGTTGACGAGCGGGGTGATCCTGCGTTCGACCGCGAAGGCCAGCACCACCATGAGCGCGCACCCCACCACGATCATGGCGATGAAGGCCGCCGACCAGCGATGGTTCAGCATGAAGCCGGCGACCACGGGGCCCAGGATCGTGCCGGCCTGGAAGGCGCCCGCGTTGACGGCGTTGTAGCGGCCGCGGAGGTGGTCGGGAGCCATGTCGTTGGTGATGGCCGGGATGGTCGGCTGGAGCAGGGTCTCGCCGAGGGCGAAGGTCGCGTGGAAAGCAAGGACGCCGGCCGCAGCCGCGACGCTCCCAGGAGCGAACCCGGTCAGCCCGAGGACCACCCACGCCAGGGCCCACAGGGCAGACATGCCGATCAGCACCCGAGTACGCCTGCGCCCGGTGATGCGCTTGAGGACGTAGAACTGCAGGCCGACGATGACGGCCGTGTTGACGGCGAAGGCGAACCCGATGACGCTCGTCGACACCTGGCTGACCTGACGGGCGAACGCGGGGAAGCCAGCCTCCATCTGGCCGTAACCGATGAACACCCCGAGGAAGGTCAGCAGCGTGACCCACACGACGGCGGGGTTGCGCAGGATCGTGAGGTAGGAGCCCGCCGCTGCCGTCTCGCCCTCGGGCTTCTCGGCGCGACCGTGGACGTGGCGCAGGGGCCCGAGGAGCAGCCCGATCGGCACCAGCATCGACACTGCGTCGGCCAGGAAGATCACGGTGAACGTGGACGGGTTGGCCACGTCGGCGTAGAGGCCGCCGATCACCCCGCCCAGTCCGATGCCGAGGTTGACCAGGGCGAAGTTGATCCCGAAGTACTGCTGACGCGCAGTCCCGGTCGTGATAGCCGCGACGAGGGCGTTGAAGGCAGGCCAGGACACCCCGAAGTTGAACCCGAGGAAGACGAAGGCCAGCGCCACCACGAGCGGGGTGGTCGCGAACGCGAGGATCACGCAGCCGACGATCTGTGCCCCGGTGCCCCACAGCAGCATCCGGCGCGCCCCGAGCCGGTCGGTCAACGCGCCGCCCGGCCCGGTGACGACGAGCGCGACCAGGGCGATGAACGCCATCAGCAGGCCGGCCAGGTCGAGCGAGATGCCGCGGACCTCGTGCAGGTAGATCACCGTGAACGGCAGGGTCAGCCCGCGACCGAGGGTCTGCACCGCCACGGTCGAGAGCAGCCACCGACCCTCGACCGGCAGCTCCGCCCAGAACTGGCGCAACCCGGGCTGGCTCGACGTGGACGACTCACTCACCGGACGATCCTCCCGCACTCCACCGACAGCCCGACACCGGTTATTCGGGCCGTCGTCCGGCGCGTCGTCGGGCAGGCGGCCACCAGCGAGCACGCGGTGAGCACGCGGCATACCGAAGAAAGGATTTGGACCCACCCGATAGCCTTTGAAGTGCGCATTGGCGCACCCCCAAAACTTTTCGAGGCAAGAGGAAGACAAGTGCCTACAGGCAAGGTCAAGTGGTACGACGCGGAGAAGGGCTTCGGCTTCATCTCCGACGACGACGGCAGCGACGTGTTCCTGCACGCGAACGCCCTCCCCGAGGGCGTCGCGACGCTCAAGGGCGGCGCGCGGGTGGAGTTCAGCGTGGCCGAGGGGCGGCGCGGCACCCAGGCGCTCGCCGTCACGCTGCTCGAAGCCGCGCCGACGGTCACCGCCGGCAAGCGCGAGGCGTCGCGCAAGTCCCCCGAGGACCTCGCCCCGCTGGTCGAGGACGCGATCAAGCTGCTCGACAACTCGTCGAACGCGCTGCGCCGCGGTCGTCGGCCCGAGAAGGACCACGCCACCAAGCTGGCCGCTGTCCTGCGGTTCCTCGCCGACCAGATCGAGCCCTGATGGCCACCAAGGACGACGCTGTCCTGGCCGCCGCCGAAGCTGTCGCCGTCGCCCGTGAGGCCGCCGAGTCGATCGCGGAGCGGGGCACGGTCGGTGAGCACCTCGGCATGCAGATGGAGGACGAGCGGCTGGCCACGCACTTCTTCGCGTGTGAGGCAGGCGCCTACCCGGGCTGGCGCTGGGCGATCACCGTCGCCCGCGTGCCGCGCGGCAAGGTCGCGACCGTGTGCGAGACGAACCTCGTGCCCGGCGAGGGCGCGTTGCTGTCGCCCGAGTGGCTCCCGTATGCCGAGCGCCTGGCTCCCGGGGACCTCAGCGCCGGCGACGTGCTCCCCTACAAGGAGGACGACCCCCTGCTCGAACCCGGGTTCGAGGCGACCGGCGACGAGGAGGTCGACGAGCTCGCGGCCTACGAGCTGGGTCTGGGCCGCAAGCGCGTCCTGTCCGCCGAGGGACGCGAGGCCGCTGCGCAGCGGTGGTACGAGGGCGAGAACGGCCCTCACGCCGACGTCGCGGAGAAGGCGCCCGCACCGTGCTCGACCTGCGGCTACTTCCTCCCGATGGCGGGTGCACTCCGGTCTTTTTTCGGCGTGTGCGCCAACGCCTGGTCACCTTCCGACGGTCGCGTCGTAAGTCTTGACCACGGCTGCGGCGCCCACTCCGAGGTCGACGCCGAGCCGGCCGAACCCATGCCGGTCGGCCAACCCATCATCGACGAGATCGCCTACGACCTCGTCTGACTGAGGCGCCGGCCGGCTACTGGGCGCCGGCGGCGTTGCCGCGACCGCGGCGCACGTACGAGAAGCCGATCAGCCCGAGCACGATGCCGGCCACCGGGACCCACGGCCACCAGTCGCGCTCGCCCTCGTGCAGGGCCGGCACGGCGAGGATGACGGCCAGTGCGAGGACCCAGCCGAGCTGCGCCCAGACGACGATCCGGGCGGTGCTGACGGCCAGCGGCTGCAGCTCCTCACCGGGACCGTCGGGGGTGGGGTGCGACTCGCTCATGCCGGGCAGCCTATCTTTCACGACGACGTGACAGTCAGGCCCTACTCTGCTGCCCATGGCCAAGCCCACCACGAAGTCTGCGGCACCGCAGCGCCCGTCCCCGAAGTCCCCGTCGTCCGGAGGGCTCGACGGCTTCTTCCGGATCACCGAGCGTGGCTCCACCCTCAGCCGCGAGGTCCGCGGTGGGCTCGTCACGTTCTTCACGATGGCGTACATCGTTGTCCTCAACCCGCTGATCATCGGCACCCAGCAGGATGGCTCGGGACAGTTCCTCGGTGGCGGTGACATCGTCAAGGCGCAGACCCTGGTCGCGGCCGGGACCGCGCTCATCGCCGGCGTGATGACCCTGCTCATGGGTGTCGTCGCGAACTACCCGCTCGCCCTCGCCACCGGTCTCGGGCTCAACGCGTTCGTGACGTTCGGCATCGCCAAGCTGCCCGAGATGACCTGGGCCGACGCGATGGGCCTGGTCGTCATGGAGGGTGTCATCATCCTGGTGCTCGTGCTGACCGGCTTCCGCCAGGCTGTGTTCCGGGCGATCCCGGCCCAGCTCAAGACCGCGATCTCGGTCGGCATCGGCCTGTTCATCACGATCATCGGTCTCGTCGACGCCGGGTTCGTCCGCCGCACCGGCGTCGGGCCCGTCCCGGTCGAGCTCGGCATCTCCGGAAACCTCAACGGCTGGCCGCTGCTGGTCTTCGTCATCGGCGTGCTCGCGATCATCGTGATGATGGTCCGCAAGGTGAAGGCCGCCATCCTCTACGGCATCCTCGGTGGCACGGTCCTGGCGATCATCGTCGAGGCGATCGGCAACATCGGCGGCCAGTTCGACAACACGGGCAAGTTCGTCAACCCGGCCGGCTGGGGGCTGAACGTCCCCGCGCTGCCGGACCAGATCGTCGACGTCCCCGACTTCTCGCTGCTCGGCAACTTCAACCTGCTCGGCTCGTTCGACAAGCTCGGCTTCGTCGCGGCGCTGCTGCTCGTCTTCACGCTCCTGCTCGCCGACTTCTTCGACACCATGGGCACGATGGTCGCCGTCGGTGCCGAGGGTGGCCTGCTCGACAAGGACGGCAACCCGCCGAACTCCGACAAGATCCTGCTCGTCGACTCCGTCGCCGCGATCGCCGGTGGCGCGGGCTCGGTCTCGTCCAACACGTCCTACATCGAGTCGGCGGCAGGGGTCGGCGAAGGCGCCCGGACCGGTCTGGCCTCGGTCGTCACCGGGGTGATGTTCCTGCTCGCGACCTTCCTGGCGCCCCTGGTGAAGGTCGTGCCCTACGAGGCGGCGACCCCGGCCCTGGTCGTCGTGGGCTTCCTGATGATGCAGCAGGTCAAGGGCATCGACTGGGACGACCTCGACATCGCCATCCCGGCCTTCCTCACCATCGTCCTGATGCCGTTCACCTACTCGATCACCGTCGGCATCGGCGCGGGCTTCGTCGTCTACACCCTCATCAAGGTGGTGCGTGGCAGGGCGAGCGTGATCCACCCGCTGCTGTGGACCGTGTCCGCCCTGTTCGTCATCTACGGCCCCGTGAGGGGGCCACGCGGCATACCTGCGTCTGGGCCTTGGGAGCTGTCCGGAAGGGTGATCGAAATACTTAGCACAGGTAATGAGTTATGCTAAGTATCGACCTGAGGAGGAACAGATGACCCCACCCGCCGCACGCTCACGCCGCGCTGGCGATGCCGGGCTCTCGCCTTCTGCGATCTATGCCCTCGCCGGCGAGCTCCGACTCGCCTGCATGCGCATCTCGCGCCGAGTGCGGTTCGAGAGCACGGATGTCGTTGCACCGCACCAGTTCTCGGTGCTCTGCCGCCTGCAGGAGGCGCCGCGCACACCGAGTGAGCTCGCAGAGATCGAGAAGGTGAGCGGACCCAGCATGACCCGCACCGTCGCGGCCCTCGTCGAGCGCGGGCTCGTCGCGCGCACCGACGACCCCGCCGACCGACGCCAGGTGATCCTGTCGCTCACGAGCGAGGCGACCACGCTGCTGAAGGACATCCGCCGCAAGCGCGACGCCTGGATGTCGGTGCGCGTCGGCCACCTCACCCCCGCCGAGCAGGACGTGCTGCGGCAGGCGTCGGCCATCCTCACCCGGGTGGCCAACGAGTGAGCCCCACCTTCTCCTCGCTGGGCGTCCGCAACTACCGCATCTATGCCACGGGTGCGTTCATCTCCAACATCGGCACCTGGATGGGCCGGGTCGCCCAGGACTGGCTGGTCCTGACCGAGCTGACCAACCACTCGTCGACGGCGCTCGGCATCGTCACCGGGCTGCAGTTCCTGCCCTTCCTGCTGCTCGCCCCCTGGGCCGGGATGATCGCGGACCGCTATCCGAAGCGGCGGATCCTGGCTGTCACCCAGACGTCGCTCGCGCTGTCGTCCCTTGCCCTCGGTCTGCTCGTCGTGACCGGGACCGCCCAGCTCTGGATGGTCTACGGCATCGCGCTGTTCACCGGGATTGCCACCGCCGTCGACAACCCGGCCCGCCAGACCTTCGTGTCCGAGATGGTGCCGCGTGACCGGCTGGCGAACGCGGTCTCCCTCAACAGTGCCTCGTTCAATGCCGGGCGGCTGGTCGGTCCCGGTGTCGCGGGCCTGACGATCGCGGCGTTCGGCACGGGCTGGACGCTGCTGCTCAACACGCTGACCTTCGTGGCCGTGCTGGTCGCCCTGGCATCGATGCGCGTCGGCGAGCTGCGTCCTGCGCCCGCCCTCGCCCGAGGCAGCGGCGCCATCCGTGAGGGGCTCGCCTACGTGCGCAGCCGACCCGACCTCCAGCTCGTGATGGCGCTGGTCTTCGTGCTCGGCACCTTCGGGATGAACTTCCAGATCACCACGGCGCTGATGGCCACCAAGGAGTTCGGCAAGGGCCCGCAGGAGTACGGCCTGCTCGGCTCGATCATGGCGATCGGCTCCCTGACGGCCGCGCTGCTCTCGGCCCGTCGGGCCAGGCCGCGGCTGCGAATCCTGCTCGTCGCGCTCGTGGGCTTCACGATCGCGAGCGGGCTGGCGGCGAGCGCTCCGACCTACCCGTTGTTCGCCCTCGCCCTGATCCCCGTGGGACTCACGGCGCTGACGGCCCTGACGACGGCGAACGCGATGGTCCAGCTCAGCGTGGATCCCGCCATGCGCGGGCGGGTGATGGCGCTCTACATGGCCATCTTCATGGGGGGCACGCCGCTCGGAGCACCACTCATCGGGTGGATCGGTGACGTCGCGGGCCCGCGCTGGACGATCGGCATCGGCACCATCGCCGTCGGGCTCATGCTGGTGGCGGTGTCCATCCGCACCGCCAGGCGCGAGAATGTCCAGGTGACCTACGAGTCCCAGCGTCGCCCTCGCATCAGGATCCGCACGCTCCCGCAGCCCGAGGTCTCCGAACCCGTCCCCGAGGCCGTCCGGTGACGCCGCTCTTCCGTCGGCGCGTGACTATCGCCGTCCTCGTCATCGTGGTCACCGTGGCAGTCGTCGCCAGCCTCGCCGGCACCTTCCGCTGACCGCCCGATCGGGGGGGTATGCCGTGTGGGGACCACGCGCCCAGCTCCCGACGTGTTGCGCGCAGATCGTCACGGGAGGGCTGAAATGGGGGTCCGGTGACCACCAGGCGGCAACAAGTCCCGACGGGCCGGGACGTGTTGCGCGCAGGTCGTCACGGGAGGGCTGGGATGGGGGTCCGGTGACCACCAGGCGGCAACAAGTCCGGACGGCCGGGACTTGTTGCGCGCGGATCGTCACGGGAGGGGCGAAATGGGGGTCCGGTGACCACCTGGCGGCAACAAGTCCCGACGGGCCGGGACTTGTTGCGCGCAGATCGTCACGGGAGGGCTGGAATGGGGGTCCGGTGACCACCTGGCGGCAACAAGTCCCCGCGGGTGCTGAGCGGTCCGGTCAGTGCAGCGTGCGGAGGACTCAGTGCAGCTTGCAGAGGACCGTGACGCCGAGGAGGTTGACCACCGGGTCGTAGCCGGTGGGGCACTTGCCGTTGACGGGCAGCACCTCCAGGGGCAGCGGCGCGGGCGTCGAGCTGCTGGGGCTGGGGGACGGCGTCGGGCTCGGCGCGGGGGTGCTGCCGGTGACGCCACCCACCACTCCGCCGACGGCACCGCCCACGGTGCCCACGACGCCACCGCCCGCGCTGGGCGAGGGCTGCGGAACCGGCGAGGCGGAGCCGCCGCCCGAGCCCGCCGAACCACCGGAACCGGGCTTCGCCGCTGTCGCCGAGCCGCCCTTGCCGGGGGTCGCGGCTGCGGGCTGTGACGCCCTGGCGGGGTCGTAGGTCGCCATCGTCTGGGGTTCACCCGACGGGAGGTAGGGCGAGCCGCTGCGTTGCGCCTCGGACAGGTCGGAGCCCGGGAGCACGGTGTAGCCACCGCGGTAGCCGGCTGCGATCGCCAGCACCTGGTCGGCGTAGGCATCGCTGTGGTTGTAGCGCAGCACGGCCGAGCGGGCACCGGAGTCGGTGCTGAGGTCGCCAGGACCCGAGCACAGGTAGACGGCGGTCGCCGTGGCAGCGTCGGCCATGTTCTGCGGGTCCTTGCGACCGTCACCGTTGGCGTCGACGCCGACGACGCGCCAGGTGCCGGGGATGAACTGCATCGGGCCGACCGCGCGGTCCCAGGTCACGTCACGGTCGTACGAGCCGCCGTCGCTGTCGCTGATCGCGGCGGTGTTGTTCTGGCCATTGAGGGGTATGCCGTAGATGCCGGGACGCACGGTGCCGTCGCGGTCGATGCCGTTGCCGCCGTAGCGGCCGTGGTTGGACTCGACCTTCCCGATCGCGGCGATCAGGGCCCAGTCGATGCGGCACTCGGCGTCGGCGGCGTCGACGATCGTGGCGGCACGACGGTAGGCCTCGAGGGCAGCGGCGGGGATGCCGTTGGCGCTCATCGAGGCAGGCAGGCCCGCCGACTGGGCGAACGGGGTGGGCTCGGCCTCCGGGGGTGCCGGCAGCTCGGGGAGCCGCGGGGCATCGAGGCCGGTGAGCGGTTCGCCGGGCACGGTGACGACGGGGGTGTTGTCGGCAACGATGTCGGTCGCGGGCTGGCCACCGGTGGCCGCCAGCGCCACTCCGGCGCCGATCAGGGCGAGCGCGGGCACACCTCCTGCGATCTTGCGCCACGGCAGTCGCGTCGTGCGTGTCATCGTTCGGCTCCTCGACATCGTTGTCCACCTTGCGGTGTCCCACCCCAGGGGTTATGTGGGGTTCAACGAGGGTCTGGAGCCGAGGTTACGCGAGCGTCGTCCGCAGAGGGCTTACTGGGCAGTAAATCAGCCCACAACGTGCTCAATGCACGCAATAAGGGCCGACACGTCCTCAGGGTCCACCGCGGGGAACGTCGCCACACGCAGCTGGTTGCGACCGAGCTTGCGGTAGGGCTCCACGTCGACCACGCCGTGGGCACGCAGGGTCTTGGCGACGGCGGCCGCGTCGACCTCATCGGCGAAGTCGATCGTCGACACCACCTGCGAGCGGGCGGCCGGGTCGGTGACATAGGGCGAGGTGTATGCCGTGCGCTCGGCCCAGTCGTAGAGGCGTCCGCTCGAGTCGGCGGTGCGCTTCACGGCCCACTCGAGCCCGCCCTGACCGTTGATCCAGTCGATCTGCGAGCGCAGCAGGGCCAGGGTGCCCAGCGCGGGGGTGTTGTAGGTCTGGTTGAGGCGGCTGTTGGACACGGCGGTCGGCAGGCTGAAGAAGTCGGGCACCCAGCGACCGGACGCGGCGATCTCGTCCACCCGGGCGAGCGCGGCCGGGGAGAAGGCGGCCAGCCAGAGGCCACCGTCGGCCGCGAAGCACTTCTGCGGGCCGAAGTAGTAGACGTCGGTCTCGGCCACGTCCACGGGCAGCCCGCCGGCGCCGGACGTGGCGTCGATGAGCACGAGCGCGCCCTCGTCGGCACCCTCGACGCGCTTGACGGGAGCCATCACCCCGGTGGAGGTCTCGTTGTGCGGCCAGGCGTAGACGTCGACGCCGGCTTCGGCGCGGGCCGTGGCGAGGCTGCCCGGGTCGGCCTTGATGATCGTGGACTCGCCGAGGAAGGGAGCGTTGTTGGTCACGCTGGCGAACTTGGCGGAGAACTCGCCGAACGCCAGGTGCTGCGCGCGCTCGCGGACCAGGCCGAAGGCCGCGATGTCCCAGAACGCGGTCGACCCACCGTTGCCGAGGATGATCTCGTAGCCCTCGGGCAGGCTGAACAGGTCGGACAGCCCCTCACGGACGGCGCCCACGAGGTTCTTCACCGGAGCCTGGCGGTGCGAGGTGCCGAGCAGGGTGGTGCCCAGTCCGGCGAGGTACTCGACCTGCTCGGGGCGCACCTTCGATGGCCCGGAGCCGAAGCGGCCGTCCTTGGGCAGCAGGTCGGCGGGGATGGTGGGCGTCGCGGTGGCGGCAGTGTCGGTCACGGCGTCAGTGTCTCATCCCGTCCCGAGGCGTGGGACGTGAGGTCCACCACCCGGACTACCACCAAGGCACGGTAGGCCGCCCGCTGGCCGAGCAACGCGGCATACCCCGCCGTGAGATGCGAAATGGGCCTGCGCATTCGTGCAGGCCCATTTCGCATTTCTGCAACCACGTATCAGGCTCGGCGCGACGCCGGACGACGCGTCAGGCGCGGTAGCCGGAGACGGCGTCCAGGCCGCGGGGAGCCTCGCCGATGTAGCGCGAGCTGGGCCGGATCAGCCGACCGGTCTTCTTCTGCTCGAGGATGTGCGCCGACCAGCCGGCGGTGCGCGCCGCGGCGAACAGCGGGGTCATCATCGCGCCGGGGACCTCGGCGAAGTCGAGCAGCACCGCGGCCCAGTAGTCGACGTTGGTCTCCAGCACCCGGTCGGGCTGGCGCTCGCGCAGCTCGGCCAGGGCAGCCTGTTCGAGCTCGAGGGCCACCGTGAAGCGAGGCGCGCCGAGGCGCTCGCAGGTGTCGCGCAGCACGGCGGCGCGGGGGTCGTAGGCGCGGTAGACGCGGTGGCCGAAGCCCATCAGCCGCTCACCACGGTCGAGCACACCCTTGACGTAGGCCCGGGCGTCACCGCTGCGCTCCACGCCCTCGATCATGTGCTGCGCGCGCGACGGGGCTCCACCGTGAAGGGGGCCGGACAGGGCGCCGATCGCGCCGGACAGGCACGCGGCCACGTCGGCACCGGTCGAGGCGATGACGCGCGCGGTGAACGTCGAGGCGTTCATGCCGTGCTCGGCGGCGGAGATGAAGTAGGCGTCGATCGCCTCGACGTGCTTGGGGTCGGGCTCGCCGCGCCAGCGGATCATGAACCGGTCGACGATCGTGCGCCCCTCGTCGACGCGACTCTGCGGCACCATCGGCGACCCCTGCCCGTGGGCGGACTGCGCGATGAACGACAGCGCCATCACCGAGGCGCGGGCCAGGTCCTCACGGGCCTGCGCGGCGTCGATGTCGAGCAACGGCTTGAAACCCCACAACGGGGCGAGCTGGGCCAGTGCGGACTGCACGTCGACCCGGATGTCGCCGGAGTGCACGGGCAGCGGGAACGGCTCGGCCGGCGGCAGCCCCGGGTCGAACTCGTTGTCGACCAGCAGACCCCACACCTGCCCGAAGCTGACCGTGCCGACGAGTTCCTTGAGGTCGACGCCGCGGTAGCGCAGCGAGCCGCCTTCCTTGTCGGGTTCGGCGATCTCTGACTCGAAGGCGATGACGCCCTCGAGGCCCGGCTTGAAGTCGCTGTCGGACATCGGTGTCCTCTCGGCCTTGGGGGGAAGGTGGGGCGACCTTGGTGTGGCGCCCGGTTACCTACTGGCTGGTTCATTCTGCACTGTCGGGGTGATGGGCCACTATGGCGCAGTGCTGACAGCCGACACCGACTACGACGGCGAGGTGTTCACCGAGGACCTGACCGGGTCCGCGGCGGGCGGCTCGCGATTCCTCGAGTGCACCTTCCAGCGGTGCGACCTCAGCGAGCTGCGCGCCCCACGCTCGCGGTTCTCCGAGTCCAGCCTGTATGCCGTGCACGGAGCGGGCGTCGACCTCGCCGAGTCGTCGTGGAGCGACTGCCTCGTGCAGGGAGCCCGGCTCGGTGCCGTGGCGATGTACGGGGCGGAGCTGTCCCGAGTGCGGTTCGAGGGCTGCAAGATCGAGTTCCTCAACCTGCGTGGGGCCCGGCTTCGCGACGTCGCCTTCGTCGACTGCCAGCTCGTGGAGGCCGACTTCGCCGACGCCACGCTCACCTCGGTCACGTTCGAGGGGTCGCGGCTGGTGTCGCCGGACTTCACCAAGGGAACCTTCAAGGACGTCGACCTGACCGGGGCCGAGGTGGCCGGCCCGCGTGGTGTGTCGGGACTGCGGGGCGCGACCGTCTCGGCGCTGCAGCTGATCGACCTCGGGCCCGCGCTCGCCGCCGAGCTGGGCATCAAGGTCGCCGACTAGCGGGGCGGAGTGCCTGTCTGCCCGCGGCCGGCGGAAATCAACCCGATGAGGGAGTCGTCTGCTCCGCCGCCGGGCCACACTCGCCGTGTGAACAGGACGGCCGCCACGGGTGCCACGCTGGTCCGGACCGGGCTCGGGCCGGTCGAGGTGGCCGTGTGGGGCAGCTCAGACCGGGGGAGTGCCGAACGGTGGAGTGCGGAACGGCACGTCCTGCTCTTCCCGGGAGGCCACTGCTCGGCGAGGACTCCGCTCGGGCAGGACGTCTACCAGGAGCTCGGTTACCAGGTCGTGACGGTCAGCCGGCCCGGGTACGGCGCGACCGGAGTCGGCGACCTGACCGCCGCCCAGTTCGTCCCTGCGGTCGTCGACGTCGCGGCAGCCCTGGGGGTCAGTCGGTTCGACGCGGTCGTCGGTGTCTCCTTCGGCGGGCTGCAGGCGCTCCACACGGCCGTCGCCACGGAGCTCGCCGACCGCCTCGTCCTCCACAGCTGCGCGCCGTCGAGGCTCGTCTTCCCCGACACGAAGCGGGACCGGGCGATGGCCACGGTGGTGTTCGGCCCTCGGGTCGAGCGGGCCACGTGGGCCGCAACCAGGGCGATGGTGCGGACCGACCGGGGACTGCGACTCATGATGGGCGAGCTGTCCACGCTGCCCGTCCGTGAGTGGTTCGACGCGTGGTCGCCCAAGCAGCGCGAGCAGGCGCGGGCGACCCTGCTGTCGATGGGTTCGGGCAGGGGCTTCGTCCTCGACGTCGCCCAGGGTCGCGAGTCGTCCTCGTCCGAGCGTGAGCGGGTCCAGCGCTCCGTCAGCGTGCCCACGCTGGTCACCGCGTCGCGAACGGACGGGGGAGCGGCCTTCGCGCACGCGCTCGACTTCGAGGCGACCATCACGGGCAGCACGCTGGTCGAGACTGGCGCCTTCAGCCACTTCGCGTGGATCGGCCCCTCGCGCAGCATCCTGCTCGAGAGCCTCCGCGCGTTCCTCGCTGCGCGGTCCGCAGGCGGCTGACCGCCGCGCAGGCGGCTGACCGCCGCGCAGGCGGCGGGTTCGACGGTGGAGCGGGCTCTGTCTAGGCCTTCCTGGCCAGGCGCTTGTCGCGGACGGACATCGCGTTGCCGTTGGTGCGGACCTCGAACAGCTCAGTCGCCTTGATCAGCTTGCTCAACGAGGCGTACCCGTGGTTGCGGGAGTCGAAGGACGACTGGTTCGAGATGCGGTTGCCCACTTCGGCCACGCTGGCCCACCCGTCGTCGTCGGCGGCCCGGGACACGGCATTGCGCAGCAGCCGCACCAGGCCCGCGTCCTGGCGCAGCTCGGTCGTCGTCTTGCGTGCCGGCGCGGCAGCGCCCTTGCGCAGGGCCGCAGCCTTCTTCACGGCTGCCTTCTTCGTTGTCGCCTTGGTGGCCGTCGCCTTGCTCGCGGGGCCTGTGGCTCCGGGTTCGGGCTCGGGTTCGCGGAGGACTGTGCCGTTGGGAGCAGCGTCCGTGATGGCGGTCGCGTCGCCCACCTCCTCGGGCTCAGCGAGCTGGTCGAGGAAGAGGAACTTGGTGCACGCCGAGCGGAACGGCTCAGGCGTCTTGCGCTCGCCGAACCCGTAGACCGCCGCCCCCTTCTCGCGCAGGTGCATGACCAATGGTGTGAAGTCGGCATCCGACGAGACGATCCCGAACGCCTCGGGGTGGTCGTTGTACAGCAGCGCCATCGCGTCGACGACCATCGCCATGTCGCTGGCGTTCTTGCCGCGGCTGTAGTCGTACTGCTGCATCGGCCGGATTGCCCGTGGATGCAGCACGTCGGCCCAGGGTCGCAGCCCGGCCTTGGTCCAGTTGCCGTAGGCGCGGCGGATGCTGGTCTCGCCGTAGGCGCTGAGCTCGTTGAGGATCAGGTCGATCTTCGTCGCCGAGGAGTTGTCGGCGTCGATGAGCAGGGCGATCCGGGCGCGGGGGTCCATGGGGCCCGACGCTACGGCACCCGGCGCCGCGAGCGTGGCCACGCGGCATACAGTCTCTTCGTGCCGCTGCTCCTGGACCTGACCCCGCTACGGAGCCACGCGGCATACCGGCGGCTGTATGTCGGGTTCACCCTCTCGAACGTGGGCTCGCAGCTGGCTGTCGTGGCCATCGGTCTGCAGGTCTACGAGATCACCAGATCGACTGCGGCGGTGGGGATCGTGGGGTTCTGCGCGCTGGTGCCGCTGGTGGTCATGGGCCTCTATGGCGGCACGCTCGTCGACCACTTCGACCGGCGCACCGTCGGCCTCATCGCCCAGGCGGTGGCGTTCGTCTCGAGCATCCTGTGCGCGCTTCAGGCCTGGCTCGGCAACACGCACGTGTGGGTGCTCTATGCGTTGGTGGCGTTGTGGAACGGCGCGTTCGCGGTCTCGTCACCGGCCCGCACCTCGATCTACCCGCGGATCCTGCCGCGCGACCTGCTGCCGGCGGCGAACGCCTTGTCCGTGTTCGCGATGAACGCGTCGATGTCCGTTGGACCGCTCATGGCCGGCTTCCTCGTCGACTGGGGCGGTTCCAAGGCGGCCTACACGACCGACGCGGTCATCACGACAGCCGCGCTCTGGGGGCTGGCCCGGCTGCAGCCCCTGCCCCCTGAGCCTGAGGAGGGGGCAGCCCCGAGCCGGCCCGGACTGCGGTCGGTTCTCGACGGATTCGCTTTCCTGGCAACGCGACCCAATGTGCGCATGACCTTCGTCGCCGACATCTGCGCGATGCTGCTGGCCCAGCCTCGGGTGCTGTTCCCGGCTGCCGGCGCAATCATCTTCGGAGGCGGGGCCAAGACGGTGGGGGCGCTGTCGGCGGCGGCGGCGGTGGGTGGGATCGTCGCCATGTTCTTCTCCGGCCGGCTCGGACACGTGCGTCGTCAGGGCCTGGCGATCCTGGTGTCGATCGTGGGCTGGGGCTTCGCCATCGCCGGCTTCGGGGCCGCCATGCTGGCGGCCGGTGGGGTGATGTCCAAGGGGGCGGCGCTGTGGCTCGGGCTGGTGGCCATGGCGGTGGCCGGCGCCTCGGACTCGGTGAGCGCCGTGTTCCGGACGACGATCCTGCAGGCCGCCACACCGGACCACCTGCGCGGGCGGCTGCAGGGCGTCTTCATCGTCGTGGTGGCGGGCGGGCCGAGGCTGGGTGAGATGGCGGGTGGCTTCCTCGCCAGCGGAATCGGCGAGGCGATGACCGCGGTCGTCGGCGGCCTCGCCTGTGTGCTCGCCATCGTCGTGCTGGGCCGGTTGCAGCCGGGCTTCGTGCGCTACGACGCCCGCCACCCCGTGCCCTAGCGCCTAGCCGTAACCCTTCCGCCGCATCTGTCCCCCCGGTGGGGTCCAACTTTCGGCCACTCGCCCGAAACTCCCGGCCCGCGCCGCCCGGTGGGGCCCAACTTTCGGCCACTCGCCCGAAACTCCGCTGCCGACCGCCAGTGGTGACTAGCCCGGGCCCCCGGGCGCGACCAGGCCCAGCTCGTAGGCAGCCACGACGGCCTGCACCCGGTCGCGGAGCCTGAGCTTCATCAGCACGTTCGACACGTGCGTCTTGACGGTGGCCTCGCCGAGGTAGAGATCTGCGGCGATCTCGGCGTTCGACAGTCCCCTCGCGATCAGGGTCAGCACGTCGCGCTCGCGCTCGGTCAGCGCGTCCAGCGCCGAGGAGCGGACGGTCCGCGGAGTGGGAGCGCCGGCGAACCGCTCGATGACCCGCAACGTCACCGACGGGTCCAGCAGACCACCCCCGGAGGCGACCGTCCGCACCGCTGCCACCAGCTGCTCCGGCGGCGACACCTTGAGGAGGAACCCGCTGACGCCGGAGCGCAGCGCCCCCTCGACGTACTCGTCCTCGCCGAACGTCGTCAGGATCACCACGCGCGTCTGCGGCCGGGCGGCCATCACCCGGCGAGCCGCCTCGATCCCGTCGAGCCTGGGCATGCGGACGTCCATCAGCACGACGTCCGGAGCCAGCTCGAGCGCGGCGGCTTCGGCGGCCTCACCGTCCCCGATCTCTCCCACGACCTCGATGTCGGGCTCGGCACTCAGCACCATGCGCAGCCCGACACGCACCATCGCCTCGTCGTCCACCAGCAGCACCCGGATGCTCACGACCCCTCCCTCACTGCCACTCCCGCGAGACCGGCAGCCGCACGTCGACCTCGAACCCTCCGCCGGGCACCGGCCCGACGGAGATGCTCCCGCCGAGCATGTCCACCCGCTCGCGCATGCCCACGATGCCGTGGCCGCCGTGGCCGCCGTGGCCGCCGTGGCCGCCGTGCGCCCCGTCCGCGGTGGTGGGGGTGTCCCGGTCGGTGACACCGGCGCGACCGGAGCCGCGCCCGTCGTCGGTCACGGTGAGGCGAACCACGGTGCCGTCGTTGACGACCCGCACGACAGCATGCGCTCCCGGTGCGTGCCGCAGGACGTTGCTGAGCGCCTCCTGGACGATCCGGTATGCCGCGGTGTCGAGCGCCTTGGGCAGCCCGTCGAGCGGGCCACTCACCTCGAGGGACACCTCCAGGCCGGTGGCGCGCACGTCGCCGACCAGGTCCTCCAGCCGGGCCAGCGCAGGGGGAGGGGCTCCGATGGCGGTATCACCCGGCTCGCGGAGGATGCCCACGGTGGCGCGGAGCTCCTCGACCGACTGACGGCCGAGCCGCTCGAGCCCCAGCATCACGTCGCGCTCCACGGGGTGGTCGACCAGCACTGCGTCGAGTTGGCGCCGCAGGCCGCCGAGCTGCAGCGTCATGACGCTGACCGAGTGCGCCACCGAGTCGTGGACCTCACGCGCGATGCGGGCCCGTTCCTCGACCACCGCGGCGCGAGCGCTGGCTTCGCGCTGCGCGTCGAGCTCCGTGGCGAGGGCGATGACCTGGCGGCTGCGCTCGCGCTCCCGCCGCACCAGGGTGCCGACCCACCAAGCCGGCACGAACACCGCGGGGAAGAAGACCGTGTCCCAGCCCAGTCCGTTGCGCAGGGCCTCGGTGGCGATGAACACCGCCACAGAGGCGACGGCGGCGATGCGGGACGTGCGCGGGGATGCCGCGAAGCCGGCATACGCCATGGCCACGAGCGAGGCGATGAGGCCGGCACCACCCGGGCCGGGGGCGCCGAGCAGGGTGGCGAGGGGATAGAAGCAGGCGACCACGACGGCACCGGCAACCGGCCAGCGGACGGCCACCAGGAAGCCGGCGGCGATGACTCCTGACGCGATGGCGAGGGCACCGAAGTGCGGCCGGAACTGGGGATCGGACCACGCTTCCACGAGACCGAGCAGGCCCAGGGCGACCGCGGCCACGACGGGCACCACGCGGTGGTCGCGGAGGGCGGCGGCTCGAGACATGGCGAAAACAGTAGGGCGCCCGCCGAGCACGCGTATCCCACTTGAGGAGGAGCGGCAGCGTGTCCAGCTCCGCCTCGAGGGGGAGGCGAAGACGGTCCCCCTCGACGGATCTGCGCTGAGGGGGACCGCCGGGACCGTTGGTGCAGCGCCGAGAGCCGGCGACGGCCCACGGGCCACCTCACGAAAAGGACACACCGTGACCACCACGACCCCACGGACCTCGCTCACCACCCGCGACCACACCACCCGCGACCGCACCACCCGCGACGAGACCACCGCCGACCACCCGCGCCGGGCGCCCGGTCGCGCGATGGCGGTCGCCGCCGGGATCGCCCTCGTCGCAGGCCCCCTGCTGTGGGCGGGTGGCATGTTCACCTCTCCGCCGCAGGAGAGCATGGCCGACGCCGACTACATCTCCTCGCTGACGCGGGACACGACGATGACGCAGATCTCGGCGCTGTTCCTGCACTACGGCAACCTCGTGATCGCCCTCGGCATCCTCGCCGGACCGAGCCTGGTGCGCGGCGCCCGCGGCCTGCGCCTCGCTGTCGCGGGAGCCCTCGCCACCGCCATCGGGTTCGCGAACGTATCGGGGATGGTCCTCAGCGACTGGTGGAACGCCTCCGCCGGCACGCACCTCAGCTCCGAGCAGGCTGTCGAGGTGTTCCGCGGCTTCAAGACCGGGTCGCTGCTGCCCTTCTGGGACGGCACCGAGCCGCTCAGCCTGGTGGGGCCGCTGCTCCTGCTGGCGGGCCTGGCCCGTGCGGGGGTCCTTGGCTGGTGGACCCTGGGGCTGATCGTCACCGGTGTCGCGGGGCTGATGGTCTTCGGCGCAACGAGCCCGCTCGTCGCCGCAGCCTGTGTGCTCGTCGGGTTCTCGCCGTTCGCGCTCGTCGGGCTGCGGCTGCTCCAGCGCAGCCGGCTCGCCTGAACCAGAGCAACCCCCAACCGAGCAACAACAGCAGGTATGCCGCGTGGCTGGCTCAGCCGCGCGGCACACCGCTTGTTCCGGCCAGCGCCAGCCGGCGGAACCCGTCCGTCAGACGGAGCTGCCCCGGCGCAAGGCGGCGCGGCGGCGTTCGTCGGTCGCGTCCGCCATCGCCCAGCGCACCGTCGACGTCGCCACCCCACCGAGGGGGCGCCCGACCAGCCGCTCGGTCACAGGCAGCCACGGCAGCCGCAACGGCTGCCTGGCCCACCGCGGGAGCATCGCCACGGCGCCCGCTGCCAACGCGGCATACCCGGGTCGGGCGGCCAGCGGCAGCGGTGGGTGGACGAGCAGGAACCGCGCCGCCTCACGAGCCGCTGCAGTCGACTCGAGCTCGGGCCGGTAGCCCTCGATGGTCGAGCGCAGCCCAGCCACGGTCGTCGGCGGGTCGACCACCCCGAGCGCGCTGGCGACGATGCCGCCCTGCTGCACGTAGAGGTCGGCCTCGGCAGCGCTCAGCGGCGACACGGCGTAGCGCTGGTAGGCGGTGAGGAAGCTGTCGGCCTCGGTCGCGTGCACCCACTTCAGCAGGTGCGGGTCGCCGGCGGAGTAGGGGCGACCGTCGGCCGCCTTGCCGCGCACCCGGTCGTGGATCGACCGGACCCGGGCGATCTGTTCCTCTGCGTGGTCGATGGTGCCGAAGGTCGTCGTGGCCAGGAACTCGCTGGTCCGCTGCAGCCGCCCCCACGGGTCGCCCTTGTAGCCCGAGTGCCCGGCGACGCCCGCCATGGCGAGCGGGTGCAGCGACTGCAGCAGGAGCGCCCGGATGCCGCCGGGGAACATCGCGGCGTCGGCGTGCACCCGCCAGATCGGGTCCTCCGGCGTGAACCAGCGCGGTCCCTCGGCTCCCCAGATGCGCTCGGCCTTGGCCTGGGCGTCACTGCCGGCGACCCTGGAGCGCAGCGCGTGGGCGAGCTGGCGCCGAGCCCCGTCGGCCATCGGCGCCAGCAGCGTCATCGCGATCGTCCGTTCCGGCGGCGGGGGAGCTGCTTGAGGCGTGCGGCCGGGGTGGGGAGGTCCGCCGGGCGGACGCGCTTGGACAGGTCGCTGTTGGCGATCAGCTCGGCCAGCGGGGTGGTGGAGGTGGGGTGGGCAGCGATGGGGTCGTCGGCCGAGAAGACCACCCACACCGGTTCGCTGTGGTCCGCCCGCGGGTCGAACGTCTTGAGCACGGTGCCCTCACGCACCGTCGCCGCGTGCTCGATCGCCCGGCGCCTGGCCCGTTGCCGGTCCAGTGCCGTCTGAGCGGCTTTCATCGCCGGCTCCTTGGCCTGCTGGGCCAGCACGACCACGTGGGGGCCGTACTTCACGCCCCACTTCACGAGGTTGCCGACGGCCTTGCCTTTGCTGGGCATGCTGCCTCCCTGACGTCTGGTCCGGCCTTCACCCTAATCTCGGGCCCCTGGTCCCGTGTCATGGGAGACGTACGGCGCGTGGACACTGTTCCCATGGACACTGCTCGCACCGACTACAGCGGCGACGGAATCTCCGAGGCCGACATCGCGCCCACGCCGTGGCAACAGGCCAGGCGCTGGGTCGACGAGGCGGTGGCGCGCTCGCAGGTCCAGGCCGACGTTCCCGAGCCGTACGCCCTCTCGGTCGCCACCGTCGACGCCGAGGGACGCCCCAACGTGCGGACCGTGTTGATGCGGTTCTTCGACGAGCGCGGTCCGGGGTTCGTCACCGGCACCGAGTCCACGAAGGGACTCGAGATCGCCGCCACCGGCGGGGTCGCCGCGGCGCTGACCTGGCCGGCGATGTTCCGGGCGATCCGGTTCCGAGGCGTGGCGCAGGAGGTCTCCCGCGAAGAGGTTGCCGGCTACTTCGGGTCACGGCCGTGGGCCTCTCGCATCTCCGCGTGGGCCTCGCGACAGTCCCAGCCGATCGAGGGTCGCGCCGGCCTCGAGCAGGCCTACGACAGGTATGCCGCGCAGTTCCCCGACCGAGGGAACGCGGACGACGTGCCCGTGCCCGAGTTCTGGGGCGGCTACCGCGTGCTCTGCGACGAGGTCGAGTTCTGGGGTGGCCGGCGCAACCGGCTGCACGACCGGCTCGTCTTCAGCAGGGTGGGGAAGGGTTCGCTGGACGACGCGGCCGCCTGGGCACTGTCCCGTCGCCAACCCTGACGTCCGCTGAACGGTGGTTGGGGCGGTCAGGTCGGGTGGGCCTCGGTCTGCACCTCGGTGTCGCCGTGGCCGGAGTTGGCGCCCTCGCTGGGCTCTCGCTCCTTGCGCCGCAACAGGAACGACGCCAGCGCCAGCAGGATGATCGTGCCCGTCAGCAGTCCCATGAGCCGCAGCGTGTCGGTGAACTCGGGCTTGCCCAGCAGGTCCGGCGCCTTGACCGACAGCACCACGATCTCCTTGATGGAGGCGATGATCCCGACGAGGAGGAAGGGCTCGGCCACGAGCTCGCGCCGGGACAGGGTGGTTCGCACGGCGAAGAGCAGCTCGACGACGATGAAGACGAGGAGCAGCAGGTCGAGGATGTCGGCGGCCACTTCCACGACCCCGCCGCTGCCGAGGTCCCCGAAGGTCAGCACGGTCTTGCCGATCACGACGGCGGCGATGGCGAACAGGACCACAGCCACGGCGAGGTAGATGACGTTCTCGACCCGCTCGATGGTCCGTTCGATCAAGTCCGTCATGACCGACATCCTGACCGACCTGCGCTGATCCGTCACTCGTCCGTCACTCGCAGGGCTACCGGTCCGTATGCCGGGATGGCCATTGCCGGATCCCGGGTCGCCGTCACACTTGTGAACTGAATCACACGCGCGCGCCAAAGATGCCGTTCGCGCGGTCCCAACCCCGACCGCCGAATCCCCTCAGGAGCCCCATGGCGCCCGCCAGCCACCCCGCGATCCACCCCGTCGTCGCCGACGTCACCGCCCGGGTGACCGACCGCAGCCGTGCCAGCCGCACGGCATACCTGCAACGCCTCTCCCGGGCCGCCTCCGAGCTGAGCCTGCGCCCGGCGCGCACCGACCTCGGTTGCTCCAACCTCGCCCACGCGGTCGCCGCGTGCGGCGGCAGCGACCGGACCACCATGGCTGCCGACACCGGCGTCAGCCTCGGGATCATCACGTCCTACAACGACATGCTCTCGGCGCACGCGCCGTTCGAGCACTACCCCGCCGCCATGAAGCAGACCGCCCGCGAGGTCGGGGCTGTGGCCCGCGTCGCCGGCGGTGTGCCCGCAATGTGTGACGGCATCACCCAGGGCCGCGCGGGCATGGAGCTCAGCCTCTTCAGCCGCGACGTCATCGCGATGTCGGCCGCCATCGCGCTCAGCCACGACGTGTTCGACGGCGTCCTCATGCTGGGCGTCTGCGACAAGATCGTCCCCGGGCTCGTGGCCGGCGCCCTGTCGTTCGGGCACCTGCCGACCGCCCTCGTGCCGGCCGGACCGATGGCGTCGGGCCGCTCCAACGCGGACAAGTCCGAGACCCGCAAGGCCTTCGCCGCCGGCGAGGTCGGGCGCGACGAGCTGCTCGCGAGCGAGGTGGCGTCCTACCACTCGCCGGGCACCTGCACCTTCTACGGCACCGCGAACTCCAACCAGATGCTCATGGACGTCATGGGCCTGCACCTGCCCGGGGCGGCGTTCGTCCACCCCGACGACCCGTTGCGCGAGGCGCTCACCGCGGCGACGACGGCCCGAGTCGCCGAGATCGCCGCGTCCGACGCGCCGTACGGCATCGGCCAGGTCGTGGACGAGAAGACGGTCGTCAACGGGGTCGTCGCCCTCCTGGCGACCGGCGGCTCGACCAACCACACGATGCACCTCATCTCGATGGCAGCCGCCGCGGGGATCGACCTGACGTGGGAGGACTTCGACGACCTGTCGGCTGCGGTTCCGTCCATCGCCCGGATCTACCCCAACGGCCCCGCCGACGTGAACCACTTCCATGCGGCCGGCGGCACGCCGTTCCTCGTGGGCACCCTGCTCGACCACGGCCTGCTCCACGAGGACGTGCTCACCGTGGCAGGGCCCGGGCTGCGGCGCTACACCCAGCGGCCGGTGTTGATCGGTGGTCAGCTCGGGTTCGTCGACGCGGCAACGGAATCCGGCGACCGGGACGTGCTGCGCCCGGCCAACGACCCGTTCACCGTCGACGGCGGGCTCCGTGTCCTCGGAGGCAGCCTGGGCCACGCGGTCATCAAGGTGTCGGCCGTGGCGGAGGAGCACCGGGTCATCGAGGCGCCGGCGCGCGTCTTCACCGACCAGGTCGGCTTCCTCCAGGCCTTCTCCCGGCGCGAGCTCGACCGCGACGTCATCGTCGTGATCCGCGAGCAGGGCCCCAGTGCCAACGGCATGCCTGAGCTGCACGCCCTGACCCCTTCGCTCGGAGTCCTCCAAAAGCGTGGGTATGCCGTGGCGCTGGTCACCGACGGCCGCATGAGCGGGGCGTCGGGAGCCATCCCGGCGGCCATCCACGTGACCCCCGAGTCGGTGCACGCCGGGCCGATCTCGAAGATCCAGGATGGCGACGTCATCAGGGTCGACTCGCTCACCGGCCGGTTGGACGTCCTCGTCGACGAGGACGAGTTCGCCGCCCGGGTCCCGTCCCCGCGGGTCAGCGCGGAGGGGGTCGGCACCGGGCGCGAGCTGTTCGCGTCCATGCGGGCCGCCGTCGGCCGCGCCGACGAGGGAGCCCACGTGTTCGGCAGCCTCGGTCACGTCTGGGACCGAAGCGACAATGCCCCGTTCGTCAGCCACGAGGAGAACCGATGACCACCGCCAACACCCTGACCGGCGCGAGCCCGGCGGCCGCGACCACGCGGGACGCGGCGCACGCGCCGGCCACCCCGACCACGCCGGTCCTGCACAGCGAGGCGGACATCCTCGACCTGGCCCCGGTCATCCCGGTGGTCGTGGTGGACTCCGTCGAGCAGGCGGTGCCGCTGGCGCGGGCGCTGGTGCGCGGCGGCATACCCGTCATCGAGATCACGCTGCGCAGCGAAGCCGGCCTCGGCGCGATAGAGGCGGTGGCCTCGCAGGTCGAGGGCATGGTCGTCGGCGCGGGCACGGTGGTCACGCCCGAGCAGGTGCAGCAGGTCAAGGACGCAGGGGCGCAGTTCCTGGTCACCCCGGGATCGCCGCCGCGCCTGCTCGACGCCGCGCTGGCCAGCGGCCTGCCGCTGCTGGCGGGTGCCGGCACCCTGACGGAGATGCTCGTCCTGGCCGAGGCCGGGCTCGAGGCGATGAAGTTCTTCCCGGCCGAGGCGAGCGGCGGGCGCCCCTATCTGTCTGCCGTGAGCGGGCCGTGTCCGCACCTGCGGTTCTGCCCGACGGGTGGGATCACGCCCGAGACGGCGGCCGCGTGGCTGGCGCTGCCGAACGTCGGCTGCGTCGGCGGGTCCTGGCTGACGCCGAAGGAAGCTGTGGCACAAGGGGACTGGGACCGCATCGAGGCCCTCGCCGCCGAGGCCGCGGCTCTCCGCCAGCCCTGACGCGCGGAAAACGAGTCGCAGGAGGGGGCGACTCGTTGCCAGCGGCCGGGCATGGAACAGCCCGCGGGCCTTGCCGTGCCGACAACGATCGGCTCGGCGTGCGCAGGGGACGACCTGCACGGCCCACGGGCTGCGGTGAACTGCTGGGGATTGCGCCGGATGGCGGACCTCGAGCAGTCGAGGTGCGCTAGCGCGCAGTCACCTCACGCGTCCAAATTGAAATCACTTCTTGGACCACCTCCCTTCCGTGTAGCTCGACGCTAATTCGGGAAGGTCGGCTGGTGCAACGGTTTTTAGGAAGGGAAATGCGCGCGGGTCAGACGGAGGTGACGACCTCGTCGTAGTCGAGGCGCGGCAGCCGGTCCATCCAGGCGCCCTCGGCGGGGCGACCGATGTTGACCACGGCGATCGTGCGGTGGGCGCCGTCAGGGAAGAACTCGCGGTCCACGCCGTCGGCGTCGAACCCGGTCATCGGGCCGGCAGCCAGGCCGGCCGCGCGGACGCCCAGGATGAAGTAGGCGACCTGCAGGGTGGCGTTGAGGGTGGCCGAACCCTCGCGCATCTCGTCGTTGCCCGCGAACAGGTCGCGCGCACCCTCGAAGTGCGGGAAGACCTTGCCGAGCTCGTCGTGGAAGTCGGTGTCGGCGGCCAGCACGGCGACCAGGGGAGCGGTCGACGTCTTCGCCTTGTTGTTGCCGCCCATCAGCTCGACCAGCCGGCCGCGCGCCTCGGGGGTCCGCACGAGGACGATCCGCAGCGGCTGGTTGTTCATCGAGGTGGGAGCCCACTTCACGAGGTCGTAGATGGCGCGCACCTGGTCCTCGGTGACGGGCTCGTCGGTGAAGGCGTTGGCGGTGCGGGCATCGCGGAACAGCAGGTCCTGAGCCTCGGGGGAGAGCTCGAGGTGGTCGACGAACTGGGCCTCGAGCTCGGTCAGGGAGTCATGGGTCTGGGTCATGGTCGTTGAACACTCAATTTCATGGTTGCATTCCTCAACCATGAAAGCGCAGGTCAGGCAGCAGGAAAGCAGTAAGCAGGCAGCAGGAACCGGCCCGCTCGGCGCCCACCATCCCGCGGGTCAGGCGTCGCGGTGCACCTTGTGCGGAGCGGCCTGGATGCGGGGCTTGATGACGAGCAGGTCGATGTTCACGTGGGCCGGGCGCCCGACCATCCAGCCGATCGCCTCGGCGATGTCCTGGGCCACCAGGGGCTCCGACACCCCTGAATAGACTGCGTCGGCCCGCGCCTGGTCCCCGCCGAACCGCGTCAGGGCGAACTCCTCCGTGCGCACCATCCCGGGTGCGATCTCCTCGACCCGGACCGGCTGGTCGACGAGCTCGAGCCGCAGCGTCTGGGTCAGGGCTGCGACCGCGTGCTTGGCGGCGACGTAACCCGAACCGCCCTCGTACGCCACGTGTCCGGCGATCGACCCGACGTTGACGATCGTCCCTGCGCCCGAGGCGATCAGGGCCGGCAGCAGCGCCTGGGTGACCTGCAGGGTGCCGATCACGTTGGACTCGAACATCCCGCGCCAGTCGGCGACCTCGGTGTCGGCGGCCGGGGCGAGCCCGAGCGCGCCACCCGCGTTGTTGACCAGCACGTCCAGGCGGTCGCCGACCTCCGCCGCCAGCCGCGCCACGTCGTCGGCCGACGTCACGTCGCAGACCACCGCGCGGCCGCCGATCTCGGACGCCAAGGCCTCGATCCGGTCGCGACGACGGGCCGCGCACACCACCCCGAACCCGTCGGCCGCCAGCTGCCGAGCGGTCGCCTCACCGATGCCGCTGCTGGCCCCGGTCACGACTGCGAGCTTGCTCATGCGGCACCTCCGGCGGGTCGAACTGCTGTGGGGTCGACGGCGATCCACGTCGCCTCGGCCTGCGCGAGCAGGCTTCCGTCCGCGGCATACAGGGCAGTCCCGCTCAGGTACTTGCGGCCCTCGCCGCCGCGCTGCCACGCCATGACCACGTACTCGTCGCCGGGGTTCGGCAGGGTCGACACCTGAGCGGTCATCGTGCCGAGCACCATCGGTCGGCCGGCGATCCCCGAGGCCCAGCCGCCGGGGCAGTCCAGCGCAGCCCACACCGTCTCGAGGTCGACGTCCGCGCCGGGGCGCCAGGCGGCGGCATACTCACCGTCGCCGCCCGCGACCCGAGCGGGCTGGAGCCGCAGGCCGTCGCCGGCCGCGCGACCCGTGCCGCACGAGAAGCAGGTGGGGAACGGGTGGGCGGCCAGTCCTTCATAGCCCTCGCCCGCCGTCGTGGCCTCGGCGAACGACACAGCAGCCGGTATGCCGCCCGCGTCCAGTTCCGCGGTCGTCGTCGCCTCCACGACGGGGTGCTCGCCGTCGTGGACCTCGAGCGTGCGGTGGCCCCCCATCGAACCCGTCTGCACCGTCAGCTCCCGATCGAGCGGGGGAGGGGTGCGCAGGCGCACGGTGACGGCTTCGTCGGGGCCGGGTTGGAGCAGGGCAGCCGCGTGCCCGCTGACCCAGCCTCCGTTGCCTGACTCGGGTGGGCCGCAGAAGCGGGCGGGCACGACGAATCTCATGGGCCCGAACCTACTCGTGGGGTCCCTGGGCGTGAGAAGTCAGGGGCGTCCGTCGTCGGAGCGCGTCAGAATGGCCGGGATGTCCGCACCCAAGCCACCCAAGCCACCCAAGCCTCGACCCGAGCTCGACACCGAGACCGCCTTCAGCCTGCGCGCGATCGCGGTGCCGGCCTACGGTCCCACCATCATCGTGGCGATCGGCAGCGGCGCGGTCGTCCCGATCGTCACGCTGAGTGCCCTCGACCTCGGGGCGACCCCGGCGATCGCCGCACTCACGGCCGGGCTGGCCCTGGTCGCCGAGCTCTTCTTCGCGGTGCCGGCCGGCGCGCTCGTCCACCGGGTCGGGGAGCGACGGGCGCTGCTGTGGGCGAGCGCGGTGGACGCGGTGGCGGCCTTCGTGGCACTGACCGCCCCGTCGCTCGGCGTGCTCATGGTGACGGTGTTCGCGATGGGGTTCACGTCGTCCGTGTTCCTGGTCGCACGGCAGGCCTACCTCATCGACGCGGTGCCGGTCTCCATGCGCGCTCGAGCCCTGTCGACCCTCGGCGGGGTGAACCGGATCGGGATGTTCATCGGGCCGTTCATCGGGGCGCCGATCATCCACCTGTGGGGGCCGCGCGCCGGGTTCGCGGTCGCGGTGGGGGCCGGCCTCGGGGCGGCGGCGCTGGTGTGGCTGGGTCCGGACCTCACGGCGGCGCACGAGGCGCAGGCCAGGGAGCTGCGCGACCGAGCGTCCGCCGGCGGAACTTCCACCGGCGGAACTCCCACCGGCACCGCAGCGGTGCTCTGGGACCACCGCAGGGTCTACCTGACCATCGGCCTGGGAGTCATGGTCATCGGCGCCGCACGCTCGGCCCGGCTCGTCCTGCTCCCGCTCTGGGCTGCGCACGTCGGCCTGTCCGCCAGCACCACGGCCGTCATCTTCGGCATCGTCGCCGGTGTCGAGATGCTGCTGTTCTACCCGGCAGGGTCGGTGATGGACCGGTTCGGCCGGATCTGGGTGGCCGTGCCGTGCGTCGTGCTGCTCGGGATCGGGATGATCGCCCTGCCCCTGACGCACAGCGCGCTGGCCGTCACGGCGGTCGCCCTCGTCGCCGCCGTGGGCAACGGCCTGGGATCGGGCATCGTGATGACCCTCGGCGCCGACAGCGCGCCGGAGGTCGGGCGGTCGCAGTTCCTGGGTGGCTGGCGCTTCGTGTCCGTCCTGGGCATGAGCGGGTCGCCGGCGCTGATCAGCCTCGTCACGGCGCAGGCGGGACTGGCGGCAGCCTGCCTCACCCTCGGCGGGCTGGCACTGGTCGGGACCGGCTGGCTGGGTTACTGGGTGCCGCGCTACGACCCGGTGCGCGGCGGCGCATCCCGCTGACGGCCGCAGGTGAGAGGCTTAGGCCTGTGACCGACCTGATCGACACCACCGAGATGTACCTCAAGACGATCTTCGAGCTCGAGGAAGAGGGCATCACGCCCCTGCGCGCTCGCATCGCCGAGCGTCTCGGGCACTCCGGGCCGACCGTCTCCCAGACCGTCGCGCGGATGGAGCGCGACGGTCTGCTCAGCCTGGCCGGCGACCGCCACCTCGAGCTGTCCGACCACGGCCGGCTTCTCGCCACCCGGGTCATGCGCAAGCACCGGCTGGCCGAGCGCCTCCTGGTCGACGTCATCGGCCTGGAGTGGGAGTACGTCCACGACGAGGCCTGCCGCTGGGAGCACGTGATGTCCGAGCGGGTCGAGCGCAAGATCCTCGCGATGCTCAAGGACCACCACGACTCGCCGTACGGCAACCCCATCCCCGGCCTCGACGAGCTGGGTGAGGAGGAACCGACCGAGGACTTCCGCTTCGGGCTGCGCACCCTGACCGAGCTGGCCGGCGACTCTCCCGAGACGGTCCTTGTTCGCCGCATCGGCGAGCCGGTCCAGGTCGACCACGAGGCGCTGAGCCTGCTCACCGTCGCGCGCCTGCTGCCCGGCGAGCGCGTGCGGGTGCACCGCGCCGACGGCCGCGTGGTGGCGGTCCGCGAGGGCGCGCCGGAGTCCACCGGTGTCTCGCTGCCCGACGAGGTGGCCCAGCACGTGTTTGGTGCGCTCATCTGAGCGCTTCGGCGTGTCCGGTCTTTGGTCAGTTCCGCGGTTCGTGAGCACGAGGGCGCAGGCGGACCAGACGTGGGCTTGGACTTTCTTGGGGCTGCCGTGACCTCAATGTGACATTCCCAGGCGGCTTGTGTACGGTGGCTGCGGTTCACTCGCCCCCTGGGTGGACCGGCTCGATGTGGAACGCCTAGTCCTGTCACCACGCCCGAGTCATCAGTACAAACCGCTTGGCAGGAGCGGGGGACCCAACTTTGGGCCTTCTCTTCACGAGATGGTCCTTGGGGTTAAGTCTCCACGCACGCGCCCGCAAGGTCGGGCGACAACCGTGGAGGCCGGGTGATCTACCTCCACCCGAACCCGACAGCTCACCTCGTAGGCGCCGGAGGTTCATCCATCGTGGCTTCACACAGTTCTGGCCGCCACCGCGCGCCGGGTCGCTTCAATCCCGTTTCCGAGTTGTCGGACATCGTGGCCAGCGCCGCGCAGCCCGCAGTCAAGACCTCTGCGGTCATCGCCGCTTCCGGTGGTCTCGTCGCCTCGTTCGCCCTTCCCGCCTCTGCCGCCTCGGCCAGCCCGTCCTCGGTGGCCAAGAGCGCCACTGTCACCGCGCCCGTCGCGGTGCAGGCGCCCGAGACCGCAGCCCCGACGGCGACCAACACCTTCGGTGTCATCGGCTTCAAGGCGACCGCCAAGCCCAAGCCCGTCGTCGTGCCTGTCGCGGCGGCCCGCACGAGCGACCGCACCGCGAGCCGCTCGACGGCCCGCAAGGACTTCACCAGCCTGAAGCCGGCTGCCGGTGGCGTGCTCGGCATCGCGGCCCAGTACGAAGGCCTGATGTACTCCTACGGCGGCACCAGCCCGTCGACCGGCTTCGACTGCTCCGGCTTCACGCAGTACGTCTTCGGCAAGGTCGGCATCAGCCTGCCGCGCACCGCCGACGCCCAGCGCGCAGCCACCACCCGCGTCTCGAACCCGCAGCCGGGTGACCTCGTGTTCTTCGGCAGCCCCGCCTACCACGTGGGCATCTACGCCGGGAACGGCAAGATGTGGGACTCCCCGCGCAGCGGCCAGGCCGTCGCGCTGCGTTCCATCTGGTCCTCGAACGTCACCTACGGTCGCCCCTGACCTGAGGTTGGCCACAGCGCCAAGCCACGGTCCGCAGGCCCCCTCCCGCTTCGGCGGGKGGGGGCCKGCGGCGTCCGTCCCCAACCAGTCCCCACCAGTCGCCACCCGTCCAACCCAGTCCCGCCCCAGTCCGAGGTATGCCGCGGGGCCGACCGTGGTGTGCCGCGGGGCCGACCGTGCGGCATACCTCGGGTTGCGCGGTCGTGTGAGGATGGACGGATGAACGACGCACACCCGACCAACGCCCTCCACCCGCACGCCGTGGAGATCGATGTCTGGGCGGACGTGGTCTGCCCGTGGTGCTACATCGGCAAGCGACGGCTGGAGATGGCGATCGCCGAGAGTGCGCACCCGGCCGAGGTCACCGTGACCTACCACGCCTTCGAGCTCGACCACCACGTCGCGCACGGCAAGGGGGAGACGGTCCTCGCGTGGTTGGCGCAGCGGTACGGCACCGACCTGGCAGGGGCTCGTGAGATCGCCGAGCGACCTGCCGTGATGGGGCGTCCCGACGGGGTGGAGATCGTCGTCGACAAGCAGCTGCGAGCGAACTCGTTCGACGCGCACCGCCTGATCGCGCTCGGCCTGGCCCAGGGTGGCCCGGCGCTGCAGGCTGCGGTGCTCGAACGCTTCTACAGCGCCCACTTCACCGAGGGCAGGCTGATCGACGACATCGAGACCCTGCAGCGCCKCGGCGCCGAGGCAGGGCTCGACGGGCGTCGCGTGTCGGCGGTGCTCGCCAGCGACGAGTTCGCCGACCACGTGCGCGCCGACGAAGAGGCTGCCACCGACATCGGTGTCTCCGGGGTGCCGTTCTTCATGGCCAACCGGCGGGTGGCCCTCTCCGGCGCCCACTCGCCCGAAGTCATCGGCCAGCTGATCGAAGCCGCTCTCAACGGCGACCACGAGGCGATGAGCGCCGGGGCCTGACGAGGCGGGTGGTCCCGCTCAGTCGGCGAGGGCTGCCTCGAAGGAGGCCAGCGTCGCTCGGCTGAACAGCACGAACCGCACGAGCTCGATCGGCTGGTCGTCCCCGCGCTGGTGACCTTCCGGTGGCTCGTCCCGCTCGCCCTGGAGGCTCGCGCGCACGACGTCGACCGCGATCCGCGCCACCTCCACCGGGTCCCAGCCGTAGACACCCGCGCTGACCGCCGGGAACGCGATGCTGCGGGCACCCACCTCACGGGCGACCTCGAGGCTGCGGCTGAAGCAGGATGCCAGCAGCGCCGGGTCGGTCTGCCCGCGATGCCGGTTCGGGCCGACGGTGTGGATCACCCATCGGGCGGGCAGGTCGCCCGCGGTCGTCGCCACGGCGTCCCCCACGTCGAGCCCGCCCCGGTGGGTGGTGTTGCGCACCCGCCGACATGCTTCGAGCAGTCGTGGCCCCGCCGCCGCGTGGATCGCGCCGTCCACCCCACCCCCGCCGAGCAGCATCGAGTTCGCGGCGTTGACGATGGCGTCGACCCGCTCGGTCGTGATGTCGCCCAGGACGGCTTCGATGGTGACCACCCACCCACGGTATGCCGCGCGACCAGCCTGACGGCAGAGTGCGCCTAGGGGTTGACCGCGAGGAAGACGAACGCGGCGAGCAGCACGAGGTGGACCCCACCTTGCAGCCGCGTCGCGCGACCGGGGACCACGGTGAGCACACTCACGACCACGGTCAGGGCCAGCAGCACCATCTGGGTCGGGCCGAGGCCCAGGACCAGCGGACCGTCGAGCCAGATCGAGGCGATCGCGATGGCCGGGATGGTCAGCCCGATGCTGGCCATGGCCGATCCGAGCGCGAGGTTGAGGCTGGTCTGGATGCGGTTGCCGCGGGCGGCGCGGGCGGCGGCGAGGGTTTCGGGCAGCAGCACCAGGAGGGCGATGACGACGCCGACGAACGACTGAGGAAAGCCTGCCGCTGCCACGGCCGACTCGATGGCCGGGGACTCGACCTTGGCCAGACCGACGACCGCGACGAGCGACACGAGCAGCAGCCCGAGACTCTGCAGGGTCTCGCGGTCGCTGGGCGGGTCGGCGTGCTCGTCCTCGAGTGGTTTGCCGTCGTGGGCCACGGGCAGGAAGAAGTCGCGGTGCCGTCTCGTCTGCGTCGACACGAACATCCCGTAGAGCGCGAGCGAGATGACCGCAGCGAAGGCGAGCTGAGAGCTCGAGAACTCCGGACCGGGCGCGCTCGTCGTGAACGTCGGCACCACCATCGTCATGACGGCCAGCGTGGTCACGGTGGCCAGGGCCGCCCCCGTGCCCTCGGCGTTGAAGGAGATGAGGCGGTACCTCACCGCACCGAGGAACAGCGACAGCCCGACGATGCCGTTGCACGTGATCATGACCGCGGCGAAGACGGTGTCGCGGGCCAGGGACTCGGTGTCCTTGCCGCCACTGATCATCAGCGTGACGATCAGCGCCACCTCGATGATCGTGACGGCCACGGCCAGGACGAGCGAGCCGAACGGTTCGCCGACGCGGTGGGCGACCACCTCTGCGTGGTGAACCGCTGCCAGGACGGCGGCGGCGAGGGTCACTGCGACGACCAGGACGGGCAGGGTGCCGAGGTGTCGGCCCCACGTGAGCACGAGGGCGAGGATGGCTGTCAGCGGCGCGAGGGTGGTCCAGGTCAGAAAACTGCTCAGGGATTCGGTCCTGGTCGTTTTCGCGGCCATGCCCCATTCTCACAGGTGAGCGGCGCCGACTCCCAATCGCCGGCTCCCAATCGCCGGCTCCCAATCGCCGACTCCCCATCGCCGACTGCCGATCGCCGAGTCGCAGTCGCTACGGTCGACCCATGACCTTCTCGATCGTCGGCCAGGTGGGTGAGGGCTTCGGCGTGGCCGTCGCGAGCAAGTTCCCCTTCGTCGGGGCAGTCGTCCCGCAGGCCCGCCTGGGCGTCGGAGCCGTGGCCACGCAGGCGATGGCCAGGGTGGGTTACCGGGCCGTGGCGTTGGACGCCCTCGCCGACGGGGCGTCCGCCGACGAGGCGGTCGTTGCATGCACCTCCTCCGATGCGGACCGCGCCCACCGCCAGCTCGGGGTCGTGGGTGTCGACACGCAGGCGACGTGGACGGGTGACTCGTGCATGAACTGGGCGGGCGGCGTCAGTGGTCGCGAGAGCAGCGGCGGCTATGCCATCCAGGGCAACATCCTCACCGGTCCCGACGTCGTGGCGGCGATGGAAGCCGCGTGGCTCGGATCCGCCGGCGCCTCCCTCACCGACCGCCTCGTCGAGGCGCTGTTGGCCGGCGACGCCGCGGGTGGCGACTCACGGGGTCGCCAGGGCGCTGCCCTGTATGCCGTGCTGCCAGGCGCGGGGTACGACCACTGCGGGGTCCTCGCCGACCTCCGGGTCGATGACCACCCGGAGGCTCCCCGGGAGCTGGCCCGGCTGTTGCGACTGAACGACCTCGTCTTCGGTGGCCCCGAGCTCGTGCTGCGCTGGTCCGACGGGTCCGACGGGTCCGACAGGTCCGACGAGTCCGGCGGCTCCGGCTCGGGTGAGGCCAGCACGGTGGCTGACGAGGTAGGCCGGAGGCTGGCGCTGCTCGGCCACCACGGCGAGGTGACGCAGGCCCTGGCCGCCTGGGCCGGCGAGGCCAACTACGAGATGCGGCTCAGCCCCGACGGGATCGACTCCAAGGTGCTGGCCGCCCTGCGCGACGCCACCGGATCCACGACCGGCTAGTCCTACTCGGGCTAGGCCGGGTCCACCTGGTCGGGTTCGGCGGTCCCGGTGCCGCCGCCATTGGCCTGCCGCCGGCGACGTTCGCGCTCCTCGGCCTCGAGCCGCTCGCGCTCCATCCGTTGGCGCTTGGCTTCCTTCAGCTGCGCCTCCGCACGCTCCCGCACCTGCCGCAGGAACGCAGCGTCGTCATCCGGGTTGGTCGCGACGAACCGGCCAGGTCGCTCGTACTCCGGGTACGCCGCGCCGGTGTTGCCCTTGTAGGGCAGGCTCCGCGCCGGTCCCTGCGGTCGTCCGGCCACGAGCCAGGCCACGGCGCCGACCACCGACGTCACCAGCACGATGAAGATCCAGGTCACCTTCGGCAGGTTCCGGATCCGCGACTCATCGGTCATGATCACGTCGAAGAGGCAATACATCCACAACGCCGTCCCGAGGATCCCCAATCCAAGTTCTGCTCGAATCACGCCAAGAAGCGTGGCACAACGAAGCAATTCGGATGGGCTGATTACCCAGAATCTCCCGCCCGTTCCCGCCCGACGTCAGCGCTTGAGCAGGCGGGCTTCCCAGGGGCGGAGGGGGGCTGTGGGCGACGCGGGGTCACCCAGGTTGCCGAGCAGCAGGGCCGCGCCGGACCATCGGTCGAGGTCGGTGACCGCGCTGGTCAGGTCGAGGTCGTCCCCGGAGAAGTTGGCGAGGACCAGCAGGTCGGTGCCCGCGTGGGAGCGGGTGAAGGCGTAGAGGGCCGTGTGGTCCGGCGCGATCATCGTGAAGTCGCCGTGGGCGATGGCCGGCTCGGTGTGGCGCAGCTCGATCAGGCGTCGGTAGTGGTGGAACACAGAGCCATCGTCGGCCACCGCGGCGGCCGCGTTGATCTCCGTGTAGTTGGGGTTCGTTGCGGCCCAAGGCTTTCCGGTCGTGAAGCCGGCGTTGGTGCTGTCGTCCCACTGCATGGGGGAGCGGGCATTGTCGCGGCTCCCGAGCCGCAGGTTGACGAGGATCTCCTCGACGTCACCCCCAGCGCCGGTCGCCAACCGGAAGTAGTTGACCGACTCGATGTCGAGGAAGTCGTCGGCCGTCGCGAACGGCACGTTGGTCATGCCGAGCTCTTCGCCCTGGTAGACGTAGGGCGTGCCTCGGTGCAGGTGCAGCACAGTCCCGAGAAGCTTGGCGGAGGCGACTCGGTGTTCTGGAGCGTCGGAGCCAAACCGTGACACCGCCCGAGGCTGGTCGTGGTTGTTCCAGTAGAGCGAGTTCCAGCCGACCTCCGCGAGACCCTCCTGCCAGCGACCGAGGGAGGTCTTGAGGTCGCGCAGGTCGACCCGGCTGCGGTCCCACTTGTGCGCACCGATGTCGAGTCCCACGTGCTCGAACTGGAACACCATGTCCACCTCGTGACGCGAGGGGTCGGTGTAGAGGATCGCGTCCTCGACCGTGACCCCGGGCATCTCGCCGACGGTGAGCAGCTTCTCCGCCCGGCCCTCGAAGACGGACTTGTGCATCTCCTGGAGGAACTCGTGGATCCGGGGCCCGTTGAGGAAGTGCGGTGTGCCGTCGCCGAGCTCGGGGTAGCCGGGCAGCGGCTCCCCATCGGGCAGCGACGTCACCTTCGAGATCATGTTGATGACATCCATGCGGAACCCGTCGATGCCGCGATCGAGCCACCAGCGCATCATCGCGTAGACCGCTTCGCGGACCTCCGGGTTCTCCCAGTTGAGGTCGGGCTGCTTGCGGCTGAACAGGTGCAGGTAGTACTCGCCGGTCGCCTCGTCCAGCTCCCAGGCGGGTCCGCTGAAGAACGACTCCCAGTTGTTCGGCGCTTCGCCATCGCCCGTGCGCCACCAGTACCAGTCGCGCTTCGGGTTCTCCTTGCTGGAACGGGATTCCACGAACCACGGGTGCTCGTCGGACGTGTGGTTCACGACGAGGTCCATGACGATCCGGATGCCGCGGGCGTGCGCCTGCTCGATCAGCGAGTCCACGTCAGCGAGGGTGCCGAACGTCGGGTCGATGTCCTGGTAGTCGGCGATGTCGTAGCCGTTGTCGTCCTGGGGGCTCGTGTAGATCGGGGACAGCCACACGACGTCGACACCGAGCTGCTCGAGGTAGTCGAGTCGGTTGATGATGCCCGGGACGTCACCGATGCCGTCACCGTTGGAGTCCTGGAAGCTGCGGGGATAGATCTGGTAGACGACGGCTTCGCGGAACCACTGGTCATCGGTCATGGCGTGAGTCTTTCGACCCGCACCCCCCTCGGCAAGCGCAGCAGTGATCCGGACGCGCCAGGCTCATGTCCGTTTTACGAAGGTGACTCGTTTGCGACCGGTGCCCTCGCGCAGGACGCGGTGGTGGTAGCCGGGGTCGTGGATCCGCTTGTGGTGGTAGCCGCAGAGAGGGACGGCCAGGTCGAGGTCCGTCCGTCCGCCGGTCGCCCACGGATCCTCGTGATGATGCTCGGTCCACGCGTAGGGCCGATCGCAGTCGTCGGCGGCACAGGAGTCGTAGGTCAGGGCGAGCGCGACCCGTTGCGCCTCGGTGAAGAATCGTTGCGACCGGCCGAGATCGAGGAGTTGGGACTCCCCGCCGAGGACCGCTGGCACGATCCCCGCGCCGCAGGCCAGTCTGCGGGCCTCGGAGGCGGAGACGTCGTGGCCGGTGTCGAGGTGAGCCGCCCCGACCGAGGCCTTGAGCTTGTCGTGGTCCAGCGTGACCAGGATCGTCGCGTTGACCTTGCCCGACAGGTGGTCGGTGGGCAGGTGCTCCAGCAGCTCGACGAACGCCCGCCCGTACTTCTGCGACCAGCCCAGCTCCTCGGCCCGGAACGCGTCCCACGTCGCCTCCGCGGTCTCGGCGGCGGTCAGGTCAGCGCCGGCCTCGAGGGCCTGGGCCTTCGCGTCCCGCGCCGCGCGCTGGGCGAACCGGCGGGGCGAGGCGAGCTGCTGGACGACCTTCTTCAGGATCTGGCCGGCCAGGGTGGGCACGGTGAAGTGCCCCGTCATGGTGCCGTCGTGGTTGTCGTGCATGGTCAGCTTGGTCGCCGCGAGGGCGCGCTCCTCCTCGGAGCGAAGGATCGAATCCTCGTGGGCGTCGACCTCGGCCTGGTGCCGTTGGGCTGCCTCGAGGGCCCGTCGTGCCTTCTTGCGCAACGCAACCGGGTCGACTCGTCTTGCCACTGCGACGAGCGACTGCTCGATCGCGACTCGCTCCGTCTCGTCGAGGCCCGAGGGCAGCTGCTCCGTCGCGCGCGCAATGACATGGGCATGCTCGGTCGACAACTGACCCTCGCTCAGCGCCGCCTTGGTCGCGGGCAGCCCCTCGTCGAGAGCGGTGGCCAGCCGCACGTCCTTGGCTGCTGCCGCCCCGTCGCGTCGAGAACGCGCCGCCAGCCAGGCAGCCGTGCCCGTCATCCCCGCGTCCCCGGCCACGTCGGCTTTGTCGACGACCGCCACCAGTGACAGCTTCATGGCCTGGAGGCGGGTCACCGCCCGCTCGAGGTCGTCGATCAGGGTCGACGCCTCTTGCCCCGACAGCTCTTCGACACCATCGCACCGGTCCAGCACCGAGTGGAGCTGACGCACTCCATCGGCCGCCGACAAGGGCGGCGACGGGTGGAGGGGGGCGATGGCCATACCTGACTCTATTCGAACACCTGTTCGAATGTCAACCAGGGTATGGCTAGGAACCTGAGGGTTGCTGAGTGCCCTGGGGCGGCTCCGCGGCCGCGGCGATCAGGTGGGTGAGGCTGTCGCGCATGGCTTCGAGCTCACCGATGCTCATGCCGAGGCGGTCGATGATCGCCGGCGGGATGCGTTCGGCCCGCTTGCGGGCGGCCGCGCCCTTCCTGGTGAGGGAGACCGCCAGGGCGCGGTCGTCGAGGGGGTCGCGGTCGCGGCTGACCATGCCGCTGGCTTCGAGGCGCTTGAGCAGTGGTGAGAGCGTCGCCGGCTCCAGGCTGAGGCGTTGGGCGAGGTCGCTGACGCGCAGCGGTGAGTCCTCCCAGAGGGCCAGCATGACGAGGTACTGCGGATGGGTCAGGCCCATGGGCTCGAGCAGTGGCCGGTAGAGCGCGATCACGTTGCGCGACGCGACCGCCAGGGCGAAGCAGACCTGCCGGTCGAGCTTGAGCAGGTCGACCGGTGTGGTGGTCGCGGGGGCAGCGCGGGTGGTCACGATTTCGAGTCTAGGGGATCGGGGGCTATCGTTAGTGCACAGGTAGTTAGGGCACTAACAAATGTCCGAGACCAGGCCGAGCCCATACGGGGCACGTGCACCGAGGCAATGGGGAGTGAGCAATGAGTCGCAAGGCTGACCGTGAGGGACTGACGCTGGGCTATCGGATCGCCTACCGCGTCAAGGTGCTCGGCATGCACCTGTACGGGCCGGCGCAGCTGGGCGAGGCCGAGGACCCGCACCGCCGGCTCGAGCGCAAGCGGGCCGCCAAGGTCGCCGCGGCCCGTCGGGCTCGCGAGCTGCGGGAGCCCGGCGGGACCAGCCAGGCTTGACCAGTCAGGCCTGACCAGCCGGCCCGCAGCAGCCAGGTCCAACCGCTCAGTAGCAGCCGGTGACGGTCGCCGCGAGCATGTCGATGTTCTGGCGCAGGACCGTCGTCGACGTGGGCTTTCCGTTGACGACGAAGGCAAAGGCCTTGACTCGCCCGTCCGTGCCGACGGTCCAGCCACTCAGCGCGACCGCGTCGCTCAGGGTGCCGGTCTTGGCGTGGACCTTGCCGACGGCGCACTTCGAGGTCGACGCGGTGAACCGTCCCCAGGACGCCCGCAGGGTGCCCGTCTGACCAGAGACCGGCAGGCCGGCGTTGCTGCGCAGGAGGGCGAAGGGGGTCGCGTTGGCGGGTTCGAACACGTTGGTCACGAGTCGTGCGAGCTGCAACCCGGTGAGGCGGTCGCTGCGCGACAGTCCCGACCCGTCATAGAGCGCGTTGGCGGACAGGCCCTCGCTCCGAAGCCGGGCCGTCTGCGCCGACCTCGCCGCGGTCCACGTCTTGCCGTAGCCCAGCTTGATGCCGACCAGGCGGTGCAGCGCCTCGGCGTGCTCGTTGTCGGACTCGAGCATCATCCGCGACACGATCTGGCTGACGGTCTGCCCGGCCGAGGTGGCCAGCACCGGGTTGGTCGCCGTCGCGGTGCCACGGCCGATCCGGGTGACCGTGAGGCCGTAGGTCTTGAGCTTGGCCGCGAACAGGTTGGCCGCGTCGATGCTGCTGTCGGTGACCTGCCGCCCGTCGACGACCAGGGCCCGCAGCCACGTGGTGTCTGCCGGGATGTACGTCGAACGCCACCCCGTCGCCAGGGTGGGCGCCGCGAAGAGGGTGTCGTCGGCATACAGCCGGACGCGCAGCTGTCCACGCGCCTTCATGGCGGCCGCCGTGGTCTTCGCGAGGGCCGTGAGCTGCGCCGACGAGAAGGCGGGGTCGCCCGAGCCGATGAGGATGACCTGGTCCGCCTGCGAGCCGCGCTTGACCTTCGTCGTGAACCGGTACGACGCGCCGAAGACCCGCAGCGCGTCAGTGGCGGTCACCCACTTGGTCGTGGAGGCGGGCATGTAGCCGGTGCCGCCGTTCTTGCTCCACACGACCTTGCCGCTCGCGGCGTCGATGACGGCACCGGTGAACGACGTGCCGAAGCGCGTTGTCGTGACCCGCGCCTGCAGCTTCGTCGCGATCCGGGTGTCCGCCGCGGTCGCGACGTAGGTGGTGGTGGCGGTCGGCACGGCGGCGTCGGCACTGCCGGTCGTCGCCAGGACGGGCGCGGCGCCGAGCGCACTGGCCAGCGCGGCGATCGTGAGTCGGCGGAAGGTCACGGAGCGGGGGCGTGAGGTCATGCCGGTCCTAAGGAACTGGTCTGCCTCGGCCGGCGACGGTTGGGGCAGGTGGGGCTGCGGGGGATGGGGCGAAGGTACGCCCGCCCGCAGCCCAGTGGGGGCTTTCAACCGATATTCACAGCGTTTCTGCCCGTTCACCTGAGTTGGATGTGCCTGTATGCCGCGTGGCCCGGTCAGCGCGCACGATCCGCGGTCCGCGGGGTCGTGACCCGCGGACCGTGGGCTCGGTGAACCATTTGCCACGGCTGGTCACGGCTGGTAGGCAGGGTGCGCCCCGGCAGAGATCCGGAGCCAGAAACGAAACTGGAGTGTGGTACCCGATGAGGTTGGCCCAGCGCGTTCGCAGGCGGATCCGCAAGACCGTGACCGTGGCCCGGTACGGCACGACCAACCCGACCCGGGAGTCCACCGCGGCTCCCCGGGTCGCGCCGGAGTCGACCCCCAAGTCCCTCAGCGGGGTCGACTACGAGGGTGCGTGGGACAGCTACGCCAAGACCTGGCGGGAACGGTTCCCCGATGCCACGTTCCTCGGCGACGAGTGGCAGGGAACCGAGGCTGGGGCGGCGGAGAACATCGATGCGTACATCGAGCTGATCGAGCGTGTGTTCATCACCCCGTACGTCGAGTCGTCCGACAACGTCCTCGAGATCGGCGTGGGCGGCGGTCGCACCGCCCTCCTGTTGCGCGAGCACGCGGCGCACGTGACGTGTGCGGACATCTCCGCCGACATGCTCCGGGCCACCCGTGAGCGGCTCGGCGACGACCGGATGTCCTACGTGAAGCTCGACGGGCGCACGCTCGAGGGCATCCCGGAAGCCAGCATCGACCTCCTGTTCTGCTTCGACACGCTGGTCCACGTGGAGCCACGCGACATCTTCAACTACCTCGTGCGCATCCCCGTCCTGATGCGCGGACGTCGGCTGGTGCTCCTGCACCACGGCAACATGCTCACTGACCGCGGTTGGCAGCGCTTCGTGCGCGAGTACCAGCACAACCTCATGGGTCGCAGTGGCTCAGCGTTCTCGGTGATGACCGACAGCATCATGCAGCGATTCCTCGACCACCTCGGCTACGAAGTCCTGCTCAAGGACACCACGTCGGTGCCTCGGGACTGTGTCTGGCTGGTGCGGGCACCCGAGCCGTCCGTGTCGGCCGAGTCCCTCTCCTCGACGACCACCGCGGAACGGGCCTGAGGCAGGGGCGGGTCTGCCGGAGGAGTACCGCCGGCGCCCGCGCCGTCAGACGTCGACGACGAGCCGGACCGTCGTGGTCGTGCCGAGCTCGAGCCCCTCGGCCCGGCGCACGGCGTCCTTGAGCGGCACGATGTAGCGGCCGTCCTTGGGCCAGAGCGAGGTCTTCCAGCCCGTGTCGCCGATCCGGACCTGGACCGGGATCATCCCCCAGCCGTAGCTCACCAACCCGGCCGTCGCGTCGAGCGCATCGCAGAGCTCCTCTGGCACTGTGACGAAGTGGAACGGCGACGGACCCTTCCAGAACCAGATCTCACCGCTGAACTCCATCTCCATGCGGCACAGGATAGGAGCGCGGGGGTCGCTGGGAGTCTCGTCCCGGAGCTCGCGTTGCCGTCGCGCCGCGCGAGGTGGACGATCGGGGCCAATGCCCACGGCCCGGCTGCACCGCGGTGTGGGGCGGCTACCCGACGACGGAGGTCCCCGTCATGAGGCGATCAGGATTCTGGGCGTGGGGGTTGGCGTGGCTCGTGTGCCTCTGTGCCCCGCCGACGCTGGGCATGGTCTGGGACCAGGTCGGGTATCCCACCTCGGACGCCCTCGGGAGCCTGGTGGCGATCGGCGCGGGTGTGGCCACGCTCGCGTGGGGGTTCCTGCTGGGTCGCCTCGGTGAGTGGTTGGTGCTGCTGGGCTCGGTAGTGGTGGGGGCCGTGGTGTTGACGGTCCTGGGGGAGATCAGCCTCAAGCTGACCTACCGCGGAGACCCGTCCGGCCCGGGTGTGGCCTTGGTCTTCTACGTCGTCCAGCTCGGACTCGTGCTGGCGGTGGCTGGTCTGGTCGGCATGGTCGTCCGGCGACTTCGACAGGGGAGCAGCTGAGGCTCAGCCGGGCTCGTTGCGTTCTGGACCCAGCGGTGCGCGATCTTCCTGTCCAGTAAGGAGTCATCGCAGAGTCATCCCAGGTGGAGGACCGAGGCGACCACCGGCCATTCGGCGGCCGCGAGGTTCGCATGGCCTGCGATCGAGGGATGACGAAGGTCCTCGCCGTAGTCCTCGACCTGCATCGCCATCCGCGCGGCCGCGCCGCCGTCGGTGTGGCACTGGCGGATGCCCCGGCACGCCTGGGCCAGCTGGGCCTCGTATGCCGCGAGCAGGCCCGTCACGCGCGCGACCTCAGCGTGGTTGACGGTGCGGTTCGCCGAGAAGAGCTTGCAGGGCCTCGTTCCGATGACGGCCGGGGGCGTGTTCGGCAGGGTCATGATGGCTGCCGCATAGCCTGCCGGCCTGCCGGGGTCGCCGATCAGCAGGACGCTGGTCTCGGGCGAGGCCTCGACGATCATCTGCACGGCCTGCCTTACGGACGCGCGAAATTCGGGGTAGTGCTCTGGATCGGTACCGTCGCAACGCAGGTCATTGCCCACGATCTGCACGACCACGAGGGACGGGTAGGGCAGCCGCGCGAGGCCCGCAGTCGCCTGGTCGACGAGCGTCTCGGCCGTGACCGCATTCCGGGCTGAGCTGACCACGTTGCCGCTCGTCTCGGGTCTGGCTTCGAGCAGGCGCTGATAGACGCTGCGAACTGCCGGGTTGGATCCGGTGGCCCAGGAGTTCGCCGCAGTGTCCGTCGCGGGGCTCTTGGGGTCCGACTGGAAGCCGGTCAGCCCGGAGTGCCCGATCGCCATGACTCCAATGGGGTGGTCGGGGCGTCCAGTGGCGGTGGCAGTGGCAGGAGGCGCGGAGGAAGCGGTGGAATGGCCGATGGGTGAGGTGGCGGTCGACGGCGATTTCGCATCGCCCCCGCAGGCCACCACGGCGGCGAGCAGCGCGACAGCCCCCGCCACGACGCGCCACCGTCGGTCCATGACCACGAGTGTTCCCCTGAGGAAGCTTCCTGTCACTGGCAGCTGGGTGGACGGGGCCGTCCTTGTGTCACGTCCGGCACAGACGCCGCGAATGGGCGTGAGCACCATGGAGGCATGGGCACCCATTCCCCGACCAGCGGCGCGGGAACCGCGTACATTGGCCGTTCGTCAACAAGGACAGCGAGCCGGGCCATCGGCACTGCGGAGGAGACGAACCGTCATGACCGACACACAGCCAGGACCGCTCCAGCCCCCGACCGCGCAGGGGGCCACCCTGACGCTGACCGCGCCCACTGCGCCGGCTCCGGTCCAGGCCACAGCTGCCCCCAGGATGGCGCCGGCTGTCGACGCCGCCGCCCTGCCGGCCCTGGACGCCAAGGTCGACGCCTACCTCGAGGCACTGCTGTCCGAGGCCCCCAGGTCGCCGGGGTTCGCCGCCAAGTCGGCCGATGTGCGAACGATGGGCGACGGCGACATCCGCCAGGCTGCCGAGACCTCGAACCGCCTGCTCAAGGCCCCGGTGAAGGCACTCCAGGAGGGCGGTCTCGCCGAGGGCTCCACGGTCGGCGCGACCCTGCTCGAGCTGCGCCGGACGATCGAGGACCTCGACCCGAAGGAGGCGACGGGCGCCCGCAAGCTGCTCGGCATGGTCCCCTTCGGCGACAAGGTCGCCGACTACTTCCGCAAGTACCAGTCGGCGCAGAGCCATCTGGACGGCATCCTCCACTCCCTGCGCGACGGCCAGGACGAGCTGGGCAAGGACAACGCCGCCCTGAACCTGGAGAAGCAGCTGCTGTGGGACTCCATGGCCCGGCTCAACCAGTACGTCTACGTCGCCGAGCGGCTCGACGCCCACCTCGCCGCTCGCATCGCCGACCTCGAGGCGACGGACCCCGACAAGGCGACCGCGCTTCGCGACGACGTGCTGTTCTACGTCCGCCAGAAGCACCAGGACCTGCTCACCCAGCTGGCCGTCTCGATCCAGAACTACCTGGCCATCGACGTCGTCATCAAGAACAACATCGAGCTGATCAAGGGCGTCGACCGGGCGTCGACGACGACCGTGTCAGCTCTGCGGACCGCGGTCATCGTGGCGCAGGCCCTGAGCAACCAGAAGCTCGTGCTCGAGCAGATCTCGGCCCTCAACACCACGACCTCCGGCATGATCGAGCGCACCAGCGAGATGCTGCGCGACAACTCCGTGCGCATCCAGGAGCAGGCCGCCTCGGCCACCATCGGCCTGCCCCAGCTGCAGGCGGCGTTCCAGAACATCTACGTCACGATGGATGCCATCGACACCTTCAAGGTGCAGGCCCTGGACACCATGGCCGCCACGATCGGCACGCTCGAGACCGAGGTCGGGAAGTCGCGGTCGTACCTCGACCGGGTCGAGCGCCAGGACCAACAGGTTGCGCACGGCTCGTTGGACCTGGGCAATTCGGTGGGTGCACGACGCTGAGAGGTGGCGTGGGGGATAGTGAGCACATGTCGGGTGGGTTCTGGGATCGCCTCCTGCGCCGGCCGCAACAGCCGGTCGGCGACAAGGGCTTCCGCGTACCCCCGGTGCCGACCAGCGACGACCTCTTCGCCGCCCTCGACCGCGTCGAGGCGATGGTGGCGGGCGGCGCCGTGCCCGCGCCCGTCGCCTCACGGGTCAGGCGGGTCGACCGGGTCGTGCGCGACACCATTCCGCGGCTCCAGAGCCTCGGCGCCGGGAGTCCCCAGGCGTACTCCGTGATGGCCACCGCGACCGACTACCTCCCCGAGGCGGTCGGCGGCTATCTGCGCCTCCCGAGGCAGTTCGCGGACAGCCGGCCGGTCGACCGCGGCAAGTCCTCGCTCATGGTGCTCATCGACCAGCTCGACCTCCTCGCCTCGACGATGGACAAGGTCTACGACGCGGTATGCCGCGACGATGCCGCCGCGCTCGTGGCTCACGGGCGGTTCCTGGCCGAGAAGTTCGGCACCGCCTCGTCGGGCGGGTCGCTCAACATGGACGCCACGCCGGTGCCGGCGATGCCGGGCACGCCAACCATCCCGGCCACGCCGGGCCTACCGACCACGCTGGGCCTGCCCGAGGTGGCGGCTGCCACGTCCCCGGACGAGGACACCGGCAGCCTCGAACGGCTCCAGCCCCCGGCTGGACGGGACGCCTCATGAGCCCGTCGAGCCTGGGCGAGGCAGTCGACGTCGTGGCGGCGCTGGCCTCGAGCGCAGGGCTGGACCCGATCGGTGCGCGGTCCGAGGCGCTCTGCCTCGCGGCGGCCGTCGCCGAGTCGGCCCCGGGGGCGGCCTCGGACTGGGCGCGGGCCGTCGGCGACGCCTCCACGCAGGACTTCTTCGATGCGGCGAGCCGAGGGCGTCGCTGGCGCGAGTCCCCCACGGCGTCGCTGAGCGCCCTTGTCGCACAAGGGTCCCCGTCAGCCCGGGCCTACGCCGAGGCGCTGGCCGAGGTCGCCTCCGCGGCCTGCCAGCTCGGCGAGCCGACCATGCGCGTCATCGGCAATGCCTCCGTGGCGGCCGCCGCCCAGCTCTCAGCCGTCCCCCGCGTTTCGTCCGCCCCGGCGTCCTCACCAACGGCCCCGGCGACGACGACCCCGGCGACGACGACCCCGGAGAACCCCACGGCGACGCCCACGCGGCATACCGGACTGCAGGCGTCGGGCCCGGCGACCACGGCCACGGCGACGCCCGCACCCGCGCCGGCGCGGAGCCTCGACGAGCTCTTGGCCGAGCTCGACGCCCTGGTGGGGCTGCAGCGCGTCAAGCGCGAGGTCCACCGCCAGGTGGCCGTGCTGCGCATCGAACGCCTGCGCACCGACGCGGGTCTGAAGAGCCCTTCCATCACCCGCCACCTGGTGTTCACCGGCAACCCCGGCACCGGCAAGACGACGGTGGCGCGGCTGGTGGGCGGCATCTACCAGGCCCTGGGCCTGCTGTCCCGCGGCCAGCTCGTCGAGGTCGACCGCTCCGAGCTGGTGGCCGGCTATCTCGGCCAGACCGCGACCAAGACCGCCGAGGTCGTCGCGTCCGCGGCGGGTGGGGTGCTGTTCATCGACGAGGCCTACAGCCTCACGGGCGCCGGGCCGCAGGGTGACCAGTACGGCCAGGAGGCGGTCGACACCCTCGTCAAGGAGATGGAGGACCGGCGCGACGACCTCGTCGTCATCGTCGCCGGCTACCCGGCGCCGATGGAGGCGTTCATCGGCGCCAACCCCGGGCTCGCCAGCCGGTTCCGCACGACGATCGAGTTCGAGGACTACGGCGACGATGAGCTGGAGGCGATCCTGGTCAAGCTCGCGGGGGACGCCGACTACGAGCTGCAGCCCGAGGCCACCGAGCGGTTCCGCGAGGTGCTCGGCCGCACGCCCCGGGGGAGCAGCTTCGGCAACGGCAGGTTCGCCCGCAACGCCCTCGAGGCGGCCATCGGCGCGCACGCCTGGCGGCTGCGCGAGGTCGACGCCCCGTCCCTGGACCAGCTCCGCCAGCTCGTGGCGCGCGACTTCGACGAGGAACCGCTCGAGGACGGATCCGCCGGCGGTGCATCGGCGTCAGAGCCAGTGCTGACCGCTGCGGATCCGGGACCCCGTGACCGCCCCCTTGGAGGTATGCCGTGACCACCCCCGCGACCGCGACCGCGGCAACGCCTGCTCCCGTGAGCGCCCCTCCGGTGCCAGGTGACCGCGCCACCTCCAGCCCCGCACGGGGTTCTGCTCCTGGTTCGGGAACGGGTTCGGCAACGGGTTCCGCGCCCGGCGCCGACGGCGGTTCCGGCGCCCGGACCGGCGTGGCCGGCCAGGTCTCGACCCTGCTCGCCAGGGTCCGCGCGAGCCTGCAGGAAACCCCCGGTCGCCTGCGCTGGCTGGCCGCCGTAGGCGTGGCGGTCGCCCTCGCCTTCGGGCTCGCCGGCGGCCAGGCCTTCCGGTCTGCCAGTGGCGCCCTCGACAGGGCCGGAGCCAACACCGACCAGCTCGTGCGGATCCAGGCCATCCAGACCAACCTGGTCCAGGCCGACGCCGACGCCACCAACGCCTTCCTCGTCGGAGGACTGGAACCGCCCGCCCAGCGTGCCGACTACCTCAGGGCGGTCGCGTCCGCCACCGAGCTCATCGCCGAGGCAGCGCAGCACCAGCCGGCCGACGGTCGGGCTCTCGGCGCGCTCAACCAGTCGCTGGTCGCCTACACCAGCGAGGTCGAGCGCGCCCGGGCCAACAACCGCCAGGCGCTGCCCGTGGGCGCCCAGTACCTCAAGGACGCCAGCGCGAACCTGCGGGCCGACGCGCGGCCGATCCTGAAGAACCTCGTCGACGCCAACGACGAGCGGGTCGCCACCGAGTTCGACAACGCCGGCCGTGCCGCCCTCTGGCTGGTCATCGTCGGGCTGCTCGCCCTGGTGGTGCTGGCGCTCGAGCTGGTGTGGCTGGCCCGCCGGACCAGGCGCTACGTCAACGTCCCGCTCGCGGCCGGCGCTGTCGTGGTGCTGGTGGCTCTCGTGGCCGGCGTCGTCGCCCTCACCGCAGTGGCGCGCTCCGTCGACACGGTACGGACGGGGGTCTATGCCGCGACGCTGTCGACGGCGAAGGCCAGGATCGCCGCCTTCGACGCCAAGTCGAACGAGAGCCTCACCCTCATCGCCCGTGGTTCCGGCACCGCCTTCGAGAAGGCCTGGCAGGCCTCTGATGCCGCGGTGCGGACCGAGCTGAAGCACCTCGCCGGCAACCCCGTGTCCGCTGGGCGCGGCACGCCCCTGCCCTGGCCCACGTATGCGGGAGTGCACCAGCAGATCCGCACGCTCGACAACAAGGGGGACTGGAACGGCGCCGTGAAGCTCGCCACGGGGACGGGGGCCCAGACCGGCAACGGCTCCTTCGCCCAGTTCGACACCGCGTCGGCGCGACAGCTGTCCAGTCTCAACGCCGAGGTCGCCTCGCGCCTGGACGGGGCGGGTGGGTTGCTCCCCGTCGGCGGCGCGCTGGGTGTCCTGGCCGGCCTGCTGGCCGCGGCCCTGGCCTGGCGGGGCTTCTCGCTACGGCTGGAGGAGTACCGATGAGCCGCCGGCGCGCAACGACCCTCGCGACCGTGGCCGTGGCTGCGTGCCTGGCGGTGGCGTCGTGCTCCAACGCCGGCGCCTACGAGGCGACGCCCATACCCAAGAACCAGGTCAGCGCGACGACCACGACCCCGACAACGCCTGCCCCCACGCCCACGCCCGCCAACCCTGACGTCGTCGCGGCCAACTGCCTGCCGTCCTATGCTCCGCCGGCGACGATGCCCAGCCCGGGAGACATGCCGGCGGGCAGCACGATGGCCCGGATCCAGGCTCGCGGCCGCCTGATCGCCGGGGTCTCGGCCGACACACTGCTGCTCGGCTCGCGGAACCCCGTCTCGGGCGAGATCGAGGGCTTCGACATCGACATGCTGCACGCGGTCTCGCAGGCGATCTTCAACAACCCCAACAAGATCGAGCCGCGGGTCATCACCTCGGCGCAGCGTGAGCCATCGCTGAAGGCCGGCACCGTCGACATCGTGGCCAGGAACATGACGATCAACTGCACCCGCTGGAAGGGCATCGCGTTCTCGAGCGAGTACTACCGGTCCGGACAGAACGTCCTGGTCCGCCGTGGGGACAAGTCCAAGAACGGTGGTCCCATCACCGGGATGGCGGACCTCGTCGGCAGGAAGGTCTGCGCACCCAATGCCACGACGAGCATGGAAAAGCTTCGGACCTTCACCGGCGTCGTACCGGTCGGCTCGGACACCCACACCGGCTGCCTGGTGCTGTTCCAGGAGGGCAAGGTCGACGCCATCATCGGTGACGCCACGGTGCTGGCCGGTCTCGTGGCCCAGGACCCCTACGCTCGCGTGGTCGATTCCCCCCCGTTCACTGCCGAGCCGTACGGTCTGGGGTTCAACGCGGCGAACGTCGACTTCGTGGCGTTCGTCAACGGTGTGCTGGCGCAGATGCGGGCGGACGGCCGGTGGACCAAGAGCTACAACTCCTGGCTGGCCCCGGCGCTGGGCCCGGCGCCGATCCCGGTCGCTGTGTACGGACGGACCCGGTGACTGCCACCATGGCCAGCGCCTCGGCTCCCGTCGCACCGGGACGGCTCGGCACGCCCCTGGTTGCCCTGGAGGCCCTGCGCTACCTCGAGGCGCTGGGCGCCTGGCGGGACCAGCGCAAAGCCGAGCTCGACCTGCTCGACGAGGCTGCGCTCGAGGCTCCGGACCAGTCAGCCTTCACGGGCGACCTGCTGCTCTCGATGGCCCTCTGGAAGTCGGTCTCCGACCGCTACGACCTGCTCACGGCCACCTGGGACTCGGGGCGCGCGGGCCCGACGGAGCTGGAGCGACTCTCCACTCTCGTCTGGGGCAGGGTCGACGCCACCCTCGCGGTCTCGCTGCCCGAGGCGTGCCGCCTCTCGGATGCGCTGGCCACCTCGTTGCGCGCCCGGCTGGGCCTCGACACGTCGCAGGCCGACGTCACCACCCGGCTCCGTGAGCTGCGCGCCGCGGTCGAGCGCATCAGGGACCTCGTCGACGGCGCGCCCTCCTCCACCGACGCAACGGAGTCGTCCACGTCACCCACCACGTCATCCACCGCGTCGACGCTGGCGCGGCTCTCGGCGCGCGTCGACGACCTCGGCGCCCGCTTCCAGCGCGGTGCGGACGTCGGGGGCCTGCTGGGTCCCCTGGAGCACGACGCCGCTCGCGCCGAGCGTGACCTCATCGTCGCGGCCTCGCGGCGCGCGGCCGACTCCCGTGACGCGGCCCGCGCCCACGCCTTGCGTGGCGAGCTCGAGGCCCAGGGCGCCGCACTGCGTGACGTCGCGGCCCGGTGCGTCGCCGAGGTGGTGTCGCCCCCTCGGTTCGCCGTGCCCGACGTGTCCACCCTGGGGCCCGTGCCGAGCGACCCCGCGGCCGTCGACGCCTACCTGGTGCGCTTAGACAAGGTCCGTCGCGCCATGACCGTCGCGCAGGACGCGTATGCCGCGGCGTTGTCCGAGCGCGACGAGCTGCGCGGGCGCCTCGGGGCGTATGCCGCGAAGGCTGCGGCCCTCACCGCCTCACCGTCGGATGCAAGGGTCGACGCGTGGCGAGCGCGAGACCTGGAGGAGCTCGAGACCCGCGCCCTCGAGGTGCTGGACCAGACCCCGGCCGACCTGGCGCGCGCGAGAGCCCTCGTCGCGGCATACCAGGCCTATCTCGGGGCCGCGCTGGGCAGCGCCCAGAGCACGCCACGCCAGACCGGCCGGCCCGGTTCAGGAGCAGCATCATGACCACGACCGTCGCGTGCACCCAGCCGGGCTGCACCGGAACGATTCTCGACGGGTACTGCGACGTGTGCGGCTCACCGGGCGCCACTGCTGCCGCGTCCCCGGACATGTCGGTGCCGACGGCGCCGGCCGGCATCGACCAGACCCCGTCCATGGTGTCGCGGGCCTCCAACCGACTCGCCTCCACGGCCCTGGGGTCGGCCCGAAACGCCAGTGGTAGCAAGGTCACCCGCCGGCTGGGCACGTCCTCACAGCGACTGCGCGGGGCCCGGCTCGGGGCAGGGCTGACCTCGATCCCACCCGTGCCGACGGTCGACGCGGCCAAGGCGGTGCTGGCGGACCCGATGGTTCCGGAGGAGCGGCGGACGTGCCCGTCGTGCGGGTCTCCCGTCGGCCGGTCCCGGGACGGCCGCCCCGGCCGCACCGAGGGTTTCTGCCCCACGTGCCGCAACCCGTTCTCCTTCACCCCCAAGCTGCACGAGGGCGACGTCGTCGGTGGACAGTACGTCGTCGCCGGCGCGATCGCCCACGGCGGACTGGGCTGGATCTATGCCGCGCGCGACCGCAACGTGTCCGACCGCTGGGTCGTGCTCAAGGGCCTGCTGAACTCGGGCGACCCCGACGCGCTGGCCGCGGCCATCGCCGAACGCCAGTTCCTGGCCCAGGTCGAGCACCCGCTCATCGTCGAGATCTACAACTTCGTGTCGCACGAGGGCGCGGGCTACATCGTCATGGAGTACGTCGGCGGCACCTCGCTCAAGCAGCTGCTCAAGGACCGGATGAAGAAGGCGGGCGGCACCTACAGCCCCCTGCCGGTGGACCAGGCGATCGCCTTCGTCATCGAGGTGCTCCCGGCCTTCCAGTACCTCCACGACCTCAACCTCGTCTACTGCGACTTCAAGCCCGACAACGTGATCCAGGTCGGCGATGCCGTCAAGCTCATCGACCTCGGTGGGGTGCGGCGGCTCGACGACGTCGACTCGGCGATCTACGGCACGACCGGCTACCAGGCGCCGGAGGTGCCACAGGTCGGGCCCTCCGTGGCCTCGGACATCTACACCATCGGCCGCGCGCTCATGGTCCTCACCACCGAGTTCCGCGGGTACCAGAGCACCTACGTCGCCTCGCTCCCGCCGATCGACGAGACACCCCTGTTCCAGAAGCACGACTCGCTCTACCGGCTGCTGCTCAAGGCTTGTGCGCCCGATCCTGCCGACCGGTTCGTCAGCGCCGACGAGTTGCGCGTCCAGCTCCTCGGGGTGCTGCGAGAGGTCGTTGCCCTCGAGCGCGAGGGAGCTGCGGAGCACTCGACCTCGTCCCTGCTCTTCGACGTGCCCACGGTCTCGGACGACTCCCTGGCCTGGCAGCACCTGCCCACCTTGCGCCGGGACGAGGGCGATCCCCAGGCGTCCTGGCTGCGGACGGTGAGCATCGACGATCCCGCCCAGCGGCTGGTGGCCCTGGAGGGCGCGCCGGCGACGAGCCCCGAGGTCCTGCTGGCCACCGCGCAGGCAGCCCTGCACGCGGGCGACTACGACCGGGTGGACCAAGCCGTACAGGCCCTGCTGACCGACGACCCCTGGGAGTGGCGCGCGGTCTGGATGGACGGCCTCGTCGCGCTCGCCCGCGGCAGGACGGCAGATGCCCAGAGTGCCTTCAACGCCGTCTACGGCCAGGTGCCGGGCGAGCTCGCCCCCAAGCTGGCTCTCGCGTTCGCCTGCGAGACCGGCGGCGAGGCCGATGTGGCCGAGTCCCTCTACGTCACGTGTGTCCGCACCGACGCCAACTACATCGCGCCGGCGGCGTTCGGCCTGGCCCGGATCCGCGCCGGCCGTGGTGACGTCGACGGCGCGGTCCGTGCCCTCGACCTCGTGCCGGCGACGAGCCGTGCCTTCACGCAGGCCCGCCGCCGACGGGCCGGGCTCCTCGCCGAGTCCGGTGGTGGGCTGCCGGCCCTCGCCGCGGCGCTCGAGAGCATCGACAACCTGACGATCGACCCGGTCGACCGCTCCCGCTTCCGCGTCGATGTGCTCGAGGCGGCCCTGTCGGTGGTGACCACGCAGGGCGCTGACCCGACGGTCTCCCTCGCGGGTCATCCTGCCTCGGAGCCCGCGCTGCGCGACGGGCTCGAGTCCGCGTACCGCGACCTCGCGACGCACGCTCCCAGCCAGCAGGAGCGCGTCCGGCTCGTCGACCAGGCCAACTCGGTGCGCCGGTGGACGCTGCGATGACAGGGACCGGGAGTGGCGTGGACGCCGAGGCCACCCGAGAAGAGGGTGGTATGCCGTTGGTGGACGTGGCGCTTTCGTGTCCAGCCTGCTCGGCTCCGATCGGCGAGAGCGACCGGTTCTGCGAAGCCTGCGGCGCCGAGCTGACTCCTGCGGTGGCACCACCGCCGCAGGCGGCACCCGTGGCGGTCGCCAGGGCGTGCCACGAATGTGGCGGCGTGGTCGCCCCTGACGGCTACTGCACCCAGTGCGGTGCCGAGGCCGTCAGCGAGCGCGACCACTTCGTCGAGACACCTGCCCCGTGGGTTGCCGCGGTCTGCGACCGCGGTATCCGCCACTCCCGCAACGAGGACGCCATGGCGCTGCACGCCGGGGCCGAGCCGGGCAGCCACGCCGTGCTCGTCGTCTGCGACGGGGTGTCGTCCTCCACCGACTCCGACGTGGCCAGCCTCGCCGCCGCGCGGGCGGCGCGCGACCTGCTCACCGTCTCCCGCCCGCAGGCGCTCGGCACCGCGGCGACCCGGCGCAACGCGACGGCGAGGGCCATGGAGGTCGCCGTCGACGCCGCCAACGACGCGGTCATCCGCAACACCACCGCAGGCCCTGGGAACCCGGCGTCGTGCACGTTCGTCGCCGCGGTCATCCAGGAGTCCCAGCTCGTCGTGGGCTGGGTCGGGGACAGCCGGGCCTACTGGTTGCCCGACGCGGGTGCCGGGCAGCTGCTCAGCGTCGACGACTCGTTCGCTGCGGAGCAGATTGCCGCCGGGGTGGCGCGCGCGGATGCGGAGAACGGGCCACAGGCGCATGCCATCACCCGGTGGCTGGGCATCGACGCGCCGGACCACACCCCGCGAACGACCTCACTCGACCTGACCGAGCCCGGGTGGGTGATGGTGTGCTCCGATGGCCTCTGGAACTACTGCTCCGAAGGGGAGGCGATGTCAGTCCTGTTGCGCGACACTGCTTCGACCACCGGCTACGCCCCGCTCGACCTTGCCGACGGCCTGGTCGACTGGGCGAATGCCCAGGGCGGCCAGGACAACATCACGGTGGCCCTCGCCCGGGTCGGTCCACCGACGCCCGTGTCGACGACGCCGACTTCGACGGCGCCGGGCACGGCGGAAGCTGGCACCACTCCCGAGCCGGCGCAGGCGGCATACCAACAGGAAGGCACGCCAGATGGCAACGTTCTCAGCTGAGGTGTTCCAGAACGAGTTCCTGCCCGACGGCGGGACGGACGTCCACGCCATCGTCACGGTGACGTGTTCCGGCGCGGGCGAGGCGGGGCAGACGGACTCGGGCGAGGCCGGCGAGATCGTCATCGTCGACACCTCCGGCTCGATGAAGGGCGAGAACATCGTCGCCGCCCAGCAGGCTGCCGCCGCGGCGCTCGACCAGGTGCTCGACGGTGTCTGGTTCGCCGTCATCGCGGGCAGCCACCTGCCACGCCTGGCGTTCCCCGTCACCCCGGAGCCCGCCATGGTGCGGATGGACTCACAGGTCCGGGCCCAGGCCAAGGCAGCGGTCGGCTCGTTCTTCGCCGATGGCGGGACCGCCATGGGCACCTGGCTCAGGCTGGCCACCAAGGTGTTCGCGTCGGTGCCCACGCTCGCGCAGCGGCACGCGATCCTCCTGACCGACGGCATCAACCAGCACGAGTCACCGCAGGAGCTCAGCGCCGCCATCGAGCAGGCCAGGGGCCTCTTCCAGTGCGACTGCCGCGGCGTCGGCGAGGACTGGCAGGTGGCCGAGGTCCGCCGCATCGCGACAGCACTGCTGGGCAGCGTCGACCTGATCGCCCGCCCCGAGGACATGGCGGCGGACTTCGAGCAGATCATGCGTCAGGCGATGGGCCGCGGTGTCGCGGAGGCGTCGCTGCGGGTGTGGGCGCCGCAGGGGGCCGAGGTGCTGTTCGTCAGACAGGTCGCGCCGACCGTCGAGGACCTCACGCCACGTCGGCAGGAGGTCAACCCGCTGACCGGTGGCTATCCCACCGGCTCCTGGGGCGACGAGGCACGGGACTACCACGTGGCGGTGCGGCTGCCCGCGAAGTCGGTGGGACAGGAACAGCTCGCCTCGAGGGTGCAGCTGGCCGTGGGTGACACCGTGGTGGCCCAGGGCCTGGTCAAGGCGCTGTGGTCCAACGACGACACCCTGACGGCGCGGATCGACCCCGCCGTCGCGCACTACACCGGGCAGGCCGAGCTCGCCGAGGCCATCCAGGACGGCCTCGCCGCGAAGGCAGCGGGTGACACGACCACGGCGACCGCCAAGCTCGGGCGGGCGGTCCAGCTCGCGGCGCAGACCGGCAACGACGAGGCGACCAGCCGCCTGCGCAAGATCGTCGAGATCGACGACGCGGACACCGGCACGGTCCGGCTGCGTCGAGCGGTGAGCAAGCTCGACGAGATGGCGCTCGACACGGCCTCGACCAAGACGACGCGGGTGAGGAAATGAGCGCCGTCACGTGTCCGAACGGGCACGAGTCCGTCGCGACGGACTACTGCGACGTGTGCGGAGCGCCGATCGCGCAGGAAGGTGCCGCGTCGGCCGGCGCGTCAGCCGGCGCGTCAGCGGCCGGGGGAGCGAGCGGTGCTGCGGCGCCTGGCGCGGCTCCTGGCGCGGCGCCTGACGCCGCTCCTGAAGGTGCCGCATCGAGCGGGGCGGCGGGGACGCAGGAGTGCCCCAACTGCGGGACCGACAACGACTCGGCCGCGCTGTTCTGCGAGGCGTGCGGCTACGACTTCACGACCGGCACGATGCCACGGCCGGCGGAGGTCGCGCCGACCTCGGCTCTCGACCTGGGTGCCGGGGTGGGGTCCGCCGGCCCGCCGCCCGACGCGCAGGCACCTGACGCGCAGGCACCCGACGCGCAGGCGCCCGTTGCGCCCGAGGTCTCCGTCGGTTGGGTGGTCGAGGTGTGGGTCGACCCTGACTGGTACGCCTCCCAGGAGAGCGACGACCCGTGTCCGTCGCCCGGACTTCCGGAGACCCTGCCGTTGCGGCGGCAGAGCCTGCTCATCGGCCGGCCGTCGGTCAGCCGAGGGATCCACCCCGACATCGACCTCGCCTCCGACCCCGGGGTGAGCCGCCGGCAGGCCCAGCTCACGACCGACGGTTCGCGGTGGTGGGTCGAGGACCTGCAATCCTCCAACGGCACCTACGTCGGCTCCGCGAGCGGCCCGCTGCCCGACAACCCGGTGACACCGGGCCAGCGTCGCGAGCTCGCCGAGGGCGACCGGGTCTATGTCGGGGCGTGGACCCGGCTGGTGGTGCGCCGCGCGACGGCGGAGGAACAGGCACTCTGACCTACCGGACGGTGCCGAGGTCGTCGGCAGGTGCACCGACGTCGGCCCACGCAAACCTGCGCGGCCACAGGCAGCGTCACCCTTTGGAGGTAGGCATGGGCGCTGATCTGGGGGCAGACTGCTGAAGGTGCTGGAACGGCATACCTGACGTGGTGGGCGCGCTGAGGGTGTCGGCGCCGCACGACTGAGGGTGCTGGAACCGCACGCCAGCTGTGATGTCGCGATCGGAGGCGCACGTGACCGAGTCCGAGGACAGGTCTGCAGCGAGCGCCGCGGCCGTGGCGCGTCTCCAGGCCAGGCTGGCCGAGACGCAGGAACAGCTGGCCGCGACGAGCGAGATCCTGGCCGTGCTCGGGACGTCCGCGTCGGGTGAGGCGGAGGTGTTCGACGCGATCGTGGAGCGCGCTCGCCGGTTGTGCTGGGCTGACGCGGCGACGATCCACATCGCCACCGAGCACAACTTCACGATGGTGCACTCGGTCGGCCTGCGGCCCGACTACCTGGAGCTGGCCACTCGCAAACCGGTGCCGCGTGACCGCACCTCGCTGGTCGGCCGGGTCGGCTTGGACGGCAGGACCCAGCAGATCGTCGACGTGCTCGCCGACCCTGACTACGACCGCCCCGAGTTCCAGAGCAAGAGCGGCATCCGGACGATCATGGGCGCTCCCATGATCGTCGAGGACGAGGTGGTCGGGGTGCTGTCGGTGTGGCGCACCATCGTCGACCCTTTCGACGACCGGGTGAGGAGCCTGCTCAGCACGTTCGCGGCGCAGGGAGCCCTGGCCCTGCGGAACGTGGGCCTCTTCCGGGCGCTCGAGAGCCGGTCGGACGAGCTGTCGTGGAAGGTCGAGCAGCTCGAGGCGCTCTCTGAGGTCGGTGAGGCGATCAGCTCGTCCCTGGATCCCGACGAGGTGCTGACGACGATCGTCAAGCACGCCGTCCAGCTCTCGGAGACCGACGGCGGGTCGCTGATGGAGTACGACGAGGAGACCCGGCTGTTCGGGGTGCGCACGACCTACGGCACCAGCCGCGACGTGGTCGAGCGCCTTCGGCAGTCCCGCATCCACGTCGACGAGACCTTCGTCGGCCGGACGGCCGCCTCGCGCACGGTGGCCCAGATCCCGGACCTGTCCGAGCGAAAGGACCTCGACCCGCACCTGACCCTGCTCCACGAGGCCGGCTGGCGCTCCCTGGTCGCGATCCCGCTCACCCGGGCCGACCGGATCGTCGGCGCGCTGGTGGTGCGGCGCAAGCAGCCCGGGGTGTTCAGCGAGGAGACCTGCGAGCTGCTGTCCTCGTTCGCCAGCCAGTCGGCCATCGCGCTGACGAACGCCCGGCTCTACCAGCAGCTCGAGCGGCAGAGCGCCGAGCTGGCCGATGCGAGCCGGCACAAGTCCGAGTTCCTGGCGAGCATGTCCCACGAGCTCCGGACGCCGCTCAACGCGGTGATCGGCTTCTCGGAGGTGCTGCTGGAGCGGATGTTCGGCGAGCTCAACGAGCGCCAGGCCGACTACCTCCAGGACATCCACAGCGCGGGTCGCCACCTGCTCGCGCTCATCAACGACGTGCTCGACCTGTCGAAGGTCGAGGCAGGTCACATGGAGCTCGACCGGACCTCCTTCGATGTGGCCGAGGCCCTCGACTACGCGCACCTGCTGGTCCGCGAACGGGCCTCTCAACACCGGATCAAGGTCACGGTGGACGCGTCCAAGGAGGAGCTGGGGACGATCTGGGCTGACCAGCTGCGGTTCAAGCAGATCATGCTCAACCTCCTGAGCAACGCCGTGAAGTTCACGCCCGACGGAGGTCGGGTGCGCGTCGTCGCGCACCGCGTCGAAGGGGATCTCGAGGTCAGCGTCACCGACACGGGCGTGGGCATCGCCCCGGAGGACCAGGCCCGGATCTTCGACTCCTTCCAGCAGGGCGGCCGGTCCAGCTCGTCGGCGGAGGGCACGGGCCTGGGCCTGACGCTGACCCGCCGGATCGTTGAGCTGCACGGCGGGACGCTGTGGCTCGAGAGCACCCTCGGGGTCGGCAGCACGTTCGGCTTCCGGATCCCCCTGAGCGCCCAGCCGCGGCTGGTGCCCGACGCCGACGCTGACGCTGACGCCGACGCGGACGCTGACGCCGGCTGGGGTCGCGAGGGGGAGGACTCCCGGCCGACGATCCTCATCATCGAGGACGACGAGAACTCCGCGGAGCTGGTCTCCGTGCACGTCCGCGCGGCCGGGCTTCGGCCGGTGGCGGTGGGGACCGGGGAGGAGGGACTGGACGCGGTGCGCTCGATGCACCCGGCCGCCGTCATCCTCGACATCCGGTTGCCCGGCATGGACGGCTGGGACGTCCTGGGCGCGCTGAAGGCTGAGCCCTCGACGGCCGACACGCCGGTCGTCGTCGTCAGTGTGCTCCCCGAACGCGGCCGCGGCTTCGCGCTCGGCGCCTCCGACTACCTCGTCAAGCCGGTGGCTCGGGACGACCTCCTGGCCGCCCTGCGCCGGGTGGGGGTGGGCCCGCCCCACCAGGTGGCGCACCGGCGGATCGTGGTGGTCGACGACGACCCGACAGCGCTCGAGCTGGTGCAGGTCACCCTCGAACCACTCGGCTGGGACGTGCGGACCTGCGCCCACGGCGCCGAGGCGCATGCGGTCGTGCGCAGCGAGTCGCCGGCGGTGGTCCTCGTCGACCTGCTCATGCCGGACACCGACGGCTTCGCGGTCATCGACGCGCTCCACCACGACCCGAACACGCGAGGCATCCCCGTCGTTGTGCTCACGGCCAAGACGCTCACGGCCGCCGATCGCCGCCGGCTCAAGGGTCGGGTCGAGTTCGTGGCGTCCAAGAGCCGTCTCGACCTGATCCAGCTCTCCACCCGCCTGGCCGGCCTCGCCGGCGTGCCCGCCGCCCTGCCGGACTAACTACCTTGGGTATGCCGCGTGCTTCCGCCTCCCTCGTCGCTTGAGTTTCCTCGCGGTTGGCGTCGAGAACGGGCTCAGCTGAGCGCTGCACAGAGGTCGAGCGCCGATCCGGAGTGGCTCTGTACCTCCCAGACCCCGGTGGGGGAAACGGTGTAGGTCACCTGTCCCGTGTAGAGGGTGGTGGACGGCCCTCCGACGTCGGTGGAGAACAAGATGATGATGTAGTGCCCGGTGGCGCTGACAGTCTGGCTTCCGTCCGCGCGGGTCGTGGTGCGAGTCACCGCCCCGTTGGACTGGAACGACACCGCCTGGTGTGTGTCGTCGTTGGTGACGGTGACGTTGCTCCCCGTCCCGGCGACGATGACTCGACTCGGGTTCCCGCCTTGGCCGTTGGCGGGTCGCACGCTCTGATTGCCCCCAGAGACGGTGAACGTCACGGGGAAGTCTGCGCAGGCCTCTCCCTGGGGCAGTGAGAAGCTGTCTGCGTAACTGGCTGCGGGTGCGGCCAAGAGCGCGGCTCCTGCGCAAAGGACAGCGAAGGTGGCACGCGCGAAAGTCTTGCGGGACATGGTTAACCTGCCTTTGCTTGGGCTTGAGGGCGTTGCCTACATCAACACCCTCCTACCCACGGACGCGTTCGGCTTCCTCCAATTGGCGTAATCGCAGCGGGGCCGGGGACCACCGCAGTTTGGCTGCGGAGCGCCGGGAGCTTGTCCCATCAACCTGGGCCGCTCGGGCCTCCGCCTCCGACGATGTGCTGGGCCCGCGAATCGGGCTCACCGTCGCCGAACTCGATCAGGCCGCACCGCTGGCACGTCGACTTGACCGTCTGATCCGGCAACCGGTGGTGATTCCATCGGTGGCCCACGAGACGGCACGTGAGGCGCTTGACGTCCATGACTTTCAGTGTGAGCGTGTTTGCCGTTTCACGCAGGGCTAATCCGAAAGCAGGCCGAGAGCCCTGCTGGCGAGGCTGCGGACCAGAACCATCTCGTCACTCGCGATGACCTCATTGGTGGCCGCATTCGTTGGTACCAAGCGCAAGGCCGCATCCAGCTCGCGCAGGCACTGGTCAGCTTGATCCCCGAACACCTCCGTCTCCCGATCGAGGGCGTCGCCCAGGCCGCTGTCGTCGAACAGCCGCTCCCAGCATTCCTCGAGCGAGGACTGTCCCGACGGAGTCAGGCTGGTCCAGAGCTGGCGTTGGTGCTCCCCGTCGGCGAGCTCGCCGAGTGCGTCGCGAACCATCTCGCTGTAAACCTGCATTTCGCAACCTTTCGACGATCTGGGCTTCTCCCGGCCCTCGCAGATGGTCCCCATTAGATCTCGGGGTAGGCGGCGAGGATCGAAACGGCCTCGGATTCGGAGCCCTATGGCGGTGCTCTCGGGCAGATTCAAACTGCCGATACCCGCTTTAGGAGCGAGCCAGGGGGTGGCCCGGACTCCGAATTCCGTTGTGTCGCAACAGTTTGGGGTGTGGCGCATGTCTGGTGGTTCTGGCTGTTTCAGACCCTGCGGGCACCTCTGAGGTACCTAACAGGCGCGAGTTGCCTGACGTGGCGAGCGGCCGCCTCTCTGCCCGAAGATGGCGGCCGCTCTAGGTCGACCCTGTCGATTTGGTTGTCGACCCCGAGACATCGGCAGACCCCGAACCGGCCCTGCGCCGAGGTTACGCCCAAGTCAATCTGGCGGATAGGGCTGCACGCTGTGGTCGGGATCGTCGGTGAAGGGATAGGTGCTCTCTTGGTGACCTTGGGCTTCGACGGTACTGAGCTGATGGCACCGCAAACACACGAGGGCGTGAGTGCCGGTTCGTCGTATCCGGTGCCAGCGGTGCCCTCGGAGGTAGCACGCGATCGCTGTCAGGATCACCCTTTGGATGTTCCTCGCGTCCGTGACTTCGTGGGCCCTTGCGAGGCAACCAGTTCTCCAGAAGCGCAGAGCCAGAAGGTCTCCTACGCAGTGGCGCTCTCAAGTCCGGATCTACAAACCGGGGAGCAAGTCGGTGACTTCGTCCTGGTCTCCGGCGTTGCCAAGCGCGGGCCAACCATTACTGGCGTCCGTCCCGCATGTGCCCGTGGCGTCGTGCCGGGGCAGCGTTATGTGGCCGGCAGAGGGTTGCTCGATAGGTGGCCGGCTTGCTTGTGTGGCGTGACGCAGGTCGTTCGATTGCTTGACCAGGTGTGCCGCGAGGTCGCGGAGTTTGACGTTGGACTTTTGGGACTGTCGGGCCAAGCGCGCGAATGCTTCCTCGTCGTCGAGGTCGAACCGTTCCATGGTGAGCCCGATGGCTTTCCCGATGGTTCTGCTCGACTGGAGTGCCGCTGCCAGGTGGTTCTCGCGTCGGCTCTGGCTCAGTGCGATGGCTGCTTGGGCAGCAAAGACCCGCGCGTGGGCCAGGCGGTCGGCGTCAAGGTGCGCGTGCGTTGTCGAGTACAGGTTCAGCCCGCCGAGGGTTTGGTCCTCGCTGCAGATCGGCAGGCCCAGATGCGATCGAAGCCCCAGGCTGACGGCGTACGGCGTGAACCTCGGCCACCGATGCTCACTCTCGGCGTCGTCGATGATGACGGTGTGTCCCTCTCGAACGGCGGTGAGGGAGGGGCCTTCGTCCAAGGCGTATTGCATGTCGTCGAGGGCGAATACGAGTGGATCGGTGCCTGCCAGTGTCGTGAGGGTGCCTGTGTTATCTGCTATGCAGATCCCGACATGGGTACCGGGTACCAGTTGCCCGGCCACGTCGATGATCGAGTCCAGTACCGGCATCGCTCGCTCGCCGCGCCACGCGGATGCCGAACCGGCCGGGTCGACCACGTTCTCAGGGTGCCAAGTGTCCACGTCGCCTCCAACTGTCCTTGCAGTGAAAGTGACGAGCAGGCGTTGACTCGGTGGATAGGGCGCCCGAGGACTGCCAAACCTGCCCATCGGGGTCTGGGATGGGCCTTACATTCGCGAGAGTACGCGCTGTATCGCGAGTGGAAAACCCCCAATTTGGCGGGGCCACGGCGGGCCCCCACGCGGGTTTGCGCATTGACCTTGAAGCCCAGGAGCTGCTCGGTGACCGGCTGCGATGCCGGTACGGAGCCCGGACACACGGGTATGAAGTGCCGACCGCAGAAGGAGGTTACGGCTGGGGCTTACGGCAGCCACGCAGTCGCCAAGCCCTGCCGTCAACAGCGCAGTAGATGGTGAGCAGAGCCGGAGCTGAGAGAAGCGCCCTGGAACAGAACCAGGGCGCTCCCTCATGCCTTGGGCGTGGGGTGCGGTGGGGGTGCGCGCAGGGCGCGAAGCGCCCGGAGCGCGGGGGTCCCCAACGCGGGGCCCCGCGCATCGCGGCGGAGCCGCGCTTGAGCCAGTAAGGAAAGTCCTCACGGAATCAGAACCGTGGACGCGCTGGTCTGATCGATTTGTTGCGCGAGAGATCCGCGGGCGTGATCTGCGACCCCCTCGCGCCTTCCGTCCGGTGTCGCTCACCCTCTCCGCGGCATGTTCAGGCTACGCTCAGCGCGCTGTCGAGCAGAATTTGATGGGGGTGTGGGATGCGTGCGATTCGCTCTGTCCTTGCGTTGATGATCGTCGCCGGGCTCGCTGGTTGTGGGTCGGAGAAGGACCCGGCAATGCCAGACGTCACAGGCAAGAAACTCAATGTTGCCCAGAGCGACATCAAGCGCGCCGGCTTCGCCCAGGATGTCGAAGTCCTCGGAGGTGGGGCCTTCGGCGTGATGAAGGAGTCCAACTGGGAGGTTTGCGAGCAGACGCCGGCGCCTGGAGAGCCATTGACTGACGCCCCACGGCTGACGGTTGAACGCGACTGCAGCAAGGACGACGCCAAGCCGACCGGCGACCCGTCTGCCTCGCCCTCCGACGAGCCGTCACCGGAACCGGAAGCAACTGAGTCTGCGACCCCCCAGCCAGAGCCGATCCTGACGGTGAAGAACAACCGCGAGCTCGCGAAGCTGCTCCGCTCACCTCAGGACGACGAGCTGGCAGCTGCGTTCGCCGCCAAGTACGCCGGTAGGGCCATCGAGTTCGACGGCAACCTGGGGGCTATGCAGCACCACGACGACCAACAGACGCGATACGACATGTTGATCCTCGCCGGCGACTTCGACGAGAACAAGGTGATCGGGCCGATGTTTAGGTTCGTCAACATCTCGCCTGTCTTGGATCTGCACCCCACGGCCAAGAACAGGCCAGACAGCATCAAGGTGGGAGACAACCTCCACGTCGTGGCAGAGGTCGGCGAGTTCAACGAACTGGCTGGGACCTGGGAGCTTGAGCCCATCCACGTCGACAACCGCTGAGGAGCTGTTGTGTATGGCGTCCCCCAGTCCTCACTGACCCGAAGGTTCCTCTATGTCCCGCAGGCGCTACGGCCCTCTCAACTTCATCTTCGACGTCGTCCTGTGCGTCCTTACAGGCGGATTCTGGCTGATCTGGATCTTCGTCCGAGAGATGCGCAATCGCTGAAGTGCAAGGCCATGCTGGATGTGAGAAGAGCTCGAGGGCATCGGGCTCAAGCCAAACTGCGGTGGACGTGATCGAAATGGGGGCTTGAGCAGCGACCTCACGACGTCATCAAGCGCGACGTCTTCGGCCCCGCTACGCCTTGGCCATGAGCCGACGCAAGCAACAACGAACTGATGCCGATGCCTGTGTTACGTCACAAACATGTGCACGTACGCCTAGGAGCCCTGCAGGCCTCCGGCGGCACGACCCAACCGTCCGCATATCTGTTCGCGCCCCGGGAGTCGAAGCTCTCACTACCTTGGCGGCTATCTCGGAGGTTCTGTCCGGTGTCGTTGGTTGCGCCCACAATGGGGGCAAGGGCCAGCCGGTGCTCCGCCGGTGCGTCCACCAGTTGGGTCTAACGGGGTGGCACAATCGACTCCCTTAGACTTTCGGTGGGGAGGGATGGATGACCAACGTGATGCGTGAGGCGGAGGCTGATGCTGCCGCAGTGCTGGAGTCTTTCCAGATCATTGAGCCGCCAGTGGACCCCATTGCGATCGCAAGCGACCTTGGCATCGAGGTCTGGTCCTCCGTTCTCGACAGCGATGTGGCCGGGTTGTTGGTGGGCCGAGGTCGGGGAGCGACGGAGATCTACCTCAACAGGGCAGATCACAAGCATCGACAGCGGTTCACCTGCGCTCACGAGCTGGGTCACTTCTATCAACGCAAGCTCGGCGCGGTTGAGGGCGACTTCGACTTCGTGGACTACCGAAGCGACCTGGCGTCGGCAGGAACGGATCCCGGCGAAAGGTACGCGAATGCCTTCGCAGCAGCGCTCCTAATGCCGCGGGCATTCCTTGAGAGTCAGCCCGACCTGAGCGTGGGAGTTCTAGCCCGTAGTTGTGAGGTATCCGTCCAGGCAATGACTTATCGGCTGGAGAACCTCGGCCTACCAGTGCGCGGGCGACGCAGTGAGTGACTCGGATGACGAGCAAACGCCCTCACCGGCGCAGCGGCAGCAGCGGATCATAGATCTGACAATCGCCGCTCTGGGCAGCGCAAGCCCGCGTGACGCCAGCGTCGTCCGTAAAGCACGGCGGAGGTGGTGGCCCGGCCGCTCCTTTCCGTTGCATTCGACAGCCGATATCAAGCGTGCCGATCAGCGTCTCGACCTGCTCCTCAAGAGGCTGGTTGCCGGCTTCGCCCTCCTGGCGGTTGCAGGTCAACTGTTCATTGCCGACCTGGTCTTCTGGCGCTATGCGTCGTGCGGCCTGAATTGGAACCTGCCGACCGAATCAATCCAAACCTGGTTGGGCGCGACCGTGATACAGGTCTTAGGCATCCTGTACGTCATTACGCGCTACCTGTTCCCTCGGCGGGACGGCGCCTCCGTCACCAACGAAGACCTGGGATGAGGCTGCGGTCAGATCGCCTGTAACGGTGTGGCGGGTCGATGGCCGAGCTATGCGGCGGGTCCTCAAGGGCGGGTGGACCCAGATGGCTGGGCCAGACGCCAGCGGGCGTGTACCGCCTCGCTCGAGTTACGGGGCGGGTTCCGATGAGCGGTTTGGGCAACTTGCGCCGAACTGCCGAACCCAGCGACTACGGTTGGCGGTGTCGCAGAGCCCCGACCAAGCGGCTTGTTCGAGCTTGGTCGGGTCCGTTCAGGAGGGTCAAGTCGTGGAGTTGGTGAAGTCCAAGCAGCGGGTTGCTGACCATGGTGAGGTTTTCACACCTGTCTGGATGGTCGAAGCCATGCTTGACCTCGTCAAGGATGAATCCGAGCGAGTGGACTCCCGCTTCCTTGAGCCCGCCTGTGGCTCTGGAAACTTCCTCGTGAGGGTTCTCTCCCGCAAGTTGATGACGGTTCAGCTTCGCTACGGCAAGAGCGCCTTCGAGAAGCGTCACTACGCCCTCCTCGCGCTGATGTGCATCTATGGAATCGAGCTTTTGCCGGACAACGTAGCGGACTGTAGAGCCAACATGCTGGAGATCTTCACTGTCTTCATGGAGATGGAGAAGGACGACCCGGTGCGGGGGGCGGCAAAGTACGTCCTGAGCCAGAACATCGTTCATGGCGATGCCATGACCATGCTCAATAGCGAGGGGGCTGCCATAACTTTTGCCGAGTGGGGATACCTCGGGAAGGGTAAGTATCAGAGACGGGACTTCCGCTTCGAGACCCTCACTCAAATGAGTACCTTCGGTGAAGGAGACACGCTGTTCGCAGATATGGGGAAGCATGAAGTTTTTGCCCCCATCAAGAGTTACCCGCCGATGAGCGTGGCGGAGCTGGCCTCATGACCACGCATGCAGGTTTCTCGGTTCATGGCCGCAACCCCGACGTGCTTACTTGTATTGCGAACCTCTCCAACGATGAGGTCTTCACACCGCCCGAGTTCGCCAACCGCATGCTCGATACGGTGGCGAATGCATGGGCGGAAGCGCACGACGGCGAGGAGATCTGGACGAACCCCGACGTGCGCTTCCTCGACCCCTTCACCAAGTCGGGAATCTTCCTTCGGGAAGTCACGAGGCGCCTTACCGCAGGGCTCGCGGAAGTTATGCCTGACCTCGGGGGACGGGTGGACCACATTCTCACCAAGCAGGTCTACGGTATGGCCACCACGCACCTCACGAGTTTGCTTGCTCGTCGCAGCCTCTACTGCTCGAAGTGGGCTGACGGGGAGCACTCGATCGCCAAGTCTTTCGACAATCCCGAGGGCAACATCTGGTTCGAACGGCAAGAGCACACCTGGGTCGGTGGTACCGAGTGGGTGATCACTGCTGATGCACACGGCAATGGGATCAAGCAGATCACCAACGGCAGATGCAAGTTCTGTGGGGCGAGCCAGATTGCCCTCGACCGTGGAGTCAGCCTTGAGTCTCATGCCTACGCCTTCATCCACACCGACGACATCGAAGCTCTCGTCGCGGAGCTGTTCGGAGCAGACATGCAGTTCGACGTGATCATTGGCAACCCGCCGTACCAGATGACGGGCGGAGGCGGGGGAACAAACGATTCGCCGATCTACCAGCTCTTCGTGAACCAGGCAAAGAAGCTTGAGCCGCGCTTCCTCAGCATGGTCATTCCCTCGAGGTTCATGGCTGGGGGCCGGGGGCTCGGCGAATTCAGGGGCGAGTTCCTCGGGGACAAGCGCGTTCGTACTCTCGTCGATTTCGAGAACGCCAAGGATGCTTTCCCGACCGTCGGGATTGGCGGAGGCATCTGCTACTTCCTCTGGGATCGAGACAACCCTGGCCTATGCGAGAGCACCTACCATCGTGGCGGTGAAGCCATCGGCCCCTACCAGCGCCGATTGGATGAGTTCGAAGTCTTTGTCCGCGACAAGCGGGCGGTGGACATCCTCCACAAGGTCCTTGCTTTGGGCGAAAAGCCCTTCGAAGGGCTCGTCAGCGGCGATACCCCCTTTGGCCTCGCGACGAACTTCAAGGACTACAACCAGGACGCGGAGCCAGGTAATGGTGCTGTGCGGCTCTATGCCAACATTGGCACCCGTCGCGTCAGCGGAGCGATGGCACGTGCCGCGATCCGCAAGAACACCCACTTGATCGACGTGTGGAAGCTCTACTTGCCTGTCGCGGGCTCTGGCCGTGAGCGAGAGAAGACCGGTGTGGACGTGGTCTTGGGCCCGCCGCTTCTTGGGGAACCTGGCTCAGCCTGCACCCAGACCTACCTCGTCGCTGGACCGCTGGAGTCGAAGGCCGAGGCGAAGAGTGTTGAGTCATATCTACGGACGCGATTGGTTCGCTTCCTCATCTCGCTCCGGAAGCCAGCCCAGCACGTCTTCCGAGGCATGTATCGCTGGGTTCCAGAGCAAACGTGGGATCGAGCGTGGACCGACGCTGACCTCTACGAGAAGTACGGAATCACGAAGGAAGAGCAGACCTACATCGAATCCTTCATCAAGCCGATGGAGAACGCCAAGGAAGCCGATGCCGAAGACCATTGAGGAACTGCTTTCTCCTAAGCCCGATGCGCGGCTGAGGGTGTACGCCTACACCATCGACACTCCTGCTCATGTTGGCCTCATCAAGGTGGGGCAAACCACGCGCGATGTGAAGAAGAGGATCGCGGAACAGACGAAGACGGCCGGCATCAGGCCCACGATCCTGCTAGAGGAGCCAGCAGAGCGGGTGGACGGGGCATCCTTCACTGACCATCAGTTGCGGGCACGCTTGAATGCCAAGGGTTTTGAGAGCATCGAGCCTGCACCGGGCGCTGGCGAGTGGGTGCGCTGCACGCTGGCTGACGTTCAGACTGCCATCACGGAACTGCGCATGGGTCAGAGGCTAAGCGGCACTCACCACGAGACATTCAAGATGCGAGCTGAGCAGGCTCATGCGGTTGCCAAAAGCCACGCTTACTACAACTCGGTGTGGAGCGAGGACATGCACGCCGTGCCGCGCTTCCTCTGGAACGCGAAGATGCGTTTCGGCAAGACGTTCACTTCGTATCAGTTGGCCAAGAAGCTCGGAGCCAGTCGCGTTCTCGTGGTGACCTTCAAGCCCGCAGTTGAGGACGCGTGGCAGACCGACCTTGAGAACCATGCCGACTTCGATGGCTGGCAGTACATGAGCAAGCAGTCCGGCGCTGATCCGTTGGCAGTGGCGAAGAACAAGCCTCTGGTCTACTTCGGCTCGTTCCAGGACCTGTTGGGACGCGACAGGGCGGGCAATATCAAGGCCAAGAACAAGTGGCTCCATGAGATCAACTGGGACCTTGTGATCTTCGATGAGTATCACTTCGGTGCGTGGCGCGAGACTGCGAAGGAACTCTTCGAGGGCGAAGACGACTCCCAGGTCAGGGCAGAGACGACGCTCGAGTACAACCCCGAGCTAGACGCCTACCACGAGGAACTTGACGAACTGAGTGAGCAGGAGACCGAATTCCTGCCTATCACGACGCGCGCTTACCTGTACCTATCGGGCACGCCCTTCAAGGTGCTCAGGACGGGTGAGTTCATCGAGGAGCAGATTTTCAACTGGACCTATACGGACGAACAGCGGGCCAAGGACGCCTTCGCGCAGGCGCACCCTGGCGCCTGGAACCCTTACGGTGGACTTCCACAGATGCGCCTTCTGACTTACCAGATGCCCGATGAGTTGGTCGCGATCGCTAGCTCCGGTGAATTTGATGAGTTCGACCTCAACGCGTTCTTCGCTGCCACTGGGAAGGGCGCAGAGGCCGCATTCAAGTACAAGGACGAGGTCCAGAAGTGGCTCGACATCATCAGGGGCGCCTACGCGCCGACTCAGGTGGACAACCTAAAGCAGGGTTCACAGAGGCCGCCCTTCCCCTACTCCGACGTGCGCCTGCTGCCCCACGTCCAGCATGCCTTTTGGTTCCTGCCGAACGTGGCGGCATGCCATGCCATGGCGAACCTCCTGGCCGAGCGCCAAAACGCCTACTTCCATAAGTACAAGGTGCTTACGGTGGCCGGGGCCGGTGCAGGTATTGGCTTGGATGCCTTGCCGCCCGTTCGCAGGGCAATTGGCAGCGGCCATGATTCAGGTTCCATCGTGCTTTCATGCGGCAAGCTCACGACAGGCGTCACCGTGCCGCAGTGGTCATCCATCCTCATGCTTCGCAACTTGAAGTCGCCTGAGACCTACTTCCAGGCCGCCTTCCGTGTGCAGTCACCGTGGAGCCAGAAGAATCCAAACGGCGACAACCCCCACGAAGAAGAGGTCTACAAACCCATCTGCTTCGTGTTCGACTTTGCTCCCACCCGGGCCCTTCGCCAGCTCTCCGAGTATGGAGTGGGCTTGAGCCCCAACGAGCCCAACCCCGAAAAGGCCGTGGAGGACCTGGTGTCGTTCCTCCCGGTGCTTGCCTACGACGGCTCCCACATGATCCAGATTGACGCTGGCGGCATCCTCGACACGGCCATGGCAGGTACGAGCGCGACCCTGCTAGCTCGCAAGTGGGAGTCCGCCCTCCTGGTCAACGTCGATAACGACACCCTTCGCAGGATCCTCGCCAACGAGGAAGCTCTGCGAGCAGTCATGCACATCGAAGGCTTCAGGGCTCTGGGTGACAACATCATCGAAACGGTCGTCAACAAGAGCGAAAAGGTAAAAGAACTCAAAAAGAAGCTCGGCGACAAGAACGATCCGAAGACGAGGAAGGAGCTCACGGATGAGGAGAAGGAGTACAAGTCCAAACGAAAGCAGATCCAGGACAAACTGATCAAATTTGCGACCCGGATTCCCGCATTCATGTACCTGACTGACTTTCGCGAAAACACGCTTCAGGATGTTATCACGAAGATCGAAACGGATCTCTTTCGAACCGTCACAGGGCTCTCGGTGGAGGATTTCAACCTTTTGGTCTCGCTGAACGTCTTCAACTCTGGCCATATGAATCAGGCCGTCTTTGCATTTCGCCGCTACGAAGACTCCTCGCTGTCGTATACGGGCCTGGATTCTCATGAGGGAATTCGTCATTACGGGCTGTATGACACGGTCGTAGCTCGGGATGCGCTTGCTGAGTCTGGTGGGGTTGTTACCTAAGATTGGCCCATCCGTGGCGAAGGCCGATGCAGCGACCTTGGCGCGCCAGCACTACCCGTGGTGGCGCGTTGTCCCTGCGGTTGCTTCCAGACTTGAGTTGCTTGCTCGCTGGGCCGTCGGGCACGTACCTGCTCAGACACCCGATGGATCCGGTGACGAAGCGTCGCCCGAAGGGGTAGCCCAGTCCTTGAGGCGCGATGCCCTAAGGCGCTGCCGTCCAAGGTCGTGGCGCATTAGCATCTAGGGGAGACGCAGCCGACGGAGGGTGATGAGCCAAGCAGACGCGAAGGCAGATCTATATGCCGCATACGCCAGGGGTGAGACGCCCGCTTTCCGTGGCGCGATGCCGCACGGCCTGGACGAGGCGTGGGCACTCGGTGATGTGCTTGTAGTCCTCCCCGCGGTGCCGCCAAACTGCTCTCCAGAGTTGGAGTTCGCGCTGCGTTTACGGCGTGGCGCAATCCTTACCGGACGATGTGAGAAGTGCGAAGCAGTGCCGACGTTGGGACGGAAGGATGCGGACCTTGGCGTTCCAGCACTTGAAGCACTTTTCCGCCATCGAAGACATTGCCCTGCTCGGGACGAGAACGTTAAGGCGCTCCTCGCGTCCTACCACGGCGAGCGGGCCGCAGAGGACACGGAGGAGAAGGACTTCGACTGGGCACAGGAGATCAACCGCGCAAAGGTTGCGCCGGCCAAGGTCGATGGCATCCAAATGTCCAGCTCTCGTGGCAAAACGGCCGCCGTGGACGTGCTTAGCCAGCTGGATCCAAATGATGAAAATGTTCGCGTCTGTGACCATCTGCACGCCCACCCGATGCAGCCATGGAACATCTTCATCGCCAAACGATCGTGGAAATGCGATCAATGCTGGGCTTACGCGGTGAAAGACATGATGGACGGCGTCAGGATTGGAAAGAATCTCGGGCCGGTAGAAGAATTCACCTGCGATCTTTGTCGCCGCTACAGCCCCAACACGCTTGTACCACTCCTGATGCGAATCGATATCTTCGTAATGCACGGTGCCGTTTGCCAGCGATGTCAAGTTAAGTACGCAGTGCAACCAGGTGAGGAGAGTTAGGGGATGGCGAGAACTAAGCCCCGGGATGGCGCAGAGGCAACGGTCGAACACGTTGACGAATCTGCCTTGGCTATGGCTCAAGAAATGCTGGGCACCGAGTCTCCAGGCGACACTGTTAATGCCGCGCTGAACCAAGTCGTGCGCGAGAGATTGGTTACTGAATTTCTTGGATTTATGCGGTCAGACGCCATGAATGGGACGGACGAGTTGCGAGCTGAAGCATGGCGGTGACTGAATACTTGGTAGACACCAGCGCGATGTCGCGGTTGAAGGTGGATGCCGTGAACGACCGTCTCGAACCACTGCTCATGAGAGGGCTGGTTCACACATGCGCGATCCTGGAACTAGAAGCACTCTACTCAGCCCAGAGTTACGACGACTATCAAAAGCTGTCAGGATGGCGTAACTCGATACTCCGTTACGAGGAGACCGATGAGCGAGACTGGGAGGATGCACTAAAAGTCCAGAGCGATCTAGCGGCCGATGCACAGCATCGGGGAGCATCGATTCCTGACCTTGTCATCGCAGCCGTGGCCAAACGGCAAGGATTGACCGTAATCCACTATGACAGCGACTATGAGGCGATTGCTGCGGTCACGGGGCAGGCGCACGAATGGGTTGTTCCACGGGGATCCATTTGACACAAAGTTGGTCCCTGATTCTGGAGTGACGAATAAGTGTGAGTTGTGTTTCACGAAGTCTTATCCGAGTCTCCGCGCTGGATCCTCGTTCTAGCGGAAGATGGCTCCGTCGTGGGCGCGCACGGTCGGTGGTCCCTGACGTTCAGCATCCTGGATACGAATCGCGAAGACCTGCTGCATGGATGTGCTTAGGGTACTGACATGTCGCCAATCGACGATGGTGGCCTCGGCGGATGATTGTCCTGGTTTTGATCTCAGTTTGCATCGAAACACGAGTGCGACGATTCCGAGTGACATGTTCTTGTAGACGCCGGTCAGCGGGCCAACTTCGATCTCGGCGCCGGTCTCCTCGCGGACCTCACGTCTGAGGCCGTCCTCGATGGTCTCGTTCAGTTCGAGTACCCCACCTGGTGGCTCCCAGTTGCCGTTGTCGCGGCGCTTGATGAGGAGAACCCTCTTGCCGGAGTCGTCGAAGATGGCCGCCGCAACACTTACCGAGTGGCGCGGTGGCTTGTTCGCTGGGATCGCCTCCATCTGTCAAAGTGTAGGCAGTACAGACGACTGGAGGAGTCATGTTGGAGCTTGGTCAGGTCGACAAGTCCGCGGACATGCCTGCCTTCAAGCAGATCGCCCAGGGCATTCGTGAGGCGGTCTCTTCCGGTCGGCTCAGTCCCGGCGACCAGGTGCCGTCCGAGTCGCAACTCATGGAGCACTTCGGTGTTGCCCGGATGACGGTGCGTCAGGCGTTGGCCGACCTTCGCGCCGAGGGACTGCTCCGGTCAGAGCACGGCCGCGGCGTCTTCGTGAGAGACCGTCCGGTTGTTCGCCGTGTCGCCTCGGACCGATTCGCGCGCCGCCACCGAGAGGAAGGGCAGGCCGCATTCTTGGCTGAGGCGGAGGGCGTAGGGACCCCGTCCGTGGACGAGATTGAGGTGGGCAGCGAGGTCGCGTCAGCGGATGTGCGTTCGGCCTTGTCCTTGTTGGCACGTTCGAAGGTTGTTGCGAGGCGTCGCCGATACCTGATGGACGGTCAGCCCGTTGAGCTTGCCCAGTCCTATGTTCCGCATGCCATCGCCAACGGGACCAAGATCGCCGAGCAGGACACCGGGCCGGGTGGGATCTACGCGCGCCTGGAGGAGCTGGGGCACCAGTTGGCCGAGTTCTCCGAAGAAGTCGCCGCTCGGATGCCTACGCCGGAGGAGCGTCGGCGCCTGCGACTGCCGACCGGGACGCCGGTGCTGACGGTTCGTCGAATTGCGTTCGACCGCAACGGAACTGCTGTCGAGTTGACTGACACCGTCAAGGCGGCCCCCAGTTACGTCTTGGAGTACCGCTTCCCCGCGATCTGAGTCCGAGAAGGTGCTTGTCTAGAGGAGTATGGTTTACTGGCTTCTGTTAGTAACCGCTCTAGACAAGTAGAGGTGTTGGTCATGGCGATTCAGCAGAGGATGCGGGTCCGGTTCGAGGACGTCTTCCCGGAGGGTGTCGGGATGCGCGGGTCGGTCACGGCGGTGGAGGACTTCGATCTGATCCAGGCGGCGAAGGCCGAGGGTCGGGAGCCGGGGGACGTGCAGGTCCGGGACAAGGAGTCCGGTCTGCGGGTGTGGGAGGTCCGCGTTGTGGACTATGACGAGGAGGCCCCGAAGAACCAGGGCGAGGTGACGGTGAAGATCGCCGCCGATGTGCAGCCGGTGCCTCCGTCGAAGGTGGATGGTCAGAAGCTGCGGCCGGTGGAGTTCGACAACCTGACGGTGACGGCGTGGATCGACGACCGTGGCAAGCGGCCGAAGATCGGATGGTCGCTGCGCGCGGACGGGATGCGCGCCCCCGGTGCCAAGCCCAACGGGTCGAGCGCCGCCAAAACGCAAGGGCCGGTTGAGAAGGGTGCGGCGTGATGCGCCCCGTGGAGGCAGTGGCGTGGGCGGACGCGTTCGACATCGAGGTGAAGGACCTCCCCGCTGTGCTGACGCATGAGGTATCGCGGGTTGACGGAGTCCGCACCGAACTGGCGAAGCTGGTCCGGGAGTTCGTCAACGCCCCAGACGACGAGGTCCGTCGCGGCATGCACCGGGCTTACTCCGCTCTTGGTGCGGCTCAGTCCCGGGTGATGTCAGTGGCGGCGGACGCTCGCCGGTCGGCTTGAAAGGGGGTTTGTGATGAGTGCGCCCAGGGGTCCGATGTTCGGCAGCGACGAGCCGGTGCCGATGATGATCGAGGCAGTCGTCCGTCTCGTGCTGCTGGTTGTGCGGTCGGTGTTCCGGCTGGTCCGGTTCGCGATCCGTCGCCCCCGGGTCGCCTCGGCGGCAGGCTCCCTGCTGGTGCTGGACCGGTACGCCGGCCACCTCGCGCTTCTTGCGGTGCTGGCGGCTCTGGTCGTTGGCCTGGTGGTGTGGCGGGTGGCGTGGCCGGAGTCCTACAGGGGGCAGGTCCGGCCACGCCTGACTCGAGTGTGGCTGTTGATGACATATCCGGGCAAATGGCGACGGATCGCCCCACGGGTTGGTCTCGTCGTCCACGACCACATCGGCAGCAACAAGCCTTGGGTGTACGGGGGACTCGGGGACATCCGGGTCACCCCGGCCGGGATCGTACGTCTGCGGGTGGCGATCCCGACCGGGCTCACCCTCGACGACTACGCCCGCAAGGCCGACGCGCTGGCCGTCGCGTTCGGCGTCCGCGAAGCCCGAGTCACGGGGTCAGGCCCGGGGTCGGTCTGGATCGAGCTGCACTGCACCGACGTCCTCAAGATCACGATCGCACCTCTGCCGGTCCAGCCGGAATCGGAGGTGAACCTTGCCGGGGTCCCGGTCGGGCGGCACGAGGACGGCACCGAGTGGCGGTTCTCCCTCTGGCAGACCCATGTCCTGATCGCCGGGGCCACGGGCGCGGGGAAGGGCTCCATCCTGTGGTCGCTGCTGCGAGGGCTGTCCCCGGCGATCAATGCAGGGTGGGTGCAGGTGTGGGCCATCGACCCCAAGGGCGGTATGGAACTACGCCCCGGGCAACGACTCTTCTCCCGGTTCGAGGACGGCACCCCGGAGACGATGTGCGACCTGCTCGAGGACCTCGTGGCCGTGATGGACGCGCGCGCCAAAAGGCTGGCGCACCTGGGTATCCGCAAGCACCAGCCCTCCCCGGACTCACCGCACCTGCTGGCAGTGATCGACGAACTCGCAACCCTCACCGCGTTCGCCGAACGGGACGTGGTGCGACGGATCGAGAAGGCCCTCGGGCTGCTGCTGACCAAGGGCCGCGCGGTCGGGATCACCGTGCTGGCGGCGGTGCAGGACCCCGGCAAGGATGTCGTCGGGTGGCGCGACCTGTTCCCCACCCGGGTCGCGATGCGCCTGGACAACCCGATCCAGGTCGACATGGTCCTCGGCGAAGGCGCACGCGACATGGGCGCCACCGCCGACCACATCAACGAACAAACCCCAGGGGTGGCGTTCGTCCGGATCGAAGGCACGCGCGCGATCCGCAGAGTCCGCGCCTCGTACCTCACCGACGACGACATCCACGCCCTCGCCGGATCCGTCACCGCCTCAACGGCACTGACCGCCCCCCGGGCGCCAAAGCCCGTCGACCCCCTCGACAGCTTCGACTCGGGGCCGCGACCGGTCGCCCCCCAGCCGACACCAGACGCAACGCCTGACGCATCCGCGCGGCCGAGGAAGCCACGGCCCCCGCGCAAGCCGCGCAACCGAGACGGATCGCGGGTGGCTTGATCATGCTCCGCGTTGTGACCTTGTCCGCTCAGTCGCCATCGTCGACGAGAACAACGGACTCGTCCGAGGGGTGCCCTGTCCCAAAGGACGTATTGCACAGACTGCATGTGAAGAGTCCAGGAGCACTGGGCCAATGAGGACCGAAGTGCTCGCAGACGGGACATTCCGCGTTGAGAACGCGAACCTCGTGGGACGCCATGCACCTGACGGTAGTGCGCTGACGAAGGCCGCGTCGCACGTTTCGGAGAGGTTCCCCGGGTTCGGGGACGAGGCCGCGCTGGATCTCGACCTGGCCTCACCGCGGGTTGCAGCGCAGGTGATGGCACGGTTGCTCTCCCCGGACTTCGACGACTGGTCCAACGCGGTCGCTCGGGTGGGGTCGTGCACCAACCCAATCCACCTCACCGGATCGTCGATGCGCGTCGACGCCAGGACGGGGGAGGTGCTGTCGACGTACTCCTCCGACGCCGAGCCGCTGGGGGCCACCTTGATCCGGTGCGGCAACCGCCGAGCATCCGACTGCCCGTCGTGTTCGCGGGTCTACGCGGCCGACATGTTCCACCTCATCAAGGCAGGGGTCGCTGGCGGCAAGGGCGTCCCGGAACGGGTGGGGGAGAACCCGCTGGTCTTCGCGACGGTGACCGCGCCGTCGTTCGGGCATGTCCATGGGATGCGTGACAACGGTCGCCGGTGCCGTCCCCACGCGAAGGCGAAGCGTTGCGAGCACGGCCGATCCACCACCTGCATGACCAGGCATGGTGACGGCGACGAGCTGCTGGGCCAGCCGCTGTGCGGGGAGTGCTACGACTACGCCTCCCACATCGTGTGGCAGTGGTGGGCGCCCGAGCTGTGGAGGCGATTCAACATCGGGATCAAGCGGGTGTTGGCGCGCCGGCTCGGCGTGAAGGAATCCCGGCTCAAGCAGGTCGCGTGCGTGCAGTACTCGAAGGTGGCCGAGTACCAGCGCCGCGGGCTGATCCACTTCCACGCCCTGGTCCGCCTGGACGGTCCAAAGGCCGACGACGCGTTCGCACCCGCGCCCGACGGGGTCACCGCCCAGCTGCTCGCCCAGGTCGTCGAGGAGACCGTCCAATCGGTCCGATTCACCGCACCGCCAGTCTTCGCCGGTGACGTCCCCCGGGTGCTGGCATTCGGTGCCCAGGTCGACTGCCGTCCGGTGAAGGTCGGCTACCGCACGGACGACCCCGTTGGACCGCTGAATGCGGAGCAGGTGGCCGGGTACCTCGCGAAGTACTCGACCAAGTCCGCCACTGACACCGTCAATAGAGAGGTCTCGAACCCGCACCTGTCCCGGATCCAAGCCGTGGCAGCCGAGTTCGCCACCCTCGTCGAGGACGAGTGGGTCGCGGAGCGGATGCAATGCGCCCTGAAGGAGCTGCCGTACGGACTGCTGGGCAAGTGGCATACCGCCCTTGGCTTCCGAGGGCACTTCGCGACCAAGTCACGCCGCTACTCCGTCACCCTCGGAGCCTTGCGCCGCGCCCGTCGACGCGCACAGGTCCTCATCGCAGACGCACATCGCACCGGCATACCCGTCGACCTCGCGTCGATGGAAGCTCAGCTGCTCGCTGACGACGATGACGAAGCCACGCTCGTGGTCGGGTCTTGGTCCTTCGTCGGAACCGGCTGGGACACCGAAGGTGACGTCGCACTGGCCCGCGCTGCTGCCGCACGGGCACGCGAGTACGCACAACACAGGGCCGAGGCGAAGCGTCCGAATCAGTAGTGGTCCCAAAGGAAATCAACCAAGGGGTGAAGGTCATGAGTAGAGAAGTCGATGAAGTGCAGGCTCCGGTCCTGCTGTCTCCGGACGAGGCGGCGGAGTGGTGCCACATCAGCGTGGGGACGCTGAACCACCTGAGGTATCACGGGCGGTTCGCTCCGGCCATCAGGATCGGCAAGCGATGCTTCTGGACGCCGAAGGACCTGTTGGCGTGGTTGGAGTCGCAAAAGGAACCGGCGTGATCATCAAGCGCCCCAACGGCAAGTGGCGGGTCCAGGTGAAGTACCGCAGCCGTGTCGTAGCTGATCGGACCTTCGACCGACGCGGCGACGCTGTGCGCTGGGAAGTCGAGCAGAAGCGGTTGCTGCACTCTGGCGAGTTCGTCGCTCCCGCTGCCGGTCGGATCACGGTGCGCGAGCTGGCCGATGAGTTTCGGGAGGCACGGAAGGGGCAGGTGTCGGTGCGGGCCTGGGAGTCGGACGAGAGCGCTCTCCGGGTCCACATCGTGCCGGCCTTCGGGAAGTTCCCGATCTCATCGGTCACACCTCCTTTGGTCGAGCGATTCCTGGTCGACCTGGCAGTGACGCGGTCGGTGCGGACAGCGGCTCGCGTCCGAACGACTCTGCGGGGGCTCTTCAGGTATGCCGTGAAGACGCGTCGCCTTCAGGTCTCACCCGCAGAGCTCGTGCCCCTTCCGCATCCCGACTCGAGGACGGGCAAGGTCGTCGAGGTCGACCCGTTCACCGTCGCTGTACTCCTTGATGTGGTCGACACTCAGCGGAAGCTGTCGACCGGGGGTGCCGACATCACGTTGGTCCTGGCTCTGACCGGTCTGCGATTCGGCGAGCTACGCGGGCTGCGAGTCCGAGACGTGGTCTCGGTTCCCTATCCCGGGATCGTGGTCAAGCGGTCCATTCCGCAGTCCGGGCTGACAGGTGCGGTCATCGAGCGGGCCACGACCAAGAGCGGTCGATCCCGGATGGTGCCGCTGTCGGAACTGGTGTTGCCGGTGGTCCTCAGGGCGGCGGAGGGGAAAGAGCCGAACGACTTGCTCTTTCCCGCACCCGAGGGCGGGTACCTCCACGCCCAGAACTGGCGGCGTCAGATTCACTGGAACACGACGGGCCTCGGGAGGCGTCCGCACGACCTGCGGCACACTGCGGCATCCCTGTGGATCGCGGCCGGGGTGGACATCAAGACGGTGTCGTCCTGGCTCGGTCACTCGACGGCGAAGCTGACGCTCGACACCTATGGGCACCTGATGGGGACGGACGCCGACCGGGCGGCCTTGGACCGGGTCAACAAGGCTCTTGGGAACCCAATAGGCACCCAGCCGCCGAAATCGTCAGACTCGGAGAGCGACGGGGAGGCCTGAATATGGCCTCTGACCTGCGAAAACGTGGTGGTGCCCTTGTAGGCATTCGGCTGATGGTTGACGGTTTTACGTCGGTTGATCCTTGACACTCCTTACGTCAGTTTGTCCTGCGGGTCTTGGTCAGTGCACCTCCCAAGGGTCGTTTGTTGCGGACGGGGCCGGTGCTGTCGCGTCGCACGGTGCGCA
>NZ_JBFUHC010000011.1:0-154808 GCF_056402615.1 Pedococcus sp. P3_C7 | reverse complement strand
CCAGCTGTACGTGCAGGGCTCACTGATCGCCCAGGGCACCGCGGCCGCACCGGTGGTGTTCACCTCCTTCCGGGACGACACCGCAGGCGGCGACACCAACAGCGACGGCAGCGCCACCCTCGCGGCCCCCGGCGACTGGACCGGCATCAATGTGGCGCTTGACGCCTACGCCGACCTCCAAGGAGTGACCATCCAATACGCGTCCACGGGACTGGCGGTTTCCCCCGGCGGGGGAGCAGAGATTCACGGCAGGCTCCTGAACGACCAGACGGGCGTGTCCTCCAACGACTACGTGGACGCAACAAACGTGGACTGGGGCGACTCCTCAGGACCCGCTCCGCTGGGTACGGGTACTGCCGTCGAGGGATCGGGGGTAGACGTCGTCCCTTGGGTTGGCTATGTGGCGCCCCCCCAACCAACCGAGGAGCCGGCCACCACGGTGCCGTCAGCCGATGACGGCAGCGACAACAGTGCCGACATTATCCCGGGATGCAAGCGCATTATGTTCCTGGCCGTCCGCGGATCGGGTGAGTACACCAACCTGGGAATTCGAGACAGTGGTTACGACGCGGCCTACCAGAACTGGCAGGATGGTTTCGGCCCGAATATTCAGAACGTCTATCAAGGGTTTCAGGACTATATGAAATCCCACGGATACGTGAACGCGAATAACGCGGACTGGAAGGGCATAGGGCTGCGCTATCAAGCAATGCATGTACCGGTATTCGGGAGCGGATCGGTCGGCGGCAGCGCGTCTGATTCCTACAACCTGGCCTTTACATCGAGCGAATTCACATACAGCTATTGGCAAGGCGCCTACAGGATTCGGCAGTACCTGAACGACGAATTCGCGAAGTGCGGTGCAAGTCAGAAGTATGTGCTTGCAGGCTACTCACAGGGCGCCTTGGCCATACACCTGTATCTGACCGTATTGGCTCAAAGCGATAGGATCCCCGATTCTCTTATTGCGGCTGTTGGACTTCAATCTGATCCAGCTAAGAACAAGGATGGTGCGGAGTCGATCTACACCAACTTCTGGACGAATGCGAGAGAGTCCGGAGACGACGGCATTGTGAACACCACAGGCATCTACAGCAAATCACAAGGGATAGGAAGTGGACGGCTTCCCAGCGACGTCACCGGGCGCACCGTCACGCTTTGCAACAACCATGACCTCGTGTGCTCGGCGAGCATCCATTCGAATACGACTGTCCACACGAGTTATCTATCCGCCGAGCTCGAAGACATGGGTGCGTGGCTCGCTTGGAAGGCGATCGCCGTCGGGCTTCCTTCCCGACCCTGAGCCTAAGACGCTCCATTTGGGTCGGTACGCGTCCCGTTCGGCGCCCCTGGGTCGTACTTCAAAACGAGCCAAGCAAGGCAGATGAGACAACGGCCAGCGAGAGACGGAGGCCTAGGTGCCCGCTTGACGCGACAGGGTCAGCGCCTACCTGAGCAGCAGCTCGACGCCCCGGCAGCAGGGCCGTCCCTCGCCCATCGGCCGGCGTCAACCCCTCTGCTTCCAGCGCGGCCTTGGGCAACTAGCGGGCCACAGGTAGCGGCTCACAGGAGTCATCAGGGCGCATCTTCGGCTCTCCACGGATGCGAGAATCCGCCCGCCTCGCGGTATCCGACAGGATTCCCAAGCTGGACACGCGGGTTCGATTCCCGTCACCGGCTCCATCCACGAACGAGGCACGAGCGACAAGCCGTCCAGGGGGCGCTCGCAGGTCACCCGAATGGCGCAGGTGGGGGCGAGGCTTCGGAGGTAGCGTTTCAGAGGGTCGTCGCCCCGATCCCGGCCCGGCCCGCCAAGAGGCGCACTTGCGCGGAAGCTGGGGAGGTTGTGGAAATGTTCGAACCACTGAGGGCAGTACCGACCATCGCGGTGTCAGACATCGAGAGGGCGAAGCAGTTCTACGGCGAGACCCTGGGCCTGAAGCCCATCGACTCGAGGGCCGACGGCGTCAGGTATGACGGGGGCGGAGGGACGTTCGTGCTCGTCTATCCCTCTGGGTTCGCCGGCACGGCCGCGAGCACCTACATGGGCTTCACCGTGGACGACGTGGAAAAGGCCGTCGCTGAGCTCCGGGACCGCGGCGTCGTCTTCGAGGAGTACGACATGCCGGGGCTGAAGACCGTCGACGGCATTGCCGAGATCGAAGGCGTCAAGGGCGCCTGGTTCAAGGACCCCGACGGCAACATCTTGTCGATCAACCAGGAGCTCTGACTCCGGACCGGTCCAGGGGCGGCTCGATGGAGCCGCCCCCGTCCCGGGGTCGAACTTCAGGACACGCGTGATGCTGACCGGCTGTACTCAGAAATCGCCGCCACCGTCGCCTGAGCCGAAGTCCTGGAAGAACCCCATTGACAGACCCGGCATGCCCCTGCCGGCGTCGCCATCGAGGCTTGCCTCTCCCATCGAGTACTCGCTGGCCGGAAGCTCGGAGACGGTCCCGCAGCGCTGGCAGGTGGACACCACCCACTCGTCGACCTCTCGGTGCTCCCACACGTGGTTGCGGATCGCGCAGCCGACCCTATTTCTCAGGTTCATGGTTCGAGTGTGAGGATCTCCGAGCTGCCAGTCTGTGCTGCGCGTTACACAGCGAGCGTCACTCTCGCGATGCCAGCTGCGCCAGCCAAGGGCCGGTGCACCCCGCCTGGCTAGCGGCTCGCTTCGACGGACCGCTCTTCGCGGTCCGCGGCCTCTAGAGCGACCGCCGCACCCTTGAGCTTGCGCGGCCAGGCACTGAAGTCGCCCAGCAGCGTGAGGAGCGCCGGCACCAGGATCGTCCGCACGACCAGCGCGTCGATGAGCACGCCCAACCCCGTGACGAACGCCAGCTCTCGGAACTGCCGCAGCGGGATCAACGCAAGCATCCCGAAACTCGCCGCCAAGGTGACCCCAGCCACGGTGATCGCCCTTCGGGGGACCTTTGTGAAAGTGTCGGTCACTCCTTGGGAACTGGGACCTCGCTGACCGGTGTGATCGTGCTAGTGCAGCGCTTGAAGCCAGGCCAGAGGAACTTGTGGACAGCATTGACGTCCTCCGCCTCGACGACCAGGAAGAGCGTGTGCTGGGCGTTCGCGCCGTAGCGACCGATCAGCGTGACCCCCTCGACACTGGCGTCATACAGCGAGTTGGAGCCGCCCTCGTCTCTGGGGCAAAGCTCAGGACTGTGAACCTGCGTGATGTGGAACAGCACTGATCCTCCTCATGCACCCGCTCCAGTTGGAAACTCCATGGTGGACCGGGTTGGCGCCGATGTCACTGGAGACGATGACTGGCGCGGCGCCCCGCACTGGGCGGTCACCGGCTCCTGCACCGTGCGGTCAGCAATCGCCGCCACCGCCACCCCCACAGTCGCCGGATCCGAAGTCCTGGATGAACCCGATCCAGGCGCCAGGTATGCCCCGACCGGGGTCGCCACCCGTGGTCCGCTTTCCCTCCGTGTACGCGCTGGCCGGAAGGTCAAAGACGGTTGCGCAGCGCTGGCAGGTGGACACGATCCAGTCGTCGAGCTCTCGGTACTCCCACAGGTGACCATGAATCGCGCATCCGACCTTCTGTCTCAGCCTCATGGTCCGAGTGTCAGGGCCCTCGGGGCGCCCGTCTGTTCCGCGCGCGACACAGCAGCACGCGATTCTCGCTGCCGCCGAAGGTGCAGGGCAGGGACCCCAGGCTCAACCCATCCATCGATCCGTAGCCCGCGAGGCCGCTGACTCTTGGGCCGGATGAGGATGTTGTCGCGCGGGGCCGCCGGTCAGACAATGGGCCATGACCCGGCGCAGGCTCACGGACATCTTTGCGGTTTCGCTTGGAGGTCTGTACATCGTCGCGGGGATCGCGGAGACGACTCGCGCCGTGGTCACCGGTGACGGAGGGATCCCCTTCTGGTTTGGATCCCTGGTCGGTGGTGGCGCACTGATCCTGCTCGGAACGCTGGCTCCCCTTGGGCGACCGAGGTTGGCCCGCGGCCTCGTCACGGCGGGATGCCTCGCCGGGATTCTCGCGACCATGTGGACGCTGGTGATCCCTCTGTTCGCGCTGGCTGTCGTGGTCCTCGTGCACCTGAACGGCGAGGATGCCCTGCCCCGACAGTCGGCCTCCTGATGATCGCGGTTGTCGGATCCTTGAGAGTTGCCGACGGAACGGTGCCGCGCGTCAGCCCACGGAGCAGGTCGACATCTCGCTGACGCACTGGGCAGGGCAGTCCGTGCCACCGAGCGCCTGGCCCCGCGTCTGCGGCCCGGACGGCTACACCGACCCGTCGGTCACGGATGCGACCGGTAAGGACTGCAACGTGTTCGACGGTGTCTTTCTCGACGACGGCCGAGGGCCGCGGCGGCGCTAGCGGCTCGCTTCTACGGCCCGCTCTTCCCGGTCCGCGGCCTCTTGAGCGACCGCGGCACCCTTGAGCTTGCGCGGCCAGGCACTGAAGTCGCCCAGCAGCGTGAGGAGCGCCGGCACCAGGATCGTCCGCACGACCAGCGCGTCGATGAGCACGCCCAGCCCCATGACGAACGCGAGCTCTCGGAACTGCCGCAGCGGGATCAAAGCAAGCATCCCGAAGCTCGCCGCGAGGGTGATGCCGGCTGCCGTGATGGCGCCAGACGTCTCCGGGATCCGCTCCGCGATCGCCTTGCGCAGCGTCGTGTGGTTGGCCCGGGTCCAGACGTGGCCGACCCCGTAGATGTTGTAGTCGGACCCGAGCGACAGCAGCAGCACCGAGGCGGCGAACGGCACGTAGAAGGCCACGCCCTCATGGCCCAGCCGGTCCTGGAAGACCAGCGTCAGACAACCCAGCGATGCCGCCAAGGCAAGCACGCTGCAGCCGAGGAGGAGGACCGGTGCCACGATGGCACGCAGGAACACCATGAGCAGGACGAGGTTCACGAGCAGCACCGCGATCGCGATCCGTTGGAGGTCGGCGTTGGTCGCCGCCACGAGCTCGCTGGCCACGGCCGTGTCCCCTGCCACGCCGTAGCGGGCTCCCTCCAGCCCCGCCCGCTGCAGCATGCCTGGCATGGCCGCAGACAGGCGGTTGAGGTCGTGGATCGCCGTCGGGCCAAGCGGGTCGTGGTCGAGGATCACGAGGAGGCGAGCGGCATCGCCACTCTTGGTCACCAGCGCGCCTCGCACGACTTCGTCGGGCAGCGCGTTGGGACTGAGGACGCCGGCTACCCCCGGCTGTTTGTCCAGCTCCTGACCGAGGCGGGTGAGCTTGTCCCGGTCGGTGCCGACGCCGCGGCCTTGCAGCAGGAGCTCGGTCGGCGCGACGATGCCGGGCGCGAAGCCGGAGGACGCGGCCTGCGCGGCCGCGTGGGGCTTGCTGTCAGCGGGGAGCGAGGCGACGAAGGACACGCCCAGGTGCAGGCGCCCCACGTCGGCGGAGAGGGCCGCGAGCCCGAGCACACAGGCTCCTCCGAGGACGAGCGCCACCACCCTGACAGTCAGCACCCGGGCGGCGGCGCGCGCCACGGGGAGAGTGCGGCTCCGCTTGGGTCGGGTCGGCCAGAACAGGGCGTGACCGAAGATCGCCATGAGTGCCGGCAACAAGGTCAGCGAGACGACCACGGCGGACAGCACCGACAGCGAGAGCACGGGTCCGAAGGCGCGGAAGAAGCCAGACTTCGCCACCAGCATCGCGGCACTGCCCGCCGCCACCGCGATCCCCGCCACCAGGACGATCCGGCCGGTCTGCGCGGCCGAGGCCTTGGCCGCCGTCAGCTTGTCGAGGCCGTCTTCGAGGCCGGTGCGCATGCTGGAGAGGTAGAAGATGGCGTAGTCCGTCACGATGCCCAGCACCAGGGCGAGCACCAGTGGTTTGAGCTCCTCGGGCGCCCCGCCCTCCACGAACCCGCCGGCGTAGTTGGTGATGCGCACGGCTAGGAAGTACGACGCGGCTGCCGTCACCAGCGCGACGAGCGGGGCGACGACCGAGCGGAACTTGAGGGCGACGATCCCGATGACCGCCACGAGGGTGGCGCCCTCGAGCAGCAGCAGGTGGTCGTAGAGGATCTTCGACTGGGCCAACTGGGCGGGGACGGTGCCCGTCACCCCGACGAGGTGGTCATCGGGCTGGTTGACGTGCTCTCGTCCGAACGCGCCGGCAGCGGCGACCTCCGCGCCGAAGGTCGTGCCCGGCTTGGTGAAGACGTAGCTCAGCGCCGTGGTGCCCTGCTCCGACGACGACGGGAAGGCGCCCTGCGTGTTGGCGATGGGCACGACGGCCACGATGGGGCCGACATCACCGATCGTTCGCTGGGCCACGCCGACCGCGCGCTCCAGTGCCCGCTGCTGCGCGGCCTGGGTCAGGCCGTGCTCGTCGCGTTGCACCAGCATCGTGCGCGACAGGATGGGGAACCCGAAGGCCTTGGCCGACGTGGTCTCCGTCGCGATGGCTCGGCTGTTGGGCGGTGCGAACCCGCCGAGATCCGCGTTGGGGGTGGTTGCCGGGAGCCAGACGGCGGCCGCGATCGCGCCGGCTGCCCACCCCAGCACGACGAACCAGCGGAGCCTGACCACCAGCCAGGCGTAGATCCTGGCGAACGCGCCGGCCTCGGACTTGCGCCACGACCTCATTGATCAGCCTTCCGTGTATGGAGCAAGGACTATCCCATTTCAGGGCCTGCCACATCCCGGGGCCTGCCTCGGGAGGTGTCGGGCCCACGCTCGGGCCAATTCCGGGTATGCCGCGTCGCGACGGTGCACGTCGCGACGGCGCGCCTCGCGCGGCATACCCCCCAAGCGGTCCATAGACGCGCCGACCGGGAGCGTGGCAGCGTGGATTCATGATGCGCACTATCGACGCTGACTATCTCGTCGTGGGGGCTGGTGCCATGGGGATGGCGTTCACGGACGCGCTCATCGACCATGCCGACGTCCGCGTGGCCCTGGTCGACCGTCGCCATGGGGTCAGTGGGCACTGGCTCGAGGCGTACCCCTTCGTGCGCCTGCACCAGTCCTCTGCCTTCTACGGCGTCGCGTCGACCCTGCTCGGGGGAGGCCAGCTGCAGCAGCGTGGTCCGGAGGAGGGTCTTCAGGAGCGAGCGTCCCAGTCGGAGATCTGCACCTACTACGCGCGGATGCTCGACCGGATGGTGGAGTCGGGCAAGGTCGAGTTCTTCCCCAACTGCGAGTACCTGGCTGACCGGGGGGTCGTCTCGCGGATCTCGGGTGAGCGGTTCGAGGTGTCCGAGGGGTGCCGCATCGTGAACGCCCACTACCTGGCGCCCAGCATCCCTGCGGAGAAGCCGGCGCCCTTCGACGTCGCGGACGACGCCAGGGTCCTGCCGGTCAACAGCCTCGCCCGGCTGGAGGAGGCACCGAGCCAGTACGTCGTCGCCGGGTCGGGCAAGACCGCGACCGACGCCTGCATCTGGCTGCTGTCGCGCGGCGTCGACCCCGACGCGATCTGCTGGGTGCGGCCCCGCGACCCGTGGATGATCAACCGGGCCGTGGTCCAGCCGAACCCCACGATCTTCCTCGGCATGGCCGCCGACACGATGCGGGCAGCGTCCCAGGCGACTTCGCTCGACGACCTGTTCCTCCGCCTGGAGGATTCCGGCATCATGCTGCGGGTCGACCGGACGGTCCTGCCGACGATGGCCAAGGCCCCGACCCTGGCCACGTGGGAGCTCGAGCAGCTGCGCACGCTCGAGAACGTCGTGCGACGGGGGCACCTCAAGACCGTCGACCGGGGGAAGCTCTCCTTCGCCGACGGATCGGTCGCCGTCGCGGAGGACGCCCTCGTCGTGCACTGTGCGGCGGACGGGCTGAAGTACCCCCCGCTCGTCCCCGTCTGGCGTCCCGAAGGGATCACCCTGCAGGCGATCCGGGCCGGCTTCCCGTGCTTCGGTGCGGCCCTGGTCGGGTACGTCGAGGCGACCCGGCAGGACGACGAGGAGAAGAACCGGCTCTGCCCGCCGACGCCGTACGGCAACTCGATGGCGGAGTGGGCGAAGATGAACGTCCTGGGCACGCGGGCCGCCATGTCCTTCATGGCCGAGCCCGACATCAAGGAGTGGTCCAACCAGGTCGCGCTCAACCCGGCGCGCATCCCGCCCGGACACCCCGAGTCGGCAGCACTGGATGACGCGCGTGAACGCCTGGCCACCCACACCGGTCCCGGGCTGGCAGGGTTCGCCGCCCTGATGGGAGCCAACGGCTGAGGTGAGGTGAGGTCAGGCAGGCTTGGACCCCAACGCCCGCATCTGGCCGGCCACGGCATCAGCCTCGCGAGAGTCTTCGTGCAGCAACCCGTCCACCACTCCTGCCCGGTCCGCTGCCGAACGGTTCTGGCTGAGCTTGGCCTTCGCCTCGACCCGCTCGACCGAGATCTCCACCCCGACGATCGCGCGCAGCTGCCCTTGGATGTACTTCTCCGGCGCATCGGCACTGCGCCACGGCGCCGCACGATTGCCCTCGTGCCGCTCGACCAGCTCGTCCACCGCCCCGCGGACCCACTCGGCGTCGTCGTGCACCGTCGCCCGTCCGCTGAGCTGCACCACGGAGTAGTTCCACGTGGGCACGACCCTGCCGTGCTCGGCCTTGCTGGCGTACCAGGAAGGAGAGATGTAGGCCTGCGGACCGGTCACGATCAGTAGGACGGGTTCGTCTGCGCCGATGGACCTCCAGTGCGGGTTCGCCCGCGCCAGGTGGGCGATGACGGTGTCACCGCGCCACACGATCGGGAGCAGGGTCGCCAGCGGGTAGCCGTCCGGACCAATCGAGACCAGCTGCGCCGAGCCGATCTCCTCGACCATCCGGCGGATGGCCACGACGTCGTCCAGGGCGTTGAAGTGCGGCACGTACATGGGCGTCAGTCTCCCTCCGCGCCGAGCCGAACCCGGACGGCAGCACCCGCGCACAGGACGACAACCAGGCCGCCGACGATCGTGGTCCAGGTCAGGTCCTCCCCCAGCAGCAGCCCCGCCCAGGCGATCGAGAGCACCGGCTGGACGAGCTGGACCTGGCTCACCTGGGCCATCGGGCCGATGGCCAGGCCGTGGTACCAGGCGAAGAAGCCGAGGAACATGCTGACCACACCGAGGTAGGCGAACGCCGCCCACTGCGTCGCAGTCGCGGACGGAGGCTGGTGCGACGCGGACAGCCCTGCCAGGAACACCATCAGCGGCGAGCACAGCACGAGCGCCCACGAGACCGTCTGCCACGCACCGAGCTCCCGCGCCAGCAGGCCACCTTCGGCATAGCCGACTGCCGCAGCCACCACGGCGCCGAAGAAGAGCAGGTCCGACCACCGCAGGTGCCCGAGGCCGCCCCACTGGGCCGACGCGAAGCCCATCGCCGCGACCGCCCCCACCAGGGCGATGACCCAGAAGGCGACCGGCGGGCGTTCGTGACCGCGAAGCACGGCCATCGTCGCGGTGGCAGCCGGCAGCAGCGCGATGACGACGGCTCCGTGGCTCGCGGGCGCTGTCGTCAGGGCGAAGGACGTCAGCAGCGGGAAGCCGACGACCACCCCGCCGCCGACCACCGCGAGCTGCGCCCACTGGCGACCACGCGGCATACGTTGGCGGGTCAGGGCCAGTGCCGATCCGGCCAGCACTGCCGCGACCACGGCGCGACCCGATCCGATGAACAACGGCGACAGGCCGCCGACGGCCACCCGCGTGAACGGCACGGTGAACGAGAAGGCTGCTACCCCGACCAGTCCCCACAGCATCCCGGCCAGTGGCGTCGCGGATACCGCCGTGCCACGAATCAGGGTAGCGCTACTATGTTGCGTCATGGACAACGATAGCAGTTCCCGGATCGTGGCAACACTGCGCGACTGGATCGCGAGCGCTCCACCCGGGGCGCGCCTGCCCTCGACGCGGCTCCTGGTCACCCAGCACCAAGCCAGCCCGGTCACCGTCCAGAAGGCCCTGCGCGAGCTCACGACCCAGGGACTCGTCGAGACCCGCCCCGGCGTCGGGACGTTCGTCCGAGCGGTCCGCACGGCACGCCCGTCGGACTACGGCTGGCAGACGGCGGCCCTGCGAGCACCCCAGTCACGCGGCCAGGCCGTCTCCACCGCGATGCGGAGCGCGCCCAACGACGTCATTGCCCTGCACTCCGGCTACCCCGAGCGCGAGCTGCTGCCCGAGCGGCTCGTGCGATCGGCCCTCACCAGGGCGGTGCGTGGGGACACGGCGACCTCGCGCCCACCGGCGGCCGGGCTCCCCGACCTCCAGTCGTGGTTCGCGCACGAGCTGGGCGCCGCAAGCCCCGTGGGGGTCACGCCACCCGCCGCGAGCGATGTCGTCGTGCTGCCGGGGAGCCAGAGCGGACTCAGCTCGGTGTTCCGCGCCCTGGTGGCCGGCGGACAGCCGGTGCTCATGGAGTCGCCCACCTACTGGGGTGCCATCAGCGCCGCCGCCCAGGCCGGGGTGCGCGTCGTCCCGGTGCCGTCAGGCCCCGACGGCCCCGACCCCGACGAGCTCGCGCGGGCCTTCGAGGAGAGCGGCGCCCGGGTGTTCTACGCGCAGCCCAACTACGCGAACCCCACCGGCGCCCAGTGGTCGAGCGAGCGCGCGGAACAGGTGCTCGACGTCGTCCGCGACCACGGCGCGTTCCTGGTCGAGGACGACTGGGCCCACGACTTCGGCATCACCACGACGCCCAGACCCGTTGCGGCGCATGATGATTCGGGGCACGTGATCTACCTGCGCTCGTTGACCAAGAGCGTGTCGCCGGCGCTGCGCATCGCCGCCGTCATCGCTCGCGGACCGGCGCGGGAACGCATCCTGGCGGACCGCGGAGCCGACTCAATGTACGTCAGCGGCCTCCTCCAGGCGGCAGCTCTCGATGTCGTGACCCAGCCCGCGTGGCAGACGCACCTGCGCAGCGTCCGCGAACAGCTCCGAGCCCGTCGCGACCTCCTCCTCGACAGCCTGCGCGAGCACGTCCCGCAGGCGCACGTCGAGCACGTGCCGACGGGTGGCCTGAACCTCTGGGTACGCCTCCCCGACGGGACGGACCTCGAGCGGCTCGCGGCGGACTGCCAGCGCGACGGCGTCCTCGTCGCCCCGGGGACAGAGTGGTTCCCCGCCGAGCCGGCGGGGGCCTACCTGCGACTCAACTACACCGGGCCCAATCCCGGCGCCTTCCCCGAGGGCGCGCGGATCCTGGGCGCGGCCCTCGAGCGGCTCCGCGCCTAGTGGGAACCACGTGAACCGGGCCTGCGCGTGACGCTGAACTTCCACCCCGACCGCCAGCACCGCGGCATACCGATCCTGCTGGCCATGGCGCGCGACGGGCGCTATCGCAACCAGTTCGAGACCGGCACCAGCAACGGTGGCCTCACGGCGCACCAAGGCGGCGATCAGGCCGGGGCCTGCCGCTCGACGAGGGACTTCAGGTTTGCCAGCTCCTTGCGAGCCTCAGTAGGGCTGAGGATCGCCAGCTCAATGACCTTGCCGACAGGACCGAGGCGGCGGCGCCACTGTGTGGAAACGTGGAGCTGCAGGTCGGTGCCACCCGATCGCTCGCTGAGGCGTGAGGTCACCTCGAGCTGCAGGCCGAAGTAGGCGTCAGTCCTCGTGACCAGTTCGTGGGGTGCGTCGGCGCGCAGCACCGTCGTGCGCGCGGACAGCGGGCCACGCCTCGAGACGTACGTGGAGCCGGGCTCGCCATGGCCACCCTGCAGCTCCCCGATGGACGGCTTTCCAGTCTGCCACTGCGGAATGCGGGTGGGGTCGACATAGGTGTGCCACACCTGCTCAGGTGTTGACTTGATCCAGACGGAGTGCTCCAGCTCGCCCACGCGATCCACCTCCGCGCCGACGACGACGCCGACACCCACAAGCGTACGCATCCGGCGCCCGCGCAGCCTAGGACCGCGTCCCCCCATCTGGCGGGCCTCGCGCGGGTCAGGCGGAACGGCGCAGGGCGGCGACGGCAGGCAGGTCGTCGAGCGCCGAGAAGACCGCCGTGTCGCAGACCGTGCAGCAGAAGCCGCCCGGCAGGTCGTCGATCACGGGCACGAGGATCCGCTCGCCCTGGCACTCGTCACACCAGGCCTGGACCGCGTGCAACAGCAGCACATCCGAGGTGTTGTCCATGCGTCGAGAGTGACAGGAGCCACCGACAGGCGGGTGGACCCACGCCGTTCAGTCGCGCCGGCCGTCCACCAGAGCGGGCTCGGCCAAGTCGGTGTTGTCCACGACGAGGTCGGCTCGCGACCACGGAGACCGCTCGGCGAAGTAGAGCCGCTGCCCCTCGACATAGCGCCGCAGATCGGGATGCGCGGGGTCGGGCGTCGATCCGTCGCGCACGGCCATCCTCGCGGCCGAGACCTCGAACGGCACGTCGACGAACACGGTGAACTCGAAGCAGCCCGCGAGCTCGGCCCGGTGCAGGAAGAGCCCGTCGACCACGACCACCGCACCCTCGGGGGCCTCGACGAAGTCCGGGCGGACCACTTCGTCGGTGCGCACGTCGTGGCCCACGGACCGGAACCACCGCGAGCCTCCCGGTCCCAACGGGTCCAGGGCCTCGTCGACCAGGCGCGGATAGTCGTACGAGTCCAGCCAGAAGCCCTCCGGCGACTGCCGGCCACGGGCGTGGCGCTCCGCCCGCACACGGTGCCAGCCGTCCAGGGAGAACTCCACGACGGGACGCCCCAGGTCCCTCAGGGCCGCCGCCAGCTCGGCCGCGAAGGTGGTCTTTCCCGCCCCGTCGACGCCGTCGACACCGACCCGCACACAGCTCGACCCGACGGGGGAAGGGACGCGAGCGGCCACCTCGGACACGAGCGCCTCGCGCACGCTGGTCGTTGCCCGGGACAGCGACGCTGCGCCGAACCCCGAACCCATCAGCCGGGGACCATCCAGCCCAGGAGGGTCACGAGGCCGATGACGGCGCACACCACGAACAACCCTGCCAGTGCCACCGCGATGATCGTCGCAGCATCCGGGCCACCCTCTCCGGCGCTCGAGCCGGGCGACGCGCCCGCACCAGGGGGCTGCGGCGAGCTGGTCGCGGTGGTTGGCGTCTTGGCCTGCTCAGCCCGTCGCCGCAGCGCGTCGACCCGCTTGTTGCCCTCCCGCTCCCGTACCGACCGCGGCAGGCTGCTCCACATCTGGCCGAAGTGGTCGCCGTGCCGTTCCCGCCACGCCTCGACCGCCTCGTCCACGTCCTTGCCGCGTCGGGCCGTGCCGAACCAGGCGGCCCCCGCCGCCGGCAGGTCACGCATCGCGTAGTTGACCTCGCCCAGCAGCTCCAGCGCCTCGGCATCGAACTCCCCCGCCAGGTGTCCGACGAGGCGCTCGCGCGCCTTCCACTCCCGCCCGGCGTCGAGGTCGGCCCGAGCACGCTGGACCGCGTTGCTCGGCTGGCTCGAAGGCTGCGTCTGGGGTTCCTCGGTCACACCACGTGAGTATGCCGTGCCCTCCCCCGCGCGCCCGCGTCATCGGGGGCACGCGGCATACGTCATCCGTTTGGTGGGGAATCCCACAGAGGGGTTGCAATTGTTACCCACCGGTAGAATCATGGAAGTTACCGCCCGGTACGGGCCGGTCGACCACAAGTCACCACTCGGAGGGTTCCCCGACATGGGCCACTACAAGAGCAACCTGCGCGACCTGGAGTTCAACCTCTTCGAGGTCTTCGGCCGCGGCGACGTCCTGGGCACCGGCCCCTATGCCGATGTCGATGCAGACACCGCCAAGGAGATGCTGAAGGAGGTCGCGCGGCTGGCCGAGAACGAGCTGGCCGAGTCGTTCGCCGACGCCGACCGCAACCCTCCGGTCTACGACCCCAAGACCTACTCGGTGACCATGCCCGAGTCGTTCAAGAAGAGCTACCAGGCCTACGTCGACTCCGGCTTCTGGAACATCGACGTCCCGCGCGAGCTCGACGGCACCGTCGCCCCGCCGAGCCTGAAGTGGGCCATGAACGAGATGGTCCTCGGCGCCAACCCGGCGATCGCGATGTTCGCCGCCTCCTACTCGTTCGCCAACCTGCTCTACATCCTCGGCAACGACGAGCAGAAGAAGCTCGCCCACTGGATCGTCGACAAGGGCTGGCACTGCACGATGGTGCTGACCGAGCCCGACGCCGGTTCCGACGTCGGCGCCGGCCGCACCAAGGCCAGCGAGAACGCCGACGGCACCTGGAACGTCACCGGCGTCAAGCGGTTCATCACCTCCGGTGAGTCCGACATGACCGACAACGTCATCCACTTCGTGCTGGCCCGCCCCGAGGGCGCAGGCGAGGGCACCAAGGGACTGTCGCTGTTCATCGTCCCGAAGTTCCACATCGACCTCGAGACCGGTGAGCTCGGCGAGCGCAACGGCGCCAACGTCACCAACCTCGAGCACAAGATGGGCCTCAAGGTCTCGACGACCTGCGAGATCACCTTCGGCGACAAGGAGCCGGCCGTCGGCACCCTGCTCGGCGACACCCACGACGGCATCGCGCAGATGTTCCGCGTCATCGAGCACGCGCGAATGCTGGTGGGCACCAAGGCGATCTCGACGTTGTCGACCGCCTACCTCAACGCTCGTGACTACGCCAAGGAGCGCGTCCAGGGCGCCGACCTCACCCAGATGAACGACAAGGCCGCGCCCCGCGTGACCATCACGCACCACCCCGACGTGCGTCGCTCGCTGATGACGCAGAAGGCGTATGCCGAGGGGCTGCGCGCGCTCGTGATGTACACCGCGACCCAGCAGGACATCGTGCACCAGGCGTTCCTCGAGAGTGGCTCCGAGGAGCTCGCCGAGGGCTCCGCCGCCGAGATCGCCAACCGGGTCAACGACCTCCTGCTCCCGATCGTCAAGGGCGTCGGCTCCGAGCGCGCATGGGTCCTCCTCGGGACCGAGTCGCTGCAGACCCTCGGCGGATCCGGCTTCCTGCAGGAGTACCCGATCGAGCAGTACATCCGCGACGCGAAGATCGACACGCTCTACGAAGGCACCACGGCGATCCAGGGCCTCGACTTCTTCTTCCGCAAGATCATCAAGGACAAGGCCCAGGCCCTGTCGCACGTGGCCCTGCAGATCCAGGAGTTCGCCAAGGACATCGGCGCCAGTGGCGGACGGCTCGACGCCGAGCGCGAGCTACTCGGGACGGGCCTCGAGGACGTCCAGGGCATCATCGGCTACATGGTCGGCGAGCTGATGAAGTCCGACCCGCGCCAGGAGGGTGGCGAGCTGACCAACCTCTACAAGGTCGGCCAGAACACCTCACGCCTGTTGCTGTCCGCCGGCGACCTCGTCATCGGCTGGCTCCTGCTTCGCCAGGCAGCGGTTGCGGCCAAGGCCCTTGAAGCAGAAGGGGTTTCGGCCAAGGACCGCGACTTCTACGAGGGCAAGATCGATCAGTCCGGTGCCGCTTCGTCGTCGGTCAGGTGATGCCTCTGGGGTTGGTCAGGCGCGCGGGTCCACGTCGACCTCGTCGACACGGGTGCCGGTGGCCGGGTCGGTGTGGCTCACGCGGCGCGACGAGTAGCCGGCGCCCGTGGTGGTGCGGCGGGTGACGATCAGCGACAGCAGGATGGCCAGCACGCCTGCAGCCATGCAGATCCAGCCGATCATGCCGAGGTTGACCACGTCGGTGGACGCGTTGAGCGCGAAGGTCAGGATCGCGCCGACGACGATCAGGAAGATGCCGACTCCGATGTACATGCTCACTCCTGGGGATTGCGGGCACTGGTCACCCGTTCCCTCAACTCTAATGGCCAAAAGCTCCTGACCTGCGGTGACGCGGCGCATTCTTCTCATACCGCCACGTCGCGACAGGGGCCGGAGAGCGGCACCGACCCGCCACCCCTTCCGGCAGCCCGTCGCGAGACCTGACCACCTTTCTGGCCAGTCCCTGTGTGGACTGTGCTTGTGTTCGAACAGATGTTCGACTATGGTTGCCTACATGTCCGCAGCCGCCAGCCTTCTCACCGCCCCACTCGGGACGGTCGAAGTGCTGCGCGAGATCGACGAGCTGCTGGATCGGGTCCACACCGGCGACGTGAGCGGCGGCACTGCCGCGGCGGCGGCCCTGGGCGACATCGACCGGGTGATCACACGGCTGCAGGCCGTTCGGCTCTCACTCGTCGCCGAGGCTGACCGTTCTGAGGTCGCCGCCGACTCCGGACTCAGCGACACGTCCGCATGGTTGGCGGCCAGCACGCGGCGCGAGGGCGGTCAGGCGGCCCGTGACGTGCGGCTCGCGATGGCCCTCGACAACGGCCTTGACGCCACCCGTGAGGCACTGGCCGCCGGCGACGTCTCCACCGAGCACGCCCAGGTGATCGCGACGGCCACCGCCCAGCTGCCCCACGGCGTGAGCACGCAGGAGCGGACGGCCATCGAGGCAGATCTCGTGCGCCGAGCGAAGCTGGTCGACCCGGGCACCCTGCGCAAGGAGGGCAGGCGGATCCTGTCGGTCGCGCAGCGTTCGCAGGCCGAGGTCGACGCCCACGAGGACCAGGTGCTGCGCAGCGAGGAAGACGCGGCGTTGGCCAAGGCGCGGCTGACGTGGCACCACAACGGCGACGGCACCACGACGGGCCACTTCAAGCTGCCGACTCTTGCGGCTTCGATCCTGGCCAAGACCGTTCAACAGATCGCATCGCCCCGTCGGTTCGCCCAGCAGGCTGCCAAGGCGGCCAAGGCTGCAGGTGCCGCCACGCCTGCCGATGTCACAGCGGCCACCTGGGAGGCCTTCCAGGCGGACGGTGACTGGGCACACCGCTACGGCACGGCATTCGTCGAGCTGCTCGAGCACCTCCCCACCGACACGCTCAGCGGCAAGGTCGCAGCCACGGTGGTCGTCACGATCGACCACGACCAGCTCAAGGCTGCTGTCGGAGCCGCCCACCTTGACACCGGCCACGACATCTCCGCCGGGGAGGCCCGCCGACTGGCCTGTAATGCCGGCATCCTTCCGGCGGTTCTGGGTGGACGATCGGTTCCGCTGGACCTCGGGCGCCAAGAGCGATTCTTCACCGAGGCGCAGCGGGTCGCCCTCGCCACGACCTACGACACCTGTGCGGCGACAGGGTGCGATCGGCCCTATGCCTGGTCAGAGCTCCATCACGAGGATCCGTGGGCAAGCGGTGGTCGGACCGATCTGGCGCTGGCAGTCCCGGTGTGCGGATACCACCATCGCCGGATCCACGACCCGCGCTACTCACACCGGATCGACACGGACGGCCAGGGGAAGAAGTCCGTCATCTTCGCTCTCCGGACGTGAGGCGAGGACAGTTGGGCGGGGCGGCGCGGCGGCGCGGGCTGTGGCAGGCCCTGCGGGAGTTCGGCGGCGCGGCGGCGCGGGCTGTGGCATGCCCGGCGGGAGTTTGGCGGGGCCGCGACTCAGCCGGCGAAGCCGCCTGAGTTGCCGCCGCCTGCGCCGGGAATCTTGAAGGATTCGGGCGGGCGTCCCGCGTCCCCTCGGTCGTCTTGTCCGTCGAACGTCGCCCCACGCCGCTGGAGTACCCAGGCAAGGACGCCGATCGCGACCAGCACTGCAAGCAGCCACCACATGTCGCCCACCCCTTCGCAGCGGCCCGCGCGGGAGCGAACCGATGACCCGAGGGTAGGCGCTGCGGCAGGATCTTGGGGGCCAACCGGGAACGCTACGCGCGCGCCCGCCCACTCGTAGGTCAGACGCCTCGCAGGTCGAGGGTCAGTTCGGTGGTGGCGCCGTCGACCAGCACAACGGGGATACCCCAGTCCTGTTGGTAGAGGTGGCAGGCGGCGTGTTCGGGCACCTCGCCGGTCTCGGGGTCGCCGTCGCACGACGCGGCCTGCACCGAGATGTGCAGCACTCCGTCGCCGGCCGCCGGGTCGAGGGTCAGCGTGCGCGTCAGGCCTTCGGCGCTGCCGGCACCTTCGCGCAGCAGGCCCTCGGGGGTCGCCGACACCATCAACCGAGTCGGGTCGCCCCAGCGGAAGTCGAGCTTCTGCCCCGTGGGCGGGGAGAAGCTGACCGTCAGGGTCAGGGGACCTGGCGCGACCTCGGTGCGGGGTCGCTGGGTGCGCTGGGCGAGGCCGTCGACGTGCTGGGCCTTGTCGGGCAACGGGATCCGCACGAGCTGGTGGGCCGCCGACTCGACCACCACCAGGCGCGCTCGAGGCGCGACACTCGAACGGTTCGGGGACTGGGTGTCGCCGACCTCGGTCAGCTCGACGACGGCATCGGAGGGCTCGCGCAGGCCAGTGGCCAGGGTGCTGACTTCGCGGGTGACCGGATCGAACCGGCGGATCGCGCCGTTGTAGGTGTCGCTGATGGCCACCGAGCCATCCGGCAGGACGGTCACGCCGAGGGGGTGCTGGAGCAGCGCGTCGCCAGCCGTGCCGTCCCGGTGGCCGAAGTCGAACAGGCCCTGACCCACGTGGGTGGTGACGACGAAGCCTTCGTCGGTGACGTCGAGCGATCGCAGCGCGGAGGTCTCGGAGTCCGCGACCCACAGGCGCGACCCCTCCTCCGACACCGCGAGCCCCGACGGCTGGGCGAACCACGCCTCGTCCGCCGCTCCGTCGCGAATGCCCTCCGCGGAGGTGCCCCCGAGCACCGCGACCGTGTTGTCGGCCGGGTCGGTGGCCAGGTGCAGGGCCCACAGCTGATGGGTCCCGGCCATCGCGATGACGACCCTACCGATGAACCAGGCCAGGTCCCAGGGCGTCGAGAGGTCCTGCTTGAGGGCCGGGCCGATGCCAGACCGTTCGCGCAGCTGGCGGCCCGTCCCGGCGAGCACCGTCCAGGTTCCATCGGCGAGCCGCAGCCCGAGGATCCGGTGCTTGACGGAGTCCGCGACGACCACGTCGTAGCCGACTCGCTCAGCCGTGTCCGCCGGGAGGACCAGCACCCCCTGCGGCTCGTTCAGCGGACCGGACTCGTTCGTGCCGGCGAAGCGTCGGCGTTCGGTCTCCAGGTCGGGTTCGAGCCACACGAGCTCGTGGTGCGCCGTGTCGGAGACGAGGAACGAACCGTCCGGCAGGGCGGCCGCCTTGCCCGGGAACCGCAGCGCGGTCTGGGCAGGTGCCGGCGCGGCATACGGCGAGTTGCCTTGGCGCAGGGTGCCCTTGGCGCTGTGCGAGGCGATCAGCTCCTCGATGAGGACCGACAGGCCGTGGCCGTGTCCTTCGCCGGACATCGAGGCGACGATGTAGCCCTCGGGGTCGATGACGACCAGCGTCGGCCACGCGCGGGCGGTGTAGGCCTGCCACGTGACGAGGTCGGGGTCGTCGAGCACCGGGTGGTGCACGGCGTAGCGCTCGACCGCAGCGGCGAGGGCGTCGGGGTCGGCCTCGTGCTCGAACTTCGGGGAGTGGACGCCGATCAGGACAAGGGAGTCCGCGTACTTCTCCTCGAGCGGACGGAGCTCGTCGAGGACGTGCAGGCAGTTGACGCAGCAGAACGTCCAGAAGTCGAGCACGACGATGCGCCCGCGCAGGTCGGCCAACGTCACCGGTTCGCCACCGGTGTTGAGCCAGCCCCGCCCGACCAGCTCGGGCGCGCGCAGGCGAGCGTCTCTCTTCACGGCAGCACTCTTCACAGGGGGTATTTCAGTCGCCGGTCCTGCAGGACGGGGAACTGCTCGCGCCAGGTGGTCACCGCAGCCAGGTCGACGTCGACGCTGAGCACTTCCTCGCCGCTGCCGGCCATGGCCAGCGCTTCGCCCGTCGCCGAGATCACCTGCGAGTGGCCGCCCATCGGGGTGCCCGCGTGGGTGCCCGCGGTGTTGCAGGCGATGACGACGCACTGGTTCTCGATGGCACGCGCGTGGGCGAGCAGGGTCCAGTGCCGCACGCGCGCCGCGGGCCATGCGGCCGGGATGACGAAGACGGTGGCGCCTGCGTCGAGCTGGCGGCGATAGAGCTCGGGGAACCGCAGGTCGTAGCACGTCGACAGCGCCGCGCGGTGCGGAGCGTTGTCCTGCCTGGGTCCTGTGCTCGGCAGGTCGACCAGGACGATGTCCTCGCCGGCGTCCATCAGCTTCGGTTCGCCAGAGCCGAAACCGAACCGGTGGATCTTGCGGTATGCCGCGACGAGACTTCCGTCCGCGGCGTAGACGAGCGAGGTGTTCCAGAGTCCGTGGCCGTCCGAGCTCTTCTCTTTCCAGCTCGTGTCTCCCGCCGCGGGGCGTTCGACGATGGACCCGGCGTGGAGCATGACCCCGGCGTCACGGGCGGCGGCGGACATCGCGGCACCGATCGGGCCGTCGACGGGCTGGGCGCGCGCATCCCACTCGCGGTAGGAGAAGCCGCCCGGCGCCCAGAGCTCGGGCAGCACCACGAGGTCGTGACCGGCCTGGGCGCGCACCAGGTCGGCGACGCGCGTGACACGCTCCGCCATGAGTTCGTCGTCGCCGTACGCGATCTGCAGCACCGCAACCCGCATGGTCACTGCCGCTCCTCGCTTCGCTGATCGTGTCGTTGCTGGTCGTGTCGTCGCTGATCGTGTCGTTGGTCGTCTCGACGCCTCAGCTCCTTCAAGTGTGCGTTGTAGGCGGCCAGCTCTGCATCCCCGTCGCGGTCGGCCTGCCGGTCCTTGCGCTTGGTCTCGGCGCGGTCGGTGCGCACCCAGGCCATCGCGACGAGCAGGGTGAGGATCACGGTCGGGGCCTCGCCGATGCCCCACGCGATGGCGCCGGCTTCGCGCTGGTTGCCGAGGACGTCGCTCATCCACGGCAGCTTGAGCGCCTCGAAGAAGTCAGGGGCCAGCACCGTCGTGCTGCCGGTCATGACCACGCCGAAGAACGCGTGGAACGACATGGTCGCGAACAGCACGACGAGCAGCATGATCGGCGGCCACTTCTTCGGGCCGGGGTCGATGCCGATGAGCACCCAGGTGAACAGGTAGCCCGTGAGAAGGAAGTGCACGACCATCAGGACGTGCCCCGTGTGGGTGCGCAGGGCCAGCTCGAACAGCGGTGAGTAGTAGAAGATCGCGAGGCTGAAGAAGAAGAGGGCCGCCGCGACGACCGGGTTGGCGACCACTTTGAGCACCCGCGACTGCACCACCTGGAGGACGACCTCGCGGGGCCCCCAGGTCTTGTCGGTGCGGGCCGGCAGGGCGCGCAGGGCGAGCAGGATCGGCGCTGCCGGCACGAGCAACAGGGGCACGAGCATCGCGATGACCATGTGCATGACCATGTGCATCGAGAACAGCACGCGACCGTAGACCCCCGGCGCGCCCGAGGTCGCGTAGGCGAACACCGCCCAGCCCAGGACCCACACGACCGTCCGGTGCACCGGCCACGCGTCGCCACGGCGGCGCAGCCGCAGCACGCCGGCGACGTAGGTCCCCACAGCCACGACCGCGAGGCTCAGCCACAGCCAGTCGGTCGTCCAGGTCGTCAGCCACGAGGACCCCGAGAGCGGCCCGGGGTCGGGATAGCCGGTCAGGGCGAAGGTGCGGGAGGCGTCCGCGACGGGCACGTCAGGCACCGGTGGCGCACTGCGCGAGAGGGCAACCGCGGTTCCCAGCGCCACCCCCATGACGACGAGCTCGGCCGCGACGAGGCGCAGGAAGGTGGTGGTCCGGCCCCGCTCGAGGCCCGCCAGGAGCGAGCGACGGTGGCGCCACCCGGCATACCCGAGCAGGAGGAGCGCCACGCTCTTGACGACGAGGAGCACGCCGTAACGCGTGCCGAGGTCGCTCCACGTGCCCACCCGGATCAGGGCACTCTGCAGGCCCGACAGGGCCACCGCCGCGAAGCACCAGCCGGCCAGGGTCGAGAATCGCGCCGCCGTGGGGGCGAGGTCGCGGCCCAGGATCGGCTTCAGCACCGCGAGGGCGAGCAGGCCACCGACCCAGACGGTGACTGCGACGAGGTGGGCCGCGAGCGCGTTGACGGCGGTGCTGTGGTCGGTCGCCCCGGCCGCGTGTCCCGCGAGCGCGAGAGGCAGCACGCCGAGCACCGAGATCACCGAGAGCCAGGCCATCGCGGCCCGGCTGGTGACGACCAGGGCGAGGACGGAGACGAGGGCTGCGACGCCCGCCGTGATCAACGCGACCCGGGTCGGCTCGATCCGCCAGGCGAAGGTCGTGAACTGCTGCGCGAACGACGGGTCGGAGAGCGGGACCCCGATCAGGTCGGCCATGCCGAGCACGGACCCGGCGGCGCCGGCGAGCGCCCACAGCCCGGCGGCGATGCCCGCAAGCCTGGTGGCGGTCAGCCGGCGGCTCGTGCGCGTCGTCTCAGGCACGAGGTATGCCGCGTGGACGAGCAGCCCCACCGTCACCGCGGCGGCGAGGTCGTGGACCACCCGGGCGTAGAGCAATCCCCACCGGACGAAGCCCCCGGGGTCGCCGATGACCGGGGCCGTCGCGGCCTCGCCGATGACGGCCGCCAGCGGGAGCGCCACCAGGGCCGCCAGCACGAGCGCCAGGAGCGCCAGCCGCCCCAAGGGAGCCGAGGGCGCCGCGGGGGCGTTCACGGTCTTGGCGACGGGAGAGGTCATGGCGACAGCCTAAGTATGGTGGAGCCATGTCCTTGCACCCGGCAGCACCCGAAGACCTGGCCGGACTCGTCACGGCCTACCAGCAGACGACCCAGGCAGTCATCGACCTGGGTCGGTCCTGCTCGGATGCCGACTTCGACCTCCCGACGGCCTGCCCCGGCTGGACGGTGAAGGACCAGATCTCGCACGTGGTGGGCCTGGAGTCGTGGCTGCACACCGGTGACGTCCCGCGCGTGGACCTGCCCGACTACGACCACGTGCGCCACGAAGCCGGCAAGTTCATCGAGCGGTCGGTGGAGCTGCGGCGGGGGATGCTGGGGGCCAAGGTGGTCAGCGAGCTGGAAACCATTGTGGCGCAACGGGTGGAGCAGTTCAGCGCGCCGGACATGACGCTCGAGACCATCGTTCGGGGAGCGTGGGGGCCGGCGCCGGCGGGCGAGAACCTCCGCACCAGGATCCTCGACATCTGGACCCATGAGCAGGACATCCGCCAGGCGTTGCGTCGGCCCGGCAACCTCGACTCCGGTGGCGCGACCGTGTTCATGGAGCAGCTCTTCGCCTCGCTGCCGAGGATGGTGGCACGCGACGCGGGCATCGAGCCCGGCAACGTCGTGATCATCGACAGCACCGGACCGGTGACCGGGCGAGCAGGCGTGTGGGTGGAGGCCAGCGACGACGGCAAGCCGCGCGGCATACCCCTGTTCTCGGGCATCGCCCACGACGGGGACCCCGACGACGTCTTCACGACGATCACCCTCTCGACCGACGCCCTCACCCGACGGGCTGCCGGGCGCGGTGGGCTGGAGGACATCCACTTCACGGTGCAGGGCGACGAGGACGTGGCCCGCCGAGTGCTGGAGAACCTGGTCCTCGTTCCCTGACCCACCTCTCCGCTCGTCGGCCGTCGGCCGGGTCGTTGCTTGCACCACACAACCATCTCGTGATACTTGTATGTCGCAAGCAACTTTCTGCACAGATCCCAGGTCGCCCATGTCCACGCACCACCTCGACCGGCAGACGGCTGAACGCGTCAGCGTCGGCCTGATCCGGCTGATGAAGCTCCTGCAGGCCCTGCGCCAGCACGCGCCACGCATCCACCCCGCGGTGGACGCCACCGCCTACCCGATCCTGTTCAACCTGGCCGCCGAGCCCCGGCGGGTCTCGGTGCTCGCCGAGTGCGTCCACTCCGACGTCTCGACGGTCAGCCGGCAGGTCAGCACCCTCGAGGCCCACGGTCTCGTCGACAAGGTCAGCGACCCCGACGACGGCCGCGCCCAGGTCGTCCGTCTCAGCGACGAGGGCCAGACCCTGCTCGCCGGCATCCAGCAGCAGCGGACCGAGTGGTTCGGTGAGCTGATGGCCGACTGGACCGCCGAGGAGGCCAGCGACTTCGCCGGTCACCTGGAGCGGTTCGGCGCCGACCTCGAGGGCTTCCGCGAGCAGCTGGTCGCCCGACGCCCCGGCTCCACCTCCACGCCCACCTCCACGCTTGTTGGTCCCGCACCGTCCAGCCCCCCTCTTTCCAGCCCCACTCTTTCCACGGAGAACTGACATGGCAGCCGCCGCCCCCGCCCGTCCAGACGGACCCCTCACACACCGCCAGATCATCACGATCCTGACCGGCCTGATGATGGGGATGTTCCTCGCCGCCCTCGACCAGACCATCGTGGCCACGTCGATCCGCACGATCGCCGACGACCTCAAGGGTCTCGACGAGCAGGCGTGGGCGACCACGGCCTACCTGATCACCTCGACGATCGTGACGCCGCTCTACGGCAAGCTGAGCGACATCTACGGTCGCAAGAAGTTCTTCTCGGCCGCGATCACGATCTTCGTCGTCGGCTCGGTGCTCTGCACCCTGTCCCAGTCGATGCTGCAGCTGGCGTTCTACCGCGCCGTCCAGGGCCTCGGCGCCGGCGGTCTCTTCTCGCTCGCCCTCGCAATCATCGGCGACATCGTGCCGCCGCGTGAGCGCGCCAAGTACCAGGGCTACTTCCTCGCCGTGTTCGGCACCTCGAGCGTCCTCGGTCCGGTCATCGGCGGGTTCCTCGCGGGCCAGTCGAGCATCCTCGGTGTCGACGGCTGGCGCTGGGTATTCCTCGTGAACGTGCCGATCGGCATCGTCGCGCTGCTCGTCGTCTCACGCACGCTGCACCTGCAGCACACCCGCCTCGACCACCGGATCGACTGGTGGGGGGCGGCCACGCTGACCCTCGGGCTCGTCCCGCTGCTGCTCGTCGCCGAACAGGGCCGCGACTGGGGCTGGGGCTCCGGGCGGTCGATCGCCTGCTACGTCGTCGGGATCATCGGCGTCATCGCCTTCCTGCTCGTCGAGCGCGCCATGAAGGACGAGGCCCTGCTGCCGCTCACGCTGTTCCAGGAGCGGACCGTCGCGGTCGCGTCCGGGGCGTCGGTGCTCATCGGGATGGCCATGTTCGGTGGCCTCGCCTCGCTGCCGCTCTACCTGCAGATCGTCAAGGGCGCGTCGCCGACCAAGGCCGGTCTGCTGTTGCTCCCCCTGACCCTCGGCATCATGGTCGGCTCGATCGTCTCGGGCCAGATCATCAGCCGCACAGGGCGCTACCGCCGGTTCCCGATCATCGGCTCGGCCCTGCTGGCGCTCGCGCTGTTCGTCTTCCACTTCATCAAGGCGGACACCCCGCTGTGGCAGACCAGCATCGTGATGGTGGCCTTCGGGCTCGGGCTCGGCTTCAACTTCCAGCCGCTCACCCTCGCCGTGCAGAACGCCGTCTCACCGCGGCTGATCGGTGTCGCGACCTCGTCGGCGACCTTCACCCGGCAGATCGGCGGCACGCTCGGCACCGCGGTGTTCCTGTCCATCCTGTTCTCGACGGTGCCCGACAAGATCGCCACCGCGCTCAAGGCGTCGGCCGGCACCAAGGACTTCCAGGCGGCGCTGGCCGACCCGGCCAACGCCGAGTTCGCCAAGGGCCTGTCGTCGGCGGCCGGTCAGGCCGGCGGCACCGCGGGAGGGGTCCTCAAGGACAGCTCGTTCCTCAACGACCTCGACCCGCGGCTGGCCAAGCCGTTCCTCCAGGGATTCTCGAACTCGATGGACCTGGTCTTCCTCGTGGGTGCCGGGGTGATGGTGGTCGGCTTCCTCGTGATGCTGCTGCTGCCGCACGTCGAGCTGCGTGGTGGCTCGGCCTACTCGGAGCGCGGCGCTGCCGACAAGGCCGACTCCGACAAGGCCGACTCCGACAAGGCCGGCGCTGAAGCCGCAGACGCCGCTGTCACCGCACCTCCCGCCATCGGTCACTGACGTAGGGGTCTTCCCTGACCCCGCCCTGAATCTGCACCGAACCTCCCCTGAATCTCCACGTAGCCGCGCCGGTCGACCCGACCTGCGCGGCTACTGTGGCTCGCGTGGAATCAGTTCACGCGGGGGTCGTGGTGCAGACCCAGCGCCTCACCAAGGACTACGGTCCGGTGCTCGCGCTGGACTCGCTCGACCTCGAGATCGGCCCGGGGATCACGGGACTGGTGGGAGCCAACGGGGCCGGCAAGTCGACGTTGCTCAAGATCCTGCTCGGCCTGGTCCCCGCGACCGGCGGCAGGGCGCACGTGCTCGGCCACGACATCGCGACGCAGGGGTCGGCCATCCGGGCGGCCGTCGGCTACCTCCCGGAGCACGACTGCCTGCCCCCCGACGTGAGCGCGAGTGACTTCGTCGTGCACCTGGCGATGATGTCGGGGCTGCCCAAGGTCGCGGCCCGTGAGCGAGCGGCCGAGGTGCTGCGCCACGTCGGGCTGGCCGAGGAGCGCTACCGGCCGATGGGCGGCTACTCCACCGGCATGAAGCAGAAGGTCAAGCTCGCCCAGGCCCTGGCCCACGACCCCCGTCTGGTGCTGCTCGACGAGCCGACCAACGGCCTCGACCCCGCCGCGCGCGAGGAGATGCTCGGCCTGGTCCAGCGGATCGGGCACGACTTCGGGATCGCGGTCATCGTGACCTCGCACCTGCTCGGCGAGCTGGAGCGGGTGAGCGACCACGTCGTCGTGCTCGACGGCGGCCACCTCCTGCGGGCCTCGCGCACCGACGAGTTCCTCGACGCCACGGGCGTCCTGCTGGTCGAGGTCCTCGGTGACGACGCGACCGCTCGCATGGCGCGGGCGCTGGCCGCTGCCGGCGTGGCCACCACTCCGCGGGGCGCCCTCCTGACCGTCGACGCCACGGCTGGGCAGCCCGACGGGCACGAGGTGCACGACCTGATCCGCGACACCGCGAGCGACCTGGGGGTCGGGCTGGTGCGGCTCCAGGTCGACCACCGCCGCATCGAGGATGTGTTCGTTGATGGGCCTGGCACTTTCGAGGAGCATGGCGCTGTCGAGGGGCATGGCGCTGTCGAGGGGCATGGCTCTGATGAGTGAGCTCTCCACCGACCCGTCATCAGCCACCCCCGAGGGCCGCAGCGTCATCCACGACCTCGGGTACCGCCCGTACACCGGTCCACGGCTCGGACCCACGGCCATTGCCCGGGCGTTGCTGGTCACCGGGTTCCGCAACGCGTTCGGCCTCGGCCGCTCCGGCCGGTCGAAGGTGCTGCCCTTCATCCTGCTCGGCCTCAACGTCCTGCCGGCCGTCATCATCGGTGGCGTGATGGTGCTGGTCGGCCTCAAGGAGCTGCCGGTCGGCTACGCGCAGTACGCCTCGACGACGCAGGTGCTGCTCGGCATCTTCGTCGCCTCGCAGGCGCCGGTGCTCTTCTCGCGCGACCTGCGGCACGGCACCATCTCGCTCTACCTCGCGCGCCCGCTGCCGTCTGCCACCTACGCCGTCGCCCGCTGGGGCTCCCTCCTCGGCGCGACCCTGGTCTTCCTGCTGCTCCCCGTCCTGATCCTGTATGCCGTGGCGCTGCTGGGGGAGCTCGACGTGTCCGACCAGTCCCGCGAAGCCGCCGTGGGCGCCGGGTTGGCAGTGCTGCTCGCGCTGTCCCTTGCCGGGGTGGCGGGCCTGATCGCCTCGTGGTCGACGCGGCGTGGGTTCGCCGTGGTCGCCACCATCGCGCTCCTGTTGCTGGGCAACGGGATCGTGACGGCGATCCAGGGCATCGCCGGCGAGGAGCACCACCCACGGGTCGGTGAGGTCGCCGGCCTCTTCTCGCCCTACTCCCTCTACCGTGGGCTGATGGCGATGTGGGCCGACGGCGAGATCGCGACGCCACCGACGGGCGTGCCGATGCAAACCGCCTACGTCGTCGTGTTCGTCGGCCTGTCCGCCGCCTGCCTGGGCGGCCTGGTGTGGCGCTACCGACGGGTCGCGACGGCATGAGCGTCATCACGATCGACCAGGCCTCCAGGTGGTACGGCAACGTCGTGGCCGTCAACGGCATCTCGATGACGGTGCGACCCGGAGTGACCGGCCTGCTCGGACCGAACGGTGCGGGGAAGACCACGCTCATCGCCCTGATGAGCGGCTTCCTGGCGCCGTCGGCCGGCTCGGTGACCCTCGACGGCACACCGATCTGGCGGCACACCGACGCCTACCGCGCGATCGGCCTGGTGCCCGAGCGCGAGCTGAGCTTCGGTTACCTCACCGGTCGTGAGTTCGTGCAGGCGAACGCCGAGCTGCACGGGCTGGCCGACCCCGGCGCCGCGACCGAACGCGCCCTCGACGTGGTCGAGATGGGCGAGCCCGCAGCCCGCCGGATCGGGACCTACTCCAAGGGCATGCGGCAGCGCGTGAAGCTCGCGTCCGCGCTCGTGCACGACCCCGCCGTCCTCCTGCTCGACGAGCCGTTCAACGGCGTCGACCCCCGCCAGCGGCTCCACCTGATGACCGTGCTCCGTCGGATGGGGTCCGAGGGTCGCACCGTGCTCTTCAGCTCGCACATCCTCGAGGAGGTCGAGCAGGTGGCCCGGCAGATCGAGGTCGTCGTGTCCGGACGTCATGCGGCGTCGGGCGACTTCGGCCAGATCCGCAGGCTGATGACCGACCGCCCGGTGCAGTACGTCGTGGTGGGCGACGACGACCGTGGCCTGGCCAGCGCGCTGATCGCCGAGCCGTCCGTGGTCGCGGTGTCGCTGCGCCCGAAGGGCGGCGTGGACGTGTCCGTCTCCGACTTCGGCGCCTTCGCGGTCCGGCTGCCGCAGGTGGCCCGGCAGCACGGCATACGGATCCTCGAGCTGACGCCGACCGACGAGTCGCTCGAGAGCGTCTTCGCCTACCTGGTGGGGGGCTGACCGTGAACCAGACGATCCTGCGCCTTTCCCGCCAGGCCCTCCTCGGCCGTCGCCGCGGCCTGGTGCTGGTCATCATCCCCGCCGTGCTGCTGGCCCTCGCCGTCATCGTCGCGGCGCTGACCGACGACGCCGTCGGCTACGACGCCGTGCTCCATCTGGGCTTCACGCTCGCGCTGCCCCTTGTCGCGCTCCTCGCCGCCACCGCGGTGCTCGGTCCCGAGGTCGACGACGGGTCGATCGTCTACCTGATCTCCAAACCGGTGAGCCGACACGTCATCGCCCTCAGCAAGTTCGCGGTCGCGTGGGCTGCCACGGTCGCGCTCGGGGGTCTGCCCCTCCTGGTCGCAGGCCTGGTCCTCGACAGCGCGGACGCGCGCCAAGCCGTCGCGTGGGGTGTCGCCGGGGTGTTGGCGGGCACGGCGTACACGGCGTTGTTCCTCGCACTGGCAGCCTTCACCCGGCACGCCGTCGTCATCGGGCTGCTCTTCGCCCTGCTGTGGGAGGGGCTGCTCGGCTCGCTCCTCGGCGGGATCAAGTGGGTCTCCATCGGGGCGTGGGGGCGCGGGGTCGCCCAAGAGATCAGCCCGCAGGTGAGCGGTCCCGGCACCGGGCTGGCCTACGCCCTGGTCGCCGCGACGGTCCTCACCCTCGCGTCGCTCTGGTTCACCGGTGACCGGCTGCGGTCGTTCACCCTGCGCGGCGACGAGTGGCCCGCACCGTCTCCGGTGCGGGCCTTCCAGGCGTTTGCTGAGCGGTCTTCTCAGCCCCAGACGAGGCCTCGCGCCGGGTCGGCCAGGATGGCGCCGACGTCGGCGATGAACTTGCTGCCGAGCTCGCCGTCGACCAGCCGGTGGTCGAACGACAGGGCCAGCTGGGTGACCCAGCGAGGCTCGATCGTCTCGGTGCCGTCCGCGGCCGTGACGACCCACGGCTGCCGACGGATCGCACCGAACGCCAGGATCGCCGACTCGCCCGGGTTGATGATCGGGGTGCCGGTGTCCACGCCGAAGACGCCGACGTTGGTGATCGTGATCGTGCCGCCGGACATCTCGGCGGGCTGGGTGCGGCCTTCCCGAGCGGTCGCCGTCAGCGCGCCGATGGCCTCGGCCAGCTGGCGCATCGACAGCTGGTCGGCGTCCTTGATGTTCGGGACGATCAGGCCCCGCGGGGTAGCGGCGGCGATGCCGAGGTTGACGTAGTTCTTGACCACGATCTCCTGGGCGGCCTCGTCCCACGTGGCATTGATCTCGGGGTGGCGTCGGATCGCCACGGTCATCGCCTTGGCCAGCACCAGCAGCGGCGTGACCTTGACGTCCTTGAACTCGCGGTCCTTCTTGAGGCGCTCGACGAGCTCCATGGTCGCGGTCGCGTCGATGGTGACCCACTCGGTGACGTGCGGAGCCGTGAACGCGCTGCCGACCATGGCCTGCGCGGTCATCTTGCGGACCCCCTTGATCGGGATGCGCGTCTCGCGCTCGCCACCACGGGTGAAGACCGGTGCGACGTATGCCGGCTGGCCGGCTCCCGTCGGAGCGGCCGGCGCCGTGGTGGCCGGCTGGGAGGTCCCCGCGGCGTGGGCGTCGATGTCGGCGCGGCTGATGATGCCGCCCTCACCGGAACCCGCGACCGCGGCCAGGTCGATGCCGAGGTCCTTGGCGTACTTGCGGACCGGCGGCTTGGCCAGCGCGCGGGCGCCACCCTCACGGGCGACGGGCACAGCCGGCACGGTCGCGACCGGCTGGTCCTCGGCCGGGCTGCTGGCCGGCTGGACGGCCGGTGCCACTGGGGCTGCCGAGGCGGCGGAGTCGCCCTTGCGGGGGCGGCGCTTGGCCTCGGTCTGCTTGACGCCGTAGCCGACGAGGACGGCCGTGCGACCGGTCGACGTGGTGCCGCCGATCTTGCCCTCCTCGATCTCCTCGTCATCCGAGGCGGCTGCCGCTGCGGCCGCCATCTTGGGAGCGGGCGAGCCCTCGATGCCGGGCTCGACGGCGCCGGCTGCTGGGGCGTCCTGCACCGGGGCAGTCTGGACCGGTCCACCTGCGGTGTCGACGGAGATGATCGGCGTGCCGACCTCCACCGTGTCGCCCTCGGAGACGTGCAGCGCCGTCACGGTGCCGGCGAACGGCACCGGCAGCTCGACGAGCGACTTGGCGGTCTCGATCTCGACGATGATGTCGTTGACCTTGACGGTGTCGCCGACCTTGACGTTCCAGGTGACGATCTCGGCCTCGGTCAGGCCTTCACCGGGGTCTGGAAGCTTGAACTCTTTGACTGCCATGCGTTTTCGCGCCTCTCTCAGAAGGCCAGTGAGCGGTCGACGGCGTCGAGCACCCGGTCGAGGTCGGGGAGGAACTCCTCCTCGAGCTTGCTCGGCGGGTAGGGCAGGTTGTAGCCGCCGACCCGGAGCACGGGAGCCTCGAGGTGGTAGAAGCACCGCTGCTGCAGGGCCGCCGCGATCTCGGCACCCATGCCGAGGAAGGTCGACGCCTCGTGCACGATGACGGCCCGGCCGGTCTTCTCCACGGACGCCGCGATGGTGTCGAGGTCGAGCGGGCTGAGCGTCCGCAGGTCGATGACCTCGAGATTCTTGCCCTCTGCGGCGGCGGCCTCGGCCGCCTGGAGGCAGGTCTTGACCATGGGGCCGTAGGCGACAAGCGTCGCGTCGGTGCCCTCGCGGCATACCTGCGCCTTGAGCAGGTCGCGGGGGGCGCCGGACTCGTCCACGTCGCCCTTGTCCCAGTAGCGGCGCTTGGGTTCGTAGAACAGCACCGGGTCGTCGGACTCGATGGCCTGCTGGATCATCCAGTAGGCGTCCTCGGCGTTGGAGCAGCAGACGACCTTGAGGCCCGCGGTGTGCGCGAAGTAGGCCTCGTTGGACTCGGAGTGGTGCTCGACCGCTCCGATGCCACCGCCGACGGGGATGCGGATGACCATCGGCAGCTTGACCTTGCCGAGCGAGCGGGCCCGCATCTTGGCGACCTGGCTGACGATGTGGTCGAACGCGGGGTAGATGAACCCGTCGAACTGGATCTCGACGACGGGGCGGTAGCCGCGCAGCGCCATGCCGATCGCGGTGCCGACGATGCCGGCCTCCGCGAGCGGGGTGTCGATGACGCGGTCCTCGCCGAAGTCCTTCTGGAGGCCGTCGGTGACGCGGAAGACGCCACCGAGCTTGCCGATGTCCTCACCCATGAGGACGACCTTGGGGTCGCGCTCCATGGCGGCGCGCAGGCCGTTGTTGATGCCCTTGGCGATCGTCATGCTGGTCATCAGTGGCTCCCCTCGCCCTCGAAGCCGGCGTGGTAGGCGGCGAACTCCTTGCGCTCTGCCTCGACGACGGGGTGCTCCTCGACGTAGATGTGGTCGAACATCGAGTCCGGCGTCGGGTCGGGCATGGACAGGCAGCCCTCACGGACAGCGACTGCGAGCTCGTCGGCCTCGGTCTCGATGGCGTCGAAGAAGGCCTGGTCAGCCTTCTGGGTGTGCACCAGGTAGGACTTCAGGCGCTCGATGGGGTCGCGGTGCTTCCACACCTCGACCTCGGCGGAGACGCGGTACTTGGTCGGGTCGTCCGAGGTGGTGTGCGCGCCCATGCGGTAGGTGTAGGCCTCGATGAAGGTCGGGCCGTTGCCGGAACGGGCCGCGTTGAGCGCCTGCTGGGTCACGGCATACACGGCCAGCACGTCGTTGCCGTCGACCCGCACGCCGGGGAAGCCGAAGCCGCGCGCGCGCTGGTAGAGCGGGATGCGCGTCTGGCGCTCGTTGGGCTCGGAGATGGCCCACTGGTTGTTCTGGCAGAAGAAGACGACCGGGGCGTTGTTGACCGCGGCGTAGACGAACGACTCGTTGACGTCACCCTGGGCGGTCGCGCCGTCGCCGAAGTAGGCGATCACGGCGGCGTCGCGCTCGTCGTCGCCGGTGCCGACGTCGCCGTCGCGCTGGATGCCCATGGCATAGCCGGTCGCGTGCAGCGTCTGCGCGCCGATGACGATCGTGTAGAGGTGGAAGTTCTTCTCGTTCGGGTCCCAGCCACCGTGGTTGACGCCACGGAAGAGGCCGAGCAGGTTGAGCGGGTTGACCCCGCGGCACCAGGCGACGCCGTGCTCGCGGTAGGTCGGGAAGGCGTAGTCCTGCGGGCGCATCGCACGACCGGAGCCGACCTGGGCGGCCTCCTGGCCGAGCAGGCTGGCCCAGATGCCGAGCTCGCCCTGGCGCTGCAGCGCGGTGGCCTCGGCGTCGACGCGGCGGATGAGGACGAGGTCGCGGTAGAAGCCGCGCAGGTCCTCGTCGGTCAGGTCCTTGACGTACTCGTCGTACTCGGTGTTCTCGACGCGCTGGCCCTCGGGGGTGAGCAGCTGGATCATCTCGGGTCCACCGTCACCGACCTCCGGGACCGGGGCGGTGAGCTCGGCCAGCACCTCGTCCTCGGCGGGACTGGTGGCCGAGGTCGCGGCGTCGTTGCTGCCGGACTTGGCGACTGCGTTGTCGCTCACAGGCACTCCTTCTTCCGTCGAGCCGCGGGTGGCGGATCGTCGGCTCGGGCCGCGGTAACCCTGGCGGGGTCTCCGCTGCTGGATCTGCGGCAGGCTTGGGGCGCCGGTTTGTGGCGGCGCCCACGGGTGGGCCTTGCTGAGGCCCAAGATATCGGCAGCACCGGGAAATCTCAGAATCCGGACTCCTGCGTGCTCACCACCTGCACCTTTGTATGCCGCGCGGCTGGCTCGCCGCGGCATACCCCACCTTTATCGGGTGACCCGATAAAGGTGGGCTTCACCCGGGAACGGTTCCGGGGGGAAGCCGCCCTTTGTCCCTAAACCCGATAAAGGTGGGGTCACACCTCAGGTGAGGCGGGACTGGGAGCGCCAGAGGTCGATCCCGGCGTCGACGGCGTCGCGGTCGATCTCCTCGAGCTCGGCGTCGCTGAACCGCAGGTTGCTGACCGCCGCGGCCGAGTCCTCGAGCTGCCCGACCGAGGACGCCCCGATCAGGACCGAGGTCACCCGCTCGTCGCGCAGGGCCCACGCCAGCGCCAGCTGGGCGAGGGACTGGCCGCGCTCGGTCGCGAGGTCGTCGAGCTTGCGGATGTGGGCCAGCGACTCGTCGGTCAGCAGGTCGGGCGACAGCGACTTCCCCTGGCTGGCGCGTGACCCCTCGGGTATGCCGCCGAGGTACTTGTTCGTCAGCATCCCCTGGGCCAGCGGGCTGAACGCGATGCAGCCGATGCCCCGCTCACCCAGGGTGTCGAGCAGGCCGCCCTCGATCCAGCGGTTCACCATCGAGTACGACGGCTGGTGGATGAGCAGCGGGACGCCCATCTGCTCGAGCACCTCGGCCGCACGCTCGGTGCGCTCGGGCGAGTAGCTGGAGATACCGGCATACAACGCCTTGCCCTGCTGGACCGCGGTGGCGAGGGCTCCCATCGTCTCCTCGAGCGGAGTGTCCTCGTCGGGGCAGTGGCTGTAGAAGATGTCGACGTAGTCCAGGCCCATCCGGGTCAGGCTCTGGTCCAGGCTGGCCAGGAGGTACTTGCGGGAGCCGCCGATGCCATAGGGGCCGGGCCACATGTCGTAGCCGGCCTTGGAACTGATGACGAGCTCGTCGCGGTAGGGCCGGAAGTCGGCGGCGAAGTGGCGCCCGAAGTTGGCCTCGGCCGCGCCGTAGGGCGGTCCGTAGTTGTTGGCCAGGTCGAAGTGCGTGATGCCGATGTCGAAGGCCCGCCGCAGGATCGCGCGCTGGACGTCCAACGGCTTGTCGTCCCCGAAGTTGTGCCAGAGGCCGAGGCTGACCGCCGGGAGTCGCAGTCCGCTCTGGCCCACCTTGCGGTAGGGCATCGGGCCGTAGCGGTCCGGGCGGGCGAGGTACGGGGGGAGCCAGGTGTCGACCATGGCCCCAGTCTGTCGCGCCGGGAGGCGCTCGACTACCTGGGGCTGCTCGGCCCCGGGATGGGTGCGGCGCTCAACCCGCAGGTGCGATGTTCTGGTTGTGCCGGAAGACGTTGTCCGGGTCCCACTGCGCCTTGATCGCCCGCAGCCGGGCCAGCTTGGCCTCGCCGAAGGAGCTCTCGATCCGTTCGCGGCCCTCGTCGCCGATGAAGTTGAGGTAGACCGCGCCGGTCGTCCACGGCTTCATGGCGCCTGCCAGGGTGCGGGTGTGCGCGATGTTCGCCTCGGTGTCGGCCGGGTCGGGCCACATCGACAGGTAGTGGATGTTGAACGCGGCCTGCCGCTCGCCGAACGCCGTGGCGTCCTCCGGCACGCGCGCGACGGCACCGCCACCCGGCACGATGATGACCTGGCTGAGCGGCGACACCGGCGCGCTCGCCAGGGACGCGAGGGTCTCCACCGCCTCGTCCGGCAGCGCGTCGAAGAAGTCGGCGGTCCAGTAGTTCTGCATGCCGTGCGGGTTGGCGTCGTCGAGCATCTGCTGGAGGGCCAGGTAGGGCATCGGACCCACCTGCGCGAAGGCCGGCGGGCCGAACGTCAGCAGCGGCGCCAGCACCGTCTCGGCGTCCTCGAGCGGGCCCGTGTAGCTCACGATCACACCGACGGCTGGCTTGCCACGAGCCGGCTCGGGCACCATCTCGATCGGCGGGGCGGTGATGAAGGCGACGCCGCCGCCCACCTCGTCGGGGGCGCTGGCGATGAAGTCACGGAAGTTGCGCAGCACCGCGGCACCCATCGGCGCCGGGTACATGAGCATGCCGCCGAAGACCAGCGGGCCGATCGGGTGCAGCCGCAGGGTGAAGCGGGTGACGACGCCGAAGTTGCCGCCACCGCCGCGCAGGGCCCAGAACAGGTCGGGGTGCTCGGTCTCCGACGCGGTGACGACGCTGCCGTCCGCGGTGACGACCTGTGCCTCCAGGAGGTTGTCGCAGGTGAACCCGAGCCTGCGCTCCAGCCACCCGCTGCCGCTGCCCAGCGCCAGGCCGCCGACGCCGGTAGACGAGACCCGCCCGCCGGTCACGGCGAGCCCGTGCTCCTGGGTGGCGGCGTCGAGCTCTCCCCAGGTGCACCCGCCGCCCACCTGCGCCGTCGATGTCGCCGGGTCGACCTCGATGTCGCGCAGGCCGCGCAGGTCGACGCACAGGCCGCCGTCGACCACGGCCGAGCCCTGGACCGAGTGACCGCCGCCGTAGACGGAGATCGGCAGGCCGGACGCCCGCGCGTAGCTGATCGCGGCCGCCACGTCGGAAGCGCTGCGACAGGTCGCGATCAGGCTCGGCGACCGGTCGACCATGCCGTTGAAGACGCTGCGGGACTGGTCGTACCCGTCGTCGCCCGGCGCCAGCTGGACGCCCGAGAACTCCGGGATGGTGGGGCGGACATCAGTCAGATCGGTCATGGCAGAACCCTCCGGGAGTGTTCAGCCGACTGTCCTCCCGCCGTCACGCCCTGCGCCTCCCCCAAAGGGACGACGGGCCCGAGCCAGGCCCGACCTACCCCACGAGGGCGGTCAGGCGGGGTCCCTCGGGTGCTCCGTGAGGAACTCGCCGGCCACCCGGATCAGCACGTCGTTGGCCTCGGTCTCGCCGATGGTCGCGCGCACGCCGTCGTTGCCGTACTGGCGCAGCATCAGGCCCGCCTCCTGGGCAGCGGCCGTGAAGTCGCCGGACCGGTCTCCCAGCCCGAACCACACGAAGTTGGCCTGCGTCTCGGGGATGAACCAGCCCTGGCCGCGCAGCATCTCGACCACCCGAGTGCGTTCTGCGACCAGGGCGTCCACGCGCTCCTTCAGCTCGTCGAACGCCTTGAGCGAGGCCACCGCCGCGGCCTGCGCGATCGAGTTCACGCCGAAAGGCGTCGCCGTCTTGCGCAGGGCAGACGCGACCGGGGGGTGCGCCACGGCATACCCGATGCGCAGGCCGGCCAGGCCGTAGGCCTTGGAGAAGGTGCGCAGCACCATCACGTTGGGGCGGTCGCGGTAGAGCTCCAGGCTGCGCGGCGCCTCCTCGTCCGTCACGAACTCGACGTAGGCCTCGTCGATGACCACCAGCACACGGCTCGGGACGGCCTCGAGGAACCGCTCGAGCTCGGCGTGGGTCACCATCGGGCCGGTGGGGTTGTTGGGGGTGCAGACGATGACGACCTTGGTGCGGTCGGTGATCGCGGCCTGCATCGCGTCGAGCCGGTGGCGGGCGTGGTCGTCGAGACCCACCTGGACCGAGCTCGCCCCCGCGAGGGCCGTGACGATCGGGTAGGCCTCGAACGACCGCCAGGCATAGACGACCTCGTCGCCGGGGTCGCAGGTGGCGGCGATGACCTGGCCGAGGACGCCGACCGAACCCGTGCCGGTGGCGATGTGCTCGGCCGGGACCCCGAGGGTTTCGGCGAGTGCCTGGGTGAGCTCCGTGACGGCCATGTCGGGGTAGCGGTTGATCGCACCGGCCGCCTCGCGCACCACGTCGAGGACCGACGGCAGCGGCGGATACGGGTTCTCGTTGGACGAGATCTTGTATGCCGTGACGCCCGCGGGCGCGGCCGCGGGCTTGCCGGGGACGTAGGCGGGCACCTGGTCGAGGGCCGCGCGCAGGCGGACTTCATTCTCCGCCATGTCAGTCGTCGTCGCCGTCCGGGATGACCCAGCCGAGGACCATCGAGACGATCGTGATGATGATGGCGCCGAGCACCGCGTCCCAGAAGAAGTGGTCGATCGTGAAGCTGAGCCCCAGCGGTTCGGCGATCCACTCGGTCAGCTGGAGCATGAAGGCGTTCACGATGAACGTGAACAACCCGAGCGTCAGGATGATGAGCGGGAAGCTGAGCAGCTTGGCGATCGGCTTGACGACGGCGTTGACCAGCCCGAAGACCAGGGCGACCAGCAGCACGGTCGCGAACTTCGAGCCGAACTTGCCCTCCCCGAAGCTGATGCCCGACACGAGCCACGCGGCCACCCACAGTGCCACCGCGTTGACTGCGACCTTGATGACGAAGTTCATGGACCCGATCGTGCCAGATGCGCGGGCCTTGACGAGCTAGACGTGGCGGCGGGAGGTGACGACCCGGAACCGGTTGGCCACGAACGCCGCGTCGACGTAGGCGGAGTTGGCCGCCGGGTTGGCGCCGGTGCCGTGGAAGTCCGAGAACGCCGCGGTCTGGTTGACGAACACCGGGCCGGTGAGGTTCTCCGACAGCGCGACTCCCGCGTCCGCCGCGGCATCGCGGGCGGCGTCGAGGACGTCCTCGCTCGTGGAGTAGACCGCCGCCGTCATCGCCCCGTGCTCGCGCACCGTGTCACGGAACTGTGCCAGCGACTGGTCGGTCCCGGACGTCGCGATGAGGAAGGTCACCGGCCCGAAGCACTCCTGGGTGTAGACGTCCTCGCGGCTCGCGTCCATGCTCACGAGGCCGGGGGCGCGGACCACCGCGTCGGGGTATGCCGGGTGGCTGACCACGCGCGAGTCGAGGACCACCGTGCCACCCGCCTCCTCGGCGAGCGCCGCGAGACCCGCGGCGTTGGCGCGGACCCCGTCGTTGACCGTCGCACCGAGCAGCTCGACGGCGCGGGCGTCGTCACCGGTGAGCTTGCCCACGGCCGCCGCGAGGCGACCACCGAAGTCCTCGAACGACAGGTGGCCCTCGTCGGTGGCGATGCCGTCTCGCGGGACGTAGATGTTCTGCGGGGTCGTGCACATCTGACCCGAGTAGAGCGCGAGCGAGAACGCCAGGTTGCCCAGCACCCCGCGCAGGTTGTCGGTCGAGTCGACGACGATCGTGTTGACGCCGGCCTTCTCGGTGTAGACGAGCTGGCCACGACCGGCGCCGTTCTCCTCGAGCCAGCCGCCGAAGCCCGGGCCGCCGGTGTAGTCGATGATCCGGACCTCGTCGCGCTCGGCGAGCACCTTGGCCAGGCCCTCACCCTCGGACTCGGGCGCGAGCTGGACCAGGTCGGGACTGAAGCCGGCAGCGGAGAGAACCTCACGGCACACGGCGACGGAGATGGCGAGGGGAAGCACGGCCCGTGGGTGCGGCTTCACGATGACGGGGTTGCCGGTGACCAGTGAGGCGAACAGCCCCGGGTAGCCGTTCCACGTCGGGAAGGTGTTGCAGCCGATGACGAGGGCGACACCGCGCGGCACCACGCGGTAGTCCTTCTGCATCCGCAGCGGTGCGGGGTTGCCCTCCTTGTCGCGGCCGGGCTTCTCCCAGACCACGGACGCGGGCACGCGCTCCTGCTCGACGAGGCCGGCGACGATCGACTCGAGCGCCCGGTCCTGCGCGTGCGGCCCGGCGGCCTGGAACGCCATCACGAACGGCTGCCCGGTCGTGTGCATCACCGAGTGGGCGATCTCGAACGAGCGCGCGTTGATCTGTTCGACGATCTCGACGCAGACCGCCGCACGGGTGCGGGCACCGGCGTCACGCCATGCGGGCGTTGCGTCGGCCGCAGCCGCCAGGGCCGCGTCGAGGTCGAGGTGCGGGTAGGTGATCCCCAGGGCGGGCCCGTAGGGCGAGACCTCCTCGCCGACCCACCCACCATCGGTGCGCACCTCACCCAGGCCACCAAAAGCACTGTCCCGCAAGGCTTCGTATGCCGCCTGGCCGGCCTCGGCCGAACCCTCGCCGTAGACGCGGGGGGAGGGCGACTCGGGGAACCGGCTGAAGTAGGACCGCTCCGCCAGGGCCGTGGTCGCCTGCGCGAGCAGCTCGGCGTGCTTGTCGACGAGGGGGTGGGTGCTGGGCGCCGTTGCCGTGGTCATGCCCTTCATCGTAAGGGTGTCTGGACATGGCCTTAACCGTCGCTCTAGAGTAACCGTTGCCCATGAGTAACCAATCAGCCCTCGCCCTCGACGCCCTCGGCGACCCCAGTCGGCGCCAGATCCTCGAGCTCCTCGCCGAGCGCCCCCGTGCCGTCGGCGAGATCGCCGCGGCCATGCCGATCGGCCGGCCGGCCGTGAGCAAGCACCTCAAGGTGCTCCAGGGCGCCGGCCTGGTGGACCACGAGAGCCGGGGCACGCGGAACCTCTACGCGCTCGCCCCCGACGGGCTCGTCGACCTCCAGCAGTGGCTGGTCGCGACCTGGGACACCGCGCTCACCTCGTTCGCCACGTATGTAGAGCAACACCGCGTCGATGAACAGGAGTCGTCATGAGTGAAGCCCCGACCCTCACACCCGTCCGTCGCGAGATCCGGGTGCGGTGCGATGTCGACACGGCCTTCGAGCTGTTCACCGCCCACCTCGGGGCCTGGTGGCCGCTCGGCACCCACAGCGTCTTCGGTGCGCAGGCCAGCGTCGCGTTCGAGGATGGTGTCGTCGTCGAACGCCACGGTGCGGAGAAGGCGGTCTGGGGCACGGTGCTGCGTTGGGAGCGACCGGGCGGTTTCGCGATGACCTGGCATCCAGGGCACGGGCCGGAGCGGGCGACCGAGGTCGCGGTGGCGTTCGAGCCCCACGGCGACGGCACCCTGGTCACGCTGACCCACACGGGGTGGGAGCGACTGGCCGAGCCGGAGGCGGCGCGGGCGGAGTACGACACCGGCTGGCCGCTGGTGCTCGCCCGGCTCGCGCAGCGGGTCGAGGCGGCGTCCGCGGGGACGGGCGCGCAGCCGGAGCCCTCCGGGGAGTGGTTCGCGCTGCACCACCGACCCGGGACCAACCTCCCCGAGGGCGCGTCGATCTTCGCCCACCCAGGCTTCTCCGAACACGTCGCCTTCCTGCACCGACTTCAGGAGCGCGGCTGGCTGGTCGCGGCCGGTCCCGTCGACGCCGCCCGGGGTGAGGGGATGGCGGTCGTGCGCGTCCCGCCCGGGGAGGCCGACGAGCTGGTCCGCCTCGCCCACGAGGACGACGGCTCGGTCACCCGTGGAGTGCTCACGGTCGACGTGCAGCCCTGGGACGTGCGCTTCACGGGGTGAGCAGAAAGGCTCCGCCCCGTGGACGCGAGGGTATGCCGCGGGCTCGCCCCCCGCGGCATACCTCGCGGGTCCGTCGACCCGCGCCTGCTAACTGGGCGCGTTGGTGAACTCCTGCCACCCCGAGCCGAGCGCTGTCAGCCACCCGACCCTCACCCGGGCGGGCGGCGCGGAGCCCGACAGGGCGTCTGCGCCGTTGTCGATGCGTTCCCTGAGAGCCGGCGGCGCGACGTCCCCGGGTGCCTGGTGGTCCTGGATGACCCAGTCCCCGGGGGTGCCTGCCCACTGTGCCTTCCGGGCAGCGGCGTAACAGGCGGTGAGGTGGTCGGCGACGTGTCGGGAGCAGGTGAGCAGCTCGACCGTGGCCGTGCGACCGGGCTGGCAGGCGACGACCCTGAACCCGCCCCACTCCGGATGGGTCGTCATGTCCAGCTGGGAGACGCGGTCCCGGGTGACCCGTTGGATGGAGGCGTCGGTCGCGGCCCGGCGGACGATGCCGAGGTAGTACTTCGCGGTGGGAGTGTCCTTGCCGTGGACCTGCTCGATCGTCAGCCGCCACTGCTCGTCGGTGACTCCCTTCACCTGGCCCAACACAGGGAGCAGCTGCTCGGCCGAGGCGATGGCCGCGACGGCGCCCGTGCAGGTCGCGGGGAACGCGACGGGGGTGAAGCCGTTCGCGGCGACTGCGGTGGCGCCTTCGCCTGGACGGACGCTGATGCGCGCAGCTCCGGATGGTGGCGTCAGCCGGGTCGCGGACTCAGACTCGGGACTGTCCGTGTCACGAGCGAGGGTGAACGCGGTGACGGCGACAGCTGCGATGGCCACGGCGGTGCCCGCCGCGAGGAGGCGCCGGTTCACTGGAGTTCCTTTCCGTGAGTCGACCACGCCGGGGGAAGGGCCCCGGGCATCTGTGGAAGAAGTCACTGCTGAGGGGACGGGGCGAGGGCGAAAGGGTGACGCGCCCGGCCGTTCCTTCTCTGCCAGACTCCGGACCATGGGCGAGGAGGCAGCACGGTGACCACGGACCTCACGCACGTCCTCCAGATGTGGGAGGACGACGAGGCTTCCCGGGCCCTCGGCATGGAGGCGACCGTCATCGAGCTCGACCACGCGGTGGTCCGCATGACGGTCACCGCCGAGATGGTCAACGGTCACGACATCGCGCACGGTGGCTACCTGTTCACGCTCGCCGACTCGACGTTCGCCCTGGCGTGCAACAGCCGCGGGGCGTTGACCGTGGCGGCAGGTGCGGACATCACGTTCGTCACCTCCGTCCGCCTGGGCGAGGTCCTCGTCGCGGAGGGCCGGGTGCGGACGGCCTACGGGCGCAGCGGGATCACCGATGTCACCGTGACGCGCGAGTCCGACGGTGCGGTCGTCGCCGAGTTCCGCGGACGCTCGCGCTCGCTGCGGTCCGCGCTCCCGCCCGGGGAAGGACGACAGGCCTAGGGCACCCGCCGGCATGCCGCCCACGTGGTGGCCGCCCACGTGGTGGCCGCGCGCGCTGGGAGCCCGCCCGGCGGCATACGGTAGGCGCATGCGCGTCCTCGTCACCGGCGGTGCCGGCTACATCGGGTCCCACACCGTCGTCCAGCTCGTGGCGGCAGGCCACGAGGTGGTCGTCGTCGACAACTTCTCCAACGCCAAGCCGACGGTGGTCGGGCGGCTGGAGTCGTTGACGGGGGCGCACCTGGAGGTGCACGCCTTCGACCTGACCGACCGGGACAAGATCGAGTCGCTGTTCGCCGCGCGGCAGTTCGACGCGGTGATCCACTTCGCCGGGCTCAAGGCGGTGGGCGAGAGCGTGGACGTGCCGCTCGAGTACTACCAGAACAACCTCGACTCGACCTTCGCCCTGGTCCGCGCCATGCACCGGCACGGCTGCCACCGCCTGGTGTTCTCCTCCTCGGCCACCGTCTACGGCGACAACGCCCCGGTGCCGATGAAGGAGGAGTACCCGACCTCGGCGACCAACCCCTATGGCTGGACCAAGGTGATGATCGAGCAGGTGCTGCGCGACGTCGCCGCCACGGACGAGCGGTGGCGGATCGCGCTGCTGCGCTACTTCAACCCCGTCGGCGCCCACGTCTCCGGGACCATCGGCGAGGACCCGCAGGGCATCCCCAACAACCTGATGCCGTTCATCGCGCAGGTCGCGGTCGGCAAGCTGGAGAAGCTCAACGTCTTCGGCGGCGACTACGACACCCCGGACGGGACGGCCCTTCGTGACTACATCCACGTCGAGGACCTTGCCGCCGGTCACCTCGCGGCACTGACCAGGCTCGGCAGCACCGACGAGCGCGTCTCGACCTGGAACCTCGGCACCGGTCACGGGACGTCGGTCCTCGAGGTGCTGCACGCCTTCGAGAAGGCCTGCGGCCACGAGCTCCCCCACGAGATCGTCGAACGTCGGGCCGGCGACATCGCCGCCTCGTATGCCGACCCGTCCCGTGCCGAACGCGAGCTCGGCTGGAAGGCCACCCGCACCATCGAGGACATGTGCGCCGACCAGTGGCGCTGGCAGCGCGGCAACCCCTTTGGCTACCCCGACTGACCGGGAAGGGCCGCGACGACATCGATCTCGACGAGGAAGTCGCCGAGGAACGAGCCGACGGTCGTGCGAGCCGGGTAGGGCGGCGTGACGAAGCGCTCGTAGGCAGCGTTGAAGCCGGGGAAGTCCCTGCCGGGGTGGTGCAGGTGGGCCGTCGCCTTGACCACGTTGTCGAAGTCCAGCCCATGGGCCGCGAGAACGGCGAGGACGTTGGTCAAGGCATGCGTGGTCTGCTCCTCGATCCCGTCGCCGACGACTGCTCCGCTCACGGCGTCGTGCGGGGTCTGGCCGGCGGTGAAGAGGAAACCGTTCGCGACGACGGCCTGCGAGTAGGGGCCAGCAGGGCCGGGGGCGGCTTCGGTGGTGACCTGGACGATCTGGGTGGTGGACATGCAAGGGCTCCGTTCGGGCGGGGGGCTAGAGGACCTTCGAGAGGAAGGCTCGGGTGCGGTCATGGCTGGGGGCACCCAGGACGACCTCGGGCGGCCCGCTCTCGACCACGACGCCCTGGTCCATGAACACGACCTGGTCGCCGACCTGTCGGGCGAAACCGAGCTCGTGGGTCACGACCACCATCGTCATCCCGGCCTCGGCCAACGACTTCATGACGTCGAGCACCTCGCCGACCAGCTCGGGGTCGAGGGCGGACGTGGGCTCGTCGAAGAGCATCAGCTTCGGCCTCATCGCCAGCGCCCGGGCGATGGCGACCCGCTGCTGCTGACCACCCGAGAGCTGCTGCGGGTAGGCGCTGCCGCGATCGCCCAGCCCCACCCGCGCGAGCAGCTCGAGCGCCTCGGCGGTGACCTCGTCCCGCGGGCGTCGAAGGACGTTCACCGGAGCCGCCACGATGTTCTCCAGCGCGGTCAGGTGCGGGAACAGGTTGAAGCGCTGGAACACCATGCCGGCATCGATGCGGGATCGTGCGGTCTGGCGCTCCTTCATCTCATGGAGGCGGCCGTTCCGCTCGGCGTAGCCCACCAGCTGCCCGTCGACGGAGAGCCGACCGGCGTCGACCTTCTCGAGATGGTTGATGCAGCGCAGGAAGGTCGTCTTCCCCGAGCCGGAGGGGCCGATCAGGCAGGTCACGGATCCACGCTCGACAGTGAGGTCGACGCCCTTGAGGATCTGCGTGTCGCCGAAGGCCTTGCGGACCCCGACCGCTTCCACCATGGGGGTGCTCATCGTGCGAATCCCTTCCAGGCGCGGCGAGCCCGTGAGGGCGAGGTGTCGAACCCTCGGCCGTAGCGCCGTTCGAGCCTGGTCTGGAAGAAGGTCAGGACGGTGGTCATGGCGAGGTACCACAGGCTGGCGACGATGAGCAGTGCGATCGTCTGGTAGTTCTCCGAGTAGATGATCTGGGCCTGGTAGAGCAGGTCGGCGATCGCGATGACGCTGACGAGCGAGGTGCTCTTGAGCATCGAGATGACCTGGTTGCCGGTGGGCGGCAGCACCACCCGCATGGCCTGCGGCAGGATGACGAGCCGCATCCGCTGCTGGCCGTTCATCCCCAGCGCCCGGCCGGCGTCGTACTGACCGGAGTCCACCGACTGGATCCCACCGCGGATGATCTCGGCCATGTATGCCGCCTCGTTCAGCGAGAGGCCCACGACGGCGGCAACCAGCGGCGTGATCAGGGAGTTCGCGGAGGCGATCTCCCACGACGGGCCGGACGGGATGCCGATGGAGATGGTCGGGTAGAGGGCGGCGATGTTGTACCAGAAGACCAGCTGCACCAGCAGTGGCGTTCCCCGGAAGAACCAGATGTAGCCCCGGCTCACCGTGCTGACGATCGGGTTGGCCGAGAGGCGCATGATGGCCAGCCCCGTGCCGAGGACGATCCCCACGGCCTCGGCGACCACGGTGAGCACGACGGTGAGACCGGCACCCTCGAGGATCGGGCGCGCGAAGAGGTACGACAGCACGACGTCCCAGTGGTAGCCGGGGTTCTCGGCGATGTCCCACCCCACGCCCACGGCCGACACCAGCAGGAGCAGGCCGATCGCGGTGCGCACCGGGTGCCGCAGGGGTACCACTGTCGGCACCTCCTGCGCCGGGCCCGACACGCTGTCGACAACGCCGGCGGCGACTTGTTCGCGCATGACTTCCTCCTACTGCGCGAAGTTGACGCGGGCGTCGTGGAGGGCGGCGGACTCGAGCCCGTAGGTGCCCAGGGCCTGCTGGTACGCCGGGGTCGTGATCACGGAGCTCAGGGCTGCCGCCACGGCCTTGACGAGTCCGGAGGACTTCGGCATGCCCACGCCCACCGGCGCGAGCTCGAAGGTGGACGCGACGGCGATCGCGGGGCTCTGCTTGGCGGCGTAGCTGAGGATCGGCGAGTCCGCGAGCACGGCCTCCTGCCGTCCGCTGGTGAGGGCCGAGACCGCCTGACGCGTGTCCTGGTACTGGGCCGTCCTGATCGCAGGCTTACCGGCTGCCGAGCAGGCCTTGTCGAGGGTCGGCACGTCGACCGTCAGCTGGTAGGAACCGGTGAGCACTCCGACTCCCTTGCCGCACAACGAGTTCTGGTCGAGCTTCAGGGGGTTGCCCTTCGGGACTGCCACCGAGGTGCCGATCTGCATGTAGTCGACGAAGTCGAGCACCTTCATCCGCTCAGCGGTGGGGGTCATCGACGAGACGGTCAGGTCGTACCGCCCTGCGGCGATCCCGGGGATGATCTGGTCGAAGTTCACGACCTTGATCTCCACCGTGACCCCGAGGGCCTGCCCGATCAGGCGCGCCAGGTCCGGGTTGATCCCGGTCATCTCCTTGGTGCCGGCGCGGTAGAACTGGACCGGCGGCTCGTTGGTCGGGATCGCGACGCGGAGCGTCTTGCTCGCCTTGATGGAGGACGGCAGGAGCCCTGCGGCCGAGGCGTCGACTGCAAGGGTGGGGCCCGCGGTGGCGGGGTGTGCGTCCGCCGTGGCGGTGCCGCCCGGACCACAGGCGGTCAGCAGCAGCGCGCTCAGGGCGGCCGCGATCGAGCCGATGGAGCCGATCGAGCCGATGGAGCTCATCGAGCTCATCGAGCCGATCGACCTGCGGCGCCTGGCCGAGCCGGGCAGGGTCGACGTGTTCATGCGGTGCTCCTCTCGCCCGCGGAGCCGGTACGGACCCGTGGGGTGTCGACGAGTGGGCGGTCCACTCGCGCTGGGGTGGGGGTGACGACGTCGCCGCGGTGCCTGAGCAGCTCAGGACCTCTCGCGCGGAGCTCGTCGATCGTCGTGACGCCGAGCAGCGCCATGGTGCGAGTCATCTCCTCGCGGAAGAGGCGCAGGACGTGGGCCACGCCCGCCTCTCCGGCCACGGACAAGCCATAGAGGTACGGCCGGCCGATCGAGCAGGCGGTGGCACCGAGCGCGATCGCCTTGACCACGTCGGAGCCGCGCCGGATTCCTCCGTCGACGATGAGCTCGACCCGACCGGCGGTCGCCCGGACGATCTCCGGGAGGACGTCGAGGGGGGAAGCCATGTGGTCGAGCTGGCGCCCGCCGTGGTTGCTGACCTGGATCGCGTCGATGCCGAGGTCGGCGGCCCTGACGGCGTCGGCCGCGTTCACACACCCCTTGAGGACGATGGGACCGGCCCAGCGGTCCCTGAGCTCGGCGAGGTCGGTCCAGTCCGTGGGTTCGTAGCTGCCCGCGAGGAGGGTGCGCCACATGGCCGGTGAGCTGGCCAGTGGACCCTCGGGAATCGTGGCGTCGAGGTTAGGGAAGGCGATCGCGTCCTGTCTCAGGAAGCCCACGCTCCACGCGGGGTGCAGGGCACCCTCCACCAGCGTCCGCGGCTTGATCGACGGGGGTGCGGTGAAACCGTTGCGGTAGTCGCGTTCACGGTGCCCGATGGCCCGACAGTCGACATTGACGAGCAGGGCCTCGTAGCCGGACCGCGAAACCCGGTCCAGAACGGCCTGGAGGGCGACCTTGTCCCTCGTGGGCTCGAGGTTGAACCACCGCCGCAGGCCGGGGGTCCCCGCACTGACCGACTCCATGGTGGTGGTGCTGAGGTGTGCCAGGCCGTAGGGGATCCCCGCGTCACGGGCAGCGCGGGCGGCCCCGATCTCGCCGTCACGGTGGAAGAGCCGCGTGCCGCCGGTCGGGGAGAGCGTGAGCGGCAGGGCGACCGGGCCACCCAGGAGCCGTGAGCCCAGGTCGAGGTCAGCCACCGAGCCCCAGCGGGGCACGAACGTCCAGTCGTCGAAGGAGGTGCGGTTGCGCCGCAGGGACACCTCGTCCTCGGCGCCACCCTCGAGGTAGTCGAAGACGCTGCGGGGCAGTCGACGGCCGGCAGCGCGCCCCATGTCCTCGACGCTGAAGTACTTGCGGGACAGGCGTTCCGACCGCGTGGTCGGGGGGCCCTGCACCGTGACCAGTGCCCTGATGTCGCTGAGTCTCACACTGCCTCCGTCCTCGCCGATCCGGGTTGGGTCCAGATCGTGTCCCAGACGAGCGACTCAGGTCATGGAGGAAAGAACAGAAGAACGGCGGCGCGCTGGTGATAACGTCCAAGCGTGGACCAGGCCCCTGAGCCGACACGTGCCGACGCCCCCGATGCAGCCGCTGCAATCGATGCAGCCGCTGCAACCGGTGCGCCCGACGCGCAGGTCGTCCGCCTTGCCGACTTCATCGAGCTCACGCATGCCGAGCTCCTGCACGCCAATCCCACGACCGACACCCTCGAGCACCGGGTCTCCGACGTCCTCATGTACGACCCGCTGGACGACTGGACCAACAGCGACGACCGCATCATCCTCGCGGTGGGCATCGCGGTCGGCACGCCGGACTTCGACCAGCTGCTGCACCGGGCGGCCAACAGCAACGCAGCGGCCGTCGTCGTGAAGGCCCACGGCGCCTCGGTCGAGCAGCTCCGCGAGGCAGGTGTCCGCCACAGCCTCGCCGTGCTCGTCGCCCCCGACTCGGCCGACTGGTCGCGCCTGGCGACTGTCGCCAGGGCCTCGGTGACCGGGGCTGCAGCGGACTCGGTCTCCGGTGCCCGGCTCGGCGACCTCTATGCCTTCGCCAACACCATCGCGTCGATCACGGACGGTGCCGTCAGCATCGTCGACCCGCGTGGGCAGATCCTGGGTTACTCCACGCTCCCTGGTCAGGAGATCGACGAGCTGCGCAGGGCGACCACCCTGGCCCTCCGGGAGACCACCCCTCCGGCGTTCGACGACGACTACAAGGTGGTCTACGCCTCCCCCCGAGCGGTCCACATCCCGCTGCACGAGGGTGGTTCCGACCGGCTCGCCCTGGCGGTCCGAGCCGGTGGTGAGCTGCTGGGGTCCGTGTGGGTCATCGACCCGGCAGGGGACCAGCGGGCGGCAGCGCTCGACGCCCTCGACCGGATCGCTCCGCTGATCGGGTTGCACATGCTCCACGCGCGGTCGGCGGCCGACTTCGGCGAGCGACGCAACGGCGACCTCCTGAGGACCCTCATGGAGGATCCCGCGCACGCCGCCTTCGCAGCGGCCCAGCTGGGCCTGCGCCCGGGAGGCGGCCTTGCGGTCGCGGCGTTCTCGGTCGTGCGGCCCGAGCCGGCGCGGCTCGACCTGGCGCGGGAGACGCACCGGCTCCTCCACCTGGTCTCCACGGTGTGCGACGTCTACGTCACCCAGAGCACCACGGCGCTCATCGAGTCGACCGTGTATGCCGTCCTCACCGGATCCGGGGAGGGCGCCCGTGCCAGACACCGTCGCGTCGTGCAGGAGGTCGCGTCCCACGCCCACACCATCAGCTCGTTCCCCATGGTCGCGGCGGTGGGGAGCATCGCGACGTCGGTCGACGCCCTCCCGAAGTCCAGGAGGGAGGCGATGGACACGCTCGCGTACCTGTGGAACCGGACGTCGGCACCCGCAGGCGCTCCGGCGGTCGGGCCAGTGGCGCTCTTCGAGGACCACCGCATACCCCTCAACATCCTCAAGGTCCACGAGTTCATCACCGACCACGAGCTCGGCGAGGGTGACGCGGTCGAGACGATCAGCGCGCACGACCGCCGGCACCAGACGGACTACCTCCAGACCCTGCGCGCGTACTGCTCGACGAACGGCAACATCTCTGCCATGGCGGACGCCCTCCACGTGCACAAGAACACCGTCCGCTACCGCTTGACCCGACTCGTCGACGAGTTCCACGTGGACCTCGACGACCCCCACGTCCGGCTCTGGCTCTCCCTCCGCGTAGCCACCGGCGATCTGGCGGACGAGGTCGACAGCCCGGCCTGACCCTCATGGACCGCGCCGTCGCCTCGACGTCGGCGCTGGGGGCGAAATGTCGCGGATATGCGGAAAGACCCCTGACTTCTTGGTCCAGGGACCAACAACCGCAGGCCATTTCCGTACGAGTGCCCAAGGTGTGGCGCCGGCCGCGATGTCATCCTCGTCGTGCGCCGATCGACGGCAGCAGGCAACAGGTGGCTCGACCACTCGGGGCTGTTGACCAGTCACTCCCGGCCCGGCTCAGCCAGGGTCCGCGAGCACCGCCCCACGTGACCGACCACCTGAGCAGCACCTGGAGCCATACCGCCATGCCCGCCTACGCACACCCCTGGGCCGATGCCCTCTCTCGGCACGATGCACCTTCTCGGCCCGATGCGCCTGCTCACCCGTCGAGCCGGCCCCTGCCCTCCGACGCGCCCCTGCCCTCCGACGCGCCGCTGCTGGCCGCCGCCCGCAACGGTGACACCCGAGCCGTTGCCGAGCTGTACTCCCGTCACCACGCGGCCCTGACCCGGATGGCGCGGCGCCGCGCCTTCCCCGACTACTCCGCCCAGGACCTGGTCTCCGAAGCCTTCGCCAAGATGCTCCACGCGCTGGCGACCGGGCACGGACCCGACGACAACGCGCTGGCCTACCTGGCCGTGACCGTCCGCAACCTGTCCGTCGCGCACATCCGGCGGCGCAGCCACCGCTACGCGCCGTCGGTCGCCGCGGACGAGACGCTGCTCGCAGTTCCCGACCCGCGTCCCGGAGTGGACCACGAGGTCCTCACCCAGGAGCGGCACGACGAGATGCGCGCCGCCCTCAACAGCCTGCCTCCCCGCTGGCGGGAGGTGCTGCTGCTCACCCACGTCCAGGAGCTCAGCGTCGCCGAGGCCGCACACCGGCTCGGCACGACCCCCACGGGCTTGAGGGCCTTGTCCTACCGCGCACGTCGAGCACTGCGTACCGCCTATGCGGCCCAGACGCAGAGCCACCTGCCCGCCGACGTGGGCTGACGCATGTCGGGCGGGTCGCAACCGGACCAGGCCGATGTCGTTGGACAGCAATGTCGTTGAATGGACGCATGGCAGAACAGCTGGCAGCCCAGCGTCCCTATCGGGTCACCGTCGTCTGCACCGGCAACATCTGCCGCTCCCCGATGGGTGAGTTCGTGCTGCGCGAGCGTTTTGAGCGGGCCGGCCTCGGGGACGCCGTCGTCGTCGACTCGGCGGGCACGCACTCGTGGGAGGTCGGCAGCCCGGCCGACCCGCGCACCCTGGCGGTGCTCGCCCGCAACGGCCACGACGACTTCGGGGGACGTGACCACGTTGCCCGACGGTTCGAGGCATCCTGGTTGCCGCACGTCGACCTCGTCCTGGCCGCAGACGCGGGGCACCTGCGTGAGCTGACCAGGCTCGCCCGCACCGAGGAGCAGCGAGCCAAGCTCAGGCTGTTCCGCTCGTTCGACCCGGATGCGGAGCGATCGGGGGTACTCGACATGGACGACCCCTGGTACGGCGACGACTCGGCGTTCGACCAGACGTACGCCGAGGTGGTCGCGGCCGCCGACGGCGTCGTGGAGCACGTCCGCCGCCAGCTCGTCGCGCGGAATAGTTGAATATCGAACTAGTGTTGTGCGGGCATGACCATGACCAGCAGGACCAGCATGACCAGCACTCCCTTCATTCTCCGGCTCGAGTGGGCTCGCGGCCTGGTCGACGCCGGTGACTACGGCGCCGCGGCCATCGCGTTGAAGGAGCTGGTCGACGAGTCCGACGCGACCGAGACCGTGCACGGCACGGCCGAGCTCCGAACCCTGCTGGCTCGTGCCTACTTCGGCTCCGCCCAGCTGGGGCGTGCCGAGGCGGTGGTGCGGGGACTCGTCGAGGACGCCCCCGACGACGGCTACCTCCACCTCCTGCTCGGACGCACCCTGCAGCGTCAGTCGCAGCACGAGCAGGCCCGGCGGCACCTCGCGCTGGCCCAGGTCCTGGGCGACTACGAGCGACCTGCGGCCTACGGTGAGTCCACCACCATGCCGACCAGCTGAGGGATGCCATGACCGACTACGGGCAGGACCTGCAGTTCGGGATCTTCCCGAGCCCTGACGCCACCGCTGCCGACCTGACCCTCGAGCTCAGCGAAGCCGCCGACGTCGGCGGCCTGGACCTCGTCACGATCCAGGACCACCCGTACCAGGCCAGGCACCTCGACGCCTGGACCCTGCTGACGGTCATCGCCGCGCGTACGACTTCGGTCCGCGTCGCCCTGAACGTCGCCAACCTGCCGTTGCGGCCACCGGTCGTGCTGGCCCGCAGCGTCGCGACCCTGGACCGGCTCAGCGGCGGACGCGTCGAGCTGGGCCTCGGCGCGGGTGCCTTCTGGGACGCCATCGTCGCCGCCGGCGGCACCCGCCTGTCCCCGGGTGAGTCGGTCGAGGCGCTGGCAGAGGCGATCGCGGTGATCCGGGAGGTGTGGGCCGGGGCAGGGGCACCGTCCGTGCGGGTGGAGGGGGACCACCACCGCGTCGTGGGCCTGCATCCCGGCCCGGCTCCCGCGCACCCGGTCGAGATCTGGCTGGGTGCCCTCAAGCCGCGGATGCTCCGCCTCACCGGCACCGTGGCCGATGGCTGGCTCCCGAGCATGGGGTATGCCGCGCCGTCGGCTCTGCGGGGCATGAACCAGACCATCGACGACGCGGCCCGCAAGGCCGGTCGCGACCCGGCCGAGATCCGCCGGCTCTACAACATCGGCCCGCGGACCGGCGCCGAACAGCTGGCCGACCTCACGCTGGAGGAGGGGATGAGCACGTTCATCGCGCCGGTGTCCTCCCTGGCGGACGTCCAGCGCTTCGCGACCGAGGTGGCACCTGCCACGCGGGAGCTCGTCGAGGCCGAACGGGCACGGCGGGCCGCCGTGCCCGGCGCGGTGACCACCCGGCATACCCAGGGCGCTGCGACGCCGGCTGCCTCAGGGGCCGGCGCCCACCTCGTCGAGGTGCACGACGGCTTGCGGGCCGAGCTCACCCGGTTGCGCGACATCGTGGAGCAGGTGGTGGCCGGTGAGGAGCAGGCGCACCGCGCACGCAACGCGATCAACGAGCTGACCATGCGGCAGAACAACTGGACGCTCGGGGCCTACTGCGCGCAGTACTGCCGTTTCGTCACGGGACACCACACCCTCGAGGACCGCTCGGTCTTTCCCCACCTGCGACGAAGCGACCCGGCCCTCGCCCCGGTGCTCGACCGGCTGGAGGCCGAGCACCTCGTCATCCACGACGTGCTCGAGCAGCTGGACGACGCCCTCGTCGGCCTGGTGTCGGGAGCCTCAGGGGGCTCGGCGACCGTCGAGCTGCAGCGCGTCGTCGACCGCCTGTCGACGACCCTGCTCGACCACCTGTCCTCCGAGGAGGAGGACCTGGTGCCTGCGCTGGACCGCTACGGGTTCGCCTGACCGGACAGCCCGCCGCGAGGAGCGGTCCGGGCGGCGTCAGCCGGTCAGGCCGCGGTGCCTCTGGTCCACGCCTGCGGCGCCGTACGGGTAGTCGTCCACCTGCGGGGCGCTGACCGCGGACAGCCGCTCGACGTGTTCGCGGCTCAGCTTGAGGTCGGCCGCCGCGAGGTTGTCGCCCAGCTGCTCGACCGTCCGGGCACCGAGGATCACCGAGGTGACGCCCGGCTGTGCCCCGACCCACGCGAGGGCGACCTGTGCGGAGCTCACGTCCAGCTCGGCCGCGACCTGACCGACCGCGTCGATGACGGCCCAGGTGCGCTCTTGGGCGTTACGCGGTCCCCACGCCTCCATGCCGCGGGTCGGGTCGTCGCCGAGCCGGGACTCCCCGGTCGGGGTCGCGTCGCGCTGGTACTTGCCGGTCAACCACCCACCCGCGAGCGGCGACCACGGGAGCAGCCCCAACCCTGCGTCAAGGCAGGCGGGGACGACCTCGTGCTCGATGTCGCGAACCAGCAGGTTGTACTGCGGCTGCAAGGTCACAGGGGCGGTCCACCCGTGCTCGCGGGCCGTGAACACGGCCTTGGTGACCTGCCAGCCGAGGTAGTTCGAGAACCCGTAGTAGGAGATCTTGCCGGCGCCGACCGCGTCGTCGAGGAACCGCAGGGTCTCCTCGACCGGGGTCAGCGCGTCCCAGGCGTGCATCTGGTAGAGGTCGACGTGCTCGACACCGAGCCGGCGCAACGAGTCGTCGAGGGCGCGCCGCAGGTGGCGGCGCGAGAGCCCGAGGTCGTTGGGGCCGTCGCCCATGCCGAAGCGGCCCTTGGTGGCGATCACGACGTTCTTGGCATCCTCGGGGTGGGCCTTGAGCCAGCGGCCGATGATCGCCTCGGACTCACCGTCCTCGGCGTAGACGTCGGCGGTGTCCACGAAGTTGCCACCCGCCTCGACGAACGCCTCGAGGATCGCGCCGGACGTCGCCTCGGAGGCCTCGGCGCCGAAGGTCATGGTGCCGAGGCACTGGGTGGAGACGACGGTGCCGCTGCGGCCGAGGGTGGTGTATCGCATGGTGTTCACCGTATGCCGCCGCTCCCCGGACCGCGCGCCGCGGCAAGACACGTGGCCGGCGACAGCCACCGACCGCGCCGGACCGCGTCCACAGCGCTCTCGCCACTCTGGGAGACTGTCGCCATGGCTTCGCTTGCTGACGCGACCCCTCCCATCGCGCTGGGCGCCCTCGACGGCCGCTACCGCGGTGTGGTGGCTGCTCTCGTCGACCACCTCTCCGAACCGGCACTCAACCGGGAGCGGGTGCGGGTCGAGGTGGAGTGGCTGATCTTCCTCACGACACACCAGGTCGTCCCCGGCGTCCGGGCCCTGACCGACTCGGAACAGCAGCGGCTGCGCCAGGTCGTCGAGGACTTCGGTGCCGACGAGATCGCCGAGCTGGCACAGATCGAGAGCGAGACCCAGCACGACGTCAAGGCCGTCGAGTACTTCCTCAAGCGTCGCCTCACCGCGATCGCCCCGGGTGACGAGGACCGCGGCCTCGCCGAGCTGATCCACTTCTGCTGCACGAGCGAGGACATCAACAACCTGTCCTACGCGCTCATGGTCAAGGGTGCCGTGACCGAGGTCTGGCTGCCCCGGGCCACCCAGCTCGTCGAGTCGGTCGCGACGATGGCGTCCGACCTGCGCGACGTGCCCCTCCTCGCGCACACCCACGGCCAGCCCGCCACGCCGACCACCATGGGCAAGGAGCTGGCGGTGCTGGCCCACCGGCTCGGCCGCCAGCTGCGACGCATCGGTGCAGCGGAGTTCCTCGGCAAGCTCAACGGCGCGACCGGCACCTACGGCGCGCACCTCGCCGCCGTCCCTGATGCCGACTGGCCGACCCTGAGTCGTGAGTTCGTCGAGTCCCTGGGTCTGCAGTGGAACCCGCTCACGACCCAGATCGAGTCGCACGACTGGCAGGCCGAGCTCTACGCCGACATCGCGCGCTTCAACCGGATCCTGCACAACCTGTGCACCGACGTCTGGACCTACATCTCGCTCGGCTACTTCGCCCAGGTCCGCGGCCAGGGCACCGTCGGGTCGAGCACGATGCCGCACAAGGTCAACCCGATCCGCTTCGAGAACGCCGAGGCCAACCTCGAGGTCAGCAACGCACTCCTCGACGTGCTCTCCTCGACCCTCGTCAACAGCCGGCTCCAGCGCGACCTCACCGACTCCTCGATGCAGCGCAACATCGGAGTCGCCTTCGGCCACTCCCTGCTCGCCATCGACAACGCCGCGCGCGGACTGGCCGGGCTCGACGCCGTACCCGCCGCGATGGCTGCCGACCTCGACGCCAACTGGGAGGTCCTCGGCGAGCCGATCCAGTCGGCCATGCGGGCGCTGGGCGCCCAGGGCGTCGCGGGCATGGAGAACCCCTACGAACGCCTCAAGGAGCTCACCCGTGGCCGCCGCATCACCGGCGACGACCTGCGCGAGTTCGTCGCCGGCCTGGGGCTGCCCGACGACGTCGCGAAGCGCCTCGCCGAGCTGACCCCCCAGAGCTACATCGGCGCGGCTCCCGCGCTGGTCGACTACCTCGACTGAACCACCTCGACTGACCCGTATGCCGCGGGGTCACCGCTGGGTGAGCGCGCGGCATACCCCATCGCCTGCAAGGGCGGACCCCGCGGAGGTGACGTGAAGGCTCTCGGTTGGCTCGTGCTGGCACTGGTGTTCGTCGACGAGCTGCTCGCTGCCGCGGCGGCTGCCGTCTGGGGCAGCCACGTCGGCGGGGTGCTGCTCGCGACCACGATGCCCCTCGTCGTGGTCGCGGTGTGGTGGACGTTCGCGTCACCCAAGGCGCCTCGGGGTGGCCCTGTCGTGCGGCCGGTGACCAAGGTGCTCGTGTTCGGGCTGGCTGGTGCCGGGCTGTGGGCGGCGGGACACCACGGCTGGGCGGTGGGGTTCCTGGTCTTCTCGGTCGTGGTGAACGGGCTCGCCCTCCTGCCGTCGATCCAGGCGCTGGTCTCCGAGGCCGACGCGCGGGGCGGACAGTCGGCGTAGCGTCGCCGTCATGGCCGCACGCAAGGCGAAGCTGTCGGACCTCGCTGAGATCGCCCTGTCCCTGCCCGAGGCGGAGGAGGGGAAGTCGTGGGGCAACCCGGCCTACGTGGTGCGGAAGAAGTCGTTCCTGCACTTCCGCGAGCCGCGCCCGGATGCCGTCGACCCCGAGACCGGTGAGCGGATGCAGGACGTGATCATGTTCGTCGTCGCCGACCAGAGCGACAAGGAGGTGCTGGTCGAGGGCGACGGGCCGTGGTTCACGACGCCGCACTTCGACGGCTACAACGCAGTGCTGCTGCGCCAGCGCGACCTCGGCCGGCTGACCCGCGCCGAGCTCGCGGAGGTCATCACGGATGCGTGGGCGGCGAAGGCGCCGAAGAAGCTGGTCGAGTCGTACTTCGGTGAGGCCTGACGTTCCGCTCTCGGCGAAATCCGTTGTGCGGCAATGGTTTTCCCTGTGGATCGCTGGACCCAGCCGTTCGAACAGGTGTACGATAGGGGAATGTCGATCAGCCCCGTGGCCGCCCAGCGCGATGAGGTCCAGCGTGACCTCTGGACGCGCACGGCCGAGGTCGCAGGGCGGCTCAACCGGGCGCAGGGCGAGCTGGTCGACCTGGCTGCGGAGGTCATCGACGGCAAGCACTGGGGCGATGGTGGGTTCCGTTCTCCGGAGCACTACCTCGTCGTGCGGGCAGGCCTGTCGCCCTCGCACGCGCGTGACGTCGTGGCAGTCGCGAAGCGCCGGCACGAGCTGACCGCGGCCTCGGAGGCTCTGCGCGAGGGGCGCCTGTCGCTCGACCAGACCGCCGTCGTGGCCCACCACGCGCCGGCGAGCCACCAGCAGTCCGCCGCCGACTTCGCCCAGCACGCCACCGTGCCCCAGCTGCGTCGCGCCCTGAGCCGGCACGCGTTCGCCCCCGCGCCGGTGGCCGAGACCGGGGGGCCCGGTGACGACACCCCGACCGACTCACCCGGACTCGGCCCAGCTGCCGGGCTGCCCGGGCAGGAGGACTCGGAGCGGCGGGCCTGCGCTCGCCCTGACCTGTCGATGCACTACGACGTGGACGGCCGGTTCCAGCTGCGCTACAGCGCACCGGCGCCGATCGGCGCGCTTGTGGAGCAGGCCCTCAAGGAGGCCAAGGACGCGCTGTTCATGGCTGCGTCCAGTGCGAGCGAGGGCGAGGCCACAGGTGCCGACAAGGCCGAGTCTCGCGGCATCGCGGCGACAGACCGACCGACCTACGCGGACGCGCTCGAGGAGCTGGCTCAGCGATCGCTCTCGTCCGTGAACTCGACGGGTCGGGCCAGCCACTACCGGGTCTACCTGCACCTCTCGACCGATGGCGCCTGGGTCAACGGAGGTGGGGCCATCCCGCGGCGACTGCTCGACCGCTTCGTCTCGGACGGCGTGGTCCAGCCTGTATGGGAGACCGAGGGCCGACCCGTCAGCGTGGGACGCGCGATGCGGATCCTGCCGGAGCGGTCTCGTCGACTCATCGAGGACCGCGACCGGGGATGCCGGTTCCCCGGCTGCACGGCCACTCGGTTCGTCGAGGTCCACCACCTCCACGAGTGGGCCGACGGCGGCTCGACCGACGTCGACAACCAGGTCAGCCTCTGCCCGTTCCACCACGACGCGATCGGCCGGGGCGACTTCAGCATCGCGGGTGACCCGACCAGGCTCGACGGCCTGGAGGTCATCAACCGCCACGGCCTGCACGTGCGACCGCCCACCGCCGCCGAGCTCGCGCCACCACTTGGCGGCGACCCACCGTCGAGGTGGCAGGCAGGGCGCGGCGAACCCCCGGCATACCAACCACCCACTGGCGAAGGCGCTCGATGGTCCGACATCGAGATCCTCCCCGACGCTGCGACGCGATGGAGACGGGAGCTTCACCTCGTCAACCCGCGTGACGACATCAACCATGGCGATGACGCCGACGACCCTCCCTTGACGTCAGCTGGTGCGGACGACCAGCGGGACCCCAGCAGCTACGGCACCTGGGACGGCTAGCCCAGCGAGGACACTGCGCCCTAGAGCGAGAGCAGCACGAAGGCTTCGATGGCCTCGGCCTTGCCCTTGAGCTCCAGGGACCCGAGCGGCTCGGTCCGAGCACCCGGCAGCAGGTCACGGGTCGCGGCGCTGACGGCGACGCCTCCGACCGGTGCCTTGCCCTCGAGTCGGGAGGCGGTGTTGACCGCGTCGCCGATGACCGTGTGGGTCCGCCCGCCGCCCGCGCCCAACAGGCTGACCGAGACCTCTCCGGTGTTGACCCCCGCGCGGAAGCGGGGCCAGCCCGGGTGCTCGGCCGCCACGCGGGCGGTGGCTTCCTGCATGTCCAGTGCTGCCGCCGCCGCACGGCGGGCGTGGTCCGGCTGGTCGCCGCGGCGGTTGAAGGTGGCCATGATCGCGTCGCCGATGATCCGGTCGATGTCGCCGCCGTGGGCCCTGACGACCGGCGGGATGGCCACCTCGAAGTAGGTGTTCAGCATTGCCGTGACCTCTTGGGGCTCGTGCGTCTCGGAGAACGTCGTGAACCCCTGGAGGTCGGCGAACAGGATGCTCATGACCCGTCTCCCCGAGGTGGTCTGGTCGAGGTAGAGACCGGCGAACCGCTCCTCGTGCCACTGCCGCTGCGCCCCCCACGCGACGAGGGCGAAGGCGCCCAGCATCAGCACGTGCCACTCCCACCAGCTGAGCCGCCAGTTGGGCGCGAACACCAGCGCCACCATCGCCTCGGCGAGCAGCACGACCGCCGCCGCCACCGCCAGCGGCATCGTCCCCCGACGCCGACGCCACAGTGCCAGGTAGTGCAGCGCGGTCCAGGCGTACAGGCCGATCGAGACCACGGCGAGGGCGACGAGCGGACCCGACGCGCGCTCCGGAGCGGTGTGGGCGTCGAGCGGCGGCAGACTGGCCAGCGACGCGACAGCCCACAGCACCATGACGCCGACCAACGCCACGCGCAGGAGGGTGACCCGCACGATCACCCGGACCCCTGGCGGTCCGTCGAGAGGTGCCGTGGACCAGGCGGCGAACACCGAGGCGATGCCGAGGCCGACGGGCGTGGCCACCATGAAACCGGCGTTGGGGTGCGCCACAAGGACCCCTGGTGTGGCGAGCGCGTGCAGCCCGAGGAAGCCTGCGGCAGCGAGGAAGCTCAGGGACACGAGCAGGACCCGCGCGTCGCCGCGACGCGKGGCGGCGACGCCGGTGCCGTAGGCGACGATGGCGCTGAGCACGCCCGCCCCGAGCACGAGCCAGAAGTGTGACGGGTGGTGTTCCCAGGTCAGGTCGAGCGAGGGACGGCGCCGCAGCAGCACCAACCCACCGAGCGGTGCGCACGCTGCCAGCACCCCCAGCAGGACCGTCGTCCCCGGGGTGGGCGGGCGATCCCGGCCCGGCGTCGCCGTCACGGTCCGGCACCGGGAGGGGCTGCGCCAGCTGCGCCACCGGCGGCAGCGTCGGCGCCGCGCACCTGGGCGAGGTACTGGTGCAGCTGGGACACGACGACCGAGCCCTCGCCGACCGCCGACGCCACCCGCTTGACCGAGCCGTCGCGGACGTCACCCACGGCGAAGAAGCCCGGCAGGGTCGTCTCGTACGGCATGGGCGGGCGTTCCAGCGGCCACCCCACGGACCCCATCGCGTCGGTGCCGCACACCACGAACCCCTTGTTGCGGTGCACGCGCTCCGGCAGCCAGTCCGTGCGGGGCTCCGCGCCGATCATCACGAAGAGCCCGTCGGCCTCGAGGCGCTGCTCATCGCCGGTCGAGCGGTCGCGGACGACGACGTGGTCGAGCCAGCCATCGCCCCCGCCGCCGGACACCTCGCTCCCGGTGTGGACGGTGATCGTCGGGTTCTGCTCGATCTCCCCCACGAGGTACTGCGACATCCCCTCGCCCAGGGAGCCGGACCACACGACGAGGCGCACGTGCGCGGCATACCTGGCGAGGTGGAGCACCGCCTGCCCGGCCGAGTTGCCCCCTCCCAGGACCACCACGCGCAGTCCGGTGAGCCCTTGGGCCTCGGAGACGCTGGCGCCGTAGTAGACCCCCGCACCGCTGAGCGCCTCGAGCGGCTCGATGCCCAGCCTGCGGTAGGACACCCCACTGGCCAGGACCACCGTGCGGGCGTGCACGGCACCGACTCCGCTGATCTCGACGTCGAACCCTCCGGGCGCCTCGCGTACCTGGACCACCTCGCGCGTCAGCAGGAAGTGGGCGCCGAACACCCAGGCCTGCTGGTAGCCGCGCTGGGCCAATTCGGCCCCGCTGAGCCCTCGCGAGAAGCCGAGGTAGTTGCGGATGAGCGAGCTCGAGCCGGCCTGACCGCCCAGCGAGTCGCGCTCGACGACCAGCACCCTGAGCCCCTCGGATGACGCGTAGACCGAGGCGGCTAGGCCTGCCGGGCCGGCGCCGACCACGACGACGTCGAAGTCGCGGTTCTCGCCGTCCAGCGTGGTGCGGATCCCCCAGGCCTCGCACAGCTCGGCGTCGGTCGGGTCGAGCAGCACTGCACCACCGATCGCCGGCATCCACACGACCACGGGTCCGGTGAGGTCCTCCGGATCGCGGACCCCGACCTGGCGCAGCGCCGTGATCGCGCCCGGTGAGCCCCGCTCGAGGTAGGTGTGGGGGATGCCGTTGCGGGTGAGCAGGCTGCGTATGCCGTGCCCCCGGGGGGCGCGCCGTTCGGCGACGACGACGACCTCGCGGTCCGGGGAGATCACTGTGCGGGACCACTCGTGGACGAACTCGCCGATGGTGCGGCTGAAGAGCTCGTCGTGGTCGGACCAGGGCTTGAGCACGTAGTAGTTGATGTCCCCGACCGCCATCGCCCGCAGGATCGCGTCCGCCGTCGGGCGGTCCGACCAGGCGCCCCAGCGCACGAGCAGGGCGCGGCGTGCATCGGGGTGCATGGTCCGGACCCGCCCGAGGAGCTCGGCGCCGGACGTCCCGCCGAGCCACTGGTCAGCGAGGACGGCGACCACCGGTTCACCGCGGTCGCGCGCTGCCTCCAGCTGGACCATCGCCTCCGCCGAGCCCAGCTCGCCACGCACGCGGTACTCGGCCCCGAACCGTCGTTGCAGGTGAGCCTCGATCCGGGACAGCGACTCGGGGTCCGCATCGACGGCAAGCAGGAGGGGACGTGCCATGGCAACTTCCAGCGGTCGGGGCCAGACGTCCCTCCACGCTAGGCGCGCCCCCGCTCCCCGGACTCGTGTCGATGACGTAGAAGCCATCGACGAGTGCGGTCATTCGGTGGTGCGGTCAGACGGTGGTGCGGTCAGACGGTGACCTTGCCGCTCGGGGTGTCGAACGTGACTGCCAGCAGCCCCGGGGTGCCGTGCGGCGCGACGAAAGTGAAGTCGATGACCGAGGAGGTCTGGTCCACGGGGAGGTCGAGCCACTCCCGGACCCGGGCGGGGTCGCCGGCGATCTGCAGGCCGTCGATGGTGACGTGCGTGTGCGCCGCCGTGGAGGGGTGCAGGGACGGGTCGTCCCACTGGATGAAGAAGGGCAGCTGCGGATCGGAGATCAGGCCCTTGACGCCGAGCTGGCGCCAGCGGAGCTCGACCCCGTCGGGGCGGTGCCGGTTGCCGACCACGGCCTCGCGGCCGATGCGCGCCTCATAGGGTGCGAGGTCGTCCACCGCGACGACCCACCCGAGCCAGCCCCCGCCGGCTTCGGAACGGGCGCGGACGGCCTGCCCGAAGGGCGCCTTGTCCGATGCCGGGTGGTCCAGGACTTCGACGATCTCGACGTAACGCTCATGCGCCAGCGGGAGGATCACGTTGCGCGTACCGAACCGCGGGTGGATTCCCCCATCGACCGGGTCGACCCCGATCAGCTTGGCGAGGCGTTCCGCGGTCGCCTGCAGTCCGTCGTGCTCTGCTGCATACGAAACGTGGTCAACTCGCATACCCGACATCGTGACATACGTCAGGGGGTGCTCCTGACACGGGTGTGCTCAGTGGGCTGGGGCGGGGCCGGAGGTGCCGCGCTGCCGCACCGCCTCGTAGATCACGATGGCGGCGGAGGTCGCGACGTTGAGCGAGTTCGCCTTGCCCACCATCGGGATTCGGACCTTGTATGCCGCGTGGTCGAGCACCTCGTCGGTCAGTCCGTACTTCTCGGCACCGACCGCGATGGACACCGGACCGGTGTAGTCGACCTCGGTGTGCAGCACGTCCGTGTCGGGCGTGGTGGCGACGAGGGCGATGCCGTGGGCGTCGAGCCACGCCAGGGTGTCCTCGGTGGAGTCGCTGGCCACCGGGACGCTGAAGACGGTGCCCTTGGAGGCGCGCACGAGGTTGGGGTTGCCCCAGTCGGTCACAGGGTCGGCCGCCACGACGGCCTCCGCCCCGGCAGCGTCGGCCGTACGCAGCATCGCGCCCAGGTTGCCCGGCTTCTCGACCCCCTGGCACAGGACGGTCAGGGCAGCGGGACCCACGACCAGCTCCGCGCACCGGCGCACGACCGACGGCACGACCGCGATGAAGCCGTCAGGCCCCTCGCGGTAGGCCGCCCGCTCGAACGCCGTGCGCGACACCTGGACCGTCTCGACCCCGTCGCGCCGCACCTGGTCGACGACGCGCGTCTGGCTGGTCGGGTCGAGCATCAGCTCGGGGCAGTAGTAGAGGGCCTCGGGCCGCACACCCGCGCCGAGGGCGAGGGTCAGCTCCTCGTACCCCTCGATGAGCGTCTGGCCCGTCTCCTCGCGCGTCCGGCGACGCCGGAGTCCGGTGAGCGACTTCAGGCGTGGGTTCGACGGCGAGGTGATGATCAGGTCAGCCATGGCGGGCCCAGTCTGTCAGTCCGAACACTTGCGCCGCCGATCGTGTCCGTCGCCGATCGTGCAGACTGTCGGCCATGAGCCAGCCCGCGGTCACCGAGCACTTCTCCCTCCGCCAGAAGATCACGATGATGGTCAACCGCTACGAGATCCGGTCGGTGGACGCCGCCGGGGTCGAGGGGCCGGTCATCGCGGTCGCCCAGCAGAAGCGGATGGCGTTCAAGGAGCAGGTCACGTTCTACGCCGACGAGGCACGCACCCAGCCGGTGTTCTCGTTCAAGGCCAGGACCCGGATGGACCTCGGCGCGACCTACGACGTGTTCGACGCCTCAGGTGCCGCGATCGGCTGGTTCCGCAAGGACTTCGGCAAGTCGTTGTTGCGCTCGTCATGGCACCTCGGCACGCCCGACGGCCTCCAGGCGTTCGGGACCGAGCGCAACCAGAACATCGCGATCCTGCGCCGCGTGTGGGACCTCCTGCCGGTCGTCGGCGAGATCCCGCTGCCCTTCATCTTCCACTTCGACTTCACCGCGCCGGACGGCAGCGTCGTCCTGTCCTCGGAGCGCAAGCGCTCGCTGCGTGACCGCTACGACATCCGCATGCCGCAGGCCAGCAACGGCTGGCAGCTCGACTGGCGGGTGGGCCTGGGCATGGCCGTCGCGCTCGACGCACTCCAGGGCCGCTGACGGCTGGGTCGAGGCCCGGCGGCTAGAGCAGGGAGCGCAGGACGGGCACCAGCCCGTCCTGGTCGACGTCGAGGGTGACCTCGTCGGCGATCTCCTTGACCGAGTCGGGGGCGTTGCCCATCGCCACTCCACGGGCGGCCCAGTGCAGCATCTCGATGTCGTTGCGCTGGTCACCGATGGCGACGGTATGCCGCGGCTCGACTTCCAGCCGCCGGCGCAGGAGCTCGAGGGCGGAACCCTTGGAGACCCCTTCGGGGTTGAGATCCAGCCAGGCGCTGAAGCCGACGGCGTAGTTGACGCCGTGCAGGCCGATGCGTTCGGTGAGGGCCAGGAAGTCCTCAGCGGTGCCGCCGGGCGCCCGGAAGGTCACGCGCGTCACGGGTTCGGCGACCAGCTCCTCCCACTCGACGACTCGCAGCTCGCCCTGGAGCTCACCGTCCGGGAACGGTGCGCTCAGCTTGAACCCGACCCCGAGCTCCTCGACCGCGACGACCGCCCCCGGCCACTCGTGGCGCAGCAGGTTGAGCGCCGGGGCGGGGTCGAAGGTGACCGCCTCGATGATGCGGAAACCGTTGTCCTCCAACGGATCCAACTCGATGGTGACCGCGCCGTTGGAGCACACGGCATACCCGCTCACGATCCCGAGCTCGGCGAGGATCGTCGTCGTCGCCACGATGGAACGCCCGGTGGCGACGATGACGTGGTGACCGGCAGCCACCACGGCGTGCACGGCCTCGCGCACGTCGGGTGACAGCTCGCCGGCGTGGTTGATCGTCGTGCCGTCGACGTCGAGGGCGATGAGGTGGGGGACGCTCACCTGCGGGGCATCGGTCATGCGGGCAGCCTACGGAAGGCGGACGTGCTGTGGCCCGAGGTCCGCGATCCGGCGGGCGCCCAGCAACGCCATCGTGCGCCTCACCTCGGTGGCAAGGATCTGCGCGGCGCGCTCGACGCCGTCCTCTCCCCCAGCCATGAGTCCGTAGAGGTAGGCGCGCCCGACGAGCACCGAGCTCGCGCCGAGCGCCATCGCTGCGACGACGTCCGAGCCGGACATGACGCCGGTGTCGACCATGACCTCGGGCCCGTCGCCCAGTGCCTCGCGCACGTCCGGGAGCAGTCGCACGGGCACCGGCGCCTTGTCGAGCTGTCGGCCGCCGTGGTTGGAGAGCACGATCGCGTCGGCACCGGCGTCGAACATCCGGCGGGCGTCGTCGACGGTCTGGATCCCCTTGACGATGAGCGGGCCGTCCCATGTCGACCGCACCCAGCCCAGGTCCTCGATCGTCATCGTGGGGTCGAAGAGCGCGTTCATCATCTCGGCGACGGTGCCGTCCCAGCGGTCCAGGCTGGCGAACCGCAGCGGCTCGGTGGTGAGGAAGTTGACCCACCAGCTCGGGTGCATGGCGCCGTCGAGGACGGTCCGGGCGGACAGGGCCGGCGGGATGTTGAAGCCATTGCGCACGTCGCGCAGCCGCACTCCCGCGACCGGGACGTCGACGGTGAGGATCAGCGCCTCGAACCCGGCGGCCCTCGCCCGGGCCATCAGGTCCTCCGCCGGGCCGTGGTCGCGCCAGACGTACAGCTGGAACCACTTGCGCGCGCCCGGCGACGCCTGCGCCACGCCCTCGACGTCGGTCGTGCCCAGCGTCGACAGGCCGTAGGGGATGCCGAACCGTTCGGCGACGCGGACCACGGCCCGCTCGCCCTCGTGCTGCATCATGCGGGTGAACCCGGTCGGGCCGAAGCCGAACGGCAGCGCCGAGGGCGTGCCCAGGACGGTGGTCGTCGTGTCGATGTCGCCGACGTCGCGCAGCACCGACGGCTGGAAGGTCAGGTCGCGGAACGTCGCCCGCGCCCGCTGCAGGCTGAGCTCTCCCTCGGCGGCGCCGTCGGTGTAGTCGAACACCGAGCGCGGTGTGCGGCGTCTCGCCACCTCGCGCAGGTCCGCGATCGTCAGGGCGGACGCGAGCCGCCGCTTCTTCGCGTTGAGCTCGACCGGCTTGGGCCGCAACAGGGGTTTGAGCTCGGACCACTTGGGCAGCTGGCGATCGCTCACCTCGCCGACGCTACCCGCGAACTGCTAGACCGGCTTGAGGACCTCGAGGCCGAGGAAGGGCTGGAGGGCCTTGGGCACGACCACCGAGCCGTCGGCCTGCTGGTGGTTCTCGAGGATCGCGACCATCCACCGCGTGGTGGCAAGGGTGCCGTTGAGCGTGGCCACGGCCCTGGTGCCCTGGCCGTTCGGGTCGCGCTCCCGGGTGTTGAGCCGGCGGGCCTGGTAGGTCGTGCAGTTCGAGGTGGACGTCAGCTCGCGGTAGCGGCCCTGGGTCGGCACCCACGCCTCGCAGTCGAACTTGCGGGCCGCCGGGCCACCGAGGTCGCCGGCCGCGGTGTCGATGATGCGGTAGGGCACCTCGATCTTGGCGAGCATCTCCTTCTCCCAGCCGAGCAGCCGCTGGTGCTCGGCCGCCGCGTCCTCGACGCGGCAGTAGGTGAACATCTCGACCTTGTGGAACTGGTGGACGCGGATGATCCCGCGGGTGTCCTTGCCGTGCGACCCGGCCTCGCGGCGATAGCAGGCCGACCACCCGGCATACCGCTTGGGGCCGTCGGAGAGGTCGAGGATCTCGTCGGCGTGGTAGCCGGCGAGCGCCACCTCGGACGTCCCCGTGAGGTAGAGGTCGTCCGCCTCGAGCCGGTAGACCTCGTCGCCGTGCTTGTCGATGAAGCCGGCACCGGCCATCACGTCGGCCTTGACCAGCGTGGGCGTGATCATCGGCGTGAAGCCGTGCTCGACGGCTTGGGCGATGCCCATGGTGAGCAGGGCGAGCTCGAGCCTGGCGCCAACCCCCGTGAGGAAGTAGAAGCGCGACCCGCTGACCTTGGCGCCCCGCTCCATGTCGAAGGCGGCGAGCGACTCGCCCAGCGCGAGGTGGTCCTGGGGCTCGAAGTCGAACTCCGGCACGGTCCCGACGGTCTCGAGCACGGTGTAGTCGTCCTCGCCGCCCACCGGCACACCGTCCTCGACGATGTTGCCGACCTGGCGGATCAGCACGTCCAGCTCGGCCTGCGCGGCATCGGCGTCGGTCTGCAGCTGCTTGACCCGCGCCGAGAGCTCCTTGGTCTGGGCGAGCAGCGCCTGCTTGTCGTCCCCCTGCGCCTGCGCGACCTGCTTGCCCATCGTCTTCTGCGTGGCACGCAGCTGCTCGAACTCGGTGAGGGACGACCGGTGGGCCTGCTCGGCAGCGAGGATCGAGTCGACGATCCCCTCGTCCTCACCGCGGGCGCGCTGGCTGGCGCGGACGCGGTCCGGGTCCTCACGCAGGAGCTTGATGTCGATCACCGGGCAAGACTACCGAGCGGCGTGCGACCTCTCGGAGGCGCTGCCCCACCGCACTCCTCGAGGGATCCGACGGGCGAGGCGCCCGCTGGATCGCCCGAGGACCCGGGCGTGAAAGGGGCGCGCGCTGGCCGTTGCAGGTCACAATGCCTGCATGCTCACGCGGCGGCACCTCCTGCTCCTGGCGCCGCTCGGCGCCGCGGCAGCCTGTGGCCGCGAGCGCGCGGAAGGGACACCGTCCCCCACGACCGGTCTCGCGGACGAGACGTCGAACCCGCCGACGCCTTCGACGACCACCGCCATGCCCACCACGCTGCCCACCACCGGCACCGCGTCCGCGACCAGCCGGGTCCCCGCTCCGACGAAGGCATCCGCCCGACCCGCCCCCACGCTGGCGGCACTGCGCGACGAGCTGTCCGCCCTCTCCCGCCGCCATGGCGTCGACCTGGGGGTGGCGGCCACCGAGGCACGGTCGAAGCGGTCCTTCGCCTGGGGCGCCGACACGACCATCGAGACGGCCTCGATCGCGAAGGCCGACATCCTGGCGGCTCTGCTGCTCCAGCTGCAGGACCGTGGCTCCCGCATCTCGGCCCGCCAGCTGGCCGTCGCCTCCCAGATGATCCGGGTCAGCGACCACGAGTCCGCCTGGACGCTGTTCCGCGAGATCGGGCTCGCGGACGGGATGGAGGACGCGAACGAGCGCTTCGGGATGAGGGCGACCCAGTGCTTCGACTACAGCTGGGGCCTGACCCGGACGACCGCCCGCGACCAGCTGCGGTTCGTCGAGGCGGTCAGCGCGGCGGGGACCAAGGCCTCGCCACTCAACGCCCGGTCGGGGGCGGTGCTCCTCGACCTGATGGAGGACGTCATCGCCGAGCAGAAGTGGGGCGTGAGCGCCGCCGCCCACCGGGGCGACAGCGTCAGCCTCAAGAACGGCTGGCTGCCCCGCTCGACGCTCGGCAAGCGGTGGATCGCCAACAGCATCGGACGCATCACCGGCCCGTCGCTGGACCTGCGGCTGGCTGTCCTCAGCCAGAAGGCGACGTCCCTGGCCCAGGGCATCGAGATCGTCGAGCAGGCAGCGACCCTGACCCGCAAGCATCTCGGGGTCTGACGAACCATCTCGGGGTCCGAGCAGACGCCGAATCCCGTTGCCCTCGGGGCCGGCCGGGCGCGATCCTTGCGGGTATGCCGTCCACGCCCACCCTCGCGTCGTTCGCCCTCGCCGCGACCGCGCTCATCCTGCTGCCCGGTCCAGCGATGCTGTTCCTCATCTCCCGGGGGATCGGGCAGGGCAGCCGCCGGCTCGCGGTCGCCTCGATGGCCGGCATCGAGACGGCGACAGCGGTGATGGTGGTGGCCACGGCGTTCGGTCTCTCCGCGGTGATCAGCTCCTCGGTCCTGGCCTTCTCCGTCGTGAAGTACGCCGGCGCGGCATACCTGGTGTGGCTCGCCATCCGCGAGTTCCGCAGCAAGGGGCACTTCTCCCTCGACCGCGCCCCGGTCACCAACTCCCGCCGTGCGTTCGGCGACGCGTTCCTCGTGGGCATCTCGAACCCCAAGACGGCAGTCTTCTTCGTGGCCTTCTTCCCGCAGTTCCTGCACCGTGAGTCCGGCGCGATCTGGTCGCAGGTGCTCGTCCTCGGCGCGATCTTCGTCGTGATCGGGGCCGTCTTCGACAGTGTGTACGCGCTCACCGCCGGCTCGCTGGGCCTGTGGCTGGCCCGCCACCCGCGGGCGGTGGAGCGGCAGAAGTACGTCTCAGGGAGCATCTTCCTGGCGATGGGCGGGGCTGCCGCCCTCACGGGCCACCCCCAGAAGGCCTGACCAGCAGCCGCGTCGCCCCGTGCGCCGCGGCGCGGCAGACCCTCGGGCCCGGGGTATGCCGCGCGGTGGGCTCAGGCGCCGACGTCGACGAGGTGGTGGGCGAGGTCGTGCAGGAAGTACTGCCCCAGGGTGTGCACCGTGAACCCGGACCCGTCGCTGCGCAGGCCGGTCCGCTCCCACGCGTCGTCGGGCACCGCCGCGAACACCGCCGCGACGGCGGAAGCGGCCTGCTGGACCTCACCACTGACCACGGCCGGGTCCTGCTCGCCGTAGCGGTCGGCCACCGCGGTCTCGTCCTGGTCCCAGTTGGCGAACTGCGGCCCCTCCTGCTCCAGCATCAGCTCGACCCTGCCCTTGAAGACCCTGCACACGTCCCTGACGTGGCACGCGTACTCCAGTGGCGACCACACGGTGGGAGCCGGCCGTTCCCGGGCGGAGGCGCGCTCGAGCACGGCGGTCCACGGCGCGGTCGACGCCAGGGTCAACGGTGCGATGTCGGCCCGCGCGACCGATCCCGCGTCGAATCCGCAGTCAGGACAGGGCCTGTCCAGGGTCCAGGTCCAGTCCTTGGTGTCGGGGACGATCTGGTCGTTCGCGGCGGCGTCGAGGTCACCCATGCCGACCACGGTAGCCGCCGACCGCGGCACGCAACCCCCGAGAGGGCGTCACGGGGCTCTGACCTGTGGCGATGGCACGCCGCCCGTGGGGTAGCGTCGGCCCGTGCTTCGCGAACACTCCGGCTGGATCGCCCTCGGGGCGATCGTCCTCGTCATCCTGCTCGCCCTCGGCGTCGCCGGGTGGGCCGGGATGCGCGGGCTCGGTGCCGGCGGAGCCCACCGTGGCCGTCGGTGGGGGCGTCGTCCGCACCGCAACGACTTCCGCCCTGAGGGCTCCGTGCCCGACTCGCCCGTCCGCCGCGCAGCGATCATCGTCAACCCGACCAAGTTCGACGACGTGGCAGCGGTGCGCAGGAAGATCACCGAGCAGTCGGTCAACCACGGCTGGGCCGAGCCGCTGTTCATCCTCACCACGGAACGCGACCCCGGCACGGGACAGGCCCAGCAGGCCCTGGCCAAAGGCGTGGACCTGATCTGTCCCCTCGGCGGTGATGGCACCGTGCGCGCCGTGGCCGAGGCGATGGTCGGGAGCGAGACCCCCATGGGCCTGCTGCCCGGGGGCACAGGCAACCTGCTGGCCCGCAACCTCGATCTGCCCGTCGACGACCTCGGCGACGCACTGCGGATCGCCCTGACCGGCCAGAACAAGCGGGTCGACGTCGGGCGCCTCACGATGGACACCTCCGGCGAGGACGACCGGCCGGCCAGCCACATCTTCCTCGTCATGGCCGGTCTCGGCTTCGACGCCGCGATCATGGCCGATGCCCCGGAGGGGCTCAAGGCCAAGGTGGGCCCCGCGGCATACGTCGTCTCGGGCACCCGCAACCTCCGCGGCCCGCAGTTCAAGGTGCGCGTCAAGGTGGAGGACCAGGAGGAGTTCACCCGGCGGGCCCGCACCGTCGTCATCGGCAACTGCGGCAAGCTGCTGGGCGGACTCGTGCTGATGCCCGAGGCCGAGGTCGACGACGGCCAGCTGGACATGGTCATCCTGTCGCCCAAGGGGGTCGTGGGGTGGGCCGCCGTGGCCGCGCGGCTCGCGTCCAAGAAGCGCAAGGGCCACCAGATCGTCGACCACTACACGAGCCCGTCGGTCCGGGTGCGCAGCGATCGTCCGCAGGAGGTCCAGATCGACGGTGACACGCTCGGCAAGGCTCGCGCGATCGCCGCGGAGGTCGTCCCCGGCGCCCTCGTCGTTCGCGTCGGATCGCTGGACTGATGGCCACCACCACGTCACCAGCCCGCACGTCGCGCACCGCGCGGCTGCTTCGCGGGGCCGCGGCCATGGTGCTGTTCGCGGTGCCGTTCGCCATGCTCGGGTTCGCGGTGCGGCAGAAGTTCGACCCCCTCGTCCACCTGGACAACGCCATCGCCGACCGGGCCACCGACCTCACGCGGTCGGTCGGAGCGGGCAGCGCCCTCATTGCGCTTCAGGCGGTGAGCCAGCCATGGGTCGTGTACATCGTGGCGACGCTGGTCTGCCTGTGGGCCTGGCTCGCCAAGGGGCTGCTCAACCGCGCGCTGTGGGCGTTCGTCACGATGATGATCGGCTGGAACCTGGCCCTGGACGCAAAGCTGCTCGTGCAGCGGACCCGGCCTGTCGTCGACGACCCGATCTCGCACGCCCCGGGATACTCGTTCCCCTCAGGTCACGCCTCGAACGCCGCGATCGTCGCGACCACCCTCGTCTTCTTGCTGTGGCCGCTGCTCTCGCCCGTGGCCAGGCGCGTGGCCACGACCGTCGCTGTGGTCTTCGCCCTGGCCGTGGGTCTGGACCGCATCTTCCTCGGTGTGCACTTCGCCAGCGACGTGCTGGCTGGGTGGATTCTCGGAGTTGGCATTACGTTCTCCTCATGGCTCGGATTCATTGGCAAGACGGCCGCGACCTCCTCACCCGGACCGTCGCACCCGGCGTAGTCCTCTTCGGGGTGCTGGCCGGCCTCGGCCTGCTCATCACCGGACCGCTGTCGGCGATCGACAAGGCCGAGGACCGGACGGCGAGGGCGCTCAGCCGTGACCGGACCGACTTCTGGAACCCGATCAGCTGGGTCTTCTCGAGGCTGGGCAACACCGAGATCGTCATCGGCGTGTGCCTCATCGCGGTCGCCCTCATCTGGTGGCGCACCCGCGAGTGGCGGTGGTCAGTGGTTCCGCTCATCTCGATCTCATTGCAGGCGACGATCTTCCTGTTCCTGACGTTGGCGGTCGGTCGGGCGCGCCCGCCGGCCAACCCCATGGACACCTCGCCGCCCACGACCAGCTATCCCAGCGGTCACACCGGTGCGTCCACCGCGTTGTACTTCTCGCTGCTCCTCATGGCAGCAACCCGTATCGAGCGCCCCTGGCTCCGCCGCCTGTCGATGGCCGTGTGCGCGGTCCTCCCGTTCCTCGTCGGGATGGCCCGGCTCTACCGAGGCGCCCACCACATCTCCGACGTGGTCGCCGGTTTGGTCAACGGGGTCGTCTGCGCGGTGCTCGTCTTCCAGTGGTACCGGCGGGCCCCCCCCCCCCCCCCCCCGTCTGCCGTCGGTCGTCTCAGTGGTGCGTCGTCAACCGTCCGTCGGGTGCCGCGTCGTAGTCACGTTGGCGTCGCGTCAGCCGGTCCGCCACGCGCCGACGGCCGAAGCGGTGATACAGCCACGTCAGCGCGAAGCAGACGGCCACCGCGACGAGCCAGCTCTCCGTCCACCAGAGGCACAGCGCTCCGGCGGTCCAGGCCGCGAGTACGGCGAGGAAATCGACAGTCCTCATGGCGCCCACCTCATCCAGTGCAGTTTCGCAAGGCTACTTGGTACCACCCGGTGGAGGGGCCGACGATCCGCCTCTGGTAGCACGTGGAGCTCGAGGTGCTTCCTCCAGTGCGCCAGAGGGAGACGATCGAGTTGAGGATGGCTCGGATCGTGGGAACGCCGACCACCGTGCACAAGAGCTGCACGACGCGACCAACGAGGACCGGGAACTTCGACAGCCCCGAACAGGCCACCACGGCTCCCGCCCCACCCATGGCGATCACCGCGCTGCCGATCGCCTTGGCCTCAGCTCCGGTGACGTTCAGGTAGATCCCCCACCCGTAGGTCAGTCGGGGGTCGGCCGCGATCGGGTAGGTCGCTCCCGACGTGTCGACGTGCTGGGTCAGGAGCCGGCGGGACGAGTCGAGCACGTACCAGGTCGACAGTGACCTGCCGCTGGCATCCTTGGCCCAGGGTGGGGCGATCCCGGCAGTCATCCGCACTCCCGACGACACCTCCCTGCTCAGGACGACCGAGCCGTCCGCCTGGAGCTCCCCCGCCGCCGACAAGCCGAACGCCGCGGTCGTCTGTCCCTCCTCCAGCGCCGCGATCACGGCGTCCTGCGTCGCGTAGGCCCTGCGATCCCGCGGGGCGGTGATGGTGACACCCGCCAGGTCCACCGCACCGGTGACCTCTCGGACCTCCTGGTCCAGACCCACTGAGTGCTGTACCACTCCGTCCGTGGTGTGGTCGGCTGCCTGCGCCCCTGACGCCTGACCGATGAGCAGTACCGCAGCCGCAACGGTCACCAGGACCGCTTTCCAACGTCGCATGTGTTTCCCCCCTGTGCTTCCGCGCCGGCGAGCCCGGACACGAAATGGATATGGACATACACCCAAGCATTCGGATGCATATCCAAACAAACCACAGAAGAAGTGCCTATGCAACTCTAGGTTTCTGGTCAGTCGCGCTCCGCTGACCGTGGGCCTGGCCCACGGGCGACCTCAGCCGAACAGCGCTTGACCCCAGTGTTCGTCCGGGCCGAGGCCGGGCGGGCAGGCGAAGACTGCCGAGCCGGTGTGCTCGATGTACTCGTTGAGCCCGTCCTTTGCTGCCAGTGACCGCTGCATGGGCACGAACTGCGCGTGCGTGTCGCGCATGAACCCGATGAAGAACAGGCCCGCGTCGAGGTGTCCCAGCCCGTCCGACCCGTCGGTGAAGTTGTAGCCACGGCGCAGGATGCGTATGCCGTTCAGCCGGCTCTCGTGGGCGAGCGCCACGTGGGCGTCGACCGGGATGGCGGGCTTTCCGTCGGCTCCCTTCTTCGTGAAGTCCACGGCGTCGAACTCGGCCTTCTGGCCCAGGGGAGCGCCCTCACCCTTGTCCCGACCGATGATCTCCTGCTGCTCCTGCAACGTCGTGCGGTCCCAGATCTCGATGTGCATCCGGATGCGACGGGCCACGAGGTAGGAGCCGCCGGCCATCCAGGCACTCGCGCCCGGGACGTCGTCCGGCTGCACCCACACGTGCTTCGCCAGGGCGGCGGTGTCCTCGGCCTTGAGGTTGTTGGTGCCGTCCTTGAACCCGAACATGTTGCGAGGGGTCACCTGGCTGCGAGTGGTCGAGGAGGTCCGCCCGAAGCCGAGCTGGCTCCAGCGCACGGACACCACCCCAAAGCCGATCCTGACCAGGTTGCGCACGGCGTGCACGGCGACCTGGGGGTCGTTGGCGCAGGCCTGGATGCAGAGGTCTCCCCCACTGCGGGCCGGGTCGAGGTCGTCGCCCACGAAGCCGGGGAGGTCCTTGAGCGCGGCTGGGCGGCGATCGGCGAGCCCGAACCGGTCGTCGAAGAGGGACGGCCCGTAGCCGATGGTGATCGTCAGGTCCGACGCGTCCAGGTCGTAGGCCTCGCCGGTGTCCTCGGGTGCGCGGTAGGGGCCGCCCCCGACGACACCGCCCGGCAGCGCCTCGGCCCCGACGGTCATCCGCTCGGCGGCCCGCGTCCACGCCTTCAGCATCTCGGCGACCTCTGCCCGGTCCTTGGTGACCACGTCGAGGGCGACGAAGTGCATCCGGTCCTGGGCGGGGGTGATGATCCCCGGCTGGTGCTCACCCCGGAACGCCACCTCGGCGTCCCCGGCCCCAGCCGAACCCACCACAGCGGAACCGTCGCCCACGCCGGAAGCTGCCCGCGCGGCATACGCTCCACCGACGCCCGCGACCGCGCCGGCGACGGCGGCGCCCGCGCTGACGCCCAGCAGCCGCCGACGGGAGAGGTCGGTCACTGGGCGACCACTCCGGCGACCTTCGAGATGTCCTCGCCCACCGCGTCGACGGCGACGGACAGCGCCTTGACCTGGTCCTTGGTCAGGGCGGTGTAGAGCTGGAAGCCGGCGTCGGTGCGGTACTCGTCGAGCTCGGTGTCGAGGGCCGCGAACCCGGCGTCGATCCTCGCGAGCAGGGCCGAGTCACGGGTCTTCAGCACGGGGCGCAGGGCGTCGAGCGCGGCCTTGGACCCCTTGACGTTCTCGTCGAAGTCGTAGAGGTCGGTGTGGCTGTAGCGGTCCTCCTCGCCGGTGATCTTGCCCACGGCGACCTCGTCGAGCAGCCCCTTGGCGCCGTTGGCCAGCTGCAGCGGGTTGAGCGTGACGGCCTTGGCCTTTGCCACGATCTTCGTGACGTCGACCAGCAGCTTGTCGGCGATCGCACCGGAGTCGGCCTGCAGACCGGTGACCCACAGGTCCTTCTCGAGGCGGTGGAAGCCGGTGAACTCGATGCCCTCCTCGACGACGTCCTCACGGCCGTCGATCATCGGGTCGAGGTCGCCGAACGACTCCGCGACCGGCTCGATCCGCTCCCACGGTCCTCGGGCGACCGGGAACGCAGCCTTCGCCTCCTCGACCTTGCCGGCCTTGACCAGGCCCACGAACTCGGTGGTCCGGGTGAGCAGCTCGTCGGACTGCGCCGACACGAAGGCCTGGTAGGTCTTCACCGCGGCGCCCATGGCGGCATCGGGTGCCTGGCTGCTCGTGCTGCTGGGGCTGCCCGTGACGGCGAAGTCGGCCCGGATCCCCTTGCCCTTCATGCCCGGCTTGCACGCGGTCTGGTAGGTGCCGGGGCTCGCGACCTCGACGTGGAACGTGCGGGTCAGGCCGGGGGTGAGGTTCTCGACCTCACCGATGATCTGGTCACCGTCGCCGTAGAGGTAGAACTCGTTGACCTTGGAGCCGGTGTTCCTGACCGTGAACTCGACGGTCCCGGTCGCGGCCTCGCTGCGGGCGACCTTGCACGAGGTGTCCGTCGCCTCGACCGCGATCGGACCCTTCCCACCGGCGGCGCCGGCCTCGTCGGAGCTGCCACACGCGGAGGTCGCCAGCAGGACGGCCACCCCGAGGGCGGCGGGGACGGGGAGGATGCGCATGGTGCTCCTAGGTGAGTGGTGAGGTGGCGTGCGATGGGTATGACGGCTGGACCTGTCGGGCTGGAGCCGGCCGCAGGAAGAGGGTCATGACGACGGCGAGGTAGGTGGTCCACGCGATCGCCTGGAGCCAGGTGGTGTTGGGCGTGAAGTTGACGGTGCCCTTGAGCAACGTGCCGTACCACGAGTCGGGCGGCACGGCGTTGCTCACGTCGAAGGCGAGCGAGCCCAGCCCGGGCAGGAAGGCGGCTTCCTGCAGGTCGTGGACGCCGTAGGACAGGATTCCGGCAGCGACCACGATGAGCGCGATCCCGGTGCAGCGGAAGAACATCGAGAGGTTGATGTGCACGGCGCCGCGGTAGATGAGCACCCCGAGGACGATCGCGACGGCGATGCCGAGGAGGAAGCCCACCAGGGGCTGGACCGTGCCGCTTCCTGCCGTCTGGACGCTGGCGTAGAAGAACAGGGCCGTCTCGAGTCCCTCACGACCCACGCCGAGGAAGCCGACCAGGGCCACGGCCCCGCCTCCGACCGACAGCGCCTGGTCGAGCTTGCCCTTGAGCTCGCCCGAGATGGTCCGGGCCGCGGTCCGCATCCAGAAGACCATGGCCGTGACGAACGCGACCGCGAGCACGGAGGCGCTGCCGCCGATCAGCTCCTGGGTCTCGAAGGACAGCTGCCGGGTGCCGAAGGTGAGCAGTGCGCCAATGCCGACGGAGAGGACGACGGCCAGCGCGACGCCGGTCCAGACGGCCTTCAGCGCCCAGCGGCGGTCGGTCCTGACGAGGAAGGCGACGAGGATGACGACGACGAGCGCGGCCTCCAGTCCTTCACGGAGTCCGATGAGCGCGTTGCTGGCGAGCACGTTGACCTGATTTCCGGCATGTCGATGGTGCGTTATTTAAACCAAGGTAAGCCTTACCTAAGCCTGCGCGTCAAATCGCTGGACAACCGGGTGCGCGGGCCCGGCTGCGGTGGAAGTATCGGAAGGTGCCCGAGCAGACCGCGCCCAGCGCCCAGACGATCTCGTATCCCGCCGCTGACGCACGCAGCTCGCGCGGCGCCGTGGAGAAGGCCGATCCGCACGTCATCGTGCTGTTCGGGGCCACCGGCGACCTGGCGCGTCGCAAGCTGCTGCCCGGCATGGCCCATCTCGCGACGTCCGAGCTGGCGCCCGCCATCCGGGTGGTGGGCACCTCGCTCGAGGAGATGACCGACGAGCAGTTCCGAGAGTTCGCGCGCACGGCCGTCGACGAGTTCGCGACGCATCCCCTCACGCCGGAACAGTGGGAGCGGTTCGACGACAACCTCGTCTACATCCCCCAGTCGGCCGGCCCCGAGCCTCTGGCAGAGGCCGTCAAGCGGGCCGAGGAGTCGCTCGGGCCCGATGCGCTGCGGCTGCACTACCTGTCGGTCCCGCCCAAGGCAGCGGTCGCGGTCATCACCATGCTGCGGGACGCCGACCTCGTGGCCCGCTCACGGGTCGTGATGGAGAAGCCGTTCGGCACGGACCTCGCAAGCGCGATCGCCCTCAACAACACCGTGCACGAGACGTTCGACGAGAGCCAGGTCTTCCGGATCGACCACTTCCTCGGCAAGGAGGCGGCGCAGAACATCCTCGCCTTCCGCTTCGCCAACGGGCTGTTCGAGCCGATCTGGAACCGCAACTTCATCGACCACGTGCAGATCGACATCCCCGAGACCCTCGGACTGGACGAGCGGGCCAACTTCTACGAGGCCACCGGCGCCTACAAGGACATGGTGGTCACCCACCTGTTCCAGGTGCTCGCGTTCGTCGCCATGGAACCCCCGACCGCCTTGGAGCCCCGGGCCATCTCCGAGGAGAAGAACAAGGTCTTCCGGTCGCTGCTGCCGATCGACCCCTCTGACGTGGTTCGGGGTCAGTTCGCCGGCTACACCGGGCTGAAGGGCGTCGCCCCCGACTCCGACACCGAGACGTTCATCGCGCTCAAGGTCGGGCTGGACAACTGGCGCTGGGCCGGTGTGCCGTTCTACCTGCGCACCGGCAAGAAGATGGCCGACGGTGCACGCATCATCTCGATCGCCTTCAAGGAGGCGCCACGGTCGATGTTCCCGACCCACTCCGGGGTCGGCAACGCGGGCCCGGACCACCTGACCTTCGACCTCGCCGACGAGTCGAAGGTGTCGCTGTCGTTCTACGGCAAGCGCCCCGGCCCGGGCATGCGCCTGGAGAAGCTGTCGATGCAGTTCTCCACCCGGGAGACCGAGCGGGTCGGCGACGTCCTGGAGGCCTACGAGCGGCTCATCCTCGACGCCATGCGCGGCGACCACACGCTCTTCACGACGGCCGAGGGCATCGAGTCGCTGTGGGAGCGTTCGCAGCCGCTGCTCGACAACCCGCCGGAGGCCAAGCCCTACCCCGTCGGCAGCTGGGGTCCGAACGCGATCCACCAGCTGATCGCCCCCCACGCCTGGCGACTGCCCTTCGAGCGCGTCTGGCGCGAGAAGAAGTAGCCAACAGGGCGTCGTCAGGTGCCGCGCAGGGAGCGCAGCCAGGCGCGGGCCTCGCCGAAGGCCGCGTCGCTGGTGTGGGGCGTGACGTGCACCGCGGCACCGTGGGCGGCGGGATAGCTGCCGAGGAACCGCACGTCCGCGCAGACCCGCTTGAGCCCGAGCAGGGCCTCGCCGACGCGCTCGTCGAGGACGTGGCCCTCGATGTCGATCGAGAAGCAGTAGTCGCCCATCGAGGACTTCGTCGGGCGGGACTCCAGTCGCGACATGTTGATGCCGCGCACCGCGAACTGCTCCAGCAGCTCAAGCAGCCCACCCGCGTGGTCGTCGCGCTGGAACAGCACCAGCGTGGTCTTGTCGGCGCCGGTGCGTTCGGGCAGCTGCCCCGGCCGGGCGACGGAGACGAACCGCGTCACCGCCGACGCGTTGTCGCCGATGTCCTCCGCGAGCACCTCGAGGCCGTGGTTCGCGGCGGCGATCGGAGCACACACCGCCGCCTGGTATGCCGCGTTCGCCGGCTGTCCATCAAACGCAGGGCTGCCGACTAGGCCGGCTGCGGCGGCCGCCGTCGACAACGTCGGGACGTAGACCGCGTCCGGAAGGTGGGCGCCCATCCAGCCGCGGACCTGGGCCCAGGCGTGGCTGTGGGTGCCGACGGCGCGGACCTCTTCGAGCGGCATACCGGGAGGGGCGGCGAGCACGAAGGTGATGGGGACGAGGACCTCGCCCACTACCACCAGCGGGTCACCGCTGGCCAGCGCGTCGAGGGTGGCGCTCACGCCGCCCTCGACCGAGTTCTCGATCGGCACCATGGCCGCGTCGATGTCGCCGGCGCGCAGGGCACCCAGGGCGGCCTCGACCGACGGGATGGCGACGTGCTCCTGGCCTTCGGCCGGACCCCACGCGTTCAGCGCCATCTGGGTGAAGGTGCCCGCGGGGCCGAAGTAGCCGTGTCTGGTCACTGGTGTGGTCACGGAGGTCAGGCTCCTTGGGATCCGGTGCGGGCGGCAGCGAGGGCCTGCTGTTCCTCGGGGGTGAGGGTCGCGTCGGAGCCGCCGCCGACGATGCCCTTCGCGTAGGTGCGGGACTCGCCGCGGGCGTGGATGGAGGAGAAGACCAGTCCGTCACCCTGGTCGTCGATCACGGCAGCACTGAAGGACAGCCGGCCACCCATGTCACCGAACGCGTCGTAGCGGACGACGGCGACGTGGCGTAGCGCCTGGGCGATGTCGGCCCGAAGAGCGGCGAGGTCGCCGGTGCCGACGGGGCGCTGGCCCTCGATCACGCGCAGCCTGGCCGTGACCCGCGCGATCCTGACGACGGCGACGAGTGCGACCACCATCGAGACCACGGCGACAGCGAGCGCTGCCGCGGCGAGGGTCTGGGGGTCGGACACCCCGTCAGCGTATTGGGGCGCCGCGGATACAGTCGACGCGATATGGATTTCGACCTCGCCACCATGGCCATCGTGTTCGGCTCGATCTTTCTCGTCGAGCTGCCCGACAAGACCTTCATCGCGACGCTCGTGCTGGCGACCCGGTTCCGGCCGCTGTACGTCTGGATCGGGGTGTCCCTGGCGTTCCTCGTGCAGACCGCCGTCGCAGTCACCGTCGGAGGGCTCCTGTCGCAGCTGCCCAAGCGACCGGTGGAGATCTTCGCGGCGGTGATGTTCCTCGTGGGTGGGTTCATCCTGCTCCACGGCGCTGCCAAGGCTGACGAGGAGGAGGCCGAGACCGAGGAGGAGTTCGCCCACAAGGGGGCGGCGACCGCGGTCGGCCTCAAGGCGGTCGGGGTGTCGTTCGGCGTGCTCTTCCTCGCCGAGTGGGGCGACCTGTCACAGCTGCTGACGGCTTCGATGGTGTTGCAGTTCAAGGAACCCGTGTCGGTCTTCATCGGGGCGTTCCTCGCGCTGGCAGCCGTGTCCGGCCTCGCAGCCGTCCTCGGACGAGCCCTGCTCGCCAGGGTGAGGCTCGCCACGATCCGGCGCATCGGTGGTGGCGTCTGCCTCCTGTTGGCTGCGCTGACCGTCCTGCAGATCTTCGAGGTCATCACCATCTGACGCAGGGGCGCGGACGGCGCAGTGGGGTCAGGCGGTCAGCCCTCGGCCGGGCGCAGCGGCAGCCGCACCACCACGACCGCGCCGCCGCCGTCCCCGGGCTCCAGGGAGATGTCGCCCCCATGGCGCTCGACGACGATCCGACGGGAGATGTCGAGGCCGAGGCCGGTGCCCTTTCCGACCTCCTTGGTGGTGAAGAAGGGTTCGAACGCGTGGGCCGCCACGTCGTCGGGGAACCCGGGACCGTCGTCGGCGATCTCCACGACGACGCCGTCCTCGATGCCCCGCACCGTGATCCGTAGGCTGCCCGAGCCCTCCATGGCATCCACCGCGTTGTCGATCACGTTGGTCCAGACCTGGTTGAGCTCGCCTGGGATCGCCTCGACGAGGGGGAGGTCGGGGGCGTAGTCGCGGACCACGGTGACCCCGCCGCGGAGCTTGTGGCCGAGCATGACCAGCGTGCTCTCCAGGCCCTCGGTGACATCGGTTCGCTGCACGAGCGCCCGGTCCAGCTGGGAGTAGGAGCGGACCGCGGCCACCAGCTCCGAGACCCGGTGGGTCGCCTCCCGGATCTCGCCCAGCAACCCCACCACGGTGAGTGAGCTGGCGATCCACTCCAGGCCGGGCTCGAGCTGGCCCGGGCGCAGGTCGGCAGCGGCCCGTTCGAAGAGGTCGACACCGGTTCCGGCCGCGGCGAACGGCGGGGCGATGACCCAGTCGCGCTCGACGTCGTGAGCGGCGAGCCACTCGGCCAGCTCCTCCTCGCGATCGGCGGTGGCGAGGGCGTCGAGGTCCTGACCGGCTGGGGAGATGCCTCGACGCAGGGTGTCCAACGCGACGAACTGCTCTGCGGTCATGGAGTTCTCGCCGAGCCGCCGCAGCGAGGCGAGCAGCGCCTCCGTGGCCTGGTCCAGGGCGTCGACGGCGCGGGTCGCCGCCGAGGCCGGGTTGTTGATCTCGTGTGCGAGCCCTGCCGCGAGGGTGCCGAGCGCGACCAGCGACTCGCGCTGGCGGGCCTTGGCCTCGATGCTCCGAACCGTGTTGACCAGCCCCGAGATGAGGTGGACGCCGAACGGAAACCACTCCCGCGCGACGTCGCCGAGCGCTTCCGCCGGGACGCGGAGCAGCCGGCCGGGGACCACCCCGCGGGCCGTGGCCATGTAGACGCCGTGCGCATCCCAGGCCTGGAAGCCACCAGCCCACTGCCCCGGCGAGCTCATCAGCCCGAGCTCGGTCTCCTGCTGCCCCACCCGACGCGCCAGGCTGAGCGACCCCTCGAGGAGCACCCACCAGTAGTCGGCCGGCTTCCCCTCGCGGAAGGGCACGTCGCCGGTCTCGAAGGGCCACTCCGTGCCCGCGGTCCAGAGCCGGTCGAGCTGCTCGTCGGCGAGTCCGTCGAACAGCGTGAGGTCCCTCAGCTCACCGGCGCCCATCGAGCCTCCCCATCACGTCGTCCCCAACTGGGCGCCTCACGTCGTCGCCAGGAAGCGGTGGACGAGGTAGACCGCCATGCCACCCTCGCCCACGGCCGAAGCCACGCGCTTCATCGAGTCGAGGCGCACGTCCCCCGCCGCGAAGACGCCGGGGATGCTCGTCTCCAGGGCATAGGGCGGACGGTCCGCCGACCAGGCCGGACGGCCGGGACCAACCAGCAGGTCCTGGCCCGTCACGATGAAGCCGTGGTCGTCGCGAACCACCTCGTCCCCCAACCAGTCGGTGCGTGGCATCGCCCCGATGAAGATGAACAAGGACGAGGTCTCGACCTCCTCGGTCGCGCCGGTCGCCCGGTCGCGCAAGGTCAGGGACTCGAGGTGCCCGTCGCCGCGAGCAGCCACGACCTCGCACCCCACTCGCACCTCGATGCTGGTGCACGCCCGGATCCGCGCGACGAGGTACTGCGACATGGTGAGCTCGAGGCCGGCGCCGCGGACCAGCATCACCACCTTCTTGGCGAAGCGCGCGAGGTTCAGCGCCGCTTGGCCCGCAGAGTTCGCGGCTCCGACGACGTAGACCTCCTCACCCTCGCACTGGGCCGCCTCGCTGGCCGAGGCACCGTAGTGGACCCCTCGCGCCCCCAGCTCGTCCAGGCCGTCCGCCTCGAGGCGGCGGTAGGACACTCCTGTCGCGACGACCACGGCCCGTGCCTCGAGCTCGTCGGCACCGTCGATCACCACCGAGCGGACCGGACCCCTGGTCCGCAGGCCGACCGCCTCACGCGCGACCACCATCTCGGCGCCGAACCTGGCCACCTGCGCCACGGCCCGGTGGGTGAGGTCGGCCCCTGACAGCCCCTTGGGAAAGCCGAGGTAGTTCTCGATGGACGCGCTCTGTCCCGCCTGCCCGCCAGGCGCGTCGCGCTCGACGACGACGGTCCGCAGTCCCTCCGACGACGCATAGACGGCGGCGGCCAGTCCCGCCGGGCCACCACCCACGATGCACAGGTCGTACAGCGGGGCGTCGGCCAGCGTGTGCAGGCCAAGCGCGTCGGCGAGCGCGCGGTTGCTCGGGCTGCGCAGCGGCTCGGCGTCCGGGACGAGGACCAGGGGCAGGTCGGAGGCCTTGGCCCCTGCGAGCTCGGCCAGCTCACGGGCGCCCTCGTCCCGCTCGACGTCCAGCCACCGGTACGGCACGTGGTTGTGCGCGAGGAACGTCTTGACCTCCTGGCTGCGGTCGGACCAGCGGTGGCCCACCACCCGCAGCTGACTGGCGTCGTCGCGGTGCGTGTCGCGCCAGTCCCCGAGCAGGTCCTCGACCACGGGGAAGAACTTGTCCTGCGGCGGGTCCCAGGGCTTGAGCATGTAGTAGTCGAGCCCGATGTCGTTGATGGCCCGGATGGCGACGTCCGTGTCGGCATAGGCGGTCAGCAGCAGCAGCTTGGTGTCCGGGCTCAGGCCGCGTACCTGTTCGAGGAGCTCGATCCCGGTCATCCGCGGCATCCGCTGGTCGGACACCACGAGCGCGATGGAACGCCCCCGCAGCGTGAACTCGGTCAGCAGCTCCAGCGCACCCGCCCCCGACGTGGCCCCGACCACGCGGTAGTCGGCGCCGAAGCGGTCCCGCAGGTCGCGGGTGATGGCCTTGGACACGACGGGGTCGTCGTCGACGGCCAGGATCGTCGGCTTGGCCACGGGTCACTCCGTTCCCCGGTCGCCGGGCCCGGCGCTGCACCCGGGGCGGCGGTCCGCTGCTCGGAGGCTACCTGCACCCGCCGAAGCAGCGCCATGGTCCAGCACCCGCGGAGGAAGCCTTGCGGGGAAGTCTTGGGCGAAGGACCTCGGGCGCGGACGGGGAAGGCCTGAACGGAGTCAGCTCACGACATTGACGGGCGCGCCCGCCTCGAAGGCCAGCACCTGGTCGACCGCCGCGTCGTAGAGCCGCTCGAGGACGTCCCACTCGACGTACCCGAGGTGCGGAGTGGCAGTCAGGTTCGGCAGGGCCAGCAGCGGGTCGGCGGCGTCGAGCACGGGTTCGACCTCGAACACGTCGACGGCGGCCCGTCCGGGGCGCCCGGCCTCCAAGGCCGACGCCAGCGCTCCGGGGGCGACGATCGAGGCACGCGAGGTGTTCACGAACAGCGTGTCGGGCCTCATCAGGGCAAGATCGGCCGCCGTGACGATCCCGGTCGTCTCCGAGACCAGAGGCAGGTGCACGCTGAGCACGTCGCACTCGGCGAAGAAGGCGGCGCGACTGGCGGCCGCGGCATACCCGGCCTCTGTCGCTCGGGCGAGCGAACCCTCGCGTCCCCACACGAGCACGCGCATCCCGAACGCGCGACCCACCTCGGCCACGAGGCTGCCGATGCGACCGAAGCCATAGACACCAAGGGTTTTCGCGTGCAAGCCCGTGCCCACCGAAGCCTGCCACTGCCCGGCGCGCAGTCGCTGCACCTCGGCGGGCACGTGGCGGAGGGCAGCGAGGATCAGTGCCCAGGTCAGCTCGGCGGTGGCCTGTGGACCCCCAGCGCCTCCCGCGGAGACGGTGATCCCGCGCTCGGCGCAGGCGGCGACGTCGAGGTGGCTGGTGTTGCGCCCCGTCTGGCTCAGCAGGCGCACCGTGGTGAGCCGCTCGACCACGTCACGAGGGACGGGGGTCCGCTGCTGGAGCAGGATCACCGCGTCGAAACCGTCGAGCCGCTCGGCCAGCGCCTCCCCGCGCGCCGAGTCGGTGAACGCCACCACGTCGTGGCCCTCGAGCCGCCGCGCCGCGGGGAGCCGCACGAACGCCCCGGCGTAGTCGTCCAGGACCGCGACCCTCACGGCGTCGCCTCGGCGCGCTCCCCAACCTCCGAGTCCCGGGTATGCCGCGTGGCCGGCTTGCTGTGCAACGCCCACCACAGCAGGGCGAGGGCGAGCAGGGAGCCAAAGGTGTCGGAGTTCTGCAGGACCCGGCCGAACCAGCGTGGCCAGTCCGGGTGGCTCAGCCAGGTGATGCCCCACCACGGCAGCCGGCACAGGAAGAAGCCCGTCACGACCGCAGCGGCGGCGAGGCGACGGCGGTCGCGCAAGGGGTCTGCACCCAGGACGGCGAAGATGACCACGACCATCCAGTGCAGGTGGTGGATCCAGGCCACCGGCGACAGCAGCACCGCCATCAGCCCGATGGCCGCGACCTCGCTGATCGAGTCGCCCGCGAGGTAGGCGCGTCGCGCGAGCTGGTACCCGACGAAGCCCACCACGGCGACCAGCAACAGCCAGAGGGCATCACCGGGCAGTCCGTGGGGGCCCAGCCTCAACAGGAAGCCGCGGATGCTCTGGTTGGAGGTGCCGGCGTTGGGACCGAGTCGGGCGGGGTCCTGGAGCGCGCCGCCCCAGAAGGCGAACGACGCCTCCGGCAGCAGCACCCACGACCCCAGGGTGACGGCGACCGCGGTCACCACGGCGGTGATGGCTTCCTTCCACCGCCGGTTGACCAGGTAGTGCACGACGAAGACACCGGGGGTCAGCTTGATCGACATCGCCAGGCCGACGAGGACACCAGCGGGGACGCGGCGCAGCAGCCCCGGACGCGGGGTGCGCAGGTCCATCAGGCAGGCGAGCACCATGAACGCGTTGACCTGGCCGAACCGGATCCCGTCCGACACCGGGTGCAGCCACAGCATCGGCACCGTGAGGAGCGCCAGGGTGATCGGCGCGAGGGTGCCGGTGCGGTGGATCAGACGCCACCCGGCATACCAGACGATGGCGGCGGTCGCCGCGATCTGGGCCAGGGTCCACAGCCAGCCGATGGCACCAAAAGGCAACAACGCCAAGGGAACCGCGAGCACTGCCGCAAAGGGTGGATAGGTGAAGGGCAGCAGCTGGGGGGCTTCGGTCATGGCCGAGTAGATGGGTCGCCCGGTGAGGATCGAGACGCCTGCTTCGCGGTAGACCTCGACGTCGACCTGCCACTGGTCCAGCGGCCAGAAGACGAGGTAGCGCAGCACCGGTATGGACGCGCCGGCGAGGACGACCACGACCGCGAGGCTCCAGCGCGCTGCCGGCGACCAGCCGGCCACTCGGGAGCCGGCTGAGCGACCCAGGGTGCGGAACCGGTGTCCTCGACCTCGGGCCACGGCGGCGGTGGGGGTCGCGGTGGTCACGCCCCCATTCTGTCCTGCGCCGCGACCCGTAGCCTGTACGGGTGACCCGCCGCGCCCGACTCTCCCTCGCCGGCCTGTTCTCCATCCTCCTCGTGACCCTGCTCTCCGTGCTGCTGCCAGGCGCACCCGCCGCCGCGGACCAGCCCACCTCGGTCGCCGCCACCCCAGCCACCGCGACCAACCCGATCATCCTGATCGGCACCGGCGGCCTCACGTGGAGCGACGTGAGCGCGAAGGGCACCCCCGCCCTCTGGTCGTTCCTGCGCGACGGGTCGACTGCGGCACTGTCCGTGCGTTCGGTCTTCCCCAACACGTGCCCTGTCGACGGTTGGCTGAGCCTGTCGGCCGGCAACCGCGCGGCAGCGCCGGGCACTGGCAAGAACGGCGCCCGCAGCACCACCGACCCGTGCCCGCCCGTGCCCGAGGTCAGCAGCGGCGTCGTGCCCGACTGGAACACGTACGTCAAGGCTGCCGACGCCCTCAAGTTCGACTCCACGCTCGGCACCCTCGGCGAGCAGCTCGCCTCGAACAGGCAGTGCGTGCAGGCCGTCGGGCCGGGTGCCGGGGTCGGCGCGGCCTACCTCTCCGGCGCCGTGCCGAGGTATGCCGCGTTGCAGCCCAGCGAGCTCACCGGCCTGCTCTCGCGGTGCCGGGTCACGCTCGTCGACGTGGGTTCCCTGCGCGACCCGAACGACCTGCCCGACCGTGAGGTCACCAGCGAGCCGGGCACCCGGCAGGCGCAGGCCACCGCCATCGACCGGCGGATCGCCGAGGTCCTGGCGGCCGCCCCCAGCGGGTCCGACCTGGTCATCGCCAGCCTGTCCGATGCGGGCATGAGCGAGCGGCTGCGCCTGGTGGCGGCCAAGGGTCCGAGCTACGGCTCCGGCACGCTCTACTCCCCCTCCACCCGCCAGGACGGCCTGGTCCAGTCGGCCGACCTGACCGTGACCGCCCTGAGCGCAGCCGGGGTGCCGGTCCCCGACGCCCTGGGTGGGTTCGCGCTGCGGAGGGGACAGGAGGGCCCCAACTCCGAGGCCGCGGCCCGCGACCGGCTGCGGCACCTCCTGGACTTCGACCAGGCCAGCCACGAGGTCCACCCGCTGGTGCCACCGTTCTTCAACGCCGTCGTGATCGCCCAGATCGCGATCTACCTGCTGGCGGCTGTCGTCTGGCGCCGGGACTTCGGGTCGATCGACCTACGACTGCGACTGCTGCGCATCACCCGACGAGTGGCGGTGGTCGCCGCCACCATCCCGGCGGCGACGTTCCTGGCCAACCTCCTGCCGTGGTGGCGCTTCCCCATCCCGATGGTGGCGGCTGTCCTCAGCGTCGGACTGTTCGTGGCCCTCATCTCGGCGGTCGCGCTGTTGGGACCGTGGGCCCGTCGCATCACCGGACCCCTGGTCGTGGTCGCCCTGGCCACCCTGCTCGTCCTCGGTGGCGACGTGATGTTCGGGTCGCACCTCCAGATCTCCTCGCTGATGGGGCTGCAACCCGTTGTCGGCGGCCGCTTCTACGGCATGGGCAACGTGACGTTCGCGCTGTTCGCCACTGCCGCCCTGTTGCTCTGCATAGCGGTGTCCAGCCACTTCGTCCGCCGTGGCAGGCCGCGCGTGGCGGCCGCGGCGGCGTTGGCCATCGGGCTGGCGGCCGTGGTCGTCGACGGCTACCCCGGATGGGGTGCCGACGGCGGTGGTCCCCCAGCCCTGCTGCCCGGCCTGGTCTACCTCGTGCTCGCCATCCTCGGCATCCGGATGACCTGGCGCCGCGGCGCCCTCCTCGCCGGAGGGACCATCGCCCTGTTCCTCCTCGTCGGCTTCCTCGACTCCCTGCGAGGCACCGAGAACCAGTCACACCTCGGGCGGTTCTTCCGGTCGATCTTCACCGGCAAGGCGGGCGACATCATCGTGCGCAAGCTCCAGCAGAACATCGACATCCTGTTCGGCAACTACCCCCTCGCGCTGCTGGTCCCGATCGCCCTGGTCTTCGTCATCGTGATCCTGGCCCGCCCGACGTCCTGGGGGTCGCGGTCCCTGCAGCGCTCCTACGAGGCGATCCCGACCCTGCGGCCCGGCCTGATCGCCCTGCTGATCACCATGACCATCGGCTTCGCCATCAACGACTCGGGCGTGGCGATCCCGGCCAACGGCGCGATCATCGCGGTCCCGCTCATCATCGCCGTCAGCGTCAGGGTGCTGGAGGACGAGGCTCGGGGTTCTGCGACGACACGCGCCTCGCGGCGAGGGTGAGCCACCCCCACACCAGCAGCGCGGCATACGGCACCGGGGTGCGGCGCACCCACAGGGTGACGCGTTGGACCCCCGGTGTCATGCCGACCACACGACCCGGCACGTAGGCGACGGCCATGGCGACCAGTCGCACCAACAGGATCAGGTCGAGCACACTGGCCGCGAGGACCGGCAGCGTCGCCCAGGTGAGCAGGTCGTACCACGGCAACGAATAGGGCGCACCGACGGTGTACGCCGTGCTGAGCACGAGCACCCACCGCACCCCGGTCCCGGTCGAGGTGGCCGGTGCGAGGTGTCTGGTGAGCCTGGCGAGCACCACGACGAAGACCAGGACCGACAGCGTGGCCAGCCAGGTCACCACAGCGCGGGCGTGGCCCGAGGTGAGCGGGCCGCTCAGGGCTTCGTAGAGCAGCCGCCACGGCGTCGCGAGCGAGATCGACCGGCGAGCGCGGTCCAGCTGGTCGAACACGTGCGGTCCCGCCCACAGGTGCAGGGGAACCACGAGGACGAGGGCGGCGAGCGCGAACCGGCCCGCCCGGCTGAGGAACCCGGACCGCTCGTGGGCCCACCAGCCGAGCAGCACCGCGAGCGCCACCACGCCGTAGGTGACCTTGCAGGACACTGCCAGCCCCGCGAAGGCACCGGCCGCCCAGGGATGTCGCGCCGCCAGCACCAGGGCAGCAACTGCCAGCGCGGCAGCGACGAGGTCGACATGGGCACCGAGCACCCCGACCCCGAAGACCACGGGGTTGAACGTCCACAGCGTGTCCACGCGTCGCGGCGTCGCACCCGCCCGCAGGAGGAGGAACCGCACCGCCAGCCAGGCCAGCACGACGAGGACCTGCCAGCACCACACGGTCTCGCGGACATTGGCCCCCGCCACGTGCGAGGTCAGCGCCTGGAGGAGCGTGGCGAAGGGTCCGTAGACGCTGACGGTGTGGGTCCACGGGGGTTCGACCGCCGAGGTCACCGGGTCCAGGGCGGACCAAGCGCTCGGCGGGGTGAGATAGGGGTCCCCGCCGAGGGCGGCGATCCGGCCGTAGGCCGCGTAGTTCGTGTGGTCGGCGGAGCCGAACGGCCCGGTGAGCAGCGCCAGCACGGCCAGGCCGACCGGAAGGGCCCAGCCACCCGGGACGAGTCGGCGTCGGGCCTTGGTGGCGACGGCACCGAGCATCGACGCCCCCGACACGACGGAGGGCTCTGCGCGAAGTCGCGCGACGACGCCCAGGGCGCCGACGAGGTATGCCGTCCACAGCAGCCCGGTCACGAGCGCCGGGCCGGGTGACCAGGCCAGGTCTCCCGGCGCCCAGCCGCGCGGCCCCAGCGGGGGTTTGGCCGCGCTGGGGCCGGCCAGTCCCACCAGCAGGAGGAGCGCGAACGACAGGGTCAGGGCGGGCGTCGCCAGCCTGCCCCGCAGGGACGTCGAGGCCCCACCCGCCGTCGTCATCGTCGCGCCGGTCAGCGCAGCCCGCGCCGGGCCCGGCGGCGCGCCAGGGCGAGGGCGACGTCGCGGTACTGCTTGGCCCGGTGCACCTGGCCGCGCCAGTCGGAGCCGCTGACGCGGTGGTGCAGCTCGCAGGGCACCTCCTCGACGCGCAGGCCCGCCATCAGCACGTCGACGGTCAGCCCGACCTCCACGCCCCAGCCGCGCGCGAGCGGACTGGCCGCGTCGAACGCCTGCCGCGAGATGCAGCGCATCCCCGACAGCGGCTGGTGGGCCACGAAGCCGGTGAGGTCCTCGATCCCCTTGCGGGCCAGCCTGACGACGAACCCGTGCCCGCCGCCGGCCGTCTTCTGCGGCGGCAGGGTGGCGATGGTCATGTCGGCGCGCCCCTCGAGGACCGGCGGCACGAGCACGGCGACGTTGGCAGCAGTGTCCTCGAGGTCGCCGTCGACGAAGAGCAGGGGTCGCCGGCTGCCGGAGCCCTCGACGCGGCCCTCGACCCCTTCGTGGCGGGCGACGTAGCCCGCCCCCGTCGTCATCGCCGCGGCCTTGCCCCTGTTGCGTGCGTGCCGCACGACCTCGGCGCCGGCTTCGCGGGCGATCTCGGCCGTGTCGTCGGAGCTGCCGTCGTCGACGACCACGACAAGGTCCACCCCCGGTATGCCGCGGACGGCACGAACCGTCGCAGCGATCCGGTCCGCCTCGTCCTTGGCCGGGATCACCGCGGCCACGGTCGGGGTGGTGGGCTGGGTCGTGGGTGGGGTCATGTCAGCTGGGCCATTGTCAGCGGAGTCCCGTCGGCTCGGTCATGTCAACCCCAGCCCGTCAGCGCAGGGTCACCTGGCGACTGAGCAGTCCGGACCGGGCCCGACGCTCCTCCGCGGTGAGGGGCGAGTCGGCGGCCGAGGCCGCGGCATACCTGGTCATGAACTCCGCGAGCGGGGCCTCGTAGTCGTCGGAGGTCTTGTCGGGCTCGAGGTCCCAGACGGGCACGAGCAGGCCGCCCGCGCGGAACGCGCCGAGCAGGCGGGTCGGCTCGCCGAGCCCGCTGTCGCCGCTCGCGTGCAGGCGGGCCAGGGCGTCGGTGGCGACATCCTCGTCCTCGGGCAGCACGAGCCGGATGTGGGTGCGCTCACCGATGCGGCACCAGTACGCCGACGGCGCCGCGGCCATCTTGACGGTCGGGATGACCGACTCGTTGGCGCGATCGAGCGAGGCCTTCGCCTCGTCGTCGAGCTCGGTGTCACCGACCCAGAAGTCGAAGCCCTCGTGCACCGTCACCTCGAACGGCGCGGAGGTGTCGAGGAGGTCCTGCAGCCGCGGAGTCTGCGCCGTCGAGGCTGGGGTGCTGGTGATGGGCACCCCCTGCTCTGCAGAGGCGGCCGCCAGCAGCGAGGTCGCGAGGTCGCGCGACGCGTCCCCGGAGATGGACCCCGACTGGGTGCCGACGAAGACCGCACCGTCGGCGCGGTGCAGGCCCGGCCACGCGAGGGGCAGCACCGTGGCGATGGTCACCTCGGTGGGCGCCCCCTCGGGGGCCTGGCCCTTCGCGAAGGTGACGGTGGCCGTGGCGGCCGGGAGGATCTCGCGCATCGCGACCCAGTCGGTTTCACCGGGAAGGCCCTCGAAGGGCCGCGCGACGAACGGTGCGGGGTCGACGCGCGTCGTGGCGGTGCCGTGGTCTGCGCCCTTGCGGCGCCGTGATGCCTTGCCCATGGCGCAAACCCTAGTGGGAGGGGTGCGGGGGCGAGGGGTGGGGAAGGCGGAGGTGGAGGTCGCGCTCAGTGGCTGCGGCGCCGGGAGGGGCCGCCCAGGGAGGCCCACACCGTCGACCCGTTGCGGTCCTCGGTGACGCCCCACTCGTGGGCGAGGCTGCGGACGATGCGCAGGCCTCGACCCGAAGGCGCCCAGATCGTGCGGGGAGCCGGACGGGGTGTGCTCTCGCTGCCACCGTCGGTCACCTCGACCTCGACGACGCCGCCCTTGACCTTCCAGTGCACCCGGAGGTTGCCGTCGGCGAGGGCGCGGGCGTGCCGGACTGCGTTGGAGACGAGTTCCGACACCACGATCTCGGCCTCGTCGATGACGGCCGCGGGCACGTCACGACCCTCGAGGTCGTCGACCAGCGCCTTGCGGATCTGGGCCACCGAGGTCGCACGCCACGGGACCCGGACAGTCCGGGACGCGTCTCGGCCGCGCCCCGCCGACGACGGTTGCGAGCGGTGGGGGCGTTCCCCCAGTGGTGCTGCTGCCATGCCCAGTGCCCATGTCCGATCGTTGCGAGTTCGCACGGAGACTATCTACTGACCTCCACAGCGTCGAGGACCGCGCGCGGACGGTTGCTGATGATCGCGTCGACGCCGAGCTCCAGGCAGAGCTCGATGTCGGCCGGTTCGTCGACCGTCCAGGCATAGACCTCGTGACCGTGGCGGTGCTGCCGAGCCACCGTCTGGGGGTAGCGCCGAAGGATCTTGATGTCCATCCCGACCGTGTGGATGCCCTTGGGCAGCGACCCGTCGCGGAACCGCAGCGGCACCGACTCCTCGATGAGGTAGACCGCCGGCACGCCCGGACACAGCTGGCGCATCCGCTGCACGGCCAGCTGGGAGAACGACATGACCCGCACCCAGTGCTGGTCGGGACGGCGGGGACCGTCGAGGTCGAACTCGGCCAGCACCCGGGCGAGCTGACGCTCGACCAGCCCGGCATAGCGGGTGGGGTGCTTGGTCTCGATGGCCAGGCCGATGGGGCGTTCGGACTCCAGGACCGTGGTGAGCAGGGCGCGCAGCGTGAGCAGGCGGTTGCGGTCGCGATCGGGGAGCTCGAGGTCACCAGCGTGGTCCTTCTTCCACGAACCCCAGTCCAGGCCCTCGAGCTCCGCCAGCTCGAGGGTGGACACGATGCCGCGCCCGTTGGAGGTGCGGTTGACCCGGCGGTCGTGCACGCAGACGAGATGCGAGTCGGCGGTCAGCCGCACGTCGCACTCCAGGGCGTCCGCACCCTCCTCGATGGCCCGCATGTAGGCCCGCAGCGTGTGCTCCGGCTCGGCGAGGCTGGAACCTCGGTGGGCGATCACGAGTGGGGTGTGTCGCGCAGCGCCCCGGAAGGGCGCAGGGACGACGTCGTCGAGCACCAGACCATGTTTCCACACGAGGCCGGTTCCCACCCGCTGCTCGGGACTTCGGGCCGAGATGCGGCACGATGGCTCCCCCGGCACACGCGGCATACGGTGGCGGTTGGCTCTCTGGCTCGGGCCCACGCGGGCCCGCCAGTCACGGGACTCACACGACTCACACGATGGGGAGGTGCGGCGTTCCATGGGTGTGAAGCTGCCCGCCTTCCAGACCCTCGTCGACGCGCACTGGCGTGACGTCGCGCGCCTCGCCCACGCCCTCGCCGGCCCCGTGGACGGGGACGACGTCGCCCAGCAGGCGTGGGCGCAGGCGCTCGCGGCGTATCCGACGCTGGGCTCGGCACGGAACCTGCGCGGCTGGCTGCTCACGATCACGCACCGGTGCGCCATGGACGTGCACCGGCAACGGGCCCGCCGTGCGGTGCCCCACGACGACCCCGCGTCGTTGTCGACAGCCAGGGAGGCCGCTCCGGCCGCTGACGCCGAGCTGCCCGACGGACCCCTCTGGGCCTCGGTGGCGGCGCTGCCAGCCCGGCAGCGCGAAGCCGTCGTCCTCAAGTACGTCGCCGACCTCGACCACCCCACCATCGCCACCGTGCTGGGCACCTCGCCCGCCATGAGCCGGCGCCTCGTGAGCGACGCGCTCGCGACCCTGCGTAAGGACGTGTCATGACCGACCCCGCTGCCCGCCTCGCCGGATTCCAGCCGAGTCCTGCCCACCTGCACCCTCCGGTGCTCGCTCCGAGCGATGTCTCCTACGTCGTGGAGGAGACTCCGATCGGCCGAATGCTGTTGGCCCGCAACGACACTGGCGCGCTCGTCGCCTCGGCGTTCGTCCCGACCACCCAGGACGAGGACCACGTCCTGGCGCGTCTCAGTGAACGCGTGTCACCGCGGGTGTTGCGCCAACCACGCGAGCTGGACGACGCCCGCAGCGAGCTCGAGGACTTCCTCGCCGGACTGACGCGGGAGTTCACGCTGCGCACCGACCTGGCGCTCGCGTCCGACTTCCAGCGGACCGTGCTGCCCCGCCTCGCGGCGACAGTCGGCTACGGAGACCGGGCGACCTACGGCGAGCTGGCTGCCCGCGTGGACCGGCCCACGGCCGCGCGAGCCGTCGGCGCCGCCCTCGGGGCGAACCCCTTGTGCGTGGTGCTCCCGTGCCACCGCATCGTCGCCTCCAGCGGTGCCCTGACCGGGTATGCCGGTGGGCTGGCCGCCAAGCGCTACCTCCTCGAGCTGGAGGCCGGCCACCGCTGAGGTCCGCACCACGGCGGTGGTTGGGTGCGGCGGTGGTTGGGTGCGGCGTGGTCTGCGAGCATCGGAGGCGTGTCCCTCTCCGACGTCGACCTCACCCACCTGCGCCAGTGCGTGGACCTCGCCCGAGAAGGGCTCGAGGCGGGCGACGAGCCCTTCGGCTCGGTGCTCGTCGACGGAGGCGGGGCCGTGCGGTTCGCCGACCGCAACCGGGTCCAGGACGGCGACCAGACCCGTCACCCGGAGTTCGAGGCGGCCAAGTGGGCGGCCCAGCACCTCGCCGCCGACGAGCGCGCGGCCTGCACCGTCTACACCTCCGGCGAGCACTGCGCGATGTGCTCGGCCGCGCACGCATGGGTCGGCCTCGGTCGCATCGTGTATGCCGTGTCCACCCGGCAGCTCGTCGGCTGGCTCCGCGAGTGGGACGTGCCGCCCGGACCAGTCGTCCCGCTGGCGATCCAGGCCGTTGCGCCCGGGCTCCGGGTGGACGGTCCGGCTCCCGAGCTCGAGCAGGAGGTGCGGGAGCTGCACCGGCGACTGCACGGCATACCCGAAGGTCGGTGATCAGGCGGGAGGGGTTGCGCCTCCCTGCGCGTCGAGGCGGGCGGTGAGCGCGTCGACCGCGCGTCGCAGGTCGCCGATGGTGGCGCTGCGCGCGTCGGGCCGCAGCTCGACGGTGATGGAACCTCCCGGTTCGAGCGCGGCGTGCTGCACCTCGCTCAGCGAGTCGGCCCCGTGGGTCTGGATCGCGTTCGTGAGCTCCTCGGGACTCATGCCCACGTGGGCGAGGGCCCGGTCGTCGACCACGCCGTCCCTGACCACCACCGTGGGCCGGCCGTCGAGCAGCCAGGCGACTCGGGCGCTGTGCAGTGACCAGCGGTCCAGTCCCGCGTTGACGAGGACGAGGACGGCGGCGCCCAGGAGGCCGCCGACGAGCGAGTTGTCCTGACCGATGATGGCGTTCTGGACGACGTTGGACAGCAACAGGACGACGACGAGATCCTGCGAGTTCATCTGTGCCATCAGGCGTTTGCCCGCGACGCGGATGATCAGCAGGATCCCGAGGTAGATCGCGACGGTTCGGATGACCTTCTCCGCCGGAGGCATGTCCAGGTGGAGGAGGTCGTCGATGACTCCCCGCGGCGCTGCGGCGACGAGCTGTTCGAACACGGTGGCTCCTCAGGCTGGATGGCTCTGGCCGCCAACCTAACCCGGGCTACAGCCTCTGCACTGGTGACGCGGCTACTCGCGCCCGGACGAGATCCAGGCCGGGTCCGTGCTGAGGTTGCGTCCACCCTCGGCGAGGTCGGCAGCGGCCTCCAGCCGCCCCAGCTGGTCGGCGTCGAGGTGGATCGCGATGGCTCCGAGGTTCTCGTCCACGCGCTCGAGGCGACGGGTGCCGGGGATCGGCACGACCGGCATACCGAGGCGCTCGCCCTGGGCGAACAGCCACGCCAGCGCGACCTGGGCGGGAGTTGCGCCCAGCTCGGCGGCGACGGCCGTGACGACCCCGACGACCCGCTGGTTGGCCTCGAAGCCGGCGTCGAACCGCGGGTGACCCTTGAGCATCGAGGCGGCTACGGCCTCCTTCGTCATCGCCCCGGTGAGGAACCCGCGCCCGAGCGGCGAGTACGGCACGAAGCCGGCCCCCACCTCGCGCGCAGCCGGGACGACGTGGTCCTCGACGTCCCGCGACCAGATGCTCCACTCGCTCTGAACCGCGGTGATGGGGTGGACCGCGGCGGCCGCACGCAGCTCGTCAGCGGTGACCTCGGACAGCCCGAGGTGGCGCACCTTGCCCGCTGCGACGAGCTCGGCCATCGCGCCGACGGTCTCCTCGATGGGGACGGTCACGTCGCGACGGTGCAGGTAGTAGAGGTCGATGACGTCCGTCCCGAGACGTCGCAGGCTCGCCTCCGCAGCACTGCGCACGTATGCCGCGTCGCCGCGGACCGCGGTCGCGCCAGGCCCGTCGTTCGGGATGCCGGTGATGCCGAACTTGGTCGCGAGCTGCACCTCGTCGCGACGGGTGCGCAGCAGCTCGCCCACAAGCTCCTCGTTGGTGCCTGCCGGTCCGGACTCGCCCTCACGTGGACGGCCGTAGACGTCTGCGGTGTCGATGAAGGTGACGCCTGCGTCGACGGCGTGGTGGAGGGTGCGCAGCCCTTCGGCGGGGTCGGTCTCACCGTAGACGTGCGTGATCGCCATGCCGCCGAAGCCGAGTCGGCTGACCTCGAGGCCGTGGCCCAGGTCGACCCTGGTCGTGGCGTGGGGGCTCTGTCCGGCGTGGTCGGTCGTCTCGCTCATGGGGTGGAGCTCCTCCTCGAGGTCACAGCGGCTCACTGACTGGTGCAGGGCGCAGCTTCTGAGAGCCTGCGGTGGTTTCCCGGTCGCGCCCGTGGCAGCCGTGCCAGTCCAGGACGAGGAGGGTGGCGTCGTCGGCAAGGGCCTGACCGGAGACCTGCAGGACCAGGTCGGTGAGCTGGCGGGTGGCCTCGCGCGGGTGCAGGTCCCGGGTCCGGGTGATCTCGGCGATCAGGTCCATGGTGGCGGCATCGCGCTCGAGCATGCCGTCGGTGACCATGACGAGCCGGTCTCCCGGCTCCAGGTCCAAGTGGGTGCTGCGATAGGCGGTGCTGGCGAACAACCCCAGGGGCACGTTCACCGGGAGGGGGACAGCCCGCGTGGTGCCTGCGCGGCAGAGGTACGGAGCGACGTGTCCGGCGTTGACCAGGGCGAGGATTCCGGTGCGAAGGTCGAGGCGGCCGAGCATGCCGGTGGAGAAGCTCTCCGAGCCCGTGGCGGTGGCGTGCTCGAACAGGGCCAGGTTCGCGTCCCGCGCCTGGGCGAGCAGTGAGGAGCCCTGACGGCGGCTGTTGCGCAGGCTCCCCACGCACAAGGTGGCGGTGAGTGCGCTTGCCACTCCGTGCCCCATCGCGTCCGTCAGCGAAAGGTGCAGCGCGTCGCGGCCCAGGCAGTAGTCGAACGTGTCGCCGCCGACGGACGCGGCCGGCTCCAGCCACGCCGAGAGAGTGAACGCTCCCGCCTCGCACGTGAAGGCCGCGGGCAGCAGCCGCCGCTGGATCTCGGCGGGCAGGGTGAACGCCGTGCTGCGCTGGCCCCACTCGAAGAGGTCGGTGTGTCGCCGGTTCGCAATCACCACGAACGACAGCACGTGGCCGATGCGGGAGATCTGGCCCAGGGTGGCAGCGTCTGGATCGGTGGGCAGCGACAGCTGGAGGAGCCCGAGGACCTCGCCCCGCTCGGTCACCGGCGCCAGGACGACCCATCGGGCCGGGCTCCGGCCCCCGCCCGAGTCCGCGGCGGGTGGGATGACCTGCACACTCTGGGTGCGCAACGCCGTCTCGACCGGCCCACCGTCGAACGGCACCACGACGGCCTGTTCGTTGTCCTCCGCCCGAAGGAACCCTTCCTGGCCGCCGAGGCCCAGCTGCGCCAGCTCCTCGGAGGAGGCCCCGTGCGAGAGGCGGACCAGTCCGCGCCCGGAGATGTCGGCAATGAGGAAGAACGCCGCAGACGAGCCGAGGGCTTGCGCGAGGGCTTCGGTGACCGCCTCCACCGCCTGCAACGGAGAGGCGTTCTCCGCGGCGTCCAGCACTCCGCCGAGGAGCTCCGTGGACCGTTCGGAGGTCGCCATGGCGGGAACAGTACGCCCCCGACGCCGCACGGGGCCGTGCCTACGACTCGGGTTCGACGAGGCGCAGCGCCAGGGTGTGCAGCTTTTCGTTGAGCCGGTTGGATGAGCGACGCAGGACGTCGAAGGCCTCCTCCGGGCTGAGGTTGAGCCGCTCCATCAGGATCCCCTTGGCCTGGCCGATGACATCTCGGGACAACAGGGCCTCGTTGAGGTTCTTTGCCAGATCCTGCAGGGCGTCGCGTTCACGGACCGCCCCGGCAGCCACCGACGCGTGTGCGGCCAGGATGAGTCCGATCTGCTGAGCCTCGTCGCTGAACGCATCGGCCTCCGTGCCGTAGGTGTTCAGCGATCCTCCGGTGCCCGCGGTCGCAGGACCCGCCGCCGCCAGGCGGTAGGAAGCGGCTGAGTGCGCACCCAGGTCGGCCGGACGGGACGCGAGCGTGGGCCAGCGGGTGTCCGGGAACGACTGCGCATAGACGACCGGGGTGTCGACCGCGTCCAGGATGGGCCCCTCGTGCGCGTCGTACTGCGCCTGGTCGACCACCGACGCGGCCAGGTCCGTGGTCGCGGCCGTCTGATACGACCCTCGCCCACTGAGCGTGACGCTCGCCATCTCGCAGCCCGCAACCGTGCTCACCGCGGTCTGGGCGATCCGCAGAAGGACATCATCGAAGGAGTCGGCTGCGTAGAGATGCTCCGCAATGGCGGCGAACGCCGACGCCAGCCGCGTGGTCGGAGTGGCCTCCGTTCGCAGCTGTGTCGCCTCGTCGCGAGCACCAGCGGCAGCATCGCGCTCGCCCGCCAGCTCGTCACGGTCCTGCCGCGCCTGCTCCCGAGCAGCGCGGGCATCGATGTGCTGCGCTCCCGCCTCGGCACCGTCAGGCGGGGCACCGAGCTCGGCCGCGCGGACGTCCACGCGCAACTCCCGCTCGTCCAGCGCCGCCTCCCGCGTGGCGGCTGTCCGGTCCCTCGCATCGCCAGTTCGGTCGCGCCGCGCCGCCAGCTCGTCACGCCGGTCCGCAACGAAGTCGCGCTTCTCAGCAGCCCACTCTCGCTCCTCATCAGGCAGTTGGACGGCCATCAGATCTGCTCCTCCGCCGAGCGACACGTGGCTTGATCCTATGCCCTGGTCCCACCACGTCGACCGTCCCGAGCACGCCGGGTTCAGCCGGCTGGGTCTCCGACCTGTTGCACGTTGGACTGGTGCGGGACGGAGAGCCAGTCGTGCTGCTGCAGACGCGCGTCGGCCGGTTCCTCTCCTCGCCGGAGTGCGTCGAGGTAGGCACGATCGGCCTCGAAGCGGACCGCGACCTCGACCCCCCGCGCCACCGCGCCGTGGCCCGGGACCACGACCTCGACCTGCCGGGCAGCCTCACCCAGCCGGTCGAGTGCCGACTCATAGGCGTCCAGCTGACCAGGACGGCGGGCGTCGAGGAGCGGGATCAGGACGTCCGAGAGCATGTCACCCGCGATCAGGACGCCACGGTCCGCCAGGAGGATCGCCGCGTGGCCGGGGGCGTGCGCCTGGTGCTCGATGATCTCGCCCGGCACGAGTGCCCCGTCCGAGGGCAGCGGGGTGAGCAGCGCCACCAGCTCGAGCGGGATGCCCGTCGCGCTCTCCGCCGCCATCGCCTGCGCCCGCTCCCGGGCCTCGGTGGCAACCTGGGCGCCGGCAGCGGTGGCGTAGCGCGGGACGTCTCCGAACCGCGAGTGCCAGAGCAGGTGGTCCCAGTGGGGATGGGTGCAGAACCCCGCGACCACCGGGATGCCGAGCCCGTCCACGTCATCGGCGAGCTGGTCGAGGTCGGAGCCGTCGATGCCGGGATCGACGACGGTCAACCCGGCCTCTCCGCGAACCACGATGGCGTTGCTCCAGACCCACTCGCTCTGCCGCACCCAGACACCGTCGGCCACCTCGTTCAGCATCGAGTCACTGTGTCAGGTGTCGGAGCCCGACGCGAGGTGCCCTACCGTTGCGAAGGCGCTTTCGGGTTGCGGATGCGCAATCGGCACGACGGGAGGACGGGCCCATGTCGCACGTACGACGCTTCGACCACATCGGCATCACGGTCGCGGATCTCGACCTCGTGACCGACTTCTTCGTGGCGCTGGGCCTGGAGGTCGAGGGCAGGACCTTCGTCGAGGGCGAGTTCCTCGACACGGTCTGCGGCATTCCCGGCTCCCGCACCGAGATCGTCATGTTGAAGCCACCCGGCGATGGCACCCGCCTGGAGCTCGCGAGGTTCGTGCGACCCGACTCCGTGCCCGGCTCCCCGGCCGCCATGGCCAACGAGCTGGGGTTGCGCAACGTGTCCTTCGAGGTCGATGACCTGCAGGCAGCTGTGGACTGGGCTGCGACACAGGGCTACGGACTGGTCGGGGGCGTCGGCGAGTACGAGGGCTCCTGGCGGATGGCGTACGTCCGGGGGCCGGAAGGGCTCGTGGTCTCACTCGCCCAGCGCCTCGGCTGACGCCTCGCACCAACCGTGGCAACGCCATTGCGCAGAACGGCGTTGCCACGGCATGGTTCAGGAGGCCGTCACCACCAGGGTGTGCGAGCCGGCCTTGGTCGGGACGGTCACCTCGAGGCCACGGTTGGTCGTACGGCTGGTCCAGTCGGACAGCACCCGCCCGTCGAGCACGACCTGGGTCACCGTGCTGCCGCGCGGGACGGTGTGCCCGATCCAGACCTTGTCGGCCCCGACGGCGCTGTCGACGGCAAGGGTCGTCGTGTAGCGCGAACCAAGGACGGAGGCCGTCACGCCGGCGAACCCGCCGCCCAGCCGGATGTGCTCACCGGAGGCCGATGGCTGACCGGCCGGCACCTGCGGCACCACGACCAGCTCGCCGTTGCCGAGGTCGGGCTGGAGGCCGAGCCACTGGTGGACGACCGCCCACGCGGTGCCGTAGTTGCCCCACGCCTGCATGAACATCGAGCGGCAGGTCCAGCAGCGGTCGATGTTGGCGCCCTGGTCCGGCGAGGGGAAGATCTCCGGCATCGCGCCCGGCTGCTCGTCAGGTGTCCCGCCCGTGGCGGGCTCGGCGAACATCGGGTCGGCCAGGGCGTGCGTGTAGCGCTGCTGCTGTCCGGCGCCGAGCCGGCCGTAGTTGCCCTCACCGATCGACTGGATCGACGTGGTCAGGCCGAAGACGACCTTCTCGCCCTGGCCGTTCTGGCCACCGCCGCACCCCGTGTGGAACAGGCCGGTAGACAGGGGAGCCGTCCCGCTGTAGCAGGGGTCCTCGCGGCCGGCGAGCGCGGTGTTCCCGTGGGCGAACGGCGCGAGGCCGGGCACGGTGCGCCCGTTGACCTGCAGCTCGGCCTCCATCGGCGTCTGGCCGATCCAGTGCTTCTGGAACGACTGGACGTTGCCGGGATCGGTGAGCGAGTCGGCGTACTGGGACGCCGCGGCATACCACCACGCCCCGTCGAAGCGGTCGCTGATCTGGCGGGCGAGGGTGTTGGCCCACGAGAAGGTGGGGCCGTCGTGCTTTGCCTTCGCCATGGTGGCCAGGTCGTAGAGCCCGCGGATGTAGTAGACGGTGTTGTCGAGCTTCTCCGTGCCCATGCCGCCGCGCTCGACGTTGCCGAGGCCCTCGGGGAAGCCGTCGTGGTCGGCGTCGAGGGTGCGGGTGACGTACTTGAGGTTGCGCACCGAGAAGTCGTACATCTCGTCGCGGAACCCGTTGTCACCGGTCCAGCGCCACAGGAGCGCCACGGTGCTGGGGAACTTCACCGTCTCATCGGTGTTGAAGTTGTATGCCGTGGTGCCGTCCGGGTTGGTGCTGCGGGAGTCCTGGCCGTACCAGATCGACCCGTCCGACACGACCTCGTGCGTCACGACGCCCGAGCGGTTGTTGAGGATGTCGGACACCTCGCGCAACGCCCGCAAGTGGTCCTTGATCGCCTCGAACTGCCCGACCGACACCGAGGCGAACGCGGTGTACTCGGCATCCGTGCCGAAGATCCACGGGTAGTCGGGGAAGCCCGCCCCGATCCAGGTCGCCTTGGCGACGGTCCCGGAGGGTGCGGGGAACTGCTTGCCCTGGTTGGTCCAGCGGATCTGCAGGTCGGTCGCCGTCTGGGTGAGGTCGGCAATGTTCTGCTTGCCCCACTGCACTGCGTCCTGCACCAGCGGGTCGCCGGGCAGGGAGAGCTGCGTCATCTGCGACAGCGCCTGGCGTGAGGCCTTCTTGGCGGCCAGGGCCGCACCGGGGTCGGCCAGCGCCTTGGCGAGCTCGCCACGCGCCGAGGTCAGTCCCTGGTCGGAGCCGGCGACGGCCAGCCAGATCGTCGTCGAGCCGCCGGCCGGCAGGTCGAGGCTGTAGGTCAGCCGGCCGCCGGTGCCCTTTCCGAAGGGTCCGTCGTCGCAGGCGGAGGGCTTGGGGTCTGCCGGGGCGCCCGTCTCGTTGCCGGTGCAGCGGTGGCCGGGCTGGGCTCCGTAGAACTGGCTGCCGATCTGCCCGGTGCTCGGGGTGGCTGCGGTGCCGACGACCGCGGCGTAGTGGTGGACAGGGGCCCCGGGCAGCGCACCGTCGTCGGTGAAGACGAGGTTCTTGCCGTCGTAGGCACCGGTGTCCTGGAGGTTGTCGCTCGCGTTCGGGGTCACGCCGCCGAAGCCCCACGGGTACTGGCCCATCAGCTCGGAGTGGGCGTCGACCGAGAGCTTGGCCGTCCGGGCCGCACCCGGGTTGGTCACGGTCAGGCCGAAGAGCGCACCACGCACGCCGTCAGGCACGAAGTCCGTGCGCGCGACCTTGAGGCCTGCGGTGTCGGGCAGGTCGTAGCGGCTGTAGCCCCATCCGCTCGTGAACTTCGTCGCGGGCCCCACCCACTGGTCGTCGAGGCCGAACCACACGCCGTCGACCATCTTCATCGGAGGTGTCCAGACGCCGCCCATCTCACCGGTGATGTGCCAGCCGTTCGCGTAGAACCGGCCGTCCTCGAAGCCGATGGAGTAGGCGCGGGTGCCGGCCGAGACCTCCCGCCGGTCGGCCAGGCGCGTGCTCACCGACAGCTCGTCGCCGGCCGCGGCGACCGCCGCTGCGGTCCCCCCTCCCCTCGGCGTGGCAGTGGCGGGCACCTGTGCCGCCATGACGGCCACTCCCAGCAGCAGCGCTGTTGCACCGGCAACGTGAGATCGAGACATCGTCGTCCTCCGACCCAGAAGGGGGAGCGACGCCGGGCGGCGTCGCCTGGGTGGTCTGGACGGTTCGCCCGAGGTTTTCGGACTACTTTGTCCGGACCTTGGGACGCTACACCCGGCCCTGCGGACCGGCAACGCAAAATCTCGTGCTAGCCAGCCGACGTCCCGACCGCCGCACTGGGGCTAGCGATCGCCCTCGTCAGCAGCGCCTGGGTCGACTCGCACATCAGGTCCGCAGCCTCGTCCCGCGACAGTCCCGCCATGTCGGTGAGCCAGACCAGCGCTTCGATCCCGGCGGCACTGCGGATCGCCAGAACGAGCCGGTGCAGCGCCTGGTCGCCGAGCTGTCCGCGCAGCGGTTCGAGGGCCTCGGTGATCCAGGCGATCGCCCGACCCTGCCGCAAGGGCAGCGGCGAGCCGTCTGCGTCACGGGGCTCGAGGGACAGCCGCAGCATGGTGCGCTGCTGGGCCTCGGTCTGCACGATCAGCGTCGTGAAGGCGCGGATGACGATGTCGAGCCGCGCGGCAGGCTCCGCGGGAGGGTCGTCGCCGAGCAAGGAACGCGCGCCGGTCTCGGGATGGGCGGCAGCCAGGAGGGACCCGTGGTTGGGGAAATAGCGGTATGCCGTGGCGCGCGACACCGAGGCCGCGACGGCGGCCTGGTCGACGGTCGGGATCTCACCCCTGGCCACCATGGCGCGCGCGGCGTCGACGAGCGCCCTGCGGGTGCGGCTCTTCTGACCGGTCCGGCCGTGGGTCTCGTAGGGCATTGACACACCGTTCATGATACGTCAGTCTCATCATGAGACTCCAGTCTCACGGACGGTGTGTCCGACCGGCGTGGCCACACGGCGACTCCGGTCGACTCCGATCCCCGCGCAAGTCCGACGAAAGTGGGCGTCATGTCCAGCACGACCACGGTTCCCGCAGCCATCATCAGGGCCGAGGGCGAAGGAGAGCGTCGCTGGTTCTTCGGCGGCGGCGTCCACACCTGGAAGGTGCGCGCCCACGAGAGCAACGGCGCCTTCCTGCTGTTCGAGGACTCGATGTCCGGCGGGAAGGCGACCCCGCTGCATACCCATCCGGACTCCGACGAGACCGCGCTGGTGCTTGAGGGCGAGATCCTTATGCACGTCGACCGAGTCGACCACCACGTCGGTGCCGGCGGTGTCGCGGTCGCACCACGGGGAGTGCCGCACGCCTTCCGGGTGCTGTCGGCGAGCGCGAAGATCCTGTTCCTGCACACGCCGGGGTGCTGCGAGGCGTTCTACTGGGATGCGAGTGAACCGCTGGCCGAGGACGGGGTCGACGGCGCAGACGGTGTCGTCGACTTCGACCGGGTCCGCGCCTCCGCGCAGGCGAATGGCGGGATCGTGCTGCTCGGCCCGCCGCCGTTCGGGTGAGGCCCCAGGGTCACCCTCCCTGCGAAGCGGTCTCCTCGGACAGGACGGTGACGGCGCGCTGACGTCGTGTGTCGACGGTCAGCTGGAAGACGTCGGGGCGGTGGTAGTGGCCGACGGGGTCGAACATCCGTCGTCCGGAGGCCACCGCGGTGAGGTCGACCTCCGCGGCGAGGATGCCCTCCTCGTGACGCAGCGGACCGGCGACGATCTCGCCGTTGGGGTTGCAGATCACGCTGTTGCCCGGCTCGACCCACTCGGCCTCGGCACCCTCCTGCGCCCGCCACACGCGGTCGCGGTCCGGGAAGTCGACAGGGATCTGGTCCACGCGCAGGCAGGGGTTCACACCGAGCACCCACACCCGACCCTCCCGGGCGATGTGCCGCATCGTCGCGATCCAGCCGTCACCCTGGGCCAGGGTGGGCGCGACCCAGATCTCGACCCCCTGGGCGTACTGGTGGAAGCGCGCCAGCGGCATGTAGTTCTCCCAGCAGATGAGGCCACCCACCCGGCCCAGGTCGGTGGGCACCACGTCGAGCATCGAGCCGTCACCCATCCCCCACACCGTCCGCTCGGATCCCGTGGGCATCAGCTTGCGGTGCTTGTTGAGCAGTCGTCCATCCGGCCCGAAGTACAGGAGCGTGTTGTAGATCGTGGTCCCGTGCGGCTCCCGCTCGTCGACCCCGACCACCACGTATGCCGCCGCCTCCCGGGCGGCGGCGCCGATCCGTTCCGTGGTCGGCCCTGGTACGACGACCGCCTGGTCGACGAGGCGGGCGAACCAGGCCTCGTCGCCGTCCCAGATGGGGACCGAGTCGATCCAGATCGGCGTGCCGGGCACGAAGACCTCGGGGAACACGATCAGCTCGGCGCCCCGAGCGGCGGCCTCCGCGATGAGCTGCACGACCTTGTCGGTCGTCGCCTCGCGATCCATGAGCACGTAGGACGCCTGCACCGCAGCCGCCGTGAAGACTCTGCTCATCGAGGCACCTCCACCCGACGTCGCTCAGGTCAGGCCCAGGACGGGCGAGCCCTGCTCCTCACGGTAGACCGGTCGCCCTCGTGATGACCTACCTCAACTGGCGGAACGCAGGTAGCGGCCGAAGTGGGGGACGGTGAACGCGATCCGGCCTCGCTCACCGGAGTAGATCAGACCCTTCTTGAGGAGCGCATCCCTTGCCGGAGAGAGGGATTGGGGTTTGCGGTCGAGGACCTGTGCCACCGACGCGGTGGGCACCGACTCGGTCTCGTCGACCTCCTCGCCGGCTTCGGCCAGCGTCAGCGCAGCGTCCGCCATGGCTCGCAGGTACTCGCGCTCGGCGGGGGTGGCTCGTTCGAACCGGGACCCGAAGAACCCCACGCCCAGCTCGGCCTCCGCCTCGGGTGCGGCCACCGTGATGTCCTCGGCCGTGATCGGCGAGCGCGGGGCGACGTCCCACGCGACCTTGCCGTAGGCCTGGACGAAGTACGGGTAGCCGGCGGTCGCGGCATACATCGCGTCCAACGCCTCGGGCGTGAACTCGGCCTCCTCGTCGGCGGCCGGCGCGACGAGGGCGAGGTCGGCCGCGGCGCGGTCGAGGCGGTCGATGCGTTGGTAGCGGAACAGTCGCTCGGAGTAGGACTTCGACGCGGACAGGACGGCCGGGAGGTGCGGCAGTCCGGCACCCACGACGATGACCGGCAGGCCCGACTGGGAGATCTCGTGGCAGGCCGCACAGATCGCCGACACGTCGTCGGGGGACAGGTCCTGCATCTCGTCGATGAAGATCGCGACGCCCCGGCCCACGTCGGCCGCCAGCCCGCCCACATCGGTGAGCAGCTCGACCAGGTCGATCTCGATGTCGCCGGAGTCCGCGCGGCCGGTGGCCACGGGAACGTCGATGCCGGGGTTCCACTTCTCCCGCAGCTTGGCGCCCGGAGCGGCATCCCGCTGGGCAAAGGCCTTGATCACCCCGAGGACGTGGTCCACCTCGTCACCCGCGGGATGCCCTAGCTCGCGGACCGCCACGTGCAGCGCTGCGGACAGCGGGCGGCGCAGGCCCTGGTCGGGACGTGCCTCGAGCTTGCCGGTCCCCCAGTGGGCCCGGACGGCCGCGGAGCGCAACGCGTTGAGCAGCACCGTCTTGCCGACCCCGCGCAGCCCGGTCAGCACGATGGACCGCTCGGGTCGGCCGCGCGCGATGCGTTCGAGCACGACGTCGAAGGCGTGCAGCTGCTCGTCTCGACCGGCGAGCTCGGGTGGGCGCTGGCCGGCTCCGGGCGCGTAGGGGTTGCGTATCGGGTCCACGATCGCAGGCTATGGGGGTTTCTAGCGATTCCCGGAGATTTCGCGATACGCGGCGATCGTGTCGCCCTCGACGGGTTCGGGTCGGGGTGCAGTCGAGCTCAAGTCCGGCTTCAAGTCCAGCCCAAGTGCCGCCCAAGAGGCGCTGGCCACAGTGGCCCCACCACAGCGCCGGACCGCCCGGCCAGACCAAGGATCACTGGAGTCATCCCATGAATGTCCGCACCATCACCGCCGTCGCCAGCGCCACCTTCGCGCTCGTGGCACTCGTCCCTGCCAGCGCTCACGCCGCCACCGTCGAGCGTCTCGACCGCAGCCTCTTCGACGGCACCCCGAGCGTGTCCGCCTCGAGCTGGCACTTCGACGGGCCGACCGCAGGGCCACTCGGAGGCGCGCTCGACCTGGTCGTCACCGCCTCCGACGGCACCTTCCCGACCGTCCCGGGTACCTGCGAGCCGGTCGACGTCCACGCGGTCCTGCAGGTCAGCCCCGGCGAAGAGCTCACCATCAGCACCACCGGTGAGGCCTGCGCCCACATCATCGACGCCAGCCTCAGCGTCAACGCCTACTTCGACAAGGCCGACCTCGCGTACGCCGGCGCCGAGCACAAGAAGGCCAAGGTCGTCGGGGACGGCCTCATCGCGGCAGCGCACAGCTGGCTCGGGGGACAGGCGAGCGTCTCGACGTCCGTCCGCTGGTGAGACCTGGGGGTGGGTCGCGCGGGTCTGCGCGGCCCACCCTCCTCCTCGCTGCGCGTCAGTCGCGGGTGCGGCGGCGGACGATGTGCCCCACCACGGCAGGGATCCAGCCGGTCTCGCCGCGCATCCAGCGTCCCGCCACCAGGTTGTGCGGGACGACGACGAACGAACCCTTGAAACCCTCGGTCAGCGACAGGTCGGTCCCGAAGACATCGGTGACCACCTGCCAGTCGAGGTCGGTGTGGCGGTCGAGGTGCTCGCCGATCCCCACCGCGTAGCGCTCCACGACGGCGGCATGGTCGGGACGGTCGTCCTCCGGCGCGGCCGACCACGCGGCATACGCCCGGTCGAGGCCGGCACTGAGCGAGTCGAGGTCGTCGACGTCGACTCCTTCGGCGGTCAGCGACTCCAGGGCGGCGGTGATCCGGCCTCGCTCACCGTCACCCAGCGGGTCCACCAGCGGGCGCAGCGAAGCGCCTGGGTCGAGCGTGTCACCGGCATCGGGGAGCGTGCGCTCCTCCGTCTCGGGCACGTCAGCTGCGGAGTCGTCGCGGCCCCGACCGAACCACGCCATGGCCGTGACCTACTTGACCGTGGCGGAGCCCGAGTCGGCGACGAGCTGCTTGCCCGCGCCCTGCCACGCCTTCATGCCGCCGTCGAGGTTGGCGACGTCGAAACCCTGTTGCGACAGCCACGCCACGGCCCTGGACGAACGGCCACCACCGCGGCAGGCCACGGCGAGCGTGCCCGCATCGGTGTCCGGCAGCTCGTCGAGCCGGGACGGCAGCTCGCCGAGCGGGATGTGCAGGGCACCGGGCGCATGGCCCGCGTCCCATTCGTCCTGCTCGCGCACGTCGAGCAGTACGGCGTGGTCGTGGACGTCCGTGACAGGAACCTGGGGGATGGTCATGCCCCCAATGAAACACCCCCGCCAGACCGCGCGGAAATCCAGTGGGCAGACCGTCCCCGCGGGCGGCACAGTGTGGCCATGACGAGCAGCGCGGCGGCGATCGCCCGGGTGGTGGCCACGGCTCGCGCCCAGGTGGGCGACCATCCCGCTCTCGTGCCGGTGCTCGACGGCCTGCCCGAGCTGCTCGCGGACCTGGTCGAGCGCTGGTCGCTCACCCTCGGCGAGGTGTACGCCGAAGGCCTGGGCGTCCCCGTGGTCGCCGTCGACGCCGACGGGACGCCTGCGGTCCTCAAGATCGAGCAGGTGGGCCCCGGCTTCACGGCCCAGGTCGCCACTCTCGAGGCAGGACACGGGCGCGGGTATGCCGCGGTGCTGGCGTCCGACGCCCCTCACGGCGCCGTGCTGCTGGAACGCCTCGGTCCCAGCCTCGCCTCCTCGCGGCTGCCTGCGGTGACCCAGGTCGACCACCTGGCCGCCACGCTGCGGTTGGCGTGGGAGGTGCCGGTGTCCCTGGCTCCCGAGGTCGCTGCCGGGGAGGACAAGGCCGCGGTGCTGGCGGGGATCGTGCGCCGGTTCCGTCAGGGCGACGACGAGGAGCGTTGGGGCGCAGCACTGGACCGCGCCCACGAGCTGGCCCGTCACCTGTCGGCGACCCGCGATCCCGCGCGCGACGTCCTCTGCCACGGCGACCCCCACCCCGGCAATGCGTTGCAGGCCAACGGGATCCCGCGCTACAAGCTCGTCGACCCCGACGGGTTCCGGTGCGAGCCCGAGTACGACGTCGGCGTGACCCTGCGTGACTTCAGCAGGGAGGTCCTGGCCAGCCGTGACCATTCCCTGGCCCGCGAGCGGCACGAGGCCCTGTGTGCGCACGCGGCCGAGCTCACCGGCACCGACCCGGAGCGGGTGGGGCAGTGGGCCTTCGTCGAACGGGTCACCACCGCCCTCTACCTGCGCTGGTTCGACGACGACGAGGCAGCCGAGTCCTTCCTCGACGCAGCCACGGTGCTGCTCCGGGACTGACCCCGGCGAGACGTGGGCCAGCGGTGGACCACGAGCCTCAGTCCTTGGCGTCGCCCCGCGCGCGACCGTGCCGCGCGTGACGATAGGTGAACGCTCCGACCGCGATCGCGACCAGTCCGACCACGGTCAGGCTCGTCGAGTCGAGGGGCTTGTCGATGGCCGCGACCGGGACGACGAGGACCACACAGAGGAAGAGGGAAGCGCCCAGAGCCCGGAGGACTGCCCGTGCAGGCCTCACAGTCCCCCTCAGACGTCTCGTCGCCGTTCTCTCACCCTCTAGAGTCCGTGGACGCTGCTCGGTGACGGACGAGCGGACGACGGGACGCCGGCCACGGGTGGATGATCGGGAGATGGACCCCCCACGGCCACTGGTGGGACGCGCTGCCGAACAGGCGCGGCTGCTCCGCGCGCTGGACGAAGCCGTGGATGGGAAGCCGGGGGCGACGCTGCTCCACGGCGAGCCCGGCATCGGCAAGACCAGCCTCGTCCGCGACCTGGTCGAGCGGGCGCAGGCGCGAGGGTTCCACGTCCTGTTCGGCCAGTGCCTCCGGTTCGGGGCCGAGGTCACCACGCACCTGCCGTTCACCCAGGCATTCGACCGCTGGGGGCGAGGCGTCGGCGCCGAGACCCTCGACCGGGTGTTTCCGGGTGCGGTTTCCCACGGCAACGTGCTGGGACCCCGCGGCGGCGTTGCCGACCCCGGGCCGCAGGGACTGCTCTTCCAGCTTGCTGGTGCCGTCGACCGGCTGGCCGACGACGCACCCACCCTCGTGGTCGTGGACGACCTCCAGTGGGCTGACCCGAGCTCCCTCGATGTCCTCTCCTTCATCGTCGCCGGACTGCACCCGGGTCAGCACCTCACGCTCGCCCTCACCTACCGGGACACCGAGCTGGGTGATGGGCACCGTCTGTACGGCTGGTTGGCCGACGTGCGACGCCTCACCGCCGTCCACCACCTCCGCCTCTCGCGCCTCAGCGCCGGCGAGACGGAGCAGCTCGTGCTGCGGCTGCCAGGCGTGCAGGCCGATGTGGCGCTGGCAGAGAGGGTTTTTGCCCGTTCCGAGGGAAACCCCTACCTCGCGGAGCTCGTGGCGCAGGAGGTCGGCGATACCGACGGTGCCGGCGGCCGACTCGCCCAGGCGCTGCTCGCTTCGTGGCACCGACTCGGTCCCACGGCCAGGTCGGTCACCCAGCTGGTGGCCGTCGCCGGGCGTCCCGTGGCGTTCCGCGTGCTCGAGGACCTCGCCCGACGGCGTGGACTGGCGGCCGACGAGGTGACGGCCGCCGTGAGCGAGGCGGTCGGCGAGGGCATCACCGTCGTTCAGGACCATGGGGACGTCTGGTTCCGCCACCCCCTGCTGGCCGAGGTGGTGGTCACGACGCTGCCCCGGTGGGAGCTCCCCGAGGTCCATCGCGCCTTCGCCGCCGGCTGGGAGGCCGCCGAAGGCGTCACGGACGCCGAGCGCGCGACCCACCTCGCCCTGCACTACGCCGCCGCCGAGGACGTGGAACCGGCCTTCAGATGGGCTCTGCGCGCCGCGGACGAATCCCTCAGGCTCCACGCGATCAGCGAGGAGGCGACACACCTCGCCACGGCCGGCGACCTGCTCGAGCTGGTTCCGGCTGAGTCGAGGCCGTCCAGGACCGAGCTGCTCACGAGGGCCGGGCGGTGCCTGATCGCCGCCGGCAGACCGGCCCTGGCCGTGGAGTTCTACGAGCGGGCGCTCTCGGCCGTCGATCCACAGGAGGAGCCGCTGGCCGCCTGCCGCGTCCTGATGGCGCTGAACTTCGCCAAGGGGACCAACATCACCGGCAGCGCTTCGGCCGTGGTCGCCGACTTCGAGCGAGCCGTCGCCCTGACCGACCCCTTCCCGGACTCGAAGGAACGGGTGCTCGCGCTCGCGCACCTGGCCAACTTCGAGGTCTTCGAGGGGATCGCCGCCGGTGCGGGACACGCAGCGGAGGCCGTCCACCTTGCCGAGGCACTGGGTGCCGACGACGCCCTCGCCTGGGCTCTGGTGGTGCGCGCGCAGACGTCGTGGGGCACCCATGACGGCGTCGTCGATGCGGAGCGGGCGTGGGCTCTGGCCCGTGGGGTCGACGAGACCGAGCTGCTCATCAGGGTGTCGGTCAACGTCTGCAACAGCTTCGAGTCCGTGGGGCAGCTCGCAGCGTCGGCGTCGCTCTCGCGCGAGGTCTTTGCGCTCATGCGGGAGCGCGGCAGCGCCCAGGGCATCTCCTGCACCGGTGCGCGCGCAGCGCTGACGCTGGTCCAGCTCGGCCAGTGGGACGTTGCGCGCTCCATCATCCGCGAAACGCTGGCCCTGCGGCTGAACACCCGCTGGGGAGCGGCAGCCCGGTGCGGCGCGGCCGTGCTCAGCGCCCTGGAGGGCGACGTAGCCGCGGCCGACGCGCACCTGTCCCGCGCCAGGGAGCTGATGCCCGTCAGCGGCCTGGGGGACGAGTTCATCCTGAGCGAGATGCTGGTCGCCCTCGAGCTCGGACGACCTCGACGCACCCTCGAGCTGGTCGAGACCTGGATGACCCAGGCCGTCGCCCTCGACCACTCCGTGGCCGACGAACTCCTCCGGCTGGCGGCGCGCGCCGCAGCCGACCTGGCGGACGCCGGTGCGGGCGCGTCCGACGAAACGAGGGCCGCCGCGATCTCCTGGCTGGAGCGCATCGAGTCCCTGCGTGGTGGCTCGCCGCCGCCGTTCCTGCCCTCCGGGCTGGAGGACGCCGTCCACCCGGCGTGGGGCGCTCTCTACGGCGCAGACCGGGCCAGGTGCCACGGCGAGGACCCGACGTCGCTGCCCTTGTGGCAGGCGGCGGCTGAGGCGACCAACCGTGCCGGACTCCGGTTCGACCACGCCAGGTCGCTGTACTTCCTCGGCCGGACGCTCCTGGCAGAGCCGAAGGGTCGCGAGAGGGCGGCCGACGCGCTGGGCCGAGCGGCTGCCATCGGCGACGAGCTCCGGGCGGCCCCGCTGGTTGCCCTCGTCGAACAGCTGGCCCTGCAGGCGCACCTCTCCCTGGTCGACCCCGGCGAGCACCACCCCGCAGCCGAGCCGGTCACCGAGCTGGTGGGCGTGGCCCTGACCCCGCGTGAGGCCGAGATCCTGGACCACATCGTCGCCGGGGAGACCTATGCGCAGGTGGCGCGCCACCTGTTCATCAGTGAGAAGACGGTGAGCGTCCACGTCTCCAACCTGCTCCACAAGACCGGTACGTCGAGCCGAATCCAGCTCGCCGCCCTGGCCGTGCGATCGCACGGGGTCCGGGACACCGCTACTTGAGGAGGCGGGACATCCGACGGTCGGCCAGCGGCTTGCCACCGGTCTGGCAGGTCGCGCAGTACTGCAACGACGAGTCGGCGAACGACACCTCGCGCACCACGTCGCCGCAGACCGGGCAGGTCTCCCCGGTGCGGCCGTGCACCCTCATCCCCGCGCGCTTGGCGTCCTTGAGCTCCTTGGCCGGCTTGCCCGAGGCGGTCGCGACGGCCGCGGACAGCGTTCCCCGCAACGCGGCATACAGGCGATCCACGGCCTCGTCGTCGAGGCTGGCTGCCATCGCGAACGGCGACATCCTGGCGACGTGGAGGATCTCGTCGGAGTAGGCGTTGCCGATCCCGGCGATGAACCCCTGGTCGCGCAGCAGCCCCTTGATCTGTGAGCGTCGCCCGGACAGCAGCGCCCCGAACGCCTCACGGGTGAACTCGTCGGCCATCGGGTCAGGTCCGAGGGAGGCGATCCCGGGGACGTCGTGCGGGTCACGGACGAGATAGGCGGCGAGACGCTTCTTGGTACCCGCTTCGGTGAGGTCGAAGCCGGACGCATCGGAGAACCGGGTGCGCAGGGCGATCGGTGACTTGCCCGGACGCAGCACCGTGTTGGGCATCGCGTCAGACCAGCGCAGCCAGCCCGCGCGGGCGAGGTGGAAGACGAGATGCACTCCGTCGCAGTCGATGTCGACGAACTTGCCGTGCCGGGACACAGCGTCGACGGGAGCTCCGCTGAGCGCCTGCGGTGGCGGGTCGAAGGTCTTCAGCACCGAGAAGGACCCGAGCTCGACCCCTGTCACGGCGAGCCCGACGGTCCGCTCGGCGAGGAAGTCGACGAGCGCCTGGACCTCGGGCAGCTCCGGCACAAGGCCGAGTTTGTCAGAGATCCGCAGCGGATCCGCGGGAATCCCAGCACCGACAGACCCCTTGCGCGGCGGTGCGACGATGGAGCCATGACGACGACGGCCGCACCCAAGGAGCTGCTGCGGCTCAAGTCGCACACCGGACGGCTGGCCCTCACCACCACGGTGCTGGGGAGCGGAATCGCCCTGCTCGACAGCACCATCGTCAACGTCGCGCTCCCGACGATCGGACGCGACCTCGAGGCCGACCTCGCCGGCCTGCAGTGGGTCGTCAACGCCTACGCGCTGACGCTGGCCTCCTTCATCCTGCTCGGCGGCTCACTGGGCGACCGGTTCGGGCGACGAGCGATGTATGCCGTGGGCGTGGGCGGGTTCGGTGTCGCCTCGGTGCTCTGCGCCCTGTCGCCGACGGTCGAGGTGCTCATCGCGGCACGTGCCTTCCAGGGTCTGTGCGCTGCACTCCTGGTTCCCGGCAGCCTCGCGATCCTCCAGGCGTCCTTCCACCGGGACGACCGGATGGCTGCCATCGGCGCCTGGACCGGCCTGCTGGGCGTCGCCACGGCTTCGGGACCTGTCATCGGCGGCTGGCTCGTCGAGCGTGACTGGAGGTGGGCCTTCTGGCTCAACGTGCCACTGGCGGTGGTGGTCGTGGTGCTGAGCCTCAAGTTCGTGCCCGAGTCGCGAAATCCGTTGGCCAGCAAGCACGTCGACGCAACCGGGGTCGCCCTGGCCGTGGTCGGACTGGCCGGCCTCACCTATGGCCTGACGTCCCTGTCCGACGGGCTCAGCGCCTCGGCCCTGACCATCGGTGCGATCGGCGTGATCGCGCTGGGCGGGTTCGTCCGGGCTGAGCTGCACACCCACGACCCGATGGTTCCGCCCTCGCTGTTCGCCAACCGGGTGTTCACCACCATCAACCTCGTCACGCTCCTCGTCTACGCGGGACTGTCCGCCGCGCTGCTGTTCCTCGTGCTCTTCCTCCAGACCGTGGCTGGCTGGTCCGCGCTCGAGGCTGGTGCCGCGACCCTGCCCCTCAGTGTTGTCATGCTTCTTCTCGCCGGCCGCTTCGGCAGACTGGCCGCCAGGTCCAGCCCACGCCCCTACATGATCGGCGGAACCCTCGTCGCCGCAGCGGGATTCGTGCTGTTGGCCATGTCGCCGAGAGAGGCCTCCTACGTCACCAACGTCTTTCCCGGCATCACGCTGGTGGGGCTCGGCCTCGCCATGACGGTCGCCCCCCTGACCGGCACCGTGCTCGCCGCCGCGCCGGACGAGCTGGCCGGCACCGCGAGTGGCGTCAACAACGCGGTGGCGCGCACGGCCGGCCTGCTCGCCGTGGCAGCCCTTCCCCCGCTGGTCGGGTTGGGCGGCGCCGACTACGCGTCGGCCGACGCGCTCGCGCCCTCCTACCGACTCGCCATGCTGGTCTGCGCCGGGCTGCTGGTCGGCGGTGCAGCCCTGACTGCCTTCGGCCTGGCCCAGCGCGAGACGCCGTGCGCGGACGCACCCCACCTCGACGTCACGGCTCGCTAGCTGCGCGGGCCGTGCCCTACAGGTCGAGGGCGATGCGCAGCAGCCGCACCAGCCCGTAGCCGTCGCCCGCGCGGCATACCGGCACCTCGCGCTCGTGGCGGCCACGCGGTGCGGCGAACTCCTCCAACGACACGGGTATGCCGTGGGACAGCACCTGCTCGCCCGGCGTCAGCTCGCGGATGGCGATGGCTGCGACCGTGTGCGGCCGTTGCTCGGCGAAGTCGCCGTAGATCTTGGGGTCGTGCTGGCCGTCGTCACCGACGAGGACCCAGCGGATGTGGGGGAACTCGTTGGCGAGCCGGTGCAGGCAGGCCTGCTTGTGCTCCTGCCCCGACCGGAACCACCCGGTGTTGGTCGGACCCCAGTCGGTGAGGAGCAGGGGGCCCGGCGGGTAGCCGTGACGTCGAAGGAACCGGGTCAGGGTCGGCGCGGTGTTCCACGCGCCGGTGGAGACGTAGACCATCGGTGCGTTCGGGTGTCGTTCGAGCAGCTCGCGGTACATCGTCGCCATGCCGGGCACGACGTGTCGGGCGTTCTCGCTCTTCACGAAGGTGTTCCAGGCCGCGATCATCGGGCGAGGCAGGGACGTCGAGATGACCGTGTCGTCGATGTCGCTGATCAGGCCGAAGGTCTCGTCGTCGCCCACGATCATGACGGCCGCCACCACGTCCTCGGCGTCGGCCGCGCTCACCCTGACCTCGTGCCAGCCGGGCTCGAGTCCGTGGCCCTTGACCTTGGTGTCGATGTAGCCGCTGCGGTCGCTGCGGGTGTGCACAGTCTTGGCGCCGACGGTGATCGTCACGGGGACGTTCATCGCCGGTGCGGTGACGAACGCGCGCCAGCCACGGCGCTCGTCCTCGGCGGACCGGAGCTCCGCTGCGGAGGCGCCGGCGTCGGCGCGCTCACCGGGCTCGGGTCGCCGGGTCAGCAGCACCCTGCCGAGCACCCGGGCGAACTCCTGCGAGCCGTAGCCGGTGTGGGCCACGATCCGGGTCTGCCAGCCGCGGCGTCTCAGCGCCGAGTCGACCCGACGGTGCCAGGCGTCCTCGACGATGGAAGCGCGATGCGGTCTGGCCATGGACAGACCCTATGGCCTCGTGAGCACCGTCCTGAACTGGTCGACGAGTCGATCACCGGTGGCGCCGGGGCCGTCGAACTCGAAGATCTGCTCGCCACGGCTGGCGATGAGCAGTGGCCCTCCGCCGAGGTCGAAGTCCTGGGCGAGCTCGAAGTCCTCGGCGGCCAGCTCACGGGCCCGCTGGCTGGCCGCGAACAGCTCGACAGCGGGACCGTCGAGACCGAGACCCGCGCAGATCGACTCGAGGACACCCGGTGCGTCGAGCGGGCGCGACTCGACGAAGTACGCGTGCTGCACGGCACCCAGGACCGTCGAGACGGGCAGCTCGCCCGCAGCGAGGAGGGCGATGAGGCACGCGGCCGGTGCGTTGGCGGCATACCGGCCGGACTGCACGACCTCCACGTCGACGAGCGAGCAGGCGGCACTGAGCACCGCGCTGACCGAGGGCAGGTAGGCCCACGAGTCGGGATCGTAGATGTCCATGACGTAGACGAGCAGGGTCGACGGGTCGGCCGTCGACGGCAGTCCGTGTCCTGTCCATCCGGTGGTGAAGCGGCCCGGAACGCCGAGTCCGGGGAGTCGCGGCTCGTGTCCGCAGCGCAGGCCCAGCCTCGTCGACGGGCGGGGGGTGCCACAGCCGGTGAAACCGCCGCGGCAGGTGCGGGGAGCACCCTTCATCTCGCAAACCTCCTGGGGCAAGACCGCTGCCCGTGGATGCACAGTCCCGGTAAAGCAAAAAGCAACCGGGATGGCCGTGTGGCCAAACCCGGTTGCTTCAGGTGGAGCCGAGACTAGCTCACAGCGCCTCGGAACGCGAGGATCGAGCTTCGGCGACGATCTGGGAAGCCAGCACGCGCAGCTTGAGGTTCTGCTCCTGGGACTGGCGCCGGAGCAGCTCGAAGGCCACGATCTCGCTGATCGAGTGCCGGCCCATGAGCACGCCCTTGGCCTGTTCGATGACGGCGCGACTGGCCATCGCCTGCTCCATCTGCGCCGCCACCTGACGGGCGCCGGCGACCTGCACCGCAGCTGCCAGGGCATCGGCCGCGCGAGCGGCAGCCATCCGCACGAGCACCAGGTCGCTGTGGTCGAACGCGTGCCGCTCGTAGCCGTAGAGGTTCAGGGCCCCGAACCGCCGCCCCCCGGACTCCAGGGGCAGCGCGAGCAGGGACTGCACCTCGCCGGCCTCGCAGCCTGCCATGAAGGCGGGCCAGCGCTCCTCGCCCCCGGCGAAGTCGACGAGGTTCTCGCGCCCGTTCCGGAACGCGTCCAGACAGGGCCCGTCGCCGACGGCGTACTGCACGGCGTCGATCTCGAGCGTCCCGGCCGTGGTGTACGCCGCGGTGCGCGGTCGGTCCTCCATGACCACCGTGACCCCCACCGCGTCGCAGCCGTCGATGTTGGCGTTGACCGCAGCCACCAGCCGGTCGAGGTAGGGAGCGAGGTCGTCGAGACCTTCGAGTGAGCCCGCGAGCTCGGACATCAGGCGCTGGGCCGCGGCCAGGCTGCGGTCGCCGGCGTCCTGGTGGAGCGCCTCGGCCTCGCGCGCGTCCTGCTCGGTGATCCGCGTGGCGGGTGTGGTGCTCGAGAGGTCCCCGGCATTCGCACCGTCCGCACTGCTCGGGATGCTCGGGGTGTTGTCCGGAGTGAGGTCCGGGACGGAGGCCAGCTCGGCCATGGGCGCTCCTAGGCGACGTGGTGTTCACGCTCACCGTACCCGCCAGTCGGCGTTCCGGGACCACAAACTTCCGGTATGCCGGGTGGCCGCCCGAGCGCGGACGTGCGGTGACGTGGACACGCGGTTAGATGTCGGGATGGCACACGCGCGGCTCCGACCCGGGGCCCCCCGGTGAGCGAGCAGCCCTCGTCGGTCTTCCGCAAGGGCAGCCGGTCGGCGCCGGACGGATACTTCCGGTGGGAGGCGGCCGGGCTGGCCTGGCTCGCGAGCGCGCCGGGCGGGGCCGAGGTGGTCACCGTGCTCGACGTGGCCTCCGACCACCTGGACCTGCGGAAGCTGACCTTCGCCAACCCGGACCCGGCGATGGCCGAGGCGTTCGGCGCCGCCCTGGCCCGGACCCACGATGCCGGCGCCGCGGCATACGGGAGCCCTCCGGACGGCTGGGAGGGCGACGGCTTCCTCGGCCCGGCGACCGAGCTGCTGCCCCTGCCGCTGCGGCCGACCGAGACCTGGGGCGAGTTCTACGCCGAGCAGCGACTGCTCCCGATGCTGTCGATGGGGGTCGATAGGGGTATCTACCACCATTCCGATATTGCGCTCTTCGAGCGGTTGGCGCGCCGGGTGAGCCACGGGGAGTTCGACGACGGGGCGACCCCGGCCCGCATCCACGGCGACCTGTGGTCGGGCAACATCGCGTGGACCCCGAGCGGGGGAGTCCTCATCGACCCGGCGGCGCACGGTGGCCACCGCGAGACCGACCTGGCGATGCTCGCGCTGTTCGGGTGCCCGCACTGGGACTTCGTGATCGGCGGCTACCTCGAGCAGCACCGCCTCGACGCACAGTGGCCCCAGCGGGTGGCGCTGCACCAGCTGCACCCGCTGATGGTCCACGCGGTGCTCTTCGGTTCCGACTACCCGAGCCGGGCGGTCGAGCGCGCCCGCCGCTATCGCTAGGGGTCGCGCTCAGCCGTCCAGCAGCCCGCGGAGGAAGGCGGCCTGACCGACGTGCTGCTGGTCGTCGTTGACCACGCTGACCAGCCGGACCCCCAGCGTGACCGGCGGGTCCCAGCGCTCGTCGACCACCCGGCCGAGGTCGTCAGGGGTGAGCGGCCGGACGTAGTCGACCGTGACGGCGTGCACCGCGTCGAGGTAGCCGACCAGCTGGTCCGGGTCGAGGCCACGCACCCGGGCGACCTGGTCGGGGGTGTGGCCGTAGCCGGTGTCGGCCGGCACGAAGGGCAGCCCGAACCGCTCGTGCCAGCCCGCGCTCGTCCACACCTGCTCGTGGTCGGCGACCTCCGCGATGTGGTCGTCCTGGATGCGGGTCAGGTGCCAGACCAGCCACGCGATCGAGTTGGAGTTCGGCGTCGGACGCTGCGCGAGCTGTTCCGGCGACAGTCCCCTGACGGCATCCTCGGCACCCTGGCGAATCCTGGTGAAGGCGTCGACGAGCAGGTCACCGAGGGTCATGTCCGGATCCTAGGCAGATCGCTCAGGACGCGCCTCCCGGCCCGCTCGGGAGCAGCAGGGCCGAGTCGCCGAACTCGTGCCACAGGTAGCCGCCCCGCGCCGCCTCGTCGTAGGCGCGCTGGGTCAGGTCCTGCCCGGCCACGGCCTCGACGAGCAGCAGGTGCGAGGCCTGCGGGTCGTGCCACCCGGTGACCAGGCCGTTCACCACCCGGGGCGGGTCGTCGCGGGTGACCACCCGGGTCGTCCACCCAGACCTCGCAGCCACCTCGCCGTCGCCGTGGCCGCCGTGGCCGCCGCTGTCGGCCCCGTCAAGGACCGCGGACTCGAGAGCGCGGGTCACCGTCGTCCCGACCGCCACGACGCGGCCACCGGCGGCTCGAGTGGCGTTGACCAGCCGGGCCACCGTCGCGGACACCTCGAACCACTCGGGCTGTGGCGCCTCGCCCGCCTCCTGCGACGAGACCCCCGTGTGCAGCGTGACCACCGCGACGCCGATGCCGGTCGCGACCAGCCTGGTGACCAGTTCGGGGCTGAACGGCCTTGCGGCACTTGGCATCTCGGCGCCGCCCGGACGCGTGGCGAAGACCGTCTGGTAGGCCGCCAGCGGGTAGCTCCGGTCGAGATGGCCGTAGGCGATCGGCCTTCCGTACCTCACGAGGTGCTGCTCGAGCGCGCGCGGGCCGCTCACCGCTGCCCGCCAGAGCCGGTTGCCGCTGCCGGTGGGGGAGGAGTCGGCCCGCGGGTAGGGCGCCAGCAGGGTGAGTCGCCCGCCGGCCGGGAGCTCGAGCTCCTCGCCGACCTGCGCGTCCAGGACGGCGCGGGACGCATCAGGCGGGGTGCGCAGCTCGACCACCCAGGTGCCGTCGTCGAGCCTGGTCGCGGCGTGGACGACGACCGGGCCGCGACCGCCGGCCAGGGCGTCGAACTCCGCCGCGAGGGTGGCCGAGTTGTTGACCACGACCAGGTCACCGGGCGCGAGGTATGCCGGCAGGTCCCGGAAGCGTGCGTGCGCGACTCCCTGGTCGGTGGCCACGAGCATCCGCACCTCGTCCCGGGCGACGCCACGCTCCTCGGGTGGCCCGGGAGCAGTGGTGGCGTCGGGGCTGTCGACGCGGGTCAGCGGGGCGACGGACAGGCGGGTCACGCCGACGCCTCCTGGGCGAAGTCGGCGGCCCGGTACCGGCCGCTGGCCGGGCGCTCGCGAATCAGCGCTCGAATGGCCGGCACGACCGTTTCCGGGAGCGGTCGGTCGCTGATGTCCTGGCCGGGGAAGGCGGCCTGGTGCATCGCCGTCCGCATGTCCCCCGGGTCGATCGCATAGGCGGCGACCTGCGGGTTCTCGACGCCCAGCGTCAGGATGACGTGGTCCAGGGCGGCCTTCGACGCGGCATACGCACCCCATCCCTCGTAGTGCTCCACCGCGGCGTCCGAGGAGATGCCCACCAGCACCCCGCCCGAGGCGCGCAACGCCGGGAGGACGAGCTGGGTGAGGGCCAGCGGGGCTGCGACGTTGGTGAGCCAGACGTCGTCGAGGCCGTCGGGGTCGACCTCGGCCAGTGGCGGCAGTGGGGTGGGTCCGAGGGTGCTGGCGTTGTGCACCAACAGGTCCAGCCGGCCGCTCGTCGCCACCGCGGCAGCGAGCGCCTCGCGGTGCGCCGGGTCGGTCACGTCCCCGGCGACCTGGGTGATGGTTCCGGGCAGTGAGCCGACGGCCTCCTGGAGCCGGGTGGTGTCCCGGCCGTCGACGACCACGTGCCACCCGTCTGCGGCGAGGTCCCGGGTGAGGGCCAGGCCGAGCCCGGCCGAGCCACCCGTGATGAGGGCGGTGTGCATGGTGCCTCCAGTTGCGCTGTTCGGCTGATGGAGACATCATCAAAGTTAAAGTGAACTTGAAGTCAAGCCCCGATCCGAGGAGGAGTGGAGGGCGTGGACACGACCGACGTGCTGACCGTCTCCGAGGTCGCCGAGCGCAGTGGGTTCGCGGCCTCGGCGCTGCGCTACTACGAGCGCGAGGGGCTGATCGAGGCGTCCCGCACGTCGGGCGGCCAGCGACGGTACGCCCGCAGCGTGCTGCGCCGGCTGGCCTTCATCCGGGCTGCGGGCAATGTCGGGCTGACCCTCGACGAGATCCGACGCGAGCTGTCGAACCTGCCCGCCAACCGCACGCCCACGAAGTCCGACTGGCACCGCATCTCGGCCCACTGGAGGACGAGGCTTGACGAGCAGGTCGCGGCCCTGGAGGCGTTGCGCGACAAGCTCGACTCGTGCATCGGGTGCGGCTGCCTCTCGCTGCGGCAGTGCGGCATCTCGAACCCCTCCGACTACGCCGCCTCCACCCCCGACGCTCCCGGGGCCGCCTACCTGCCGCCGCTCCTGCGGCGACCCCCGCGCTGACGGCGGAGAGGCGTTCATGACCCTCACCCTGCTCAGCTACAACATCCACAGCGGGGTCGGCCTCGACGGCGTGCTGGACCTGCGCCGGATCGCTGACGTCATCGCGGCCACCGACGCCGACCTCGTGGGGCTTCAGGAGGTGGACCGGCACCGCCGGGCACAGAGCCGGTTCGAGGACCAGCCGGGTCTGCTCGCCCAGCTCCTGGGCTGGCACCTCGCGTATGCCGCGAACCTCGACGCCGAGCCCGCCCACCCCGGATCACCGCGAGCCCAGTACGGCACTGCCCTGCTGAGTCGCCTGCCGCTGGAGTCCGTGACCAACACCCTGCTGCCGTGCTTCCCCGGCAGTGAGCAGCGCGGCATGCTCGAGGCCACCGTCCTCGTGGACGGCACCGCCCTGCGGGTCCTCGGCACCCACCTGCAGTGGGACAGCGAGACCGAGCGGACCCGGCAGGCGGAAGCGATCGTCGCCACCCTCGACGAACGCCCGACCGTCCTCCTCGGCGACCTCAACACGACACCCGGCTCCCCGGCACACAGCTGCCTCGCCGGGCGGCTCGAGGATGCCTGGACCGTCGCGGGTGACGGCGACGGGCACACCTTCGAGGCCGAACCTCCGCCACGTCGCATCGACTACGTCTGGGTGGGCGGGGGTGTGCGCCCCCTGTCGGCGCAGGTGGTGCGCTCGGATGCCTCGGACCACCACGCCCTTCGCGTCGAGGTCGCCCTGCCCGGCTGAGGGTCGCTGCCCGGCTGAGCACCCCAAGTCAGTCCCAAGTGGCGCACAAGCAGGTGAGCCGACGCTGGTCCCGACCAGTTCACCTCTGCCTTCGAAGGACGACCCACCATGACCCGCTTGCTCTACCGACTCGGCCGCGGCGCCGCTGCCCACCCGCGGCGGACGCTCTCCGCCTGGCTGCTCATCGCCCTCGTGGTCGCCGGTCTCGCCGCGACCCTCGGCGGCACACCCCAGGACGACTACGACGTCCCGGGCGCACGCTCCCAGGTCGGCATCGACCAGCTGCGCGCCCACCTTCCCGGCGCCGGCGGCACCGCCGCCCGCGTGGTGGTGCACGACCGCTCCGGCGACCGGCCCACCGACGGGACCCTGTCCGGCCTCTCGAGCCGGTTGGAGCAGATGCCGCACGTCGTGCAGGTGTTCCCCGCACAGCGTTCGGCCGACGGCGACACGGCAGTCGTCAACGTCAGCTACGACGCCCCTGTCACCGACCCCGACCTCATGGGCCACCTCGAGCCGCTGGACGCCGCCGTCGCACCACTGCGCGCCGCGGGTCTGCAGGTCGAGCTCGGGGGAGAGCTGCCCGAGAGCGCGGCCGCCCCGATGGAGGGTCGTGGCGAGATCATCGGCATCGTCGCAGCGCTCGTCATCCTCGTCTTCGCCTTCGGGTCCGTGGTCAGTGCCGGCCTGCCGATCGCCACCGCACTCGTCGGACTCGGTGTCGGCACCGCTGGCGTCACCCTGCTCGCCGCCGTCATGGACGTCAGCACGGCCGCCCCGATGGTCGCGACCATGGTCGGACTCGGCGTCGGCATCGACTACGCGTTGCTACTCGTCACGCGCCACGCCGAGTACCTCGCGCAGGGCTTCAGCGTGACCGAGTCCGCCGGGCGCGCCGCCGCGACAGCCGGTCGGTCGGTGGTCTTCGCGGCCAGCACGGTGCTCGTCTCGCTGATGGGCCTGCGGCTCGCCGGGCTGCCCGTCTACAGCTCCTTCGGCTTCGCGACCGCCATCGCCGTGCTGTGCGTGATGGCCGCCTCGCTCACCCTCGTGCCGGTGCTGTGCCGCTTCGCCGGCCGTCGGCTGCTGCCCCGCACGGTCCGGCGCGGAGGCGCCACCCGGCGTGGCCGCGCGGCACGGGCCAAGGGCGCCCCAGCCCGTATGCCGTTCACGGCACGGTGGGCGGTCAAGGTCGCCAGGCGTCCGCTGCTGTGGGCGATGGCCGCCGCGATCGTCATGCTCACCCTGGCCGTTCCGGCCCTCGAGATGCGGACCTGGCCGCAGGACCCGAGCAGCCAGTCCACGGAGCTCACGACCCGTCGGGCCTACGACCTCGTCAGTGCCGAGTTCGGGCCCGGGAGCAACGGGCCGCTCACCGTCGTGGTCGACCGCTCCAGGCTCGGGGACGCCGCTGTGGCTTCGCTGGCCCGAGCCCTCGAGGAGCGCTCCGACATCGTCGACGTGACGCCTGCGGTCACGTCGCCCGACTCGGCCATCAGCGTGTTCGACGCGATCCCCGCCTATGGGCCGACCGACGAGCGCACTGGTGCCCTCGTGCGCAGTGTGCGCGCCCAGCTGCCTGCCGGCGCTGAGCTGACGGGGGGCACGGCGTTCTTCGCCGACATCGCCCAGATGCTCGCCGGACGCCTGTGGGTCGTCATCGCCTTCGTCGTCGCCGTCTCGGTCCTCCTGCTGGCGCTGGTCTTCCGCTCGGTCGTGATCCCGCTCAAGGCGGCAGTCATGAACCTGCTGAGCATCGGTGCCGCCTATGGCGTCCTGACGGCCGTGTTCCAGTGGGGCTGGGCCACCGACCTGCTCGGCCTCGACCACCCCATGGCCGTGTCGAGCTGGGTGCCGATCCTGATGTTCGCCATCCTCTTCGGCCTCTCCATGGACTACGAGGTGTTCCTGCTCTCCCGGATCCGCGAGGACTGGGCACGCACGGGCGACTCGCACGGCAGCGTCGTGCGGGGGCTGTCCGCCACCGGGCGGGTGATCTCGAGTGCGGCGGCCATCATGGTCGCGGTCTTCCTCGGCTTCGCCAGCGAGGTGGACGTCGTGGTCAAGCAGCTCGGCATCGGCATGGCAGCCGCGATCCTGCTCGACGCGACGGTCGTCCGGATGGTCCTGGTGCCGGCCACCATGTCGCTCCTGGGCGACTGGAACTGGTGGGTCCCCCGGTGGCTCGACCGCCTCCTGCCGCACGTGCGAGCAGAGGTCACGGACGAGGACCTCGACCTCGAGCCGGCCCCTCTGACCACGGCGCCCGCGGTGACCCGCGGCGGCGCGCCGGGCAACCCGGCATCCCTGCCCGTGGCTGTGGGGGTGAGCGGCACCGAGGACGTGGGCCTCTCGGACGAGGACCTCTGGGACGACGAGCTCGAAACCGTCACCAGCCGCTGACCGCGCCTGACCACCTGACCCAGAACCGTTGACCTGAGAGGAAACCTGTCATGACCACCACCACTGCACCCACCTGGCCGGAACAGCTCACCTTCCCCGGACAGACGGCCGCCCACCCGGGACCGGTCGACATGACGATGATGTACGTCATGCACCACGGGTTCCGCCGGGACCTGGCGGCCTTCGCCACGGCGGCCGCGGCCACCCCCACGGAGGCGCGGTCGACCTGGCGAGCGCTGGCGGCGCGCTGGGAGCTGTTCGCCGAGGTGCTCCACCACCACCACGCGGGTGAGGACGCCGGTCTCTGGCCGGCCCTCCTCGAGCGCGCCGACGAGGCGGACCGCCAGGTCCTGGAGGCCATGGAGGCGGAGCACGCGGAGATCGACCCGATCCTGACAGCGTGCGCCGCCGGCTTCGAACGGCTCGCGCACCAGGCCGACGAGGACGCCCGGGCGGCCCTGGCCGTGCGGCTGTGCGCGGCCCGGGAGAGCCTCGGACGGCACCTGCGGCACGAGGAGACCGAGGCCATCGCGATCATCCAGCGGGTGCTCACCCACGAGGACTGGGAGCAGCTCGAGGAGGAGCACTTCAGGGCCGGGGTCACGTTCGCCCAGGTGCTCGCCCTGGTGCCCTGGGCCGCCCACGACGTGCCGGGACCGTTGCGGCGTCAGGTGTTCGCGAAGACCGGTCGGCCCAACCACATCCTGTGGCTGCTCACCCGCCGGGCCTTCGAGCGGCGCGAGGCCATCGCCTTCCGCTATGTCGACTAAGCAGTCTGGGCGTCAGAAGGAGTAGCGCTCCCGCTGGTCACGCAGCCACTGCGCGGCCAGCGGGATCTGCCATTCCTCGCACAGCTCGAGCGCGCGATCGGCGTGGCTGGCGGCCAGGTCCGCCTCGCCGACCGCGGCCGCCGCCTGGGCGAGGTAGGCGTCGACGGGCCCCATCGCGTTGCCCGATCCGGCGCAGCACGAGTAGCCGGCGTACGCCGCCAGCCGGTCGTAGGCAGCCGACGCCATCGCGTGGTCGTCAAGGCCGAGGGACGCCTCGGCCGCGGCACACCAGTTGAGCATCGAGAACCAGTCGTCGTCGTCGACGCGCACGGCGTGGGTGGCGGCAAACTCCCTGGCACGGTCGAGCTCACCGGCCCGCAGCCAGAACACGAGCATCGTCGAGGTCACCGGCAGCACACTGTGCTCCACGAACTGCTCGAGCACCGGGGCCACCTCGAGGGATCGGCCCTGCCACAGCCGCAGCGACATGAGGGCGCCGGCCGTGGCGTCCTCGGTCTGCGACAGCGTCATCTCCTGGTCCAGCCGGACGATGTCGTCCATCCTCTCGACGCACTCGTCGAACCGCCCCGCCATCGCCAGCCACGGCAGCTCCAGGCTGTCCAGCACGATGAGCCCGTACGGCAGCCGCAGCCGCTGGGCCCAGTCGCGCGCCACCACCGCGTGCTCCCACATCTCCTCGACCAGCCCGAGTTCCCCGGCCACCACGGCCCGCAGCGTCGTGGTGACGACGTACGCGCGTTCGTTGCCGAGCCGGTGGGCCAGCTCCATCCCCTCGGTGACGAGGTCTCGGCGCAGCGGTGCGGTGGACGTCCGCCAGACGGCGACGTAGGAGAGCTGGCAGGCGTCGAGCAGCAGGTCGTCGTCGCCGATCCGCCGGGCCATGGCCAGACCCTCCTCGACGAGCGCCATCCGCTCCTCGAAGGTCGAGCCGTAGTAGATCTCGAGGGCAAGGCCGAGCATCACCCGGCAGCGCAGCCCGCCATCGGCGGGAGGCAGCCCCGCCAGCGCACGACGCAGCGCCTCGACGACCACCGCGTTGACGGTGCCGTGGGGTCCCGACTGCCACAGCGCCCCCACGGAGGTCACCGTGGCGGCCCGACCGAGGAGCTCGACGTCCGCCAGCTCGTCCGCGACGGCGATGGCCGCCTCCGCTGTCGCCACCAGCCCCTCCCAGTCGCCCGACCAGCGCTGGGCGTCCGCGAGGTCCATCAGCACGTCGTACCGCTCGCGTGCGGTGGAGTCGGGGTCCTGCGGCAGGGTGTCGAGGGCCGACTGGAGCAGGTCTGCGGACTCCTCGTAGGCGTGCAGCCGCCGCGCCAGGGCCGCTGCGCCGACGGCTGCGAGCCAGGCACGCGACGCGTGGGCCGGCCCGGCTGCCAGCCAGTGTCGCGCGACCTCGGTCTCTCGCCCGGGCCCGCCGGCCAGCGACTCCGCGACCCGGGCGTGGGCTCTCGCGCGACGGGCAGCGGGGATGGCTGCGTAGATCGTGTCGCGCACCAGCGCGTGACCGAACAGGTAACGGTCGATGCCGTCCTCACGGAGGAGCCCCGCCTCGAGCGCGGGGTCGAGCTGGTCGAGCAGGTCCTCCTCGTCGAGGCGCGAGACCGCGGAAAGGGTGGCGAGGTCGAACTGCCGGCCGACCAGCGCCGCCCACCGCAGGGCCGACACGCTCTCCTCGGGCAGCCGTTTGAGCCGCCGGGCGAGCACGTCGTGCACCGCGGCCGGGGGGTTGGCTTCGGCCAGCAGGGCGGACAGGTCGCCGCCCTCGCGCGCCAGCCGGGCGTACTCCACGAGGAAGAACGGGTTGCCGTCGGTCCGCTTCCTCAGCGACGCGGCCTCGTCAGGGGAAGGCGTCGACTCGCTCACGGCCTCGACGACGCGCGAGGCCTCACCCGCCGTGAGCCCGTGCAGGTCGATCCGCACCGCGTGGCGACGGGCGAACATCTCCACCGCGTCGAGGAGCGCGTCAGTGGGTTCGGGGTGGCTGCGCCACGTGCCCACCACGAGCAGCCGGCCGTCCTGCACTGTCTCTCCGAGCAACCGCAGCACGCGCAGCGACGCGACGTCGGCCCAGTGCAGGTCGTCGAGCAGCACGACGACGGTGCGACCGGTCGCGGCCTCGGCCACCGCGCCCGCGATGGCCTCCCACGTGCGGAACCTGCCCCCACCGTCCTCGTCCTGGTCGGTCATCTCGGGCAGCTCACGCCCGAGCCCGCGCAGCACCTGCTGCCACGGCCACAGCGGGGGCGCCCCGTCGTCCTGCGAGCACCGTCCGAGCAACACGGTCGCACCGCGTTCGTTGGCCACGCGGGCCAGCTCGCCCGCAAGGCGGCTCTTGCCGATGCCCGGCTCCCCGACCAGCGCGGCGAGGGCCACCGTGCCCGACTGGGCCTGGTCCAGCGCGCCGACCAGCTCCGCCAGCTGCGGTGACCGCCCGACGAGGGGCCAGGGCGGAAGCGTCGGGACGAACGACTGGATCCGGGTCGGCCCGCCTCCGCCCACGGACTCGGTGCCGCCGGTCGCCACGTCGGGTGTCCAGGACGCCGGCTGCCCCGCAGGCGACGCCGGCTGCCAGTCCAGGGCGGGGTCCTGCCGAAGCACCGCCGCCTGCAGGTCGCGCAGCTCCTGCCCCGGTTCGAGGCCGAGCTCCTCGGCGAGGACCTCGCGGACCTCGCGCAAGGCGTCCAGGGCCTCGGCCTGACGGCCCGCCCGGGTCAGGGCCAGCGCGCGCAGCCCCCAAAGTCGTTCGCGCAGTGGGTATGCCGTCGTGAGGGCCTCGAGCTCGCCGGCGACAGTAGCGTGTTGCCCGAGCTCCAGGGCGGCGACTGCCCGGTCCTCGAGGGCGACGACGCGCAGCTCCTCGAGCCGGGCGCGCTCGGCCACCGCGAAGGGTGCGTCCTCGAGCTCGAGGTAGGGCGTGCCGCGCCAGAGGGCGAGAGCCCGGTCGAGGTCGGCGACGATCGAGCTCAGCTCCTCGGTGGTGAGCCCACTGGCATCGTGCAGGCGCGCCAGCTGGCCGATCCGACGGTGGGCGCGGCTCACGGCGCGGTCGAACGAGGCGGCGTCGAGGTCGTCCTCGCCCACCCGCAGCGCATATCCCGGCGCCACCGTCACCAGGACCGTCGACGGTGCCCGGGCCGCGCGCCCCGGCTCGAGCGTCCGGCGCAGGCCGGCGATGTAGGCCTGCAGGGTGCCGGTCACCCCGGGTGGCGCACCGTCCGCCCACAGCATGTCGACGAGGGCGTCCACCGACACCGGGCGCCCGTGGTTCATGGCGAGCGCGGCCACCAGGGCGCGCTGCTTGCGCGTGCCGAGATCGACCGGCGCGTCGCCGAGATGGGCCTGCACGGCGCCGAGGACACCCACTCTCATTCGCCCGAGAGTACGCGCGGGGCGCGCCGTGACGCTCGTGCTTTCAGGCGATATCGGCGACGCCGACCCATCACGCCGAGAGGCGGTATGCCGCGTGGTGACCACGCGGCATACCGGTCCCCCTCTGTCCCCCGTCCCCGGTCCCCGTCAGGACTCTCTCTGCCCACCCTCAGTCGGTGACGCGACCGTTCTCGACGAGCCGCGGGATGCGGTGGTTGCCCACGAACAGTCCGTGCGGGTCGACGGCCGAACGAATCCCCTTGAGCTGCAACCAGGTCCGCTCCGTGTAGGCAGTGCGCGGGTCGACGTCGGTCTCGGCGAAGTTGAGGTAGCTGCGGCCGTTGGACCAGGGCGACAGCACCTTGGTCAGCCGGTGGGCGTCCTGCTGACCCTGGGCAGCCATCTCCGGTGTCATCGCCATGGCACCCGCGAAGGTGACGAACTGCCCGTCGAGCCTGGACAGCGCACCGCCGCCCTCGTGGGTCCGGCCGAGCGCTCCTCCGAGCTGACGCAGCTCGGCCATCAGGAGCGAGGACGACGTGCCCGGCCCCACCTCGGACAGGAAGGCGTCGATCGCCTCGTCCGGGAGGGAACCCAGCATCGCCGAGTCGGACACCACCGGCGTCGGCCCCTCGGGGTCCATGTGCAACCGCACCAGGGACTTCGCCGGCACCCGCCCGAACGTGTCGATCTCGGGGGAGAGGGCCCGCAGGTCGGCGATCGCGGCCTGGCCGGCCTCGTCCGAGCCGAGCACGGCACCGTCGATGACGACGACCGAGCGGCCGCGCAGCATCTCGGGGATGTCCGGGATGGGCGGGAGGTTGAGGACGCGGAAGGACGTGGTGACGTCGTCGGGCGCGCCCGGAGCCCACTGGGCCCACCGGCGCAGCACGGGGTCCGCGAGCTCCCGGTCCCAGATGAGCATCCCCGCATAGGCGCTCTCGATGGCGTAGAGCCGGAACTCCAGGGCGGTGACGACGCCGAAGCTGCCGCCTCCGCCACGCAGTGCCCAGAAGAGCTCGGCGTTGCGGTGCACATCGGCCCGGACGTGCTCACCGTCGGCCATCACCAGCTCGACGGCGGTCAGGCTGTTGGTGGCCAGGCCCAGACGTCGGGCGTACCAACCGATGCCCCCGCCCAGGGAGTAGCCGGCGATGCCGACGTCGGGGGAGCTGCCGTGCAGGGCAGCCAGGCCGTGGTCGCCGGCGGGCTCGGTGGCGTGCATCCAGAGGGCGCCGCCCTCGACGCGGGCGATCCGGCGCACCGGATCGATGCTCACGCCGGTCATCGCCGACGTGCGCAGGACGACGACGTCGTCCAGGCCCTGGGCGACGAGGGGTCCCGCGTTGTGTCCGGTGCTCTGCGGGGCGACCCGCAGGTCGGCGGCGGCGGCCGCGCGGACCACCTCTTGCACCTGGGCGACCGTGGTCGGTTGCGCCACGGCCGCCGGCCGCTGGTCGAGGGCCGCGTTCCACGGCAGGCGTGCCGCGTCGTACCCGGGGTCGCCGGGCAGGTGAACCGCACCGTCGCACAGGCCGCGCAGTGCCTCGGCGCGGCGGGTTGAGGTGGTGAGGTCGATGGTCATGGGTGACTCCTTGTTCCGCAGGTCAGAAGGTGTGCGGAACACGGTGCCCCCACCCACTTGGGCGGCACTTGGAGCCGGCTTGGGGTCGCCCGCCGGCTCGACAGATCAGCCGGTCATGACCCTCGCGCGTGCGGCCGGCTCCGGGGTGCTGGTGCGCTCGACCCGCGAGGCGACATCGGCCACGGTGTCCTGGAGCAACCCGACCAGCCGGTCGGCGACGTCGTCGACGCAGGCAACCGCGAGGCCCTCGACGGCATACGCGACCGTGTGTGGCGCGGTCTGGCGTCGATAGGTCCGCTCGCTGACCAGGGCGACACGCGCGTAGCGCTCCGCCCAGGCGTGGGCGTCGGGAGCCGACGCGAACGCGGTGGCGCACCAGCCGTCCACGTCGCCCCGCACGGCGGGGCGGGTCGCGGCCAGCCGCTGGGCCGTCAGCAGGCCCACGGCGAGCACGTTCTGGCGGGTCGACGGAGCCACGGGAAGCGCCGCGGCGGCGGCGCGGGTCGCGATGACCAGGTCGAGGTCGAGGTCGGTCCCGGTGAGGCCGACCACGTCGGGGATGAGGGTGACCAGCCTGGGACGGTCGACGTCCCCGAGCGAGTCGTTGACCATCCGGGCGAGCGCGGCCAGCAACGGGTGGGTGCACGCGGGGTGGTCGCTCCAGCGCTCGCCGGCGAGGAAGGAGGCCATCTCCATGAAGCAGGCGCCCTTGCGAGGGTTGCGGTGCCGTCCCGCGGACAGGACAGGGACCAGGTCCGGCAGGGTCGTCTCGCGGCTCATCGCATCTCCCAGCGCACGGTCGTGGTCACCCGCCACGCCGCCATTTCCACTATGCGCCGGGGACGCTCGGGGCGCCACCCCTACTCGGTGCGATGACGGTCCGGTGGCGGTCGGCGCCGCTGAGGGGTCGTCCGGAGCCAAACCGCCGCATCCGCAAGGATCGCCTCGTCCTCCTGATGGAGAAGGCGCGCCCCTCCCTGCCGGATGTGTCGTAGTACTCCTGGCCCGACGATGGTGACTGCCGGGGGGACATCACCTGATCCGCAGCCCCGTCACCCATTCCTCGCCAGCATCTGGCTCTTGTGCAGGGAGTCCCGAATGACGGTCATCGAGCGCCTCTTCGACAACGCGTGGTACGTCGCCAACGCCTCGCCGACAGCCCGCGACCAGCTCGCCGCCGACGTGACGCGGGCGTGGATGGCCCGGGAGTCGGCGATGAGCGACGCCGCCAGCGCGTGCAGCGTGGCCGGCGTCTCCCCGGCTCGATCGGCCCTGGCCCTGTCGCTGAACAACGCCACCCAGGCGGCGTACGACCGGGCACGGTCCCGGGCCGCCGAAGCCGCACGCTGCACCGACATCATCGGCGGCCACGCCTTCTGCGTGCGCCGGGAGGTGCACCCGAACGGCGCCATGTCCGTCGAGGTGACCTCGTGCACGCTCATCCGGCGGGCGTCCCTGTCGGTGAATGGTCGCGGGCACGAGTGGAACGCCACCTTCCACGACCCGCAGGGCCGGCTGCGCGAGTCGTTCTCGACCGTGCTCGGCACCGATCCGTGGGCAGCCCTCCACACGGCGTGTGAGTGGATCGTCAGCGGTCAGCTCTGAGGCTCGCGAACCAGGGGGCCGAGACCGACTTGGGCACGACCATCTCCCAGGCGTCCAGCACGATCTCGGGAAGCCGCTCCAGCTCGATCGCCGCCGTCCACGCCTCGACCCACTGGTAGCGCAGGTCGACCTGTCCGGGCATGAAGAACACGTCGGGCTCCGACTCGACCAGGGCCGCCCGCTCCTCGCGAGGAAAGGCGAAGCCCATCTCGGTCTCGTCGCGGGAGAAGGCCAGCCACACGATGCTGCCGACCCGCCACTTCACCCGGTCGCGGACCAGTACCTCGTAGGCGCGCGGCAGTGGCGCCGCGATGCGGCGCACGTCCTCGACGGTGACGGCCACCCCACCACTGTCGCACCCGTCACTGACAGCACAGTCATGCAGGAGTGCGAGAAGACGTCAGCTCTCCGGGACGCTGGTCCGCAGCTCCTCCAGCCACGCGCGGGCGGTGACGTCGGACGGCATACGCCAGTCGCCACGGGGCGAGAGTGAGCCACCCGCAACGACTTTGGGGCCGTTGGGGAGCGCGGAGCGCTTGAACTGGTTGCTGAAGAACCGATGCACGAAGACCTCCATCCAGCGCCGGATCGTCGCGAGGTCGTATGCCGTGCGGCGGCCCTCGGGGTATCCCGCGGGCCACTCGCCGGACTCCGGGTCGGACCACGCGTGGAGCGCCAGGAACGCGATCTTGCTGGGGCGGTAACCGCGACGCAGCACGTGGTACAGCGTGAAGTCCTGCAACGCGTAGGGCCCGACGGAGTCCTCCGTGGACTGGAGCTTCTCGCCCGCCCTGGTCGGGACGAGCTCGGGGCTGATCTCCTGGTCGAGGATCTCGGTGAGGGTGCCGTTGACAGGGCCCTCGAACTGGCCGCTGCCGACCACCCACCGGATCAGGTGCTGCATCAACGTCTTGGGCACGCCGCTGTTCACCCCATAGTGCGACATCTGGTCGCCGACGCCGTACGTGCACCACCCGAGCGCCAGCTCGGACAGGTCGCCCGTGCCGAGGACGATCCCACCGCGCTGGTTGGCGGCGCGGAAGAGGTAGTCGGTGCGCAGGCCTGCCTGGACGTTCTCGAAGGTTACGTCGTAGACCTCCTCGCCGCGCCCGAAGGGGTGAGCCAGGTCCTTGAGCATCTGGGTCGCGGCCGGCCTGATGTCGAGCTCCTCCCACGTGATCCCGAGGGAGTCCATGAGGTGGATCGCGTTGGTCTTGGTGCCGTCGCTCGTGGCGAAGCCCGGCATCGTGAAGCCGATGATGTCGGTGCGCGGCCTGCCGAGTCGGTCCATGGCCTTGGCCGCGACGATGAGCGCGTGCGTGGAGTCGAGCCCGCCGCTGACGCCGATGACGATCTTGGGCTGCCAGGTGTCGGTGGCGATGGCCCGCAGCCGCTGCTCGAGCCCGGACACCTGGATGTTGTAGGCCTCGTAGCAGTCGAGCGCCAAGCGGGCCTCGTCGTCGGGCACGAAGGGGAACCGGTCGACCTTGCGGCGCAGCCCGATGTCACCCGACGGTGGCTTCAGGGCGAAGCCGAGGGTGCGGAAGTCCGCGCCGTCGCTGGCGTCGATCCGCTCGGCGCGGCGGTTGTCGTCGAAGGAACCCTGTCGGATGCGTTCCTGCCGCAACCGGTCGAGGTCGACGTCGACGACGGTGGCGCGGGCACCGTCCGGGAAGCGCTCGCTCTCCCCGAGCAGGTCGCCCATCTCGTAGACCATCGTCATGCCGTCCCAGGACAGGTCGGTCGTGGACTCACCGGCCGACGCCGCGGCATACAGGTAGGCCGCGTTGCACCGCGAGCTCGCCGAGCGGGCGAGCAGGTGGCGGTCCTCGGCGCGGCCCACGGTGATGGGCGACGCGGAGAGGTTGAGCAGCACGGTGGCTCCCGCCAGCGCGGCCTTGGCGCTCGGGGGGACCGGCACCCACATGTCCTCGCAGATCTCGACGTGGACGGCGAGGCCGGGGACGTCGTCGGCCTCGAAGATGAGGTCCGGGCCGAACGGGAGGTCGCCCTCCTCGTCGGCACCCGGCCAGTGCGGCGCGTGGAACCAGTCGCTGCGGGTGTCGTCGCCGGAGGCGAAGTGTCGCTTCTCGTAGAACTCGCGGTAGTTGGGCAGGTTGGACTTCGGCACGACGCCGAGGACCTCGCCGCGGTGGATGACGACGGCACAGTTGAACAGCCGGTTGCCGTGCCGCAACGGGGCGCCCACGACGACGACGGGAAGCAGGGTCCTGGTCGCCACGGCGAGGGTGACCACTGCGCGGTCGACCTCGTCGAGGAGGACGTCCTGGAGGAGGAGGTCGTCGATGGCGTACCCGGACAGGCTCAGCTCGGGGAAGAGGGCCACCGCAGCACCCTCCGCGTGCCGCAGCCGCACCTGCTCGACGACCGCCTCGGCATTGCGGGCGGGGTCGCCCGCGTGGACGGGGAGGGTGCAGGCCGCGACGCGGGCGAAGCCGTGGCGGTAGGCAGACGCGAAGTCCGACGATGAAGCCCCGTGGTCCATGGCCCGAGTCTGTCAGAGGGTCCGGTGCGAGGACCGGCGAAGGGTTCGCGTCGAGCCCCGCCGCCCGCCGTTCGTCCCGTTCAGCCGCGCAGTCGGGCCGCCTGACGGGTGAGGTGGTCACGCTCCGCCGCGCTGGTCGCCGCCCTGGCCGCCGCGGCATACAACGTGTGTGCCTGGTCGAGGTCCCCGGCCTTCTCGTGCAGGTATGCCGCGACGGCGACGTGGCGGGGGACGGTTGCGTCCACCGCGGCCAGGGCTCGGAGGCCTGCGAGCGGGCCGTCGACCTCGCCGACGGCGACGGCGCGGTTCAGCGCGACGACGGGGCTGTCGGTGAGCCGGGTGAGCTCGTCGTACCACTCCAGGATCTGCGTCCAGTCGGTCTCGGCCGCGGACCGGGCGTCGGCGTGCAGCGCCGCGATGGCGGCCTGGGCCTGGAACTCACCGAGCTGGTCGCGGGCCAGGGCGTCCTGCAGGATCCGCACCCCGTCGGCGATCGCGGTCGTGTCCCACCGGGAACGGTCCTGGTCGGCCAGCGTCACGAGCTCGCCGGCCTCCGTGCGGCGCGACGCCCGCCGGGCGTGGTGCAGCATCATCAGTGCCAGCAGCCCCGCCACCTCGGGTTCGTCGGATGCCGCAGCCAGCTGACGGGTCAGCCGGATCGCCTCCGCTGCCAGGTCGACCTCGCCCGTGTAGCCCTCGTTGAACACGAGGTAGAGGACGCGCAGCACGACCGCGAGGTCGCCAGGATGGGTCAGCCGCTCGCCCGAGATGGTGCGCTTGGCGCGGCTGATCCGCTGCGCCATGGTCGCCTCGGGGACGAGGTAGGCCTCCGCGATCTGGCGCGTGGTCAGCCCGCCGACGGCGCGCAGGGTCAGCGCCACCGCGGAGGTCGGCGAGAGCGCAGGGTGGCAGGAGAGGAACAGCAGCAGGAGCGTGTCGTCGGCCTGTTCGGTGGCGCCTGGCCCCGGCTCCTCGTGGAACCGCTCCTCCCGCCTGCGTCGCGCGGCCTCCGATCGCACCGCGTCGACGTACCTGCGCGACGCCACCGTGACGAGCCACGCCTTGGGTTCGTCGGGCTGCGCGGACGGCCAGCGACGGAACGCCTCGACGAGGGCCTCCTGCACGGCGTCCTCGGCCGCCGCGAAGTCTGCTCCGCGGCGGACGAGGATGCCGAGCACCTGAGGTCCGAGGTGCTTGAGCAGCTCGTCGAGCTCGCTCATCGCCTGGTCACTCCGTGATGACGGGCGGCTCGGACATGAACGCCCGGACCTCGATCCACTCGTTGAGGGGGACGCCACCCGGGCCGGGGGCCGACGAGAGGAACGCCGCCGCCTCGTGGGCGCGCTCCACCGAGTCGACGTCGATCACCATCCAGCCGGCGATCAGGTCCTTGGTCTCGGCGAACGGGCCGTCGGTCACCGGCGGCTTGCCCTCGCCGTCGTACCGCACGAAGGCGCCCTCGGGTGAGAGCCCATCGGCGTCGACGAACTCACCCCGCTCGCGGAGCGTGTCGGCGACGTGGTGCATGAACCCGATGTGGTCCGAGATCTCCTGCGGAGTCCACTGGTCCATGGGGATGCAGCCCTGGGGGCTGCGCTCCGGACCGCCTCGGTAGTGCTTCAGCAGCAGGTACTTGGCCATCGTCATCTCCTTCGTCCGTGCCGGCCATTCTGGCCGCCATCACCCCCAGGACGGAGCCGTCGGTCGGTTCTCGACATGGTCGGCGACACAACTTTCGGCCCACGGGGGGGAACTTCGGGTATGCCGCGTGGCTCAGCCCCGCACGGGGAGGTGGGCGTCGAGCCAGCCCACCACCTCGTCCATCACCTCGTCGCGGTTGGTCTCGTTCAGGACCTCGTGGCGCGCCTCGGGCCACAGCTTCACGCTGACGTCCTGCACGCCGAGACGGCGGTACTGGTCGGCGACCTGCTGGACGCCCTTGCCCTTGGCGCCGACGGGATCGAGTGACCCGGCGATGAGGTGGATGGGCAGCTCCTTGGGCACGCGGGCCACCTCCGAGTCGGCGTTGATGGCAGCGAGGCCGCCCAGCAGGTCGACGAAGAAGCCGCTCGTGAACACGTTGCCGCAGCGCTCGTCGGCGACGTACTTGTCGACCTCGGCCTCGTCACGGGAGAGCCAGTCGAACTTGGTGCGGTTCGGCTTGAAGGCCGCGCCGTACTGGCCGAAGGTGAGCTGGTCCATCAGGGCGCTGGGGTGGCGACGGCCGCGCAGCCGGGCCTGGGCGGAGGCGAGCGCGAGGCCCACCTTGCCCAGCGCGCCCGGGTCGCCGGCCGTGCCGGACAGCACCAGCCCGTCGAGCTCCCCGCCGAACCGCGTGACGAAGGAGCGGCTGAGGAACGAGCCCATGCTGTGGCCGAAGAGGAAGAACGGCAGACCCGGGTGCTCGGACAGCGCGTGCTCGGTCACGAGGTGCAGGTCGTCCACCACGGTGTCCCACCCGTGGTCGTCGGCGAAGTAGCCCGCGTCCTGGGCGGCGCGCGCCGTGGAGCCGTGGCCGCGGTGGTCGCTCGCGTACACGGCATACCCCGCGGCGGTCAGCCGTTCACCGAACCGGGCGTAGCGGTCAGAGTGCTCGGCCATGCCGTGCGCGACCTGGACCACGGCCTTGGGTGGGCCCTCGGGCAACCACCTGTTGACGTGCAGCTGGGTTCCGTCGGGAGTGGTCAGGGTGCTCGTGCTCGACTGCATTGCGCCTCATTCGCTCGGAAAGGTGTCGCCAGGGCCGCTGCGCTGACAATAGCCACGCGCGGGAGCCGTGACGGACCGTTGCCCGGCATTTGGTGGGGCGATGAGTTCTGCCGGGTGGCATGGTCTGTATCGACGAATCCCACCCTCGTGCGAAAGGCTCCGACCATGGCCAGAAAAGTCTCGGCCCACCTGTTCAACTCCGTCAACGGCGTCGTGGAGGCCCCCGACCAGTGGCAGTTCGACCGCTTCGGGCCGGAGGAGATGGAGATGATGGGCAAGGCCATCGGCGGCGTCACCGACGTGGTCATCGGCCGCAAGCTGTGGGACGAGTGGTCGCAGTACTGGCAGTCCGCGGGTGCCGACGACCCGTTCGGCCAGTTCATCAACCCGGTGCGCAAGCATGTGGTGTCCTCGACGCGATCGGGTGACCTCGGCTGGAACAGCACCGTCATCGACGGCGACCCGGCCGCCCACGTCCGGGAGCTCAAGGAGTCCGAGGGTGGGGACATCTCGGTCGTGGGCGGCATCGACACCATCCGGTCACTGTTCCTGGCCGGTGTCATCGACGAGCTGACGCTGACCACCCACCCGGTGGCTGGCGTCGGTCGTCGGCTCTTCGACGAGTCCGTGCCGGTCACCCGGCTCGACCTCGTCGACAGCCAGGTCACGTCGGTCGGGAACGCCGTCCTGACCTACCGGTTGCGGCCGCAGGACTGAGCCGAGCCACCACCTCCGGCCGGGTGAGGACCAGGCCCACCAGCTGGGTCCGACTGGTCAGCCCGAGCTTGTCGCGGATGCCGTCGAGGTGTCCCTCCACCGTGCGGACGGTGATCACCAGGGCGTCCGCGATCTCACGGTTCGACAAGCCCTGCGCGACGAGGGTCGCGATCTCCTTCTGGCGTTCGGTCAGGGCGGTGGCGGCGCGGTTGACGTCCCGGTCCCTCGGAGCCTCCCGCCGCGGCCCGCGGGTGACCTCGGCGAGGAACTCACCGGGGGACCCGGAGGCGATCTCGACCACGTCGACGGTCCCTATCGAGATGTTCGGCGTCACCGAACCGGCCGAGGGGAGGGTTGCCACCTCCCTGCGCAGGGCCAGGGCCAGCCGCTGCGCCGCACCGGCTGCCGTGGCACTGACCAGCACCGCGAAGTGTCCGAAACCCAGGGCAGCGACGAAGCGGTCGGCCCCGCGCAGCCGGTCGGCGAGTCCGACCATGACCGTGTCGGCGGCGTCGATGCCGTCCGCGTGCACGATCCCGCCGACGTTGGTCACCTCGATGATCGCCATGACCACCTGCGCTCCGGGAGCCTGACCTGGGTGTCGTTCCAGGCTTCGCTGGACGCGGTACTCCAGCTCGACGCGGGTGGGCAGCCCCGTCATCGGGTCACGCGAGAAGAAGGGGTCGACGACGTGGGGGGCCGGCACCGTGGAGTCGGGCAGCACCCAGTGACTGCCCACGATGGAGACCACGCGGTGCGCGTCGTCGTGAAGGCCCCGCGCGGTGATCCGTACGAGGGCACTGCCGTCGGGGCCGGGCACGAGCACCGCCAGGCTCAACGTCCGGGTCAGCCCCTCGGCAACGGCGGCGATGCCGTCGCCCAGCGGCGAGCGCTGGTCCTCCGGGAAGCCGTCGAGCCACTGGTCGATGGACCAGCTGCTCGCGTCAGCCATGCCGTGGTGTCGGAGGATGGAGGGGGACAACCTCAGCAGGTCGTTCGCCGGGTCGTAGTCCCACGACCCCATCGGCGCCCGGACCGCGGCGCCCTGGTCGACACGCTGGGTCGCCATCGCCACGCCCAACGAGTCGTGGATGGCGTCGCGGGCTGACAGCAGCAGCCGTCGATCGGCCTGGCTGAAGTCGCGAGGCGAGTCGTCCAGGACACAGATGGTCCCGAAGACGTCACCGTCGGGCCAGTAGACGGGGAAGCCGAGATAGGCCAGCAGCCCGCGCCGGGCATCGGGGTTCTCCACCCACTCCGCCTCGCTGCGGCTGTCAGCCACGACGAGCTCGGCCTGGTTGGTGATGACGTACTCACACAGCAGGCCCGGCTCGAGAGCCAGCCGCTCTCCCGGGTCGTAGTAGTCCTGCTCAAGGCTGGGTGCGGTCATCTCGATCGCACCGTCTTCCGTGTGCCGGGTCACGAGCCCCAGCTTCACGTTCATCGACCGTGCGAGGACGGTCATCACCAAGCGCCACGAGGCCACCGTCTCCTGCGACGGCGCCCTCGTGGTCATCGACTCCTGGTCCGGCATCTCCTGATCCCCCTGCATCGAGTTGTCTCCCCACCCGACGAGGTACCCAGGACGGCCCGCACCGTCGTGGCACCAAGACAGGTAGTTCCCCCCGTGTGTGCGGAGTCCTCGGCAGCCAGTCTGGAGTTGTCCTTCAGCACCAAGGCTGGTCCACAACTCGACAGAGACTGCACAGCACGTCGACCGGCCGCAGCCGGTATCCCCAGACGGCCCGGGTCGACATCCCGGAGGCGGGTGCGGTGACACTCGCCACCTTGAGCTGGTTGCCTCACCCGTCCTCCCCTTCCGGGTGCATGGGTCGGTATGCCGTCGGCCTGCTCACCGACCCGCGACCCCTGCAAAACGTTCGACAACCCCGCCCGAAAGTAGCACCACCCCTCGCGTCGACGTCAACACGCGGGATCGCTGGAGCAGTCGAACCATGACAACGCACATCGAGGTCCGGACCGGACCTCTCGACGAGGAGGTACCGATGTCAGCGCTACCCGTCGGTTCGGACGCGCCACACCCTCGGCGCGGCACCGACGCCGATGAGCAGCACGACTCCGGTGTCGGGCAGCACCACGCTCCCGGCGAGGAGGTTGACTCGGCCCTGATCGAGGCCGTCCGGGCGGGCGACGAGTCCGCGACGGCGACGTTGTACACGCGCTACCACGCGTCGGCGCTGAGGGCGGCGAGGGGCATCGCGGGGCACGGGGTTGCCGAGGACCTCGTCTCCGAGGCCTTCACCAAGGTGCTCGTGGCGATCCTCCACGGGGCCGGTCCGAAGATCGCGTTCCGCCCCTACCTGGTCGCGACGATCCGCAACCTCTACGTCGACGGAATCCGCCGGAGCGCCCGGGAGTTCCTGGTCGATGATCCTGACGTCCTCGACAACGCCGAGCCCGATGCGGCAGAGGCGTTCGTGGAGCACACCGTGATGATGGATGCCCTGGCCACGCTCCCACCCCGGTGGCGGGAGATCCTGTGGCGGACCGCGGTGGTGGGCGAGCCCCTGGGTGTCGCGGCCGCCAAGATGGGCCTGAACCCCAACGCGGCTGCCGCCCTGAACTTCCGTGCGCGGGGTGGCCTGCTCAAGGCCTACCGCGAGGCCCAGGACCAGGAGACCGGCTGGTAGCAGCGGCCCGCGTGCTCGGTGCCCGGTCAGGGGAGTGCCGTCAGCGGACCACCTTGAAGTTGAACTGGCCGGTGCCCAGCGTACCCATCAGGCGAAGCCACAGGGGCAGCAGCATCTCGGCACCCCGAGCGGTCTCCAGGGCGCCGAGGTCGATGACGTCGTCGTGCCCGAAGGCCTGCAACAGCGCGACGACCTCGGCCTTGGCGTCCGCGTCGTCACCCGACACGAACACGGTGCTGGACTGACCGAGGGACTGCGGGTCGACCATCAGGGAGGCGGTCAGGGTGTTGAGGGCCTTGACGACCTTCGCCCCGGGGTAGGCCCGCTGCACCTGCTCGGCCAGGGAGTCGCTGTCCTTGACGAAGAGCGTGGGCGGGAAGCCGGCGGTGAAGTCGAGCGGGTTGGAGATGTCGAGCAGCACCTTGCCGTTGAGGTTGTCCGCTCCGGCCAGACCCAGGACGCTGAGGGCGACCATGCCGGAGGAGGCGTTGACGACCAGGGTGGCACCGGCTGCGGCGTCGGCGAAGCTGGTCAGCTCGACCCCGGGGTGGGCGGCGTGCCAGGTCGTGAACGGCGGGTTGCCCATCTGGTCGGGGTCGACCCGGGCCGCGGTCGCCTCGGGGTCACGGGTGCCGATGGCCACTGAGTGGCCCAGCTCGTCGAGCTTGCCGGCGATGGTCTGGCCGACGATGCCGGTGCCGAGCACTGCGATTCTCATGAGGCGATAGTAGGCACCGTCCCTGGACGCGTTGGGGCGCGCCAGCGGAGGGGATCGAGCGAAGGCCCCCAACCGTGGTGGTTGGGGGCCTTCAGCTCACGTGCGCGAGGGGGGATTTGAACCCCCACGCCCTTTCGGACACTGCGACCTGAACGCAGCGCGTCTGCCGTTCCGCCACTCGCGCGTGGGAACGGCCAATTGTGGCGTACGCGCCCTGCGTTCGCCAAACTGGCCCATCGCGCCTCCGACGGACACGCGGCCACGAGGACCGTCTGCCCCCTTCGGCGCGGCGCGCGTGACCAGTCTGCCCAGACCAGCCCGTTACGATCGGGTCCAGACGTGACCAGACATCGCAGGGCAACAGGTGAGGAGGTGCCAGCAGTGGGACTGTTCGACCGGGTCGAGCAACGCCTCGAACGCGCCGTCAACGGTGCCTTCGCCCGTGCCTTCAAGTCCGAGGTCCAGCCGGTGGAGATCGCGTCCGCGATCCGCCGGGCGATGGACGACCGCGCCGCCGTTCTCGGCCAGGGCCGGACCATCGTCCCCAACCTGTTCACCGTCGAGCTGTCCGACACCGACTACGAGCGGCTCGGTGGCTACGACGAGGAGCTCGAGAACGAGCTGATCGCCGCGGCGCAGGAACATGCCGAGTCCCAGCGCTACCAGCCCGGCGGTCCCCTCCAGGTGAACTTCGCGAGCGCCAACGACCTCGAGACGGGCGTCTTCCGCCTCCGCACCTCCACTGCCCGGCGCCCCGGAGCCGCCCCCAAGCGGGGCGAGGAGGGGTATGCCGCGACGCCGGCTCCCAGCCCCGCCGCACCGGCCGCGCCAACCCCCGCCGCGCCGACGCCGGCCGCCCCACGCCCACGGCATACCGAGGACGACGGGTTGGAGGCGACGCAGATGCAGGCACCGGTCGCACCGGCAGCCCCGCCACGCCGGGTCAACCCGGCCGACCGCCCGTGGCTGGACGTCGACGGCGAGCGCTACCCGCTGATGGGCGCCATGACCGTGCTCGGCCGCGACGACAGCGCCGACATCATCCTCGACGACCCGGGAATCTCCAGGCAGCACAGCGAGATCCGCGTGACCAACGACGGGCCGCACCTCGTCGCGAGCATCCGCGACATGGGGTCGACGAACGGCACGTTCGTCAACAGCGAACGCATCACCAGTCAGCGCCTGTCCGACGGGGACCGGATCACGGTGGGGCGCACCTCCGTCATCTACCGCGCCGGTCGGCGGTGAACGCCACGCATGAGTGAACTCACCCTCACGATCATCCGCCTCGGGTTGCTCGTCCTCCTGTGGATCTTCGTCTTCAGCGTCGTCGGCGTGCTCCGGGGAGACATCTACGGCACCCGCGTCGTCAGCCGCACGCCCCGCAAGCCCGCGCCAGCCGCACGTCAGCCCGACTCGCGCTCGGCCGCCCCAGCGCCGGCCACACCCGCGAAGCGCCCCAAGCGGCAACCACATTCGTCCGTGCCGCACTCCCTCGTCGTCACGCAGGGGCCGCTCACCGGCACGAGCCTTCCGCTGCGCCAGGCCGGTACCATCATCGGCCGCAACCCCGAGTGTGCGCTGATCCTCGACGACGACTTCGCCTCCGGCCGGCATGCCCGCATCTTCCAGCGCGACAACGCGTGGTTCGTCGAGGACCTCGGCTCCACCAACGGCACCTTCGTCGGCACGGAACGACTGACCGGCCCCGTCCGGGTCGAGGCAGGCAGCACGCTGCGGATCGGCAAGACCGTCATCGAGCTGCGGCGATAGGTAGCCACGACGATGCCCTTCGCCTTCCACTACGCCGCGCGCTCCGACGTCGGCATGGTCCGTTCGGAGAACCAGGACTCCGGGTACGCCGGGCCTCGCCTGTTGGCGATGGCCGACGGCATGGGTGGTCACGCCGGCGGTGACATCGCGTCGTCCACCGTGATCGGTGCGCTCGTCGACCTCGATGGAGAGGCCCTGGGCAGCGCCGAGGCGAGTTCGGCTCTGCTGCAACGGATCACAGCGGCCAACAACCAGCTCGCTGACATCGCGAAGGCCGAACCGGCCCTGCAGGGCATGGGCACGACGCTGATCGCGATCCTGCGGTCCCACAACAAGCTCGTCCTCGCCCACATCGGTGACTCCAGGGCCTATCTCGCCCGCGACGGCAAGCTCACCCAGATCACGAAGGACCACTCGTTCGTCCAGAGCCTGGTCGACGAGGGGCGGATCACCGAGGACGAGGCCATCGGTCACCCGCAGCGGTCGCTGGTGACCCGGGTACTCACCGGACAGGACGACGACGAGCCCGACGTCACCGTCCGTGAGGCCCGCATCGGCGACCGCTACCTCATCGCGTCCGACGGCCTCACCGACTACGTCGCCGGCGACACGATCGCCGAGCTGGTCCTCGCCGGACAGGCTCCCGGCCCCACGGCCGACCGCCTCGTCGACCTCGCCCTCAAGGCGGGAGCCCCCGACAACGTCACGATCGTCATCGGTGACGTCGTGGACATCACCAAGGTGACCGCGCCGCCGACCCAGCCCCAGATCGTCGGGGCCGCCGCCACCCGCACCAAGGGCGGCACCCGCCCGATCCCGGTGACCCCTGCCGCGAAGGCCGCCGCCCTGTCCCGTGAGGCCTCGGGCCAGGACGACGAGAGCCAGGACGTCACACTCGCCGAGGAGGGCCCCGCCTCCGGGCCGGGCCGCTGGCTGCGTCGCGTCGCCCTGCTCGGCCTGGTGCTCATCGTGCTCGGCGGTGGCGCGTATGCCGCGTACACCTGGTCCCAGCGCCAGTACTTCGTGGGCGCCCACCAGGGCAATGTCGCCATCTACCAAGGGGTTTCGCAGGACCTCGGGCCGGTCAAGCTGTCCCACGTCGAGTCCGGGTCCGACGTCATGGTGGCCGACCTCCCCGATTTCGAGCGCCAACAGGTGCAGCAGACCATCGCCAAGGACTCGCTGGCCGACGCGCAGGCGCTGGTCAACCGCCTGCGCACCGACGCGCTGCGGTGCGCGGCGAGCCGGGCCACCGGCGGGGCCTGTGAGGACGCCGGCACCCCGTCGCCCTCCACCACCACCTCGACCACCACGACCACCACCACGGCGCCGACCACCGCTGCGACCACGACGACGAGATGACCACCGTTTCGAGCTTCGCCCCCCGAACCCGCCGCAACGTCGAGCTGGTGCTGCTCCTGCTGGCCGTGAGCATCGTGGTCCTGGCCTACGTCAACGTCGGGCTGTCCGTCTCCGGCGCGTTCCCCCCGGGTCTGGTCACGCACGGCGCCGGCCTGCTCGTCATCTCGCTGGCGTTCCACCTGCTGCTGCGGTGGAAGGCGGCGTACGCCGACCCCCTCCTGCTCCCGATCGTCACCCTGCTCAACGGGTTGGGGCTGGTGATGATCCACCGCCTCGACATCGCCAAGGGACGCGACATCAGCTCGGGCCTGGCCCTCAAGCAGCTCACGTGGAGTGCCCTCGCCGTGGCGATCGCCGCGGTGGTGCTGTGGTTCCTGCGTGACCACCGGATGCTGCGGCGCTACACCTTCACGGCGGCCGTCGTCGGTTTCGGGCTGCTGATCCTGCCCCTCATCCCCGGTATCGGTCGCACCGTCAACGGGTCGCGGATCTGGATCGGGCTCGGACCCTTCACCTTCCAGCCCGGTGAGGTCGCCAAGATCGTGCTGGCCGTGTTCTTCGCCGGCTACCTCGTGCAGACTCGCGACGCGCTGTCCCTCGCAGGTCGCAAGGTGCTCGGGTTCACGTTCCCCCGGGGCAGGGACCTGGGGCCGATCATCGTCGCCTGGGTGCTCAGCCTGCTCGTCCTCGTCTTCGAGAAGGACCTCGGCTCGTCGCTGCTGCTGTTCGGGCTGTTCGTGTCCATGCTCTATGTCGCCACCGAACGCACCTCGTGGATCGCGATCGGCATGACGCTGTTCTGCGGTGGGGCCTATCTCGCGTTCCTCGTGTTCGGGCACGTCCAGCAGCGCGTGCACCTGTGGCTCGACCCGTTCGCGCCCGACCAGTCGGACCAGGTGGCCAAGGGCCTGATGGGCATGGCCGCCGGTGGCCTGCTCGGCACGGGTCTGGGTCGTGGCCGTCCCGACCTCACCTACTTCGCCGAGTCCGACTTCATCATCCCGAGCTTCGGCGAGGAGCTCGGCCTCATCGGGCTGTTCGCGCTCCTGGTGCTCTACGTGCTCCTGGTCGAGCGCGGACTGCGCACCGCGCTCGGAGTCCGCGACGGTTTCGGCAAGCTCCTCGCCGCAGGGCTCGCGTTCTCGGTGGCCCTCCAGTGCTTCGTCGTCGTCGGCGGTGTCACCCGGGTCATCCCGCTGACCGGTCTGACGATGCCGTTCCTGTCCTACGGAGGCTCCTCCCTGCTCGCCAACTGGACCCTCGTCGCCCTGCTGCTGCGCATCAGCGACGTCGCCCGGCGCCCGGTCGCCGAGATCCAGCCCGGTCCCACGCCGTCCGGCCAGGCCAGGACCGAAGTGGTGGCGATCCGGTGAACGCCCCCATCCGCCGGCTCTCGACCGTCGTCGCGCTGTTGTTCACGGCGCTGCTGATCTCCTCGACCTACATCTCGTTCGTCCAGGCCAAGGCCCTCCAGGACCGCCCCGAGAACCGCCGCACCCTGCTGGCCAACTACGCCCGCGAACGCGGCCAGATCCTCGTCGGTGGCACCCCGGTCGCGAAGTCCACCGCCACCAAGGACGAGCTCAAGTGGCTGCGGACCTATCCGCAGGGCGACCTCTACTCGCACATCACCGGCTACTACTCGTTCACCTACGGCGCGGGCGGTGGCATCGAGGGGGCCGAGAACAGCCTGCTCGCCGGGTCCTCCGACAAGCTCTTCTACCGCCGCGTCTCCGACATCCTCACCGGCAAGGAGCAGACGGGCGCGAGCCTCGAGCTCACCATCAACGCCAAGGCGCAGGCCGCCGCCGACAAGGCGCTGGGCGACCAGCGCGGAGCCGTCGTCGCCCTCGACCCCACGACCGGTGAGATCCTCGCCCTCGTCAGCCACCCGGCATACGACCCCTCCGTGCTGAGCAGCCACGACACCGACAAGGTCGTCGCAGCCTGGAAGCAGCTCAACTCCGCCCCCACCCAGCCGATGGTGGACCGCGCCATCGCCGGAAACCTCTACCCTCCGGGGTCGACGTTCAAGATCGTCACCGCCGCGGCGGCGCTCGAGTCCGGCAAGTTCACCGAGGAGAGCCAGATCCCCGGCCCGGCCGTGCTCGACCTGCCGCAGACCAGCTCCGACCTGCCCAACGACTTCCGGGGCAACTGCGGTCCCAACGACAAGACCACCCTCACGCACGCCCTCGAGATCTCGTGCAACACCGCGTTCGGGTGGCTGGGCATGCAGGTGGGGGCCGACGGCTTCCGTGCCCAGGCGGCGAAGTTCGGCATCGGTGACCGCCTGTCGGTGCCGATGTCGGTCACGCCGAGCTCGGTGCCGGCGGAGCTCAACCAGCCCCAGCTCGCGCAGTCCGCGATCGGTCAGTACGACGTTCGCGTGACGCCGCTCCAGGTGGCGATGATCTCGGCGGCCATCGCCAACAACGGGATCGTGATGCGACCTCACCTCGTCAAGAAGGTCACCTCCTCGGACCTCGAGGTGATCGACGAGACGCAGCCCGAACAGCTCTCGCAGGCCGTCTCGGCCGACACCGCGGCAGCACTGACCCGGATGATGGAAGCCGTCGTGAAGAGCGGCACGGGCCGCGCCGCCCAGATCAGCGGTATCGACGTCGCGGGCAAGACCGGCACCGCGCAGCACGCCGCAGGCAAGGCGCCGCACGCCTGGTTCACCGGGTTCGCGCCGTCGAGCGACCCCAAGGTCGCCGTCGCGGTCGTCGTCGAGGACGGCGGCAATGCCGGCAACGAGGCCGCGGGCGGCCGGGTCGCGGCACCGATCGCCAAGGCAGTGATGGAAGCGGTGCTGGGCAAGTGAGCCACGAGACCGGCCAGGTGCTGGCCGACCGCTACCGCCTCGTCGAGCGCATCGCCCTCGGCGGGATGGGCGAGGTCTGGCGGGCCCACGACGAGACGCTCGATCGCGAGGTCGCCGTCAAGGTCCTCCTGCCCGGCAGCGCACAGGACGAAGGCTTCCTCGAGCGCTTCCGCGCCGAGGCACGACACAGCGGCGGACTGTCCCACCCCAACATCGGCACCGTCCACGACTTCGGCGAGGAGGACGGCAGCGCCTTCCTCGTCATGGAGCTCCTGCAGGGCGAACCCCTGTCGACGCTGATCCGCGAGCGCGCACCGATGCCCCAGGCCGAGGTCACGGAGATCCTCTACCAGGCGGCCCTGGCCCTTCAGGCCGCCCACGAGGCGGACGTGGTCCACCGAGACGTCAAGCCGGCCAACATCGTCGTCGACGCCAACGGGTACGCCAAGCTCACCGACTTCGGCATCGCCCGCGCCCTCAACGAGGCGCCGCTGACCCAGACCGGAGAGGTGCTGGGGACACCCCACTACCTGGCTCCCGAGCAGGCCAAGGGGGAGGTGGCGGGTCCACTGAGCGACGTCTACGCCCTGGCCGTCGTCGGCTACGAGATGATCACCGGCCAGCGACCGTTCTCCGGCGACACCTTGGTGACCACCGCCCTGGCGCACATCAGCCAGCCGGCCCCACCGCTCTCCGACGACGTCGAGGAACCGCTGCGCACCACCGTCATGGCGGCGCTGGCCAAGGACCCGACCCTGCGACCTCAGAGCGCGGCCGCCTTCGCCGAGGCGCTCAGGCTGACGCCCGGACAGGCCCCCGCACACCTGGTCGCCGGCGCGGCCGCGGCCGTCGCACCCTTCATCGTCGGCGTCCCGGCCGACCTCGGGCCCGAGGGCACCCTGCCGACCTCGGTCATGCCCACGCCGGCAGCCTCCGGTGCCGACATCACCACGGACTCCGACCGCGCCGACACGGCGGTGCACGACACTCGGCGGCCGGGATGGCTGATCCCGGCCGCGGCCGCGGTCGTCGTCCTCGTCGTCATCGTGGTGGCCATCGCCCTCGGCGGTCGAGGAGCCGGAGCGCGGCAGGGCAACCCCGGTGCCACCACACCCAGCACGGCCACCACGACACCAACGACACCATCCAGCGCGACCACGACGGCGACGACGGCGAGCCGGACCACAGCGCCCGCCACCACTGCCGCGCCGAAGGCGCCCGCCAACGCGGGCAACGGCAAGGGCAAAGGGGGAAAGAAGAAGTGACAGCACCACGCCTGCTCGGGGGACGCTACGAGATCGGTGAGCTCCTCGGCCGCGGTGGCATGGCCGAGGTCCACCTGGGGCACGACACCCGCCTGTCGCGACCCGTGGCGATCAAGATGCTGCGCTCCGACCTGGCGCGGGACCCCGCGTTCCTCGCCCGGTTCCGCCGGGAGGCGCAGTCCGCCGCAGGCCTCAACCACGCATCGATCGTGGCCGTCTACGACTCGGGCGAGGACTACGCCACCGAGGCCGGAGGCGCCAGCGTTCCCGTGCCCTTCATCGTCATGGAGCACGTCGAGGGTCAGACCCTGCGCGAGCTGCTCAACAACAGCTCACCACTCGCGCCGGCCGAGGCGGCCCGGATCACCGAGGGTGTCCTCGACGCCCTCGCCTACAGCCACCGCATGGGCATCGTGCACCGCGACATCAAGCCGGCCAACGTCATGATCGGCCCCCAGGGCCAGATCAAGGTGATGGACTTCGGCATCGCCCGCGCCGTCGCCGATGCCAACGCGACGATGACCCAGACCCAGGCCGTCATCGGCACGGCGCAGTACCTCTCCCCTGAGCAGGCCCAGGGTCACCACGTCGACGCCCGCTCGGACCTCTACTCCACCGGCTGCCTGCTCTTCGAGCTGCTCACGGGACGGCCGCCGTTCCAGGCCGACTCCCCGGTGGCCATCGCCTACCAGCACGTCGGGCAGCCCCCGCCGCGCCCGTCGACCCTCACCCCCGGCATCGACCACGCCCTCGACGCCGTGGTGCTGCACGCGTTGGCCAAGGACCGTGAGTCCCGCTACCAGGACGCCACCGCCTTCCGTGCCGACCTGCAGGCGGCGCGCCTCGGCCGCCCGATCAGCGCAGCTGCTCGTGGCACGGCAGGCGCCGCGGCCGGCACCGCCGACGCGACGGTGGCCCTCGCGCCGGCCAGCGCGACCGCAGCCACCACGGTGATCCCGGCCGGGGGGAAGTATGCCGCGCCGGCGGGGTCCAACACGGCGACCCTTCCCGCCATCGGGCACGACCCCGACGACGAGCCCCGCAAGCGACGGGGCCTGGCGTACTTCCTGCTCGTCCTCGCCGTGCTCGGTGCCCTCACCCTGATCGCCGTGGCCGGGAAGGCCCTGCTGGACCGGCCGGGACAGAACCAGCCGAAGGTCGCGGTCCCCTCGGTGATCGACCTGCCCGTCGACACGGCCGAGGCCAAGATCCGCGCCCTCGGACTGGTGCCCGAGCCCACCGATGTCAACAGCGCCAAGGAGGTCGGCACCGTCGTCGACCAGAACCCCAGCGCCAGCGAGATGGTCACGAGCGGCAGCAAGGTGGGCATCAGCGTGTCGATCGGGCCGAACACCGTCGACCTGCCCGACCTCAAGGGCTTCAGCAAGGACGAGGCCGCCGCCCAGCTGGCTGACCTCAACCTGAAGGTGGGCAGCATCAAGGAGGTCGATGACACCGGACTGGACAAGGGCAAGGTCTCGACGACCTCGCCGGCGGCGGGCGAGGCCGTCGCGGTGGGCTCGGCCGTCGACCTGAACGTGTCGTCCGGCAAGGTGACGGTGCCGGATGTCGTGGGCAAGACCCGCAACGAGGCGGCCGACCTGCTCGGCGAGCTCGGGCTGAGCGTCAAGACGACCTACGTCGACAGCACCCAGCCGGAGAACACGGTGCTCAAGCAGAGCATCAAGGCCAAGACGAAGGTGAACGACGGCTCGACCATCACCTTGACCATCGCGCAGCCACCACCCCCGGTGCAGACACCCACCACCCCACCCACGACGGCGACGACCACGGCGCCCCCCACTCTGCCGACGGGAACGGCGACCACGCTGCCGTAGCCAGGCGGCCCCAGACGAGGCCCCGTGGCGCGGCCCGGCGAAGCGGTGGAGTCAGCCGGCGGCGACGGCTCGCGCCACGCCCTCGGCGTCGCGCACCAACGGGCTGAGTCCTGCCGAGCGGGCGACCGCGTCCTCGAGGCCGCACAGGGTCAGCCAGTTGGCGAGGATCCGGTGGCCGCCCTCGGTGAGCACGCTCTCGGGGTGGAACTGCACGCCGTGCAGTGGCAGGTCGCGGTGGCGCGCGGCCATGATGATGCCGGACTCGGTGTGACCGTTGGCGACCAGCGTCTCGGGAACGGTCGCGGGGTCGATCGTCAGCGAGTGGTAGCGCGTCGCGGTGAACGGCGACGGCAGCCCCGCGAGCACCCCCGTGTCGTCGTGGAGCACCCTGGAGGTCTTGCCGTGCAGCAGCTCCGGGGCGCGGCCGACCGTTGCCCCGGTCACGACTCCGAGAGCCTGGTGACCGAGGCACACGCCGAGCATCGGCTGGGCACGCTCCCCGCAGCCCTCGATCATCGCCATCGAGACGCCGGCCTCCTCCGGGGTCCCTGGTCCGGGTGAGACCAGGACGCCGTCGAACTCCGCGCCGTCGGCGGGACGCAGGGCGTCGTTGCGCACGACCTCGCACTCGGCACCGAGCTGCTGGAGGTAGCCGACGATGGTGAAGACGAAGCTGTCGTAGTTGTCGACGACGAGGATGCGGGTCATCGGTGGTCCTCCGTCATCGGTAATCCTGTTTCTTGGGCCCGGACCAGGTGGTTCGGCGCACGCAGTGCGGTGGGGTCGACCGTGTTCTCGTTGAACGGCATGAGGGGGGCGATGCGCGGGAAGAGCCACAGGAAGCAGAAGGCGACCACGAGCAGCACGAGCACGGCGGCGAGCAGGACCCGCACCACGAGGGGACCGGGCAGCGCGCGCCAGATCGCGGCATACAGCATCGGTCAGGCTCCCTTCGGGGCGGCGAGGGTCCCGGCAGGCAGGCCCTCGGCATGGGGGTAGGTCTTCACCAGCTGGGCGAACACGACGTAGCGCTGGGCGGCGCTGTACTTGGGGTGGCACGCGGTCATCGTCAGCCAGCGCTCGGTGGGCTTCGCGCCAGGCTTGTCGGGCACGGGCGCGATCACCCTGACGTCGCTGGGCGCCACGATCTCGTGACGCCGCACGGCATAGACGTTGTATGCCGCCTTGGTCTCCACCACGACCAGGTCACCGCTGCGCAGCTTGTCGATGTCGTGGAAAGGACGCCCGTAGGTCGTGCGGTGCCCGGCGATCGCGAAGTTGCCGACCGCCCCGGGCCCCGCGGTGCCGTCGTAGTGGCCGATGCCGTCCTGGAGGATGTCGCGGCCGGTGCCCTCGAGGAGCGGGCGCGCGTAGTGCGCCCCGAGGCGCGGGATCCGCACGATCGCGAACGCCGCCCCGAACGGGGCAGCCGTCGGCTGCCCGGCGGGGCTGGTCGGCGCCGCGGCCGCGAAGTCGCGGGTCAGCGTGGAGACCGTCGCGTCCTGCGTGCGGTTGGCGGTGACGTCGGTCCACCAGAGCTGCCAGCCGACGAAGAGGAGAAGCAGCAGCCCCGCCGTGACCATCAGGTCGCCGGCGACACCCAGGACCCAGCGGGCCACCCTCATCGGCCGGCCCGGGCGCGCTGCAGGTTGATCGAGCCCGCATAGGCGGGGAAGGTCTGCTGCACGTTCGTCCTCACGTCGTATCCCACGCCGACCTCGCCCACCCACTGCCGGTAGATGGACACCGACGGGCTGCGCTCCAGCGCTGTCTTGAGGTTGGACTGGTCACCCATGGCGGAGATGACGTAGGGAGGGGAGTACACCCGTCCCTGGAGGATGAGGGTGTTGCCGACGCAGCGGACCGCGCTGGTGGAGATGATCCGCTGGTCCATCAGCATCATCGCCTCGGCTCCGCCCTCCCAGAGCGCGTTGACGACGGCCTGGACGTCCTGCTGGTGCACGACGTAGTCGTCGACCGAGAAGCCGTCGGGCAGCACGGCGGGGACGTTCTTGGCATCGGTGAGCGACACCTGCACCGTGGGGCCGGCCACGGCCTGGGTGCCGGCCGCCAGGGTCAGCTTGTCGGCCTCCGTGGTCAGCTGGGTGACGCGCAGGTCGCCGGGGGCCTGCTGGGCCGAGAGCCGGTCCACCTCGGCACGCAGCTGCGCGAGCCGGCTTGCGAGGACGGTGTTCTGGCGGGTCTGGTTGCGGATCAGGCCCGGCAGGTCACCGCCCGACGAACGCAGGTCGGTGCCCCGGGCCGTGGCCGCGCTCAGGGCGAACAACAGTCCGGCGACCAGGGCGACCAGCGGGACCACGGCCGACCAGAGAGTGGGGCGGCGCGTCAGCCACGTGAGCCGCTGGTCCGCCATGGCACTACGCTATGCCACACGTCGAGACGGTTGACGCTGCCGTCCGAGTTTCGAGGAGTGTTTCCGTGCCTGAGTCCAAGGGTCGCGCCAAGCGCGCTTACACCCCGCCGAGCAAGCCCGCGAAGGCCAAGGTCGGCAACCCGCCCTGGTTCGTGCCGGCGATGCTGACGCTCATGGTCGTCGGCCTCCTGTGGATCGTCGTCTTCTACATCACCAGCCAGCGCTTCCCGCTGGAGTCGCTCGGTCGCTGGAACCTCGGCGTCGGCTTCGGCCTGATGCTCACGGGTTTCGCGATGACGACCCGCTGGCGCTGACCGCACCGTCCCGCCTGACCGCCTGACCCGCACGTTATCCACAGGGTTGTGCACAGCTGGGGACAAATGACAGGCGTGTAATACGGGCCCGACGCCCGGGTCAGCCGAGGAGCGAGGCCGGCGACGCGGCATACTTGCCGATCGCGACCGCGACCACGACGAGCAGCACCAGTGCCACGCCGGGCCACTGCCAGCGGCGGCGTTCGCGGGCGGAGGTCGCCGCGATCACCCCCGCCACGGCAGCGCCGGTGAGCAGACCACCGAGGTGGGCCTGCCACGCGATCCCCGGCACGACGAAGCCGATCACGGCGTTGATGCCGATCGTCGCGTACATGCCGGCCGAGGAACGGCCCAGGTGCCGGTTGAGCACGAGCAGCGCGCCGAACAGGCCGAAGACCGCTCCCGACGCACCGACCGCGCCGATGTACCAGGAGCTGGGGTCGAGCTCGTCGAAGGGCACCGCCGGTGACAGCAGCAGGTAGCAGGACGATCCGCCGATGGCGCTCACCAGGTAGACCGCGGCGTACCGCGCTCCGCCCAGCAGCCGCTCGAGGTACTGCGCCCCCACCATCCACAGCGCCAGCATGTTGAACAGGATGTGCGTGATCGTCGCGTGGGCGAACGCCGACGTGAGGAAGCGCCAGGGCTCGTGCGCGCCCAGGTAGGGCACGAAGGAGATGTCGCCGCTCAGGCTCGGTTCGGCCGTCTGCAGCACGAAGACCAGGACGCAGATCGCGATGATCGCGTAGGACACCAACGGGGTGTCACTGACGCTGCCGCCGAAGACGGTCCGCGTGCTGCGGACCGTCTTGGCCTGTTCCTTCACGCAGTCGACGCACTGGACGCCGACCGCGGCCGGTCGCTGGCACTCGGGACAGACCGGCCGCGCGCACCGCTGGCAGCGCACGTAGGAGACCCGGTCGGGGTGCCGCGGGCAGACGGGGGTCGTCTGCTGTTGCGGGTATGCCGTGGGCTCACTCATGTGCGGACCTTGCCTTAGGGTTCGCACCGGTGCGAACGGCGGCGATCTTGTCGACGACCTCGCGACTGGGGCCGTCGGCCACCTCACCGAAGATGGTGTGCTTGCCCTGCAGCCACGTGGTGTTCCCCACGGTGATGAAGAACTGCGACCCGTTGGTCCCCTTGCCCATCCGCTTGCCGGCGTTGGCCATGGCGAGCATGTAAGGCTTGGTGAAGTCCTTGTCGGGGCTGATCTCGTCGTCGAAGGTGTAGCCCGGGCCACCGAAGCCCTGCCCGAGGGGGCATCCACCCTGGATCATGAACCCGGGGATGATGCGGTGGAACACCAGGCCGTCGAAGAACGGCGTGGGGTTGGATCGGCCGGCGTCATCGCGGTACTCCTGCTCACCCTTGGCCAGTCCCACGAAGTTCTTGACGGTCTTCGGGGCGTGGTCGGGGAACAGCGTGACGTTGATGTCGCCGTGGTTGGTCTTGAGGGTGACGTCCATGTCGGCCATCCTTCCATGCGCGGTCTCGTGAGATGGCCCTCAGTACCCCCACGGGCTTGCTCACCAGCGGAAACAAGGCAGGATGGGTCGAGAGAAGTCGTCCGTCCGGTCGTCGTGCAGAGCCCTTCGCGGCACTGGTTCGCCGATCGTCCGGACTCCATCCCACGCCAAGTCACAGGAGGCACGGTGTTCCGCACCAAGACCAAGACTGAGCAGGCCAGCGACGCTGTCAGCAGCTCCGCGCAGAGCGCGGTCGACTATGCAGCAGCCCTCAAGGAGCGCGTCGGCCCGGCCGCCGAGGTGGCCAAGGAACGCGCCGCCCAGGCCAAGGACTGGAGCAAGCCCCACGTCGAGCACGGCCTCGAGGCCGCCCGCGAGTGGGCCAAGCCGCGGGTCGACCACGGCATCGAGGTGGCTGCCCCCAAGCTGCAGGGCGCCGTCGAGGGGCTGGCCCCCAAGGTCGACACCGCCCGCGACACCATCGTCGACACGCTGCTGCCCAGGGTCGCCGAGGCGATCGCGGCCGTCGCCGCAGCCTCCGCCGCCGCCAAGTCGGCCGCTGCCGACACGGCTGACCGGTCCTCCGACGCCTACTCCGTGCTCAAGGGCGACGCCGTGGCCAAGCCCCGCAGGCGCAAGGGCAAGATCCTGCTGTTCCTCGGCCTGGCCGCCGCAGCAGCAGCCGCTCTCGCGGCCTTCAAGAAGTCGGCACCGCGCGAGGACCCGTGGGCCACGCCCCTCGACGACCCCTACACCGCACCGACGGCCGGCCGCGACTCCAGCGTCAGCGCGACCAGCAAGGTCGCCAGCCTGACCGACGCCGCCAAGGAGAAGGCCACCAGCGCCGCCGAGACGGTCAAGGACAAGGCCGCCGACGCCAAGGACAAGGCCACCGAGGCTGCGTCCGACGCCAAGGACAAGGTCACGAGCAAGGGCAAGCACGTCGCCACCGACGCCGCCGACGGGGTCTCGGACGCTGCCGACGAGGTGTCCGACGCCGCGCAGGACGCCAAGGACAAGGT